>NZ_POVL01000024.1 GCF_002939185.1 Enterobacter sichuanensis | reverse complement strand
AGCCAGAACGGTAGTGATTGCAGCAGTCAGGGTAGTTTTACCATGGTCAACGTGGCCGATAGTACCAACGTTGACGTGCGGTTTTGTACGTTCAAATTTTTCTTTAGACACGGCTATATTCCTTACTATAGTGCTCTCCCCTTGGGAGAGAGCACGGGACTTAGGTTTTAATCCTGTGGATTACTTACCACGGGCTTCAATAACGGCCTGAGCAACGTTGTTAGGCGCATCATCATACTTCAGGAATTCCATGGTGTATGATGCACGACCTTTGGTCAGAGAACGCAGCTGAGTTGCATATCCGAACATTTCAGACAGCGGAACTTCAGCGTGGATCTTAACGCCAGTCACTTCGGATTCCTGACCACGCAGCATACCGCGACGACGGCTCAAGTCACCGATAACGTCACCGGTGTTCTCTTCAGGAGTTTCTACTTCAACCTTCATGATTGGCTCAAGCAGAACTGGTTTTGCTTTCTTAAAGCCTTCTTTAAAGGCAATAGACGCAGCCAGTTTAAACGCCAGTTCAGAGGAGTCAACGTCGTGGTAAGAACCGAAGTGCAGACGGATACCCATGTCAACAACCGGATAGCCAGCCAGAGGGCCCGCTTTCAGCTGTTCCTGGATGCCTTTATCAACGGCTGGGATGTATTCGCCAGGAATTACACCACCTTTGATGTCGTTGATGAACTCGTAACCTTTCGGGTTAGAGCCCGGCTCCAGTGGGTACATGTCGATCACAACGTGACCGTACTGACCGCGACCACCAGACTGCTTAGCGTGTTTACCTTCAATATCGGTAACTTTCGCGCGAATCGCTTCGCGGTAAGCAACCTGAGGTTTACCCACGTTCGCTTCAACGTTGAATTCACGCTTCATACGGTCAACGATGATGTCCAGGTGCAGTTCACCCATACCAGCGATGATGGTCTGGTTAGATTCTTCATCAGTCCATACGCGGAATGATGGGTCTTCTTTCGCCAGACGGCCCAGAGCCAGACCCATTTTTTCCTGGTCAGCTTTGGTTTTTGGTTCAACTGCGATGGAGATTACCGGCTCTGGGAATTCCATACGCTCCAGAATGATTGGGTGATCCGGGTCACACAGGGTGTCACCAGTGGTCACGTCTTTCAGACCGATAGCTGCAGCGATGTCGCCCGCACGAACTTCTTTGATCTCTTCACGTTTGTTAGCGTGCATCTGTACGATACGGCCAAAACGTTCACGCGCCGCTTTCACGGAGTTCAGGATGGTGTCACCGGAGTTAACCACACCAGAGTATACGCGGAAGAAGGTCAGGTTACCCACGAATGGGTCGGTAGCAATTTTGAACGCCAGTGCAGAGAATGGCTCTTCGTCGCTTGCGTGACGCTCAGCCGGAGTATCTTTACCGTCGTCCAGGATGCCGTTGATCGCAGGAACGTCAACCGGGGATGGCAGGTAGTCAACTACCGCATCCAGCATCGCCTGAACACCTTTGTTCTTGAACGCAGAACCACAGGTTACCAGGATGATTTCGTTGTTCAGAACGCGCTGACGCAGAGCTTTTTTGATCTCTTCTTCAGTCAGTTCTTCACCACCCAGGTATTTCTCCATCAGCTCTTCAGAAGCTTCAGCAGCGGATTCGATCAGGTTCTGGTGCCATTCGTCAGCCAGGTCCTGCATTGCAGCTGGGATATCTTCGTATTCGAAGGTAACGCCCTGGTCTGCATCGTTCCAGTTGATGGCTTTCATTTTCACCAGGTCGATAACGCCGGTGAAGCCTTCTTCAGCACCAATTGCCAGCTGCAGCGGAACAGGGTTCGCGCCCAGACGGGTTTTGATCTGGCCAACAACTTTCAGGAAGTTAGCACCCATACGGTCCATTTTGTTAACGAACGCGATGCGTGGAACTTTATATTTGTTCGCCTGACGCCATACGGTTTCAGACTGTGGCTGAACACCACCAACTGCGCAATAAACCATTACCGCGCCGTCAAGAACACGCATGGAACGTTCTACTTCGATGGTGAAGTCAACGTGCCCTGGGGTGTCGATGATGTTTACGCGATGCGGTTCGTACTGCTTAGCCATACCTGACCAGAATGCAGTAGTCGCTGCGGAGGTGATAGTGATACCACGCTCCTGCTCCTGTTCCATCCAGTCCATGGTGGCTGCGCCGTCATGAACTTCACCGATTTTGTGGTTTACACCGGTGTAGAACAGAATACGTTCGGTAGTAGTGGTTTTACCGGCGTCGATGTGCGCACTGATACCGATGTTACGGTAGCGTGCGATGGGTGTTGTACGAGCCATTTGATTCCTCGTTTATATCTTTAGACGTTCAGTTAAGTTACCCAGAGCGGGCGGCTTCTCTGAAGCGCCCGCCTGGTGACTAATACTCCGAAGGGATTACCAACGGTAGTGTGCGAACGCCTTGTTGGCTTCTGCCATACGGTGAACGTCTTCACGTTTCTTAACTGCAGTACCTTTGTTGTCTGCAGCATCAGAAAGTTCGTTCGCCAGACGCAGAGCCATGGATTTATCACCGCGTTTACGAGCAGCTTCAACGATCCAACGCATTGCCAGAGCATTACGACGAACCGGACGAACTTCAACTGGAACCTGATAAGTAGAACCACCAACGCGGCGAGACTTAACTTCTACAGTCGGGCGCACGTTGTCGAGAGCGACTTCGAAAGCTTCCAGTTCATTTTTACCAGAGCGCTGAGCCAGGGTCTCCAGCGCGCTGTATACGATTGCTTCTGCAGTAGATTTTTTACCATCTACCATCAGGATATTTACAAATTTTGCCAGCAGTTCTGATCCGAATTTCGGATCTGGAAGAATTTTACGCTGACCAATGACGCGACGACGTGGCATGGGAATACTCCGTTGTTAATTCAGGATTGTCCAAAACTCTACGAGTTTAGTTTGACATTAAGATAAATCAGTTTGGCCTTACTTAACGGAGAACCATTAAGCCTTAGGACGCTTCACGCCGTACTTGGAGCGAGCCTGCTTACGGTCTTTAACACCTGAGCAGTCCAGCGCACCACGAACGGTGTGGTAACGAACACCCGGAAGGTCTTTAACACGACCGCCACGGATCAGGATCACGGAGTGCTCCTGCAGGTTGTGACCTTCACCACCGATGTAGGAAGTCACTTCGAAACCGTTAGTCAAACGCACACGGCATACTTTACGCAGTGCGGAGTTTGGTTTTTTAGGAGTGGTGGTATATACACGAGTACATACACCACGTTTCTGCGGGCAGGCTTCCAGCGCAGGCACGTTGCTCTTTGCAACTTTGCGTGCACGTGGTTTGCGTACCAGCTGGTTAACTGTTGCCATTAAATAGCTCCTGGTTTTAGCTTTTGCTTCGTAAACACGTAATAAAACGACCTCATACAATATGAGGACGCGAAATTTTAGGGCTACGTCGAAAAGGTGTCAAGAAATATACAGCGATCTCAAATCACCAGTTCATTTGACTGGCGTGCGTCACAGTAAGATTGACGAAATCAGTATAGCCAACCACGTCAATTTTGGCTGAAATTTGACCAGAAAGACCCCGCGCATCCAGATCCTCCTTTAGCGCAGAGACCGTTATGGGGGCATTTGTGAGGATTTCAACGAAACGGCTGCCTTCCAGCGCAGCAAGCACGCCATCCTGAATCAGCAGCAGATCATCGCCTTCGCGCAGCATGCTCACGAGCGTGTCGATATCACATTGCCACGGTGAGCGGCTCAGGGTATGGAGCATGGCAGCCTCAGAAAGTCAGAACAGTGTCGTAATGCGAGAGTTGCTCGCGCAGGGCAGCGGACGGCAAGCGCGTCGCATCCAGCACCAGGGGCGTCTTGTCATTCAATCCGCGCGCGGTCAGCGAATCGGCGCAGACATACAACGTTTCAATGTCGTACAGCGGTAACACTTTGAAGGTGGCGATGTAATCCCGCGCCAGAATGGCCTGTGGCTGCTGACCCGCCAGAAGCTGAAATACCCCGTCCCCCAAAAAGAAGACGCCGATATCTTCAGTCAACGCGGAAGTCGCGAGCAGCGCATCCAGCCCTTCTCTGCCGGATGCATTACCGTGCGGTGCCGAGGTAAAAACAAACGCGACACGCTTCATCAGAACTGCACCACTCTGTCGCAGGTTAACGCAGCCTGGGCCAGTGCCCCGAGACCACTCAACGAAAAACCGGGCTGCAGGTTAGCGCCTGCTAAACCAAGACGCCCGGCTTCCGTTGCATCAGCGACACCTCGACGCAGCGCCGCCGCGACGCAGATATGCAGCGCAACGCCCTGATTTTCGTTTAAGGCCTGCCAGGCACGCACCAGATCAAACTCGTCGCTCGCCGGCGACGTAAACTGGTTCGCGTTATACACCCCTTCCCGATAGAAGAAGACGCTCGCCAGCTCATGCCCGGCCGCCAGAAGCGCATGCGCATACTGCAGCGCGCTGCTGGCCTGCTGTGTACCGTACGCCGGGCCTGTCACCATTAACGCAAAACGCATTACTTGTCTTGTCCCAGGAAATCACCGCTTTTGAACTGGCGGATGTAGAGGTAGACCGTGTGCTTGGAGATGTTCAGACGATCGGCCACCTGGTTGATGGCGTCTTTAATATCAAAAATCCCTTTCTCGTAGAGATTAAGCACGATCTGGCGATTCTTGGCGTTGTTCGAGACGTTGCGATCGGCATTCACCTCTTCAATCGTAAACTCAAGCGTCTGCGTGACCAGATCTTCGACGGAGGAGGCAAAGTTAACCGATGAGCCAACATCCGGCGTTTCAGGTGGAATAAAGGTGCTCATGATTTGCGAGAATGGCACATCAAGGTTCATGTTGATGCACAGCAGCCCAATCACACGATGCTCACGGTTTCGAATCGCGATAGTTTCTGATTTCATCAGCACGCCGCTTTTGGCGCGGGTGAAATAGCATTTGGAGACGCTGCTGTCCGCGCCGGTCATGTCATGCAACATACGCAATGCAAGGTCGGTGATTGGCGAACCAATTTTACGGCCAGTATGCTCACCATTCGCAATGCGGATAGCGGAACACTTCAGATCTTGCAGGGAGTGCAATACGATTTCGCAGTGGGAGCCAATGAGCATCGCTAACCCGTCCACCACCGCTTCATAGGATTTCAGAATATCGAAGTCGGTCTGGTCAAAAGGACGTTGATCCAGCAAATCAAGTTCACTGGTTTCGTTGGTTAAAAGCGACCTGGACATGAAAAAAACACTCCTTTTCAGGAGCCTGTCATTCGGTTTTCAGGGCAGGCTCATTATCTACACGGACAACTAAATTAATACAGCGTGTATAGCGCTTTCCAGTGTTAATTATATCTGCCCCACAATAAAAAAACCGCCGCCTGAAAGGCGGCGGTTTTTGTCACATTACTTCTTAGCGTCTGTCGCTGCTTTTTCTTCAGCCGGTGCGTCTGCCTTCGCATCCGCTTTCGGAGCCGGTTTGATGTCCAGCAGCTCTACGTCAAAGACCAGCGTAGAGTTGGCAGGGATACCCGGAACGCCGGTTTTGCCATACGCCAGATCCGGTGGGATAACCAGCTTGATTTTGCCGCCTTTCTTGATGTTTTTCAGGCCTTCAGTCCAGCCAGGGATCACACCATCCAGACGGAAAGAGAGTGGCTCACCACGGGTGTAAGAGTTATCGAACTCTTTACCGTCGATCAGCGTACCTTTGTAGTTCACGACAACAGTGTCGCTGTCTTTAGGTGCATCGCCGGTACCTTCTTTCTCAACTTTGTACACCAGGCCAGTAGACGAGGTTTTCACGCCTTTCTCTTTAGCAAAGGTATCGCGGTAGGCTTTGCCTTTCGCTTCGTTGTCTTTCGCGTCCGCTTCCATCTTAGTCTGAGCGGCACCTTTCACACGCGCTTCAAACGCCTGCAGAGTCTGTTCGATTTCCTGGTCAGAGAGCTTGCTCTTATCAGCAAAGGCGTCCTGAACGCCGGCGATCAGCTGGGCTTTATCCAGTTTGATGCCCAGTTTCTCTTGTTCTTTCAGAGAGTTTTCCATGTAACGGCCCAGAGATGCGCCCAGTGCGTAGGCGGATTTCTGGTCGTCATTTTTGAACGCCGCTTTGCTGTCTGCCGTGGCAGCAGGCTTCGCAGCAGTGTCAGCCGCGAATGACAGCGGCGCGTTCAGCGCAACAGCCATTGTCGTTGCCAGCAGCGTTACTTTAAACAGTGATTTCATCCATATCTCCAGGGCCTGGGGACTCTCACCCCAGCATTAAACGTAAAATGAGTGACGTACTATAAAACGTTGCGGAAGAAATCTACAGACAGACACTTCCAATTCTCGCCACTTTTCAGACTATTTTTGTTTAAATAAGTTTCTTGCCCGGGGGATGCAGACTGTACTTAAGGATAAACTCAGTTAAACTGCGCCGCCGCGGGGCCATTATGGCGAATCTGAAATAAACGAGGTGAATGATGAAGGATACAGCATTAGAAGCGAGAATGGCTGAGCTGGAAAGCCGCCTGGCTTTTCAGGACATCACCATCGAAGAACTAAACCAGACCGTGACCGCACATGAGCTCGAAATGGCGAAACTGCGGGATCATATGCGCCTGCTGACGGAAAAGCTGAAGGCCACCCAGCCGTCGAACATTGCCTCTCAGTCAGAAGAGACGCCACCTCCTCATTATTGAGGCATAAAAAAAGCGGGATTCTCCCGCTTTTTTGTGCCCGGTGTCGCAAAGCTTACCGGGCCAGCATGTCAAACGACAGGTCTTAGTGGCAACCGCAGCCGCCGTTACCGCAACCACCTTTACCGTGACCGTGGTCGTGACCATGGTCATGGCCGTGGCCACCGCAGCAGCCGTCGTGGCCGTGATCGTGGTCATGGTCGTGACCGTGCGCACCGTGAACGTGGCCATGAGCCAGCTCTTCTTCGGTTGCTTCACGGATAGCGACAACTTCAACGTTGAACTTCAGGTTCTGGCCAGCCAGCATGTGGTTGCCGTCAACCACAACGTGGTCGTCTTCCACTTCGGTGATTTCAACAGGAACCGGACCCTGGTCGGTTTCAGCCAGGAAACGCATGCCAACCTGCAGCTCGTCAACGCCCATGAACACGTCTTTAGGCACGCGCTGAACCAGGTTGTCGTCATACTGACCGTAAGCGTCGTTCGCGCCTACAGCAACGTCAAATTTGTCGCCAACTTCATGACCTTCCAGCGCGTTTTCCAGGCCAGAAATCAGGGAACCGTGACCATGCAGGTAGTCAAGCGGCGCACTCACCGGAGACTCATCAACCAACACACCGTCTTCTGTACGTACCTGATAGGCCAGGCTGACCACCAGGTCTTTTGCTACTTTCATGATATCTCCTGAGCGTGGGAAAATTGCTGGCGCAGATTGTAGCGGAAATCTGCACCCGTGTACCCTTTAGCTTAAAAAAACTCAGGGCATATCGCTAGTCCGGATGAAAAATAACGATAACTTGCTCTTCTTTGCGCACATGATCGCGGGCCTCTTTATCAGCTTCACGCATCTGGTGACCGCACTTAACACACTCAACAACATCAATATTATTCTCCCGCCACATTGCCAGGGTATCTTGCGCCTGGCAGGAGGGACATTTTGCACCCGCAATAAAGCGTTTACGTACAGCCATCTTTCGTTACCCTTTATTCAAATTCATCCCAGCCATCAAGCTGGCGTCGTTCCTGTTGCATCTCGCGCTGGAAGATCTCCTCCAGTTCGCGACGCGCTTCCCGCACGCGAGAGATCTGCGCCGTATCGGTATGCACCGGCATCAGCTCGCGTAACATCCGCATATCCAGCCGGCGGAAATGCATCTGGGCGCGTTGCGCCTGGTGAGGATGCATCCCCAGCGAGATTAACGCTTTGCGACCCAACTCCAGCGCACTGGAAAACGTTTCACGCGAGAAGTGTTTCACACCCGCCTGCAACAGTTCGTGAGCTTCAACACGTCCACGCGCACGCGCCAGAATGTGCAGATGCGGAAAATGCTGCTGACAGAGCTCCACCAGCTTCATCGTGTCTTCTGGATCGTTGCAGGTAATCACAATGGATTCGGCAGCCTCTGCGCCAGCAGAGCGCAACAGCTCGAGCTGGGTCGCGTCGCCGTAATAAACCTTATAGCCATATTTGCGCATCAGGTTGACCGCGCTGATATCGCGCTCCAGCACGGTAATGCGCATCTTGTTCGCCATCAGCAAACGTCCGATGACCTGTCCGAAGCGGCCAAAGCCCACCACAATCACCTGCGGCTTGTCGTCTTCCACCCACGGGGCTTCATCTTCATCGTCAGACGGGTTTAAGCGGCGCGACAGAAGTTTATCCACCAGCTTCATCAGCAGCGGCGTGGTCATCATCGACAGCGTAACCGTCACCAGCAAAAGCGCCATCTGATCGTCTTTAAAAAGCTTCTGGGAGGAGGCGGTGGAGAAGAGCACAAACGCGAACTCGCCCCCCTGGCTTAACACGCTGGCAAACTGCATACGCTCCGAACTGCGCAAGCCGTAAATGCGTGCCATGACGTACAGCACCAGTGTTTTTACCGCCACCAGAATGGCAACGCTGACCACAACCCACAGCAGATGGGTATAGAGCACGCCGAGATTGAGCGCCATCCCCACCGAAATAAAGAACAGCCCCAACAGCAACCCTTTGAAAGGATCAATGGCAATTTCCAGCTCGTGGCGATATTCGCTCTCCGCCAGCAGCACCCCGGCGATAAAGGTGCCGAGCGCCATCGACAGCCCCAGCGCGTCCATAAACAACGCCGATCCCAGTACCAGCAGCAGCGTCGCGGCGGTAAAGACTTCGCGCACGCCTGAGGCGGCAATAAAACGGAACACGGGACGTAACAGGAAACGTCCGCCAATCAGCATGCCCGCAAAGGCCAGCACCTTCATGGCAATTTTCGCCCAGTCAAAATGATCGTCGCCGGAACCGGCCAGCAGCGGCACCAGCGCCAGCGCCGGGATCACCGCTAAATCCTGGAACAGCAGCACCGAAAAGCCCAGCTGACCGGCTTCGTTGCGGTTCATCCCTTTGTCGCGCATCAGCTGCAGGGCCATCGCCGTCGACGACATCGCAAGGCCTATTCCGCCTATCACCGCCGCCTGCCAGGAAAAGTCCGTCAGCATTAACAGGCCGCCCAGAATGGCGGCGCTGAACAACACCTGCGCGGCACCCACGCCAAAGATAGAGCGTCGGAGCTGCCATAATTTAGAAGGATTCAGCTCCAGGCCGATGATGAACATCAGGAACACCACGCCCAGCTCGGAGAAGTGGAGTATTTCATCCACATCACTGATGAATCCCAGCCCCCAGGGGCCAATCGCGATCCCCGCCAGCAGATACCCCAGCACCGCCCCGATTCCAATCCGTGCAGCAAACGGCACCGCGACAACGGCCGCAAATAAAAACAGCACCCCGGCGAGGAGCAAATTCGATCCTTCCATTAACGACCTCCTGCCGGAATCGGTGACGCCAGCCATTCACCATAGGCTCGGGCGTGGCTCGCCAGCTCTTTGGGATCCTGACGCCGCGCCCAGTAGACAATAATCGGGCTCATCCAGTGCATACGGCACATTGCCGCCGTCAGCTCGAAAGGCCGCAGGATGTCGCTCATCGGATAGCGGTTCAGCCCGTCGTGGCGGTAAGCGCTTTCTGGCTCACCGGTGGTGATCACACTACGCCAGTACTTTCCCGCCAGTTGGTTGCCCCCCACCCCGCTGGAAAAGCCCCGGCTCAGCACGCGGTCCAGCCACTCTTTGAGCAGCGCCGGACAGCTGTAGGTATAAAGCGGATGCTGGAACACAATCACGTCATGCTGACGCAGCAGTTCCTGCTCATAAGGAATATCAATAAAGAAATCAGGATAGTGCGCGTAGAGATCGTGCACCGTCACGTTGCTGAGCTGAGTAGCCGGCTTAAGCAGAACCCGGTTCGCCACCGAGTCCTGAGATTCCGGATGGGCATACAGCAGCAGCACTTTTGCTGTCTGAGACATCATTCCCCTCCCGGTCTTGTTTCTGTTTTTGTGTATCGTCGTTGTTTTGGGCTACCATGGCGGCCCGGTGCGGAAAATGGCCCACACCTTACATTATCATAATGACAAATTAACATAGTCGGAACATACGGCGCTTCTATGATTGTTTTCTCCTCGTTACAAATTCGTCGCGGTGTGCGCGTCCTGCTGGATAACGCCACTGCTACCATCAACCCGGGCCAAAAAGTGGGTCTGGTCGGCAAAAACGGTTGTGGTAAATCCACGCTGCTGGCGCTGCTGAAAAACGAGATTAGCGCGGATGGCGGTAACTTTACCTTCCCGGGGAACTGGCAGCTCGCCTGGGTGAACCAGGAGACGCCCGCCCTCAGCGAACCGGCACTCGACTATGTTATCGACGGGGACCGTGAATACCGTAAACTCGAGGCGGAACTCAATGCCGCTAACGAGCGCAACGACGGCCACGCCATCGCCACCGTTCACGGCAAGCTGGACGCCATTGACGCGTGGACCATTCGCTCCCGCGCCTCCAGCCTGTTGCACGGCCTGGGCTTCAGCAATGAACAGCTGGAACGCCCGGTCAGCGACTTCTCCGGCGGCTGGCGTATGCGCCTCAACCTGGCGCAGGCGCTGATCTGTCGCTCTGATCTGCTGCTGCTCGATGAACCGACCAACCACCTCGATCTCGATGCGGTTATTTGGCTGGAGAAGTGGCTTAAGAGCTATCAGGGCACTCTGATTCTGATCTCCCACGACCGCGACTTCCTAGACCCGGTGGTGGATAAAATCATTCACATCGAACAGCAAACGATGTTCGAGTACACCGGTAACTACAGCTCCTTCGAGCGCCAGCGCGCGACGCGTCTTGCCCAGCAGCAGTCCATGTACGAAAGCCAGCAGCAGCGCGTCGCGCACCTGCAGAGCTTTGTGGATCGCTTCAAGGCCAAAGCGTCTAAAGCGAAGCAGGCCCAGAGCCGCATCAAGATGCTGGAACGCATGGAGATGATTGCCCCGGCGCACGTGGACAACCCGTTCCACTTCAGCTTCCGCGCGCCGGAAAGCCTGCCAAACCCGCTGCTGAAGATGGAAAAAGTGAGCGCCGGATACGGCGATCGTACAATTCTCGACTCCATCAAGCTCAACCTGGTGCCGGGTTCACGTATTGGTCTGCTGGGACGCAACGGTGCCGGTAAATCCACGCTGATCAAACTGCTGGCGGGCGAACTTAACCCGGTCAGCGGCGAAATCGGGCTGGCGAAGGGCATCAAGCTTGGCTACTTCGCCCAGCATCAGCTGGAATTTTTACGCGCTGATGAATCCCCGATCCAGCACCTGGCGCGTCTGGCGCCGCAGGAGATGGAGCAGAAGCTGCGCGATTATCTCGGCGGCTTCGGCTTCCAGGGCGATAAGGTCACCGAAAACACCGAACGTTTCTCCGGCGGCGAAAAAGCTCGTCTGGTGCTGGCGCTGATCGTCTGGCAGCGCCCGAACCTGCTGCTGCTCGATGAACCGACCAACCACCTCGATCTCGACATGCGTCAGGCACTGACCGAAGCGCTGATTGAGTTCGAAGGCGCACTGGTTGTGGTTTCGCACGACCGCCACCTGATCCGCTCCACCACGGACGATCTCTACTTAGTGCACGACGGCAAAGTCGAGCCGTTCGACGGCGATCTGGAAGACTACCAGCAGTGGCTGACGGACGTGCAGAAGCAGGAAAACCAGCCGGAAGAGCCAACGAAAGAGAACGCCAACAGCGCCCAGGCGCGTAAAGACCAGAAACGCCGGGAAGCGGAGCTGCGCACCCAGACGCAGCCGCTGCGTAAAGAGATTGCCCGTCTCGAAAAAGAGATGGAAAAGCTCAACGCCACGCTTGCTGCCGTTGAAGAGAAGCTTGGCGACAGCGGTCTGTATGACCAGAGCCGTAAAGCGGAGCTGACGGACTGCCTGCAAACCCAGGCGAAGACCAAATCGAACCTCGAAGAGTGTGAAATGGCCTGGCTCGACGCCCAGGAACAGCTGGAAGCGATGCTGCAGGCCGACTGAGTATTTGCCCCGTTTTGCGAACAGGATCCGTCCCTGGTTCGGAAATCCTGGCTAAACGGGGTACAATTCGGAAAGTATCGTAAATTTCCGACAAGAATCAGCATCGCGCTTATGACCCAAATCATTCCATCAGACTTCGACATTGCGGCCGAAGACAGCACTGAGTTCGTGCCTATGCGCGGCGTGGCCAATCGCCATTTGCAGACCATGCTGCCGCGACTGATCCGCCGCAAGGTTCAGTTCACCCCGCACTGGCAACGGCTTGACCTGCCGGACGGTGACTTTCTGGATCTCGCCTGGAGCGAAGCACCGGAGCAGGCCCGCCATAAGCCGCGCCTGGTGGTCTTTCACGGTCTGGAAGGCAGCCTGCACAGCCCTTATGCGCATGGGTTAATTGAGGCGGCAAAAGCGCGCGGCTGGCTCGGCGTGGTGATGCATTTTCGCGGCTGTAGCGGCGAACCCAATCGTCAGAAACGCATTTATCACTCGGGTGAAACCGAAGACGGTACGTGGTTTTTGCACTGGCTGCGGGATAATTTTGGCAACGTGCCAACCGCCGCCGTGGGCTACTCGCTGGGCGGCAATATGCTGGCCTGTCTGCTGGCCAAAGAGGGCGAAAGCGTACCGCTGAATGCGGCCGTCATTGTCTCCGCCCCGTTTATGCTGGAGCAGTGCAGCTACCATATGGATAAAGGCTTTTCCCGCGTCTATCAGCGCTATCTGCTCAACCTGCTGAAAGCCAACGCGGCGCGTAAGCTGAAGGCTTACCCGGATACGCTGCCGGTCAGCCTGCGCCAGCTGAAAAAGGTGCGCCGAATTCGCGAGTTCGACGATCTGATCACCGCCAAAATTCACGGCTTCGCCGATGCGATTGATTACTATCGTCAGTGCAGCGCCATGCCGCTGCTCAGCAAGATCACGCAACCGACGCTGATCATTCATGCCAAAGATGACCCCTTTATGGATCACCACTCGATCCCCGCACAGGAGTTTCTGCCCGACAACGTTCACTATCAGTTGACCGAGCATGGCGGCCACGTCGGGTTTATCGGTGGCACGCTGCGCCGCCCGAAAATGTGGCTTGAGACGCGTATCCCTGACTGGCTAACCCCTTATCTGGACGGTGCAAAATGATTATTCCCTGGCAGGATCTGGCTCCCGAAACGCTCGATAATCTGATTGAAAGCTTTGTATTGCGCGAAGGCACCGATTATGGTGAACATGAACGCTCGCTTGAGCAAAAGGTCAACGATGTAAAGCGCCAGCTGAAAAGCGGCGACGTGGTGCTGGTGTGGTCAGAACTGCATGAGACGGTCAATATCATGCCCCGCAACGCGTTTCACGGCTGATCTTCCACCCTTTTCAGTCAGGGAGTTGTTATGTCTGCCAGACATCCGATTATTGCCGTTACGGGGTCGAGTGGTGCGGGAACCACCACCACCAGCCTCGCCTTTCGCAAGATTTTCGCCCAGCTGAATCTCCGTGCGGCGGAGGTCGAAGGTGACAGCTTTCACCGCTACACGCGTCCGGAGATGGATATGGCCATCCGTAAGGCGCGCGATCTGGGTAAACACATCAGTTACTTCGGCCCGGAGGCCAATGACTTCGGCCTGCTGGAGCAAACCTTTATTGAGTACGGACAGAGCGGCAAAGGGCAGTCCCGCAAGTATCTGCATACCTATGATGAAGCCGTTCCCTGGAATCAGGTGCCGGGTACCTTTACTCCCTGGCAGCCGCTGCCGGAACCTACCGACGTCCTGTTCTACGAAGGATTACACGGCGGCGTGGTCACGCCGCAGCATGACGTGGCGCGCCATGTGGATCTGCTGGTCGGCGTGGTGCCTATTGTTAACCTGGAGTGGATCCAGAAGCTGACGCGTGACATGAGCGAGCGCGGCCACTCGCGCGAGGCAGTGATGGATTCGGTGGTGCGCTCCATGGAAGATTACATCAACTACCTGACGCCGCAGTTTTCCCGCACCCATATCAACTTCCAGCGCGTGCCGACGGTGGACACCTCCAACCCGTTTGCCGCCAAAAGTATCCCGTCGCTGGATGAGAGCTTTGTGGTGATCCATTTCCGCAATCTCGAAGGCATTGATTATCCGTGGCTGCTGGCGATGCTGCAGGGCTCGTTCATTTCTCACATGAATACGTTAGTGGTGCCGGGCGGAAAAATGGGACTGGCAATGGAATTAATCATGACGCCGCTGGTGGAGCGGTTGATGGAAGGGAAGCAGATCGCATAATCATATTCCCTCTCCCTGTGGGAGAGGGTTAGGGTGAGGGCATCAACACGCACGATGCCCAATCAATCACGCCTCAATCACTTCATACGAATGGGTGATTTTTACTGCTTTCTCCAGCATTAACGCCACAGAGCAGTACTTCTCCGCCGACAGGTCCACCGCGCGTGATACCGCCGCGTCTTTCAACGCTTTGCCGGTCACAACAAAGTGCAGATTAATGTGGGTGAACAGGCGTGGCGCCTCTTCACGACGTTCTGAGGTCAGTTTAACTTCGCAATCCGTCACGTCATGACGGCCTTTCTGCAGAATCGACACCACGTCAATGGCGCTGCATCCCCCTGCCGCCATCAGCACCATCTCCATTGGGCTTGGCGCTTTATCGCCGGAGTTGCCATCCATCAAAATCTGGTGTCCGGAAGCGGACTCGCCCAGGAACGTTAAACCTTCAACCCATTTCACGCGCGCTTGCATATTCTTAAACTCCAACGTTGCATTTTTGGTGACAGATTACGCGTGCGTTACATTTCTCGCAATGGAAGGCGACCTGCATCATGCTGAAGCGAGACACCAGGAGACACGCGGCGAAAGCTATGCTAAAACACTCAGGATGCTACAGTAATACATTGACGTTACACGTGTATGCAGAGGACATCAAACTTTACTGGCTGCGAAACGTTACGGTAGCCGACTTCCCAGGGTATGGGTAAGAATTCGATTGCAACCCCAGAGTCCGGATGCATCTGATGACTCTGGTGACAGCTTATAACAGAGGATAACAGCGCATGGTGCTTGGCAAACCGCAAACAGACCCGACTCTCGAATGGTTCTTGTCTCATTGCCACATTCATAAGTACCCATCGAAGAGCACGCTGATTCACCAGGGTGAAAAGGCGGAAACGTTGTATTACATCGTTAAAGGCTCGGTGGCAGTGCTGATCAAAGATGAAGAAGGGAAAGAGATGATCCTTTCTTATCTGAACCAGGGCGATTTCATCGGTGAACTGGGCCTGTTTGAAGAGGGCCAGGAACGTAGCGCCTGGGTTCGTGCAAAGACAGCATGTGAAGTGGCTGAAATTTCTTACAAGAAATTCCGTCAGCTGATTCAGGTTAACCCTGACATCCTGATGCGTCTTTCTTCCCAGATGGCGCGCCGTCTGCAGGTCACCTCTGAGAAAGTGGGCAACCTCGCCTTCCTGGACGTGACGGGCCGTATTGCACAGACGCTGCTGAACCTGGCGAAACAGCCAGACGCCATGACCCACCCGGACGGCATGCAAATTAAAATTACCCGTCAGGAAATTGGTCAGATCGTCGGTTGCTCCCGTGAAACCGTAGGTCGTATCCTGAAAATGCTGGAAGATCAAAACCTGATCTCCGCCCACGGTAAAACCATCGTGGTTTACGGAACGCGTTAATTCCGCTCAAACGGCGTGTCACCGCAAGGTGTCACGCCGTTTTTGTCTCTACTCCCCATGTGGCGCAGGCTGATCTATCACCCGGAAGTTAATTACGCACTGCGACAAACGCTGGTGTTATGTCTTCCTGTGGCCGTGGGCCTGCTCCTCGGACATCTTCAGCAAGGTCTGCTCTTTTCTCTGGTGCCCGCCTGCTGCAACATTGCCGGTCTGGACACGCCGCATAAGCGCTTTTTCAAACGACTCATCATTGGCGGTTCACTGTTTGCCGGCTGTAGTCTCGCCGTGCAGCTTCTGCTGGCGCGCGATATTCCGCTGCCGCTGATCCTGACCGTGCTGGCGATGACCCTGGGTGTCACCGCCGAAATCAGCTCGCTGCACGCCCGTCTACTTCCCGCCTCGCTGATTGCGGCCATTTTCACGCTGAGCCTCGCCGGAAATATGCCGGTGTGGGAGCCGCTGCTGATCTACGCGCTGGGGACATTATGGTACGGGCTGTTTAACTGGTTCTGGTTCTGGCTGTGGCGCGAACAACCGCTGCGTGAATCCCTGAGCCTGCTCTATGTGCAGCTGGCGGAGTATTGTGAAGCCAAATACACCCTGCTCACCCAGCATACCGATCCGGAAAGATCGCTGCCCCCGCTGCTGACCCGTCAGCAAAAGGTGGTGGATCTGATAAGCCAGTGCTACCAGCAACTGCATATGCTCGCCGCCAACCAGAATCACGAATATAAACGGCTGCTGCGCACTTTCCAGGTGGGGCTGGATCTGCAGGAGCATATCTCCGTAAGTCTTCACCACCCGCAAGAGGTGCAAAAACTGGTAGAGCGCAGCCACGCTGAAGCGGTGATCCGCTGGAACGCACAGACCGTCTCCGCGCGCCTGCGGATCCTGGCCGACGATATTCTCTATCACCGCTACCCCACGCGCTTTAACATGGACAAACAGCTCGGCGCGCTGGAGAAAATCGCCCGTCAGCATCCGGATAACCCGGTCGGTCAGTTTGCCGCCTGGCACTTCAGCCGCATCGCCCGCGTGCTGCGTACCCAGCGCCCGCTTTATTCCCGCGATCTGATGGCGGACAAACAAAAACGGCTTCCGCTGTTGCCCGCGCTCAGAAGTTATCTGTCGCTTAAATCGTCCGCCCTGCGCAATGCCGCACGGATTAGCGTCATGCTCAGTGTCGCCAGCCTGATGGGCATGGCGCTGCATCTGCCGAAACCCTACTGGATCTTAATGACCGTGCTGTTTGTCACCCAGAATGGCTACGGTGCCACGCGGGTACGTATTCTTCATCGAGCTGGCGGAACGATGGCGGGGCTGATTATTGCGGGCGTGACGCTGCACTTCCACGTGCCGGAAGGCTATACCCTGGCAGGGATGCTGGTGATTACGCTGGTGAGTTACCTGATTATTCGCAAAAACTACGGCTGGGCGATGGTTGGTTTTACGGTGACGGCGGTATATACCCTGCAGTTGCTCACGCTTAATGGCGAACAGTTTATTGTCGCCAGGCTGATCGATACCCTCATCGGCTGTCTGATTGCCTTTGGGGGCATGGTCTGGCTGTGGCCGCAGTGGCAGAGTGGGCTGCTCAGGCAGAACGCCCACGACGCGCTGGAGGCTGACCAGGAGGCTATCCGCCTGATTCTGAGCGGCGACCCGCAGCCCTCCCCGCTGGCTTATCAGCGGATGAAGGTCAACCAGGCGCACAACGCCCTGTTCAACTCGCTCAACCAGGCGATGCAGGAGCCCGGCTTTAACTCGCACTATCTGGCGGACATGAAGCTCTGGGTGACGCACAGCCAGTTTATCGTCGAACATATCAACGCCATGACCACGCTCGCGCGTGAACATACCATGCTGACGCCAGACCTGGCGCAACGTTACCTGCAGTCGTGTGAGATTGCCCTGCAGCGCTGCCAGCAGCGTCTGGAGTATGACGCGCCGGGTGAGTCGGGGGATTCAAATATTCTGGAAGCGCCGGAAACGCTCACTCACGGGCCAATGAGTACCCTTGAGCAGCATTTACAGCGCATTCTGGGGCATCTGAACACCATGCACACCATTTCATCGGTGGCATGGCGTCAGCGTCCGCATCATGGGATTTGGTTAACCCGTCGCCTGAAGCGGACGGCGTATTAACCTTTTACGATCTTCGCGACTGCCGCGGCAAAGCGGGTTAAGCCGTCTTCAATGTCTTTCTCTTCCACCACCAGCGACGGCGCAAAACGCATCACGTCCGGCCCGGCATTGAGCACCATCACCCCTTCGTGGGCGGCGGCGTGCAGGAAATCGCGTGCGCGGCCTTTGTACTGCGGTTTCAGCTCGGCACCGATCAGCAGCCCCATCCCGCGGATCTCGCTGAACACGTCGTACTGGTCATCAATCTTTTGCAGATGTTTTACGAACAGTTCGCGCTTCGCGCCCACGCCATTGAGAACCTCAGGCGTGTTGATAATATCAAACGCCGCGCCCGCCACAGCGCTCGCCAGCGGATTACCGCCGTAAGTGGAGCCGTGCGACCCCACATGGAACGCGGAGGCAATCTCCTGGGTGGTCAGGACCGCACTCACCGGGAAACCGCCGCCGAGCGCTTTGGCGCTGGTCAGAATATCCGGCGTCACGCCGTAGTGCATATAGGCAAACAGGGAGCCGGTACGCCCCATCCCGCACTGCACTTCATCAAATACCAGCAGCGCCTGGTGCTCGTCGCACAGCGCGCGCAGCCCTTTCAGGAATTCCGGCGTGGCGGCCGTCACGCCGCCTTCGCCCTGAATCGGCTCCACCACCACCGCGCAGGTGTGATCGTCCATCACCGCTTTTACCGCATGCAGATCGTTAAACGGCACGTGGACGATGTCAGCCGGTTTCGGACCAAAACCGTCGGAATACTTCGGCTGACCACCAACGGAGACGGTAAAGAAGGAGCGCCCATGGAAGGCGTTGTGAAAAGCGATGATTTTGGTTTTGTATGGGCTGTGGCGCGTGGTGGCATAGTAGCGCGCCAGCTTGAAAGCGGTTTCGTTGGCTTCGGTGCCGGAGTTCATAAACAGCACGCGCTCGGCAAACGTGGCATCAATGATCTTGCGGCCAAGACGCAGCGCCGGTTCGTTAGTGAAAACGTTGCTGGTGTGCCACAGGGTTTCGCCTTGGGTTTTCAGCGCCTCGACCAGCGCAGGATGGCAATGACCCAGCGCCGTTACCGCAATCCCGCCCGCGAAATCCACATACTCTTTACCCTGCTGATCCCAGACGCGGCTGCCTTTTCCCTTCACCGGGATAAACTCAGCCGGTGCATAAATCGGCAGAATCACTTCATCGAATGTCGCGCGGGTAATTGCTGGTTGTTCAGTTGCCATGTCATGCCCATCCCTTTTATGTCACATTGATTGTGAAAATATAATCACAAAATATGCATAAAAAATCACAGTAAGGCAACAGATATTCAGCGATTGAGGAAATTTGCCAGCAGCGCGTGCCCCTGTTCGCTGAGGATGCTTTCCGGGTGGAATTGTACGCCTTCGAGATCCCATTTGCGGTGACGAATCCCCATGATCTCCTGCGACTCGCTCCAGGCAGTCACCTCAAAGCAGTCAGGCAGCGTCGTCGGGTCAATCACCAGCGAATGGTAGCGCGTCACGGTCAATGGATTATTGAGCCCCGTGAATACCCCGGTCCCCGTGTGCGTGACCGGCGAGGTTTTGCCGTGCATCACTTTCGCCGCACGCACGATGGTGGCGCCAAACGCCTGGGCAATCGCCTGATGACCCAGGCAAACCCCCAGAATGGGCAGCTTGCCGGCATAATGCCGGATAACATCCAGCGAAATGCCCGATTCCGACGGTGTGCAGGGGCCAGGTGAGATGACGATTTTTCGCGGAGCCAGCGTCTCAATATCGGCAAGGCCAATCTCGTCATTGCGGCGGACAACCACCTCTGCACCCAGTTCACAAAAATACTGGTAAAGGTTCCAGGTGAAGGAATCGTAGTTATCAATCAGCAGAATCATGGCGGCTCCCGAAAAAAATGCCGCCCTATTCTACTCAGATTCCCGCGCTTCGCTCACTACTTTGGCAAAGATAGCGTTTAACGCGCTGAGATCGCCCGTTGCGCCGCTCCGGTTAGCCGCCACCCAATCTTCGGGATCGATATCGCGCCAGTCCAGCGCGTAACCCGCATGGATCGCCAGCTGCTCAAAGAAAACACGCTGAGCAATACCGTTACCGCTGGCAAAAGGGTGCAGCATGTTGATTTCACAATAGTAATGGCTAATTCGTTCTATAAACGCCGCTTTCTCCAGACCAACCAGATACTTTTCGCTTTCCAGCGCCGCCATCAGTTCGTTGCCCATCTTCTCGATGTACTCGAAATGGCAGAAAGGAATGTCGCCCTTAAAAATATCATCAGTACGCAACTCGCCCGCGTACTTCAACTCTCTGCGGTAGAGATGGCGGTGAATAAGGCACAGATGGGGCAAGCCAGGAGCGGAAGGCCCAAGCTCCAGCGTTTCAATATGGGGATCGGAAGGACCATGACCTTTTTCAAGGAGACAACTGGCCTGAAAATTGACGTTACGCTGCTGCTCCCAGAGACGGGATTTTTGCTTGTCGGTGAGTTTTTTCACTTAACGCCTCCCTGAATATGTCCGTTTGCCACAAGTATAAGCAGCAAAACGCGCTTTCGCAGGGAGGGCTAACAACACGGGCGAGGATCGCCCGTGTCGAAACAGGTTACGGCAGAACTTTCGCGGAGAGGATCACGACAGGTTTTGACGGCACATTCTGGTACGGGCCAACGTCATGGGTAGGAACCTGTGAAATCTTGTCCGCCACGTCCATCCCTTTCACCACTTTACCGAACACCGCATAACCGAAATCGCGCTGGCCGTGGTCGAGGAAGGCGTTATCCGCCACGTTGATAAAGAACTGGCTGGTCGCGCTGTCTTTATCCGCGGTACGCGCCATAGAAATGGTGCCGCGGGTGTTCAGCAGACCGTTATCTGCTTCGTTTTTAATCGGCGGGTTCGGCTGTTTCTGCTGCATCTGCTCATTAAAACCACCGCCCTGCACCATAAACCCAGGGATCACGCGGTGGAAGGTGGTGTTGTTGTAGAAACCACTGTTCACATAGTCGAGGAAGTTTTTCACAGAAACCGGAGCTTTCTGGCTATTCAGTTCCAGCTCAATATTCCCGGCGGAGGTGGTCAGCAGAACGTGAGGGTCCCCTTTTGCTGCCAGCGCAGCAGGGGAAACGGCAGAAAGAGCAAACACAGCTGCGACAGCCGCCAGTGTTGATTTGAGCATGAGAATTCCTTAACAAAGCGCAGTATATAAAGCGAATGGCTTGATTCTAAAGAGCAGTATGAACGGAGACCAGCCTTTTACCTAATTTTACGAAATTGAAACAGTTGTAACCACGCAAACGATTGGTTCCGGCGGCTTTTTATGTGATCAAGATCACATAAAAAACTGCAATGAAGTTCGAATTTCTCTTAAAAGATATGAATAGATCACTTTAATGTCTAAAATCTGCCCGCTCTCAGCGCCCAATGGGCGCTTTTCTTATTTTGAACAGGCCAGACATGACTAACAGCAATCGCATCAAGCTCACATGGATCAGCTTCTTCTCCTACGCCCTGACCGGCGCGTTGGTGATCGTCACCGGGATGGTGATGGGAAATATCGCAGACTACTTCCATCTGCCCGTTTCCAGCATGAGTAACACCTTCACCTTCCTCAACGCCGGGATCCTGATCTCCATCTTCCTGAATGCGTGGCTGATGGAAATCGTGCCACTGAAAACGCAGCTGCGTTTTGGTTTTGTGCTGATGGTCGCCGCCGTGGCGGGTCTGATGCTGAGCCACAGCATCGCCCTGTTCTCCGCCGCCATGTTTGTACTCGGTCTGGTCAGCGGCATTACCATGTCGATCGGGACCTTCCTGATTACCCATATGTATGAAGGCCGTCAGCGTGGCGCGCGCCTGCTGTTTACCGACTCCTTCTTCAGTATGGCCGGGATGATTTTCCCGATGGTGGCTGCTGTTCTGCTGGCGCGCAGCATTGAGTGGTACTGGGTGTATGCCTGCATCGGCCTGGTCTACGTGGCGATCTTTATTCTGACTTTCGGCTGCGAGTTCCCGGTGCTGGGCAAAAAAGCGCAGACCACGGCAGAGCCTGTCGCGAAAGAGAAATGGGGGATCGGCGTACTGTTCCTCTCCATCGCCGCCCTGTGCTACATCCTCGGCCAGCTGGGCTTTATCTCCTGGGTACCGGAATACGCCAAAGGCCTGGGCATGAGCCTGAACGACGCAGGTAAGCTGGTGAGCGATTTCTGGATGTCTTACATGTTCGGCATGTGGGCGTTTAGCTTCATCCTGCGCTTCTTCGATCTGCAGCGCATTCTGACCGTACTGGCGGGCCTGGCAACCGTGCTGATGTATCTTTTTATCAACGGTTCACCGGAACATATGCCGTGGTTCATTCTGACCCTGGGCTTCTTCTCCAGCGCGATCTACACCTCGATCATTACTCTGGGCTCCCTGCAGACCAGGGTGGCCTCGCCGAAGCTGGTTAACTTCGTTCTGACCTGCGGCACCATCGGCACCATGCTGACCTTCGTGGTCACCGGCCCAATCGTCGCCCACAGCGGCCCGCTGGCCGCGCTGCACACGGCGAACGGTCTGTACGCCGTGGTGTTTATCATGTGCTTCATCCTGGGCTTTGTGACCCGCCACCGCCAGCATAACGCTGCAGCGGCGACGCACTAATCCCGTCCCCCTCTGCCCTACGCAGAGGGGGTGTTTCTGGCAAAGCTCACCTCTTCTCCCCCGTTATCCATCTGGATCCAGGTCTGCGCCAGCTGTGTGGTGGCAATAATTCGTCCCTGACGAATGGACCAGCGCACCGGCACCTGACAGCGTACCGCTTCAAACCCGCTCTCCGCAGGCAGAATAATCAGGTTCGCCGGGTTGCCCGTCTCAATTCCGTAATCGCTCAGGCCAAAGGTTCGGGCACTGTTATGGGTGATCAGGTTCAGGCCGCTGTCGATTTGCGGATAGCCCATCATCTGACAGACGTGCAGCCCCATATGCAGCACCTGCAGCATATTGCCGGTACCAAGCGGGTACCACGGGTCAAAGACATCATCATGGCCAAAGCAGACGTTAATGCCCGCCGCCAGTAGTTCTTTCACCCGGGTGATGCCGCGACGCTTCGGATAATCATCGAAGCGCCCCTGCAGGTGGATATTGACCAGCGGGTTCGCGACGAAATTAATCCCCGACATCTTCAGCAGTCGGAACAGCCGCGAGGTATAGGCACCGTTGTAGGAGTGCATGGCGGTGGTGTGGCTGGCCGTTACCCGTGCGCCAATACCGGCCTCATACGCCAGCGTGGCCACCGTCTCGACAAAGCGAGACTGCTCGTCATCAATTTCATCGCAATGAATATCCAGCGGACGGTCATACTTCTTCGCCAGCTCAAAGGCGATATGCAGCGACTGCACGCCGTACTCGCGGGTGAACTCAAAGTGGGGGATCGCCCCCACCACATCCGCGCCCAGCCGTAATGCCTCTTCCAGCAGAGCCGCGCCGTTCGGGTAAGAGAGGATACCTTCCTGCGGGAACGCGACGATTTGCAGCGTCACCCACGGCGCAACCTCCTGCTTCACCTCCAGCATCGCCTTCAGGGCGGTGAGCGTCGGGTCGGAGACATCCACATGAGTGCGGACAAACTGGATCCCGTTGGCGATTTGCCACTTCAGCGTTTTCCACGCCCGCGCTTTCACGTCGTCATGGCTGAGTAGCGCCTTGCGCTCCGCCCAGCGCTCAATGCCCTCAAACAGCGTTCCGGACTGGTTCCAGTTCGGCTCGCCCGCCGTCTGGGTGGTATCAAGATGGATATGCGGCTCAATAAACGGGGGAATAGCCAATCCACCGCGCGCATTTAACACTTCATAGCTTTCGGTATGGGTGTCATCCATGGGGGTGATGTCACCAAATCGCCCGTTCTCAATGGCAAGCTGCCACAGCCCTTCCCGACCCGGTAAACGAACATTCTGAACAAGCCATAACGGTGTAGTAGACATATCTTTCCCCTAAAAACGCAGCTGCTGGACAGGCGTATCGATTTTTGCAAAACCGCCCCTGATTTGTACACAAATTCAACTAACCCGAAAAGCCTGCGATTTCCATAACTTATAAAAATCCTGACAAATCAGTCATATACCACCTAAGGAGTAGGCGAAGACGTATTTGATTTGCATCAATAAGCGCCCCTGCTGAATCGTTAAGGTAGGCGGTAATAGAAAAGAAATCGAGGCAATAATGAGCAAACTCAGACTCGCTATCATCGGTAACGGCATGGTCGGTCACCGCTTTATTGAGGATCTTCTCGATAAAGCCGATGCCGCTCAGTTCGATATTACCGTGTTCTGTGAAGAACCCCGCAAGGCGTACGACCGTGTGCACTTATCTTCCTATTTCTCCCATCATACTGCCGAAGAGCTCTCACTGGTGCGTGAAGGGTTCTACGAGAAGCATGGCGTAAAGGTGCTGGTGGGCGAACGCGCTATCACCATCAACCGTCAGGAGAAAGTGATCCACTCCAGCGCCGGGCGTACGGTTTTTTACGACAAGCTGATCATGGCGACCGGCTCCTATCCGTGGATCCCGCCGATTAAAGGCGCTGAAACGCAGGATTGCTTCGTCTATCGTACCATTGAAGATCTCAACGCCATTGAGTCCTGCGCCCGTCGCAGTAAACGCGGTGCGGTGGTGGGTGGTGGCCTGCTGGGCCTGGAAGCCGCGGGCGCGCTAAAAAACCTCGGCGTTGAAACCCACGTCATCGAATTTGCTCCGATGCTGATGGCCGAACAGCTCGACCACATGGGTGGCGACCAGCTGCGTCGCAAAATCGAAAGCATGGGCGTGAAGGTTCACACCAGCAAAAACACCAAAGAGATCGTGCAGGAAGGCACTGAAGCGCGCAAAACCATGCGCTTTGCCGACGGCAGCGAGCTGGAAGTTGACTTCATCGTCTTCTCCACCGGGATCCGCCCGCGCGACAAGCTGGCAACCCAGTGCGGTCTGGCCGTCGCCCAGCGCGGCGGGATCATGATTAACGACACCTGCCAGACCTCCGATCCGGATATCTACGCCATTGGCGAATGCGCCAGCTGGAATAACCGCGTGTATGGTCTGGTGGCGCCGGGTTACAAAATGGCGCAGGTCGCCGTGGACCACATCCTCGGCAACGAAAACGCCTTCGAAGGCGCGGACCTGAGCGCCAAGCTGAAGCTGCTGGGCGTGGACGTTGGCGGTATTGGCGATGCACACGGCCGCACGCCGGGTGCCCGCAGCTACGTTTATCTCGATGAGAGTAAAGAAGTTTATAAGCGCCTGATCGTCAGCCAGGACAACAAAACCCTGCTTGGGGCGGTACTGGTGGGTGACACCAGTGATTACGGCAACCTGCTCCAGCTGGTGCTGAACGCCATCGAACTGCCGGAAAACCCGGACGCACTGATCCTCCCGGCGCACGCCTCCAGCGGCAAGCCGTCTATCGGCGTGGATAAACTGCCGGACAGCGCGCAGATCTGCTCCTGCTTTGACGTCACCAAAGGCATGCTCATCTCTGCCATTAACAAAGGCTGCCACACCGTTGCGGCGCTGAAAGCGGAAACCAAAGCCGGCACCGGCTGCGGCGGTTGTATTCCGCTGGTCACCCAGGTGCTGAACGCCGAGCTGGCGAAACAGGGCATCGAAGTGAACAACAACCTGTGCGAGCACTTCGCGTATTCTCGCCAGGAGCTCTACCATCTGATCCGCGTGGAAGGCATTAAGTCTTTCGACGAACTGCTGGCGAAGCACGGCCAGGGCTACGGCTGTGAGGTATGTAAACCCACCGTCGGCTCCCTGCTGGCCTCCTGCTGGAACGAGTATGTCCTCAAACCCGAGCATACGCCGCTGCAGGATACCAACGACAACTTCCTGGCCAACATCCAGAAAGACGGTACCTACTCCGTGATTCCACGTTCCGCCGGTGGTGAAATTACCCCGGAAGGGCTGGTGGCGGTGGGCCGTATCGCGCGTGAATTTAACCTGTACACCAAAATCACCGGTTCCCAGCGTATCGGCCTGTTTGGTGCGCAGAAAGACGATCTGCCGGAGATCTGGCGTCAGCTGATTGACGCTGGCTTCGAAACCGGTCACGCGTACGCTAAAGCGCTGCGTATGGCGAAAACCTGCGTGGGCAGCACCTGGTGCCGCTACGGCGTCGGCGACAGCGTCGGTTTCGGCGTGGAGCTGGAGAACCGCTACAAAGGCATCCGTACGCCGCATAAAATGAAGTTTGGCGTCTCGGGATGTACCCGTGAATGTGCGGAAGCCCAGGGTAAAGACGTAGGGATTATCGCCACCGAAAAAGGCTGGAACCTGTATGTCTGCGGCAACGGCGGGATGAAACCACGCCACGCGGACCTGCTGGCCGCGGATCTCGATCACGACACGCTGATTCAGTATCTCGACCGCTTCATGATGTTCTACATCCGTACCGCCGATAAGCTGACCCGTACCGCCTCCTGGCTTGATAATCTGGAAGGCGGCATCGACTACCTGAAATCGGTCATTATCGACGACAAGCTGGGCCTGAACGAGCATCTGGAAGCGGAGATGGCACGACTGCGTGAGGCGGTGATTTGCGAGTGGACTGAAACCGTCAACACCCCGGCGGCACAGACGCGGTTCAGACATTTTATCAACAGCACTCAGCGCGACCCGAATGTGCAGGTTGTGCCAGAGCGTGAACAGCATCGTCCGGCGACACCGTATGAACGTATTCCGGTCACGCTGGTGGAGGAAAACGCATGAGCCAGTGGATAACCATCTGCGATATTAACGACATTCTCCCCGCAACCGGCGTCTGCGCGCTGCTGGGCAACGAGCAGGTTGCGATTTTCCGCCCCCGCCACGATGAACAGCTCTTTGCCATCAGCAACATCGACCCGTTCTTCGAGGCCAGCGTGCTCTCCCGTGGGTTGATTGCGGAGCATCAGGGCGAACTGTGGGTCGCCAGCCCGCTGAAAAAGCAGCGCTTCCGTTTACGTGACGGACTGTGCATGGAAGATGAAAACTACTCGGTGAAGCACTACGACGTTCGCGTGAAGGACGGCAAGGTGCAGCTACAGGGCTAATTCCCTCGCCTTTTCAATATGAAAAGCTTATGACCCCTTATGGGTAACGGCAGGAAAAACCGTATATTTTCGGCGATTCCTGCTGTTATCCTGACGTCAATTCCTGTCCCTCCATGAATGCTGTGAGGTAATGTCGTGGATCACCTGCCGATTTTTTGTCAATTACGCCATCGCGACTGCCTGCTTGTGGGCGGCGGCGACGTGGCTGAGCGCAAAGCGCGCCTGCTGTTAGAGGCGGGCGCCCGACTGACCGTCAACGCCATTGCCTTCGCCCCCCAGTTTAACGTCTGGGCCCAGGAAGGGATGCTGACGCTGGTGCAGGGAGAGTTTGATGAATCCCTGCTGGAGACCTGCTGGCTGACCATTGCCGCGACGGATGACGATGCAGTGAACCAGCGGGTCAGCGATGCCTGTGAGGCGCGCCGTATCTTCTGTAACGTGGTGGATGCGCCGAAAGAAGCCAGCTTTATCATGCCGTCGATTATTGACCGTTCACCGCTGATGATCGCCGTGTCATCCGGGGGCCGCTCGCCCGTTCTGGCGCGCCTGTTGCGGGAAAAACTGGAAGCCCTGTTGCCGCAACATCTCGGTCAGATTGCCCACTACGCAGGGCAACTGCGTTCACGCGTGAAGCAAACCTTCGCGACCGTTGGCGAGCGTCGTCGTTTCTGGGAAAAATTCTTTGTGAATGACCGCCTGGCGCAGTCGCTGGCGAATCAGGACAGTAAAGCGGTTGAAGAGACGACGGCGCAGTTACTCGCTGAGCCGCTGGATCATCGGGGCGAAGTGGTGCTGGTCGGTGCAGGTCCTGGCGATGCGGGCTTGCTGACGCTGAAAGGCCTGCAGCAGATCCAGCAGGCGGATATTGTGGTGTATGACCGTCTGGTCTCGGATGACATCATGAACCTGGTACGCCGCGACGCTGACCGCGTCTTCGTGGGCAAACGGGCGGGCTACCACTGCGTACCGCAGGAGGAGATTAACCAGATCCTGCTGCGCGAGGCGCAAAAGGGAAAACGCGTGGTGCGACTGAAAGGGGGCGATCCGTTTATCTTCGGTCGCGGCGGCGAGGAGCTCGAAACCCTGTGTAACGCGGGCATTCCCTTCTCCGTGGTGCCGGGCATTACCGCGGCATCCGGCTGTTCAGCATACGCGGGTATTCCACTGACCCACCGCGATTACGCCCAGAGCGTGCGTCTGGTGACGGGCCACCTGAAGACGGGCAGCGAACTGGACTGGCACAACCTCGCCGCCGAAAAGCAAACGCTGGTGTTCTACATGGGGTTAAACCAGGCCGCCACCATTCAGGCGAAGCTGCTGGAGCACGGCATGGCGGCAGATATGCCCGTCGCGCTGGTCGAAAACGGAACCGCCATTACGCAGCGCGTGGTGGATGGCGTACTGACGCAGTTAGGCGAACTGGCGCAGCAGGTTGAAAGCCCGGCGCTGATTGTGGTTGGCCGTGTGGTTGAGCTGCGCGACAAACTCAACTGGTTCTCAAATCACTAACGCACACTCTTCCTTTCCGGAGTAGTCCTGAAGCGGACTACTCCCCTCTTACCGCTGTCGATAACATACCGCCCCGAAGTGGAACTTTTCCCTTTATTCCCTTGAGTGACATCTGATTTTCGTTTTTAAGACAAGGAATGCGTATGTTTAAACTGGCAAAAGCCGCCGTTCTGGTCGGTCTGTTAACCACTCTGACGGCCTGCACCGGTCACGTCCAGAACACCAAAAACAACTGCAGCTATGATTATCTGCTGCACCCGGCGATCTCCATTTCGAAGATCATCGGTGGTTGCGGCCCGGCGGCACAGCAGTAAGCGTTTTTCAGGCGTAAAAAAACCGGGGGTTCCCCGGTTTTTTTGTTTGTGCGGTTTTTTGTCGGGTGGCGGCTCCGCCTTACCCGACAAAGCAGACTTAAGGCTTCGCAACAAACCCAATCGCTTCGTACACCGCTTTCAGGGTTTCGGACGCGCGGGCGCTGGCTTTTTCCGCACCCTCTTTCATCACTTTCTGCAGGAAAGCTTCGTCATTGCGGTAGCGGTGATAACGCTCCTGCAGCTCGGTCAGCATGCCGGAAACGGCATCGGCCACTTCGCCTTTCAGGTGGCCGTACATCTTGCCTTCGAAGTGCTGTTCCAGCTCAGGGATGCTCTGGCCGGTAACACCGGAGAGAATATCCAGCAGGTTGGAAACGCCCGCTTTATTCTGCACATCGTAGCGCACCACAGGCGGCTCGTCAGAGTCGGTCACTGCGCGCTTGAGTTTTTTCACGACCGATTTTGGGTCTTCCAGCAGGCCGATAACGTTGTTGCGGTTATCGTCAGACTTGGACATCTTCTTGGTCGGCTCCAGAAGCGACATGACGCGGGCACCCGATTTCGGAATAAACGGCTCTGGAACTTTGAACACCTCGCCATAAAGCGCGTTAAAGCGCTGGGCGATATCGCGGCTCAGCTCCAGGTGCTGCTTCTGGTCTTCACCCACCGGCACCTGGTTTGTCTGGTACAGCAGAATGTCTGCCGCCATCAGCACCGGATAGTCGAACAGACCGGCGTTGATGTTTTCCGAGTAGCGCGCGGATTTATCCTTGAACTGGGTCATGCGGCTCAGTTCACCGAAATAGGTGTAGCAGTTCAGCGCCCAGCCCAGCTGCGCGTGCTCTGGCACATGGGACTGAACGAAAATGGTGCTTTTCTCAGGGTCGATCCCACAGGCCAGATACAGGGCGAGGGTGTCCAGCGTGGCCTTACGCAGCTTCTCAGGATCCTGACGGGCGGTAATCGCATGCAGATCCACGATGCAGTAAATGCAATGGTAATCATCCTGCATGCTGACCCACTGACGTAACGCACCCATGTAGTTACCAATGGTCAATTCACCTGAAGGCTGTGCGCCACTAAAAACGATGGGCTTAGTCATTATTCAATTCCTGATGTTCACTGTGCGAAAGCCCGAGAGCGGGCAACAAATCTTTGAAGTGGTCGAACACAACATCCGGCTCACTTAGCGTGATGGCCTCACCGTAGTTGTAGCCATAGGTTAATCCGACGGAAGGACATCCAGCCGCTCGGGCAGCCAGAATATCATTGCGTGAATCACCGACAAAGAGCAGCTCCGCAGGTGTTAAGGATAATTTTCCTGCCACCAGCAGCAGCGGTTCCGGATGCGGTTTTTTGTTTTGCACATCATCACCGCCCACAATCACGGAGAAGTACTTCGCGATATCCAGCGCTTCCAGCAGCGGTGCCACAAACGGCGTCGGTTTGTTGGTGACCAGCCCCATCGGAATGCCCTTCGCGTGCAACACGCTCAGCGTTTCCAGAACGTCCGGGAAGAGGAAACTGCCCTCTTCGACGGTCTCTTCATAGAAAAGATCGAACAGTTTGCGCAGAATACGCAGTTGCTCTTCCTGTGGAATGTCCGCATGGTCAACGCTCGGTTTACCCTGTGCAGAACGCTGCGATGCGCGCTCCTGACGCGCCCAGGTCAGCGCGCGCTCCATCAGGACATCAGCGCCGTTGCCAATCCACGTGACGACAAGATCTTCACCCGCCACGGGCAGCTCAAGGGCATACAGCGCCTGGTCTACGGCACTCGTTAAGCCTGGCGCGCTGTCGACCAGCGTGCCGTCGAGGTCGAATGCCACACCCCGAATTGCCTGCAATTTATCCATGACTTACCTTCGCCAGCTCACGGCGCATTTCATCAATGACTTTTTTGTAATCCGGTTGGTCGAAAATCGCCGAACCTGCAACGAACATATCCGCGCCCGCTGCCGCGATTTCACCAATGTTATTGACTTTCACCCCGCCGTCCACTTCCAGACGAATATCGTAACCTGACTCATCAATACGACGGCGTACTTCACGCAGCTTATCCAGCGTGTGAGGAATAAACGACTGACCACCAAAGCCCGGGTTAACGGACATCAGCAGGATCACGTCCAGCTTATCCATCACATGGTCGAGATAGCTCAGCGGCGTTGCCGGGTTAAACACCAGACCTGCTTTACAGCCGTTCTCTTTGATGAGCTGCAGGGTGCGATCCACATGTTCAGAGGCTTCCGGATGGAAGGTGATGATGCTGGCGCCCGCTGCGGCGAAATCCGGCACGATACGGTCAACCGGTTTCACCATCAGATGCACGTCAATCGGGGCGGTAATGCCGTAGTTACGCAGCGCCTTAAGCACCATTGGGCCAATGGTCAGATTGGGAACGTAGTGGTTATCCATCACGTCGAAATGGACAACATCTGCGCCAGCCGCGAGAGCTTTAGCGGTGTCTTCACCCAGGCGGGCAAAATCGGCCGACAGAATTGAGGGGGCAATCAAAAACTGTTTCATCCGCATCTCCTTGAAATGTGTTTACCGGCGGGCAAAACGGCTCAGGGGCGATAAAGAGCCAGGAGTTCGTCCACCTTTTTACGTGTGCCGCCGTTGCTGCTAATGCTACGCCGCACTTTAACCTGAAAATGCGTCGCGGCTTTGTACCATTCGCGCGTATCAGGGGTATCGTGATTCGAAATTAACACCGGAATTCTTTTGCTGACCAGCTTTTCCGCCATCTCCGCCAGGCGGGCCTGTTCGGCCGGGCTGAAGCTGTTGGTGTGATAGGCGGTGAAATTCGCTGTCGCAGACAGCGGCGCGTACGGAGGGTCACAGTAAACCACCGAGTTTACGCCTGCCAGCTCCATACACTCTTCATACGAGAGGCAGTGGAATTCCGCATGCTGTGCTTTTTCGGCGAAGTGATACAGCTCGTCCTGCGGGAAATAGGGGCGCTTATAACGGCCAAACGGCACGTTAAATTCCCCACGAAGATTATACCGGCACAGACCGTTATAACCATGTCGGTTGAGATAGAGGAACAGCAGCGCCCGGCGGAACGGATCCTGACTCTGGTTAAATTCCGCACGGAACTGGTAGTAAACGTCTGGGTTATTGTTCTCCGGCGTAAACAGTTTGCGCGCCTCTGCGACATACTCTTCGGTACGCAGCTTAACGATGTTATAGAGGCTGATAAGGTCGCTGTTGATATCCGCCAGGATATAACGCGAAAAATCGGTGTTCAGGAACACCGATCCCGCGCCAACGAAAGGCTCGATAAGACACTCGCCCTCAGGCAGGTGCTTTTTAATATCATCGAGCAGGGGGTATTTCCCCCCTGCCCATTTCAGAAAAGCGCGATTTTTTTTCATGCTGACTAACTGATTACACCTTCTCCGGCTGTGGAGAAAGCTCCGACAGCATCCTGCGCTTTAAACATTACTTCAGATCGGCCTGAACCTGATGAATCGGCTTCGCCCATGGGTTTTTTGCCTGAACATCAGCAGGCAGGGCCGCTACGGCACGTTTTGCTTCATCTTTGGATGAATACACACCGCTGACCAGCACATACCACGGTTGACCGTTACGGGTCGTCTGATAAACCACATAGTTTTTCAGATTGGATTTCTTCGCCCAACTGTTGAGGTTGTCATAGTTAGACGAACTGCTCAGCTGCAGCGTGTAATTGCTGGATGGCGCAGACTTCAGCGAACCGACGTTGCCTGCCGTTTTACCTGCCGCGCTGCTGGATGCTGTTGCCGTCGCGGCTGGAGCCGTGGTGGTGACCGGTGCCGTGGTGGTCGCCGTTGCTTTCGGCGCGGTCTGCGTGACAGGCGCTTTTGCAGGCTCGCTCACCGCAGCCGTTTCAGTGCGTTTCGGCTGTGCCGGTACGGTTTTCACTTCAGGCGCTTTTACCACAGCCTGAGGTTTGGTTTCACGCTTAGGCTCAATTACCGCCTGCTTACGTTCAGGACGCGTGGTGGTTTGCGTCTGACGCGGTTTGGTTTCCGTCGCCGCCGTTTGTGGCTGAGCGTTAGCACCGCGAATCGGGGCAACCGTTGCAGGTTCAGTTGGCAGCGTAGAGTTAACCACGACGTTATCAACCTGCTGCTGATTCTGCGGCTGCGTCAGGGCATTGTTCAGGTCACCCTGAACTTCTACGCGCTGCTGGCCTTCAGGCGTAACAGGTGCCTGACCCTGAGCGGGGGTTGAAGATACGGGTGGCAGAGAAACATCCTGCGGCGCAGCGGTATTGCCTGCCGTCTGCTCTGCGGAGGTGGTTCCCGGTGCAGGCTGTGCGCCATTCGCCTGATCGCTTGCATCGTTACCGGAAAGGTTGATGCTCTTCTCAGCGGAAGCGGTTTGCTCGGTTGAGTTCGATGAAGGTGCTTTTAGCGCGGAGCCAATGCCAACAATCAGCAGCACCAGCACCAGAACGCCAAGGCCCATCATGATGTACTGACGGGAGGCTGGTTTTGGCGCAGCGGCTTTTTTACGTTTACGCGGGCGACGCTCTACAGGCTCTTCGTCCATTGAATCTTCTTCGGACTCATAATCCTCTTCTTCTCGCTCATCACGCGCGTTGCGGCTGCGCGAAGGGCGACGATCGTCTGCATCCAGATCAACATCGTCAAAGTTGATCTGCGGCTCGTTATCACGTTCTGAAGATTGACGAGAACGACCAGTACGACGATCGCTGGGATCGGGTTTCAGCTCGTCTTCTGGTTTGAATTCATCCATTTAACACCCCACTCAAAGGCTTATGCCAACGACTTTGCATTTCACCTGAAGCTAAACGACCACCTGCAACAGTGGCCTGACCTTTCTAGTTGTTACGCCTGCTGACAATCAGCGATAGCGCCAAGAACGACATCGTGCGGCACTCCGCCGCGTACTTCACTCTTCCCTATTGCAAGCGGGAGTACAAGACGCATCTCGCCTGCCAATACTTTTTTATCGCGCATCATGTGGGGTAAATACGCGTGTGCCGACATCTCCTGCGGCCCGGTTACCGGCAAACCAGCACGCTCAAGCAGCGCAACAATACGTGCCGTCTCTTGCGGTTTGAACTGGCCAAGACGTTCAGAGGTGCGGGCGGCCATCACCATGCCAGCCGCGACGGCTTCACCGTGCAGCCAGTTGCCGTAACCCATTTCGGCTTCAATCGCGTGACCAAACGTATGCCCAAGATTCAGTAAAGCACGTAAGCCCGTTTCACGCTCGTCCGCGGCAACAACTTCTGCTTTCAGCTCACAACAACGACGAATGCAGTATGCAAGTGCAGTCTCATCCAGGCGCAGCAGCGCATCCATATTCTCTTCAAGCCAGTTAAAGAACTCGCCATCCAGAATAATGCCGTATTTGATCACTTCCGCCAGACCAGAAGCCAGCTCGCGCGCCGGCAGGGTTTTCAGACAGTCGAGATCCACCACCACCGAGGCAGGCTGGTAGAACGCGCCAATCATGTTTTTGCCGAGCGGATGGTTAACGGCCGTTTTGCCACCAACAGAGGAGTCGACCTGAGACAGCAACGTGGTCGGGATTTGAATAAAGCGAACACCACGCTGATAGCTTGCGGCCGCAAAGCCGGTCAGATCGCCCACAACACCGCCGCCCAGGGCAAGCAGTGTTGTATCGCGACCGTGCGGTTTTTGCAGCAATGCGGTAAAGACGGTATCCAGTACCGTCAGGCTTTTATACTGCTCGCCATCGGGGAGAATCACACTGTCGACTTTAACGCCCGCCTGCTCAAGCAGGTGGCGTACACGGTCGAGATAAAGCGGAGCCAGCGTCTCATTGGTGACCAGCATCGCCTGATCACCCGCTTTCAGTGGTAAAAAGGAAGCTGGGTCGTTAAACAAACCAGCCGCGATGGTGATAGGGTAACTACGTTCCCCGAGAGTAACTGTAATCCTCTCCATGACGCGACATCCACCTTTAATGCTTTTACCCGCAGGCGAGTGTATATAAAGCCAGAATCAGTTGCTTTCCAGCATATGAATAATCTGGTTTGCAACCACTTTAGCGCTCTGATCGTCAGTACGAATGGTCACATCGGCAATCTCTTCATACAGCGGATTGCGTTCATCGGCCAACGCTTCCAGAACTTCGCGTGGTGGCGTTTCAACCTGCAGCAGCGGGCGCTTTTTATCGCGCTGCGTACGTGCCAGCTGTTTCTCAATGGTCGTCTCAAGATAGACCACTACGCCACGGGCGGAGAGACGGTTGCGGGTTTCGCGAGATTTCACAGAGCCGCCGCCTGTTGCCAGTACGATGCCCTGTTTTTCCGTGAGTTCGTTGATCACTTTTTCTTCTCGGTCACGGAAACCTTCTTCGCCTTCTACGTCGAAAACCCAGCCCACATCAGCTCCGGTTCGTTTCTCAATCTCTTGATCAGAATCGTAAAATTCCATATTGAGTTGTTGAGCTAACTGACGCCCAATAGTGCTTTTGCCGGCACCCATAGGCCCAACCAGAAAGATATTGCGTTTCTCTGCCATTTTATCGGTACTACTAAGACTATTCGTTAATGGTAATCCCCGCTTCGCAGACACCCGGCGTAGCAGGACATGAACTGAAACCTCATATGCAATAGAGCGAGAGTCAGACTAAAAATTATCTCAATACTCCGGCTTGTTTGGCAACTGATTAAATCACCGCGCCGGGCGCATAAGGTAATAAGACGTAAGTCCAACTCAAATCGGTACTCCTTGTATGCTAATTCATGCCCCACGTCAAACATCTGCAACAAACTGAATGCAAAATCATTGCGGGGATCGTTACCCGTCAGTGAATACCGACCAGACGTGGTGTAATAAACACCACTAATTCACGTCGTTCGTGGTCTTTCCCGTCATGGCGAAAAAGCGCCCCCAGCCAGGGGATGCTCCCCAGCCCCGGCACACTGTCACTGCCGGTTTTGTTCTTCTGCGAAAAAATTCCGCCCAATGCCAGCGTTTCTCCACTTTTTACCTCAACCTGCGTCTCTATCTCTTGTTTGTCGATAGCCAGCGTTTCGCCGTCAGCCTGCTGCAGGACCTGTCCTGGCATATTTTCGCTGATGTGCAATTTCAGGCGCACGCGCCCCCCCGGCAATACCACCGGCGTCACTTCCATCCCCAGTACGGCCTCTTTGAACTCCACGGAGGTGGCGCCGCTTTCCCCGCTGGAGACCTGATAGGGGATCTCGCTCCCCTGTTTGATACTGGCCGGCTGCATATGCGAGGCCAGCAGTCGCGGGCTGGCAATAATATCGACCTGCTGTTTTTGCTCCAGCGCCGACAGTTCCAGATCCAGCAGCCGACCGTTGATCCGTCCGATATTAAACCCCACGTGGCTGGTAGCGCTGGCCACGGACAGATCGCTGCCAAGCGTCGTGAGCTGTCCCACCTTCCCCGCGTCGGTGGCATCGGCGAGCGCCCACTTCACCCCCAGTTCACGCAGGCTTTTTTCAGTCATGGTCACAATATGCGCCGCCAGCTCTACCTGCTCGACGGGAATGTCCATCTGACTGGCCCAGCGCACCAGCGTATCCACCACCGTCTGGCTATCCCGGATCAGCAGGCGATTGGTCCGTTTGTCGACAGATAAACTTCCCTTTGGGCTCAGGAGTTTTTCCGCTGCTTTTTGCAGTTCTCCGGCATCGGCATAGGAAAAAGGGATGCTATGTGAAACCAGCGGCGCATCAAGCTGTCGACGCGTTTTCTCCTGTTCTGAACGTTCCCGCTGTTCACGCTGCCAGGCTGCGGTATGGACGTAGAAAATGCCCCCTTCCTCGCGCAAAACGAGTCCGGCGCTGGAGACAACCGTCTGTAGCGCCTGCCGCCAGGGGACATGCGTCAGGTTGAGCGAAAGCGTGCCGCTGACATCAGGCGATACCACCAGATTTCGGCTCTCCTGAGTGGCCAGCGCCTGCAACACCTGAACGACCGGAACATCATCCACCACCAGCGTGACCGGCTTTGGCGCGGCGGCCCACAGAGGATGGCTGAACATCAGCAGCAACAGCGTTATCCGTAAATTCATTCTTCTCAATTCCTTCTCGTTGCCACATCCACTGAACGGGTTCACAGGTGTCTCCCACCTCAACAACCAGTTCCGATTCAGTAATGGCGGTTATTTGCCAGCCCGCCGGGAAGCGCTCATCCATTTTTAGTCGGTGCCAGCGCTTTTGCCCATCCTGCAAAATGCCGATAGCATCGCGTCCTCCCACCATGCCGCGATAGCGCCACTGCGTCAGTTCACCCGTCGCGCAGGGATCGTCCGGTGGGCGAAAGGGATCGCGCATGCCGGTCAACAGCAATACTGAGCACACCAGCCAGTATCGTGTGCTATTTCGCATGATCCAGCTCCAGCCGCAGGCGTAACGCCTTACCTTCAGGTGCAATAGCGAAAGCCGCAACCTCGACATCCCGCTGCGCCAGCCGGGAAAAAAGCCCCGGAATGGCCTGCCACTCCGCCTCCAGCGTCAGCTCTCCTCCGTTCTGCAGCGGCTTCCAGTGAACCAGCGTCGTCTCATCCCTCTGAAAATCAAGCGGCGAAAACGGCTTCATTTCTGGTGCTTGCGCAGTTTCTGTGCGAAGCGGCGCCGAGCGGACGACAGGCCATAACGATGCGTTGGTCCTCGCCTCCTGGATCAGCTGGTTTTCTCGTTCAGCACACTGCCTCTCTACCGGTCTGAGCAGGGTGCCCCACGCAGCGAGCCCTGCCAGGAAAGTGCTCAGACACCAGCAGAGACCGCGGATCCAGGGACGGCTTTCGCACCAGCGTTCCAACAGGATATTCACGCGTTACCCCTCGCTAAGATGAAAGGTGAACGACCAGCGCCCCTGGCTATCCTGCCGAAGCTCACCCGCTGTCCCGGGCGTAAAGCCCGGGAGTTGTCCAAGCGCATCACGTAGCGCAGACAGGGCCGGGAGGGTGGTGGCAAACCCGGTAAATATCAGAGCGGGAGGCTGGTAGCGCAGTTCCGTCAGCCAGACCTGCGCAGGAAGGGTGGCTGACAGCGACTCCAGCACCGGCTGCCATGCGCGCCGCTGGCGTGCAGGGCTCTGCACGGGTGTCGCGAGTTTCTGGCGAGCAACGAGGCCGTGCTGTACGGACTGTATCCCCGTCAGATCCGTTTGCAGGGCGCGAAGCCGCAAAAGCGGGTTCATTCGCAAACAGGCGATGGTCGTGACCATCAACAGCGACGTGCAGACAAACGTTGCTCCCCAGAAACGCAGGCATCGCGCGCGCCGCTGCTGCCGCCACGGCAGAAAATTCGTGATGCTCATGCGGGCACCTCACTCATGGCTAACGCCAGCGCAACGGTATAGTCCGCGCCGCATTCCGGTAACGGGGCATGGCATCGCTGCAGGGTTTCCCATGGGTTACGTCGGCTATCAAACAGCGCGATATCCGCCGGCTCCACGGCCAGCAGCGCTGAGAGCTCAGCCACATTGTCAGCTTCTGCGGCAATACGGCGCCCCCACTGGTGGCGCATCGCCCAGAGCCACTGCCGTTCATCCCGCCAGGCGACACACTGCGCCGGTGCCACCGCCGGAAGAAGATTCTTCAGCGCACTGGCATCCGGGGTAATGGTCACCAGCCGCAAACGTAACGTTTTGGCCAGCGTCAGTAGGGTTTCGACCTCGTTGTTTTGCGCCGCAGTCACGTGAAATGTGCTGCTGAAGGTGTCCTGCGCGTAATCGAAACAGAGCGTATCGGCAGACATTTCCAGCTCTCGCGCCAGCGCCGCGCCAAGCCATGAGAGCTGTTCGCTGTCGCGCAGCGCAATGGCCGGGCGGGGAAGCGACCTTTGCAGGGTGCGTGCTGCCGGAAAAGAGAGAAAAACCCGATGATAGTGCGGCAACGTTTTCCGCCAGTCGCGTAACGCATCAATCAGCTGTTCTGGCTGATAAATCTTGCCGTCACCAATGATCCCTTCGGCCAGAGGAACGACCCACCAGCGGCGCAGGCACCAGCCCGACTTCTCTCGTACCAGCGCGACGATCAGTACCCTATCCTGTTGAATATGAACGCCCGTTTGCCATGTTTTAAAAGCCATGTTTCACGATCTCCTTATCGCCCGTCGCCTTGACGGCTATATCAATGAATCAGGCTTGCCTTTATACTACCGCGCGATTGTTTAGAAACTGCCCAAGTGAAACCAAATGGGAAATCTCCGGTGAAGTTCGTAAAGTATTTATTTATCCTTGCAGTCTGTTGCATTCTGCTGGGAGCAGGCTCGATTTACGGTTTATACAAATATATTGAGCCACAGCTACCTGATGTCGCCACGCTTCGCGATGTGCGTCTCCAGATCCCGATGCAGGTCTATAGCGCCGATGGCGAATTAATGGCGCAGTATGGCGAGAAGCGTCGTATCCCGCTGACCTTAAACCAAATTCCGCCAGTGATGGTGAAAGCCTTTATCGCCACAGAGGACAGCCGTTTTTACGAGCACCACGGTGTCGATCCGGTGGGGATTTTCCGTGCCGCGAGCATTGCGCTGTTCTCTGGCCATGCCTCCCAGGGAGCAAGTACCATTACGCAGCAGCTGGCGCGTAACTTCTTCCTCAGCCCTGAAAAGACGCTGATACGTAAGATCAAAGAGGTATTCCTTGCGATCCGTATTGAGCAGTTGCTGAGCAAAGACGAGATCCTTGAGCTGTACCTCAATAAAATCTACCTGGGCTACCGTGCCTATGGCGTGGGGGCGGCAGCGCAGGTGTACTTCGGTAAGCCTGTTGAGCAGCTCACCCTAAGCGAAATGGCAACCATCGCCGGTCTGCCAAAAGCGCCGTCAACCTTTAACCCGCTCTACTCGCTCGATCGCGCCACCGCGCGTCGCAATGTCGTCCTGTCACGTATGCTGAGCGAAGGCTACATTAGCCAGAGTGAGTACGAGCAGGCGCGCAACGATGTCATTGACGCCAACTACCATGCCCCTGAGATCGCCTTCTCTGCCCCTTATCTGACCGAAATGGTTCGCCAGGAGATGGTGAACCGCTATGGTGATAAGGCCTATGAAGATGGCTACCGCGTTTACACCACCGTCACCCGCAAAGTGCAGCAGGCGGCTCAGGACGCGGTGCGCAACAACGTGATGGACTACGACATGCGTCACGGCTATCGCGGCCCGTCAAACGTGCTCTGGAAAGTGGGCGAAAGCGCGTGGGACAGCAAAAAAATCACCAGTACGCTGAAAGCGCTGCCGACCTATGGTCCGCTCCTTCCGGCCGTGGTGACGCAGGCCGATCCTCAGGAAGCCGTGGCAACGCTCGCGGATGGGACGTCCGTCTCCCTGCGTATGGAGGGGATTCGTTGGGCGCGTCCGTACCGTTCGGATACCCTGCAGGGCGCAACACCGCGTAAAGTGACCGATGCAGTCCAGACCGGGCAACAAATCTGGGTGCGCAAGGTGGGCGATGCCTGGTGGCTGGCACAGGTGCCGGACGTCAACTCGGCCCTGGTCTCCATCAACCCGCAGAATGGCGCCGTGCTGGCGCTGGTCGGTGGATTCGATTTCAACCAGAGCAAATTTAACCGCGCCACTCAGGCGCTGCGTCAGGTGGGTTCCAACATTAAGCCGTTCCTCTACACGGCGGCAATGGATAAGGGCCTGACCCTGGCCAGCATCCTTAACGACGTGCCTATCTCCCGCTGGGATGCCGGAGCAGGTTCCGACTGGCAGCCGAAGAACTCCCCTGCGGAATATGCCGGCCCTATTCGTCTTCGTCAGGGTCTGGGACAGTCGAAAAACGTGGTGATGGTGCGAGCCATGCGCGCGATGGGCGTCGACTATGCCGCTGAGTATCTGCAACGCTTCGGTTTCCCGGCGCAGAACATCGTGCGTACCGAATCGCTGGCGTTAGGCTCTGCGTCATTCACCCCGCTTCAGGTGGCGCGTGGATATTCCGTGATGGCCAACGGCGGCTTCCTGATTGACCCGTACTTCATCAGCAAAATTGAGAACGATCAGGGCGGCGTACTGTTTGAGGCGAAGCCGAAAATTGCCTGTGCAGAGTGCGATATTCCGGTGATTTACGGTAATACACCGAAATCTGACGTGCTTGAGAATAAGGACATGGAAGATCCTGCCGTGTCGCAGGAGCAGCCGAATGGCGTTGTACCGCAGCCACAGCTGGAACAGGCGAACCAGGCGCTGGTCGCACAGACGGGTGCGCAGGAATATGCCCCGCATGTGATCAATACCCCGCTGTCATTCCTGATCAAAAGTGCGCTGAACACCAACATCTTCGGTGAACCCGGCTGGCAGGGTACCGGCTGGCGTGCAGGGCGTGATTTGCAGCGCCATGATATCGGCGGTAAAACGGGGACCACCAACAGCTCGAAAGATGCCTGGTTCTCGGGTTACGGCCCTGGCGTGGTGACCTCGGTGTGGATCGGTTTCGACGATCACCGCCGTGATTTAGGTCGTACAACGGCGTCTGGCGCGATTAAAGATCAGATTTCCGGCTACGAAGGCGGCGCGAAAAGCGCGCAACCGGCCTGGGATGCCTACATGAAATCGGTCCTTGAAGGTGTGCCTGAGCAGCCGCTGACGCCACCGCCGGGCGTGGTGACGGTCAATATCGACCGCAGCACGGGCCAGCTCGCCAACGGCGGCAACAGCCGCGAAGAGTATTTCATCGAGGGCACGCAGCCGACCACACAGGCGGTGCATGAGGTGGGTACCGAGATTATTGATAACGGCGAAACGCACGAGCTGTTCTAAATATAAAATTGCCCGGTAAAAACCGGGCAAAACATCGCAGGCCGGGTCAGGCGAAGCCGCCACCCGGCTTTTTTATGGACTACAGTCGCCCCTGCCCCTTCAGCCACTCCCGGACCAGGAACAGCGCGCTCACGTTGCGAGCTTCATTGAAGTCAGGGTCTTCAAGCAGATCCATCAGATGCGCCAGCGGCCAGCGAACCTGCGGCAGCGGCTCCGGCTCGTCCCCTTCCAGCGATTCAGGGTAGAGGTCTTCAGCCACCACGATATTCATTTTACTGGAAAAATAAGACGGTGCCATGCTCAGTTTTTTCAGGAACGACAGCTCATTCGCACCAAAACCCACCTCTTCTTTCAGCTCGCGGTTTGCCGCTTCAAAGACGGTTTCGCCCGGATCGATAAGCCCTTTCGAGAACCCAAGCTCGTAAGATTCCGTTCCCACAGCGTATTCGCGGATCAAAATCAGATGATCGTCGACAATCGGAACTATCATCACCGCTTCGCGCGACGAGGGGCGCATACGCTCATAAACGCGACGCACACCGTTGCTGAACTCCAGGTCCACACTTTCGACATTAAACAGGCGCGATTTAGCGACAGTTTCAACATTCAGAATGGTGGGTTTTTGTAGTGGTTTGCTCATCTTGATGGGTCTTAGCAGTGAGAACTGGCGTTATTGTGCGATACGCTGCACGGTTTCGGCAATGTCAATCGCTCTTTATTTACATTTGTGCAACGTAGCAGGGATCAATCCTCAATTCAAAACAAATGTCAAGAGGTTGAAATGTTTCCAGGAATTTGCTGATATCGCGCCCTATCAGGCTTTGCTATTATCAGCGGTCACTGGGATGCGCTTCAGAATGCTCAAGTTCGACTCCATACTTGCCGATAGCCAGCCACAGAAACTCATTCAATGTAAAGGTGCTACAGACAACACCTGTAAGACGATAAGTAAGATGGGGAAAGCATGAGCACCATTTTGATTGTTCTCGCTGCTATGCTGGCCGGCGCATTGGTTGCAGGATGGATCTACAGGCGTCGCGTACAGCGCCGTTACCGTCTGCCCTTTTTGAATGCTTTTGCGGGTGCGAGCACGCGTAAGCTCACGCAAGACGAGCGCGATGCGGTTGAAAACTATCTTGAAATACTGAACCGTTCTCAGCTGACCCCTGGGCCAACGGGGGCCACTGCTGCGCCCGTTGCGCTAAAACTTAATGCGCAAAGCGATACCGTGCTTTGCGTGACACGCTCCATCACGCGGTATGGCATCACCACCGACGACCCCAACAAATGGCGCTATTACCTTGATTCTGTCGAAGTGCATCTGCCCCCGTCCTGGGAGCAATACATTAATGACGAAAACAGCGTTGAGCTGATCCATACCGATTCATTACCCCTGGTTATTTCACTGAACGGCCACACGCTGAATGAGTACCTTCAGGAAGCCCCGCGTTTTGCGCTTGAGCGCGCAAGTTCGACGCAGGCCTCCATCCGTGGCGAAGAGACAGAGCAGATCGAACTGCTGAACATTCGTCAGGAGACGCATGAAGAGTATGCCCTGAGCCGCCCGGACGGCATTCGTGAGGCCGTTCTGATCGTCGCCGCCTTCCTGCTCTTTTTTGTCTGCCTGCTGACGCCGGATGTGTTCGTCCCCTGGCTGGCTGGCGGCGCGGTGCTGCTGCTGGCAGCCGGGCTGTGGGGACTGTTCGCTCCGCCAGCCAAAACCTCGTTGCGTGAGATCCACTGCCTGCGCGGTACGCCCAAGCGCTGGGGTCTGTTTGGTGAAAACGATCAGGAGCATCTCAACAATATCTCGCTCGGTATTATCGACCTTATCTACCCGCGTCACTGGCAACCGTGGATTGCGCAGGACTTAGGTCAGAAAACCGATATTGATATCTACCTTGACCGCCACGTTGTGCGCCAGGGACGCTTCTTATCCCTGCATGATGAAGTAAAAAATTTCCCGCTTCAGCACTGGCTACGCAGCGCGGTCATTGCCGGCGGCGCTGCGCTGGTCTTTATCATGTTGCTGCTTTTCGTGCCGCTGGATATGCCCATCAAATTCACCCTGTCGTGGATCAAAGGGGCGCAAACCATCGAAGCGACCAGCGTCAATCAACTGGATGAAGCCGGTGTGCGCGTGGGAGACACGCTGCGCCTGAAAGGAACCGGGATGTGTAATATTCACACCCCAGGGGCGTGGAACACCCGCCAGAACTCACCGTTCACGCCGTTCGATTGCTCGCAAATTATCTGGAACGACGCACCGCCGCTGCCGCTGCCGGAATCCGAAGTGGTGAATAAAGCCACGGCGCTTACCCAGACGGTCAACCGCCAGCTGCACCCGAAACCGGACGATGATTCGCGTGTCAGCCCAGCGCTGCGCTCGGCCATTCAGAAATCGGGCATGGTTCTGTTGGATGATTTTGGTGACATCGTGCTGAAAACACAGGATCTCTGTGCCTCTCAGGACGAGTGCATACGTCTCAAAAATGCGCTGGTCAACCTGGGGAACAGTAAAGACTGGGACTCGCTGGTGAAGCGTGCCGAAGCGGGACGCCTGGATGGCGTTAACGTGCTGCTGCGCCCGGTTAGCGCTGAATCGCTGGATAACCTGGTCGCCACCTCGACATCACCGTTCATGATGCGCGAAACCACCCGTGCGGCGCAGGCGCTGAACAGCCCGGCTCCCGGCGGGTTTGTGATTGTCAGCGATGAAGGCAGCGACCTGGTCGATCAGCCTTACCCGCAGGTCGCGCTTTATGACTACCCGGCGCAGGAACAGTGGAGCCAGTTCCAGCGCCTGGCGCAGATGCTGATGCAGACGCCGTTCAGCGCCGAAGGCATCGTCACGAGTATTTATACCGATGCCAATGGCACCCGCCATGTCGGCCTGCACCGGATGCCGGATAGCGCAGGGTTGTGGCGTTACATCGGCACCTCACTGCTGATGATCGCGATGCTTGCCGCCATTTTCTGGAACGGTGTTATGGCCCTGCGCCGCTACCAGCGCTCGCGAACCCGGCTTGCCGAGATCCAGCAATATTACGAAAACTGCCTCAATCCTAAGCTGATCCCCTCTTCTGAGAGCCTGATCTGATAACGTCGCTGCGCGACAAGATGTGCTACCCTGTCGCGCACGTTTCTTCTGGCTGGAGTTCCCCCTTATGCATCTTGATATCGCCTGGCAGGAGGTTGATACCGTTCTGCTGGATATGGACGGCACGCTGCTCGATCTCGCCTTTGATAACTATTTCTGGCAAACGCTGGTTCCTGAAACCTATAGCGAGCAACAGGGGATCACCCCGGCAGAAGCGCAGGCATTCATTCGTTCGCAATATAGCGCGGTGCAACATACGCTAAACTGGTACTGTCTTGACTACTGGAGCGAGCGCCTCGGTTTAGATATTTGTGCCATGACCACCGCCCAGGGCCCACGCGCCGTTTTGCGCGAGGATACGGTTCCGTTCCTGGATGCGCTGAAAGCGAGCGGCAAGCGCCGTATCTTGCTGACCAACGCGCATCCGCATAACCTGGCCGTGAAGCTGGAACATACGGGGCTGGCGTCGCACCTTGATTTATTACTTTCCACCCACACATTTGGTTATCCGAAAGAGGATCAGCGTTTGTGGCATGCGGTGAAGGAAGAGACGGGTTTGCAGCCGGAGCGCACGCTGTTCATTGATGACAGCGAACCCATTCTGGATTCCGCCGCGACGTTTGGCATTCGCTATTGTCTGGGCGTTACCAATCCTGACTCTGGCCTGGCTGAAAAAAGCTATCTTCGCCATCCGGGACTGAACGACTATCGCCAGATGATCCCCTCACTGACTGTGAAGGAGACGCCACATGAAAGAAAAACCCTCTGACGGGGTAAGACTGGATAAATGGCTGTGGGCGGCGCGTTTTTATAAAACACGCGCCCTTGCCCGCGAGATGATTGACGGCGGTAAAGTGCATTACAACGGTCAGCGCAGCAAACCGAGCAAGCTGGTTGAGCTGAATGCCATCTTAACGCTGCGTCAGGGCAACGACGAACGAACGGTGGTGATTAAAGCCATTACCGAACAACGACGGCCCGCCTCTGAAGCCGTACTGCTTTATGAAGAGACGGCGGAAAGCATTGAAAAGCGCGAGAAGACCGCGCTGGCGCGCAAAATGAACGCGCTGACCATGCCCCACCCGGACCGGCGACCGGATAAAAAAGAGCGCCGCGATCTGATGAAATTTAAACACGGTGAGACCGAGTAACCTCACCTGCACGAGAGACTATTATGGCCCAACACGACCAATTACACCGCTATCTGTTTGAACAATTCGCCGTGCGTGGCGAGCTGGTCACCGTATCCGAAACCTGGAAACAGATTCTGGAAAACCACACCTACCCGCTGCCGGTGAAAACCCTGTTGGGCGAACTGCTGGTTGCCACCAGCCTGCTGACCGCTACGCTGAAATTTGCCGGTGATATCACCGTGCAGCTGCAGGGTGACGGCCCGATGTCGCTGGCAGTCATCAACGGCAATAACCAGCAGCAGATGCGTGGCGTGGCGCGCGTTCAGGGCGACGTGCCTGAAAATGCGGACCTCAAAACGCTGGTGGGTAATGGTTACCTGGTGATCACTATCTCCCCGGAGGAAGGTGAGCGCTATCAGGGTGTGGTCGGTCTGGAAGGCGACACCCTGGCAGCCTGCCTTGAAGATTACTTCATGCGTTCTGAACAGCTGCCAACACGTCTGTTTATCCGCACCGGTGAAGTGGACGGCCAGCCTGCTGCGGGCGGTATGCTGCTGCAGGTTCTGCCGGCACAGGATGCTCAGACCAATGATTTCGAACACCTGGCAACGCTGACCGAAACCATCAAGGCAGAAGAGCTGTTTAACCTGTCGGCGACCGACGTGCTGTGGCGTCTGTACCACGAGGAAGAAGTGACCGTCTACGACCCGCAGACTGTGGAGTTTAAGTGCACCTGCTCTCGCGAGCGTTGCGCTGGCGCGCTGAAAACCCTGCCTGATGAAGAGATCGACAGCATCATGGCGGAAGATGGCGAAATTGATATGCACTGTGACTACTGCGGTACGCACTACGTGTTCAATTCAATGGATATCGCTGAGATCCGCAACAATGCCTCCCCGGCGGATCCGCAGGTCCACTAATACTCTTTGCCCCTCACCCTAACCCTCTCCCCAAAGGGTGAGGGGGTAAAAAAACCGCCCCCAGCTGAATCGTTTTCATAATGTAACACTTACGTAATTTTCTTACGTGTATGCGATTACATTCACATTCCTTCCGATAAAATCACCAGCGTTTAACCTTTTCGGAACATTTTCCCCAACAAAAAAGCGATTCCTGCGATAATCCGCCTGCACTGTGACTGGAGTCGCAGCGTTTTCCGTTAGTAAGGGTTTTGTCCAGATGCGTAAATCTATGAGCCCCGTCGCGGTTAGCAACCTCAGAAAAACCCTACAATTTTAGGCAGTACATATTGGCTAAGGAGCAGTGATATGCGTGTTACTGGTTTAACCCCGCAAGATCTCAAGGCTTATGGTATTCACGACGTCCTGGAAATCGTCTACAACCCCGACTACGATACGCTGTATCAGGAAGAGCTCAATCCAGCACTGGAAGGATACGAGCGCGGTGTGTTGACGAATCTTGGTGCTATCGCCGTCGATACCGGTATCTTTACCGGTCGTTCGCCGAAAGATAAGTATATCGTCCGTGACGAAACCACCCGCGATACGCTGTGGTGGGCTGACAAGGGCAAAGGAAAGAACGATAACAAACCGCTCTCTCCGGAAACCTGGCAGCATCTGAAAGGGCTCGTCACTCATCAACTTTCCGGCAAGCGTCTGTTCATTGTCGACGCTTTCTGCGGCGCTAACGCCGACACCCGTCTCTCCGTACGTTTTATCACCGAAGTGGCCTGGCAGGCGCATTTCGTGAAAAACATGTTTATTCGTCCAACCGACGAAGAGCTGCAGGATTTCACCCCTGATTTCATCGTGATGAACGGCGCGAAATGCACCAACCCACAGTGGAAAGAGCAGGGTCTGAACTCCGAAAACTTTGTTGCCTTCAACCTGACCGAGCGTATCCAGCTGATTGGCGGTACCTGGTACGGTGGCGAAATGAAGAAAGGGATGTTCTCCGTCATGAACTACCTGCTGCCGCTGCGGGGCATTGCCTCCATGCACTGCTCGGCGAACGTCGGGGAAAAAGGCGACGTGGCGGTGTTCTTTGGTCTTTCCGGCACCGGGAAAACCACGCTGTCCACCGATCCAAAACGTCGTCTGATTGGCGATGACGAACACGGCTGGGATGACGACGGCGTATTCAACTTTGAAGGCGGCTGCTACGCGAAGACCATTCGTCTTTCTGAAGAGGCCGAACCGGATATCTTCCACGCCATCCGTCGCGATGCGCTACTGGAAAACGTCACCGTGCGTGCTGACGGCTCCATCGACTTCGACGATGCGTCGAAAACGGAAAACACCCGCGTCTCTTATCCGATCTACCACATCGACAATATCGTCAAGTCGGTGTCAAAAGCGGGTCATGCCACGAAGGTCATTTTCCTGACGGCGGATGCGTTCGGCGTGCTGCCTCCGGTCTCTCGCCTGACCGCCAGCCAGACGCAGTACCACTTCCTCTCCGGCTTCACCGCGAAGCTGGCCGGTACCGAGCGCGGTGTGACGGAGCCAACCCCGACCTTCTCCGCCTGCTTCGGCGCGGCGTTCCTGTCGCTGCACCCGACGCAGTACGCGGAAGTGCTGGTGAAACGCATGCAGGCATCCGGGGCACAGGCATATCTGGTAAACACCGGCTGGAACGGCACCGGCAAGCGTATCTCCATCAAAGATACCCGCGCCATTATCGACGCCATTCTGGATGGTTCTCTGGACGACGCCGAAACCTTCACGCTGCCGATGTTTGACCTGGCCATCCCAACGTCGCTGCCGGGCGTGGATACGCATATCCTCGACCCGCGCAATACGTACGGTTCGCCGGAGCAGTGGCGTGAAAAAGCGGAATCGCTGGCGAAACTGTTTATTGAGAACTTCGAGAAGTATACCGATACCCCGGCAGGTGCTGCGCTGGTGAGTGCGGGACCGAAGCTGTAGGTAAAAACAAAAAGGCAACGAAAGTTGCCTTTTTTAATGTTTTCTCCCTCTCCCCGTGGGAGAGGGCTGGGGTGAGGGCATCAGACCGCACTATCCCTCTTTCACCTGCCCCCGCGTGACCGGCACCGGTAACCAGGCGCGAATGCTTAAACCGCCCCGCTCGCTGGTACCAATCTCCAGCAACCCGTTATGGTTATCCACAATACGCTGCACAATCGCCAGGCCCAGGCCTGTACCGCTGGTGCTGCGGGCGCTGTCGCCGCGCACAAACGGCTGGAACAGATGCTTACGCTGCTCCGGCTTAATGCCAGGACCGTCGTCTTCGACCTGGAACCAGGCGCGGTTGAGCTCCGATCCGCTGCTCACCTTGATCCAGCCATTGCCGTAGCGCGCCGCGTTGACCACCATGTTCGCTACCGCGCGCTTAATGGAGAGCGGGTGCATGCGAACCTGAATTTCACCCGCCTGAAGGTCGGTATCAATTTCACGTTCATAGCCACTTTCCGCTGCCACCACTTCACCCAGCACCGCGTTCAGATCGGCCATCTCCATCGGCATCTCCTGCCCGGTGCGCAGGTAGTCGATGAACTGCTCGATGATGGCGTTACACTCTTCGATATCCTTGTTGATGGACTCGGCGAGATAGCCGTCTTCTTCTCCCATCATCTCCGTCGCCAGACGGATACGCGTGAGCGGCGTGCGCAGGTCATGGCTGACCCCCGCCATCAGCAGCGTACGATCATCCGCCAGCTGCTTCACGCCTGCCGCCATATGGTTAAACGCACGCGTAACCGAACGGACTTCCGAAGCGCCATACTCGCGCAGCGGGGGAGGAATAATGCCCTTACCGACCTGCAGCGCCGCGTGCTCCAGGTCGACCAGCGGTCGGTTCTGTATACGGATAAACAGCCACGCACCGCCTATCGCCAGCAGCATAATCGCCAGGGTGTAGCGGAACAGCGGCGAGAAATCGCCCTGATGGATTTCGGTCAGCGGGACGCGCACCCAGATGTTGGGCGACAGCCAGGTTTTCAGCCAGACGACAGGCGAGCTTTTGTTTACCTCAACGCGCACTTCCGTTGGGCCGCCCAGCTGCTGCGCCATCTGCTGACTGAGAAATTCGTAGTGCTGCGCCCAGCGCAGGCCAGCGTCTTCCGCCGCTTCATTGGAATAGAGCGAAATGCCCAGCTCACGGTAGATTTCACGGCGAAACGCCGGAGGCACAACCAGTTGCGTGCCATCCTCCAGCTGCAGCTTATCGGTCATCAGCATACGGACTTCATAGGCCAGGACCTTATTAAACTGCTGGAGGCTAGGCAAAATTGCAAAGTTCAGCACGACCAGGTAGGTCGTCACCAGGCTGACGAACAGCAGGGTGACGATCAGTAACAGGGTGCGGGCAAACGAGCTTCGCGGTGAGAAGCGCATTCGCCTCATGCTTTAGAGCCGTCCGGGACGAACACGTAGCCCAGACCCCAAACGGTCTGAATATAACGAGGATGCGCTGGATCTTCTTCCACCATGCGACGCAGACGGGAAATCTGCACGTCGATGGAGCGTTCCATTGCGGAGTATTCACGACCACGCGCGAGGTTCATCAGCTTGTCACGGGAGAGCGGTTCACGCGGGTGGCTGACCAGCGCTTTCAGCACCGCAAACTCGCCGCTGGTGAGCGGCATAGGCTCGTCTTCACGGAACATCTCGCGCGTGCCGAGATTCAGCTTAAACTTGCCGAAGGCGATGACGGCTTCTTCCTGCGACGGTGCGCCCGGCAGTTCGTTCGCCTGACGACGCAGCACGGCACGAATACGCGCCAGCAGTTCACGCGGGTTAAACGGTTTAGGAATGTAGTCGTCCGCGCCGATTTCGAGGCCCACGATACGGTCCACTTCCTCGCCCTTCGCCGTCACCATGATGATCGGCATCGGGTTGCTCTGGCTACGCAGACGGCGGCAGATCGAGAGCCCGTCTTCGCCAGGCAGCATCAGATCGAGAACCATCAGGTGGAAAGATTCACGGATCAGCAGACGGTCCATCTGCTCAGCGTTCGCGACGCTACGAACCTGGAAGCCCTGCTCGGTCAGATAACGTTCCAGCAGCGCACGCAGGCGCATGTCGTCATCCACGACCAGAATTTTGTAGTTCTCTTGCATTGTGTGTACTCCCAAAGGTTCGGATAGTCTAATAACAGCGTATTCTAAAAAAGTGCACGTGTTCGACCAGCTAATTCTGGTATAAATTCTAGTCGAAATTGTTACAAAGCATATTTAACAGCAGCTTATCTGCACATTTCATCACATAAATCATTATTAACGCTGTCAGATATGCGATGTGATACGTAATGTGCGCAAGGTTTGCAATGATGTCGAGTCTGAAGGTCACCCAATGAAAACGCCCCTGATCACCCGCGAAGGGTACGAAAAACTCAAAAAAGAGATGGACACCCTGTGGCGCGAAGAGCGCCCTGAAGTGACCAAAAAAGTGACCTGGGCAGCAAGCCTGGGCGATCGCAGCGAAAACGCTGACTACCAGTACAACAAAAAGCGGCTGCGTGAGATCGACCGCCGGGTACGCTATCTGACCAAATGCCTTGAGAACCTTAAAATTGTCGATTACTCCCCGCAGCAGGAGGGCAAAGTGTTCTTTGGCGCGTGGGTTGAAATTGAGAACGACAACGGTGATACCCTGCGTTTTCGCATTGTCGGCTACGATGAAATTTTTGGTCGTAAGGATTACATCTCCATCGACTCCCCAATGGCCCGCGCGCTGCTGAAAAAAGAGGTGGGCGACCTCGCCGTCGTGCAGACACCCGCCGGTGAAGCCAGCTGGTACGTCAATGAGATCGTCTACGTAAAATAGTCCGAGAGCGCCCTCCCCGGCTGGCATTTTGCCGTGTCAGCCCGTATAACTATCCCCTGATTTTTGACCCACAAGATGATAAAGCCATGATGAAAGATTCGCTCTGCCGCATTATTGCGGGTGAACTTCAGGCCAGAGCCGAACAGGTAGAAGCTGCCGTTCGCCTGCTTGATGAAGGGAACACCGTGCCGTTTATTGCACGTTATCGTAAGGAAGTCACCGGCGGGCTGGATGACACGCAGCTGCGTAACCTGGAAACCCGTCTGGGTTATCTGCGCGAACTGGAAGAACGTCGTCAGGCGATCCTCAAATCCATCGGCGAACAGGGCAAACTGACCAGCGAGCTGGAAACCGCCATTAACGGCACCCTGAGCAAAACCGAGCTCGAAGACCTCTATCTGCCGTACAAGCCGAAGCGCCGCACGCGCGGGCAGATTGCGATTGAAGCGGGACTCGAGCCGCTGGCAGAGCTGCTGTGGAACACGCCGTCACATGACCCGGAAACCGAAGCGGCGAAATTTATCGATGCCGATAAAGGCGTGGCGGACACCAAAGCCGCTCTTGATGGCGCACGCTACATTCTGATGGAGCGCTTCGCCGAAGACGCGGCCCTGCTTGCCAAAGTGCGTGATTACCTGTGGAAGAATGCACACATCGTCTCTACCGTCGTCGCGGGTAAAGAGGAAGAGGGCGCGAAATTCCGCGACTACTTCGATCACCACGAACCGATTTCTACCACCCCTTCTCACCGTGCGCTGGCGATGTTCCGTGGCCGCAACGAAGGCGTGCTGCAGCTCTCCCTGAACGCCGACCCGCAGTTTGACGAGCCGCCGAAAGAGAGCCACTGTGAGCAGATCATCATCGACCATCTTGGCCTGCGCCTGAACAACGCCCCGGCAGACAGCTGGCGTAAAGGCGTGGTGAGCTGGACCTGGCGCATCAAGGTGCTGATGCACCTCGAAACCGAGCTGATGGGCACCGTGCGCGAGCGCGCCGAAGATGAAGCGATCAACGTCTTCGCCCGTAACCTGCACGACCTGCTGATGGCCGCCCCTGCGGGCCTGCGTGCCACCATGGGTCTCGATCCGGGGCTGCGTACCGGCGTGAAGGTGGCCGTCGTGGACGGCACCGGTAAACTGGTCGCTACCGACACCATCTATCCGCACACCGGCCAGGCCGCCAAAGCGGCCGTCGTGGTGGCCGCGCTGTGCGAGAAGTACAACGTGGAGCTGGTCGCCATCGGCAACGGTACGGCGTCCCGCGAAACCGAACGTTTCTACCTCGACGTGCAGAAGCAGTTCCCGAAAGTGACGGCGCAGAAAGTGATCGTCAGCGAAGCAGGGGCCTCCGTCTATTCCGCGTCCGAGCTGGCAGCGCAGGAGTTCCCGGACCTGGACGTTTCTCTGCGCGGTGCGGTCTCGATCGCCCGTCGCCTGCAGGATCCGCTGGCTGAGCTGGTGAAAATCGATCCGAAATCCATCGGCGTGGGCCAGTATCAGCACGACGTGAGCCAGACTCAGCTGGCGCGTAAGCTGGATGCGGTGGTGGAAGACTGTGTTAACGCCGTCGGCGTGGACCTGAACACCGCCTCCGTTCCTCTGCTGACGCGCGTGGCGGGCTTAACCCGCATGATGGCGCAGAACATCGTCGCCTGGCGCGATGAGAACGGTCAGTTCCAGAACCGCCAGCAGCTGCTGAAGGTAAGCCGTCTGGGGCCAAAAGCGTTTGAGCAGTGCGCGGGCTTCCTGCGCATCAACCATGGCGATAACCCGCTGGATGCCTCCACCGTCCACCCGGAAGCGTACCCGGTGGTGGAACGCATTCTGGCCGCCACCCAGCAGGCGCTGAAAGATCTGATGGGCGACAGCAGCGCCCTGCGCAACCTGAAAGCCGCTGATTTCACTGACGACAAGTTTGGTGTGCCTACCGTTACCGACATCATCAAAGAGCTGGAAAAGCCGGGCCGCGATCCGCGCCCTGAGTTTAAAACAGCGACCTTTGCCGACGGTATCGAGACCATGAACGACCTGCTTCCGGGCATGGTGCTGGAAGGCGCAGTGACCAACGTCACCAACTTTGGCGCATTTGTCGATATCGGCGTGCATCAGGATGGTCTGGTGCATATCTCATCTCTTGCCGACAAGTTCGTTGAAGACCCGCATACCGTGGTCAAAGCGGGCGACATCGTGAAGGTTAAAGTGCTGGAAGTGGATCTGCAGCGCAAGCGAATCGCCTTGACCATGCGTATGGACGAGCAGCCAGGTGAAACCAGCGCGCGCCGCGGCGCTAACGGTGGCGGTCGCGAGCAGCAGCGCCCGGCCGCTAAAGGCGCGAAACCGCGCGGACGTGATGCCCAGCCTGCAGGCAACAGCGCGATGATGGATGCGCTGGCGGCCGCGATGGGTAAGAAACGCTAACCCCTCACCCTAACCCTCTCCCCAACGGGGAGAGGGGACAAATTATACCGTAATAGATGAAACCGATTGCACATCCATATTTAAACCGCGAATTATCACCCCGTTAACAAATACTCTCCTTTTCGTTTTCCCGTCATTTCAGCAAATATTGAGCAAGGTCAAACAGGCCGTAAATTAATACCGCAAACAACATTCCGTCACAGTTTTAATATTGCTGATAAAAACTATTCTCATTATCATCGCATAGTAGATTATTTAACCTTTCGTGGAATCAGGCATTATGCAATTCACTCCAGACAGTGCATGGAAGATTACCGGTTTTACCCGCGAAATTAGCCCGGCCTATCGGCAAAAGCTGCTGTCACTGGGCATGCTGCCCGGCTCGTCATTCCAGGTGGTACGCGTGGCCCCGTTAGGCGATCCGGTTCATATCGAAACCCGACGCGTGAATCTGGTACTGCGTAAGAAAGACCTCGCATTAATAGAAGTCGAAGCCTTATCCCGATAACAAGCCAGCGGTTTCAGTGAGTCTAAAAAAAATGAAAAAGTTAACTATTGGCTTAATTGGCAATCCTAATTCCGGCAAGACGACGCTTTTTAACCAGCTGACAGGGGCCCGCCAGCGCGTGGGCAACTGGGCTGGGGTAACGGTTGAGCGTAAAGAGGGTCAGTTTACGACAACCGACAACCAGGTCACGCTGGTTGACCTTCCCGGCACCTACTCTTTAACCACCATTTCGTCACAAACCTCGCTCGATGAGCAAATTGCCTGTCACTATATTCTGGGCGGCGACGCGGACCTGCTGATCAACGTGGTCGATGCCTCCAATCTCGAGCGTAACCTTTATCTGACGCTGCAGCTGCTGGAGCTGGGGATCCCCTGCATCGTGGCGCTCAACATGCTCGACATCGCGGAGAAACAGAAGCTGCGCATCGACGTCGATGCCCTCTCCGCGCGCCTGGGTTGCCCGGTGGTTCCGCTGGTCTCGACGCGCGCTCGCGGGATTGATTCCCTGAAGCTCGCCATCGATCGCCATGCGGGGAACCGCGACGTTGAGCTGGTGCATTACGCGAAGCCCCTCCTGCGCGAAGCCCATATGCTGGCGCAGGAGATGGACAACAGTATGCCGGCGAAACAGCGGCTGTGGCTCGGCCTGCAGATGCTGGAAGGCGATATCTACAGCCGTGCTTACGCCGGACACGCGGCTGATAAACTCGACGTAACCATGGCCCGTCTGAGCGACGAGCTGGACGACCCGGCGCTGCACATCGCCGATGCCCGTTACCAGGCCATCGCGTCGATCTGCGATGTGGTCAGTAATGCCCTCACGGCAGAACCCAGCCGCTTTACGGCGGCGGTGGATAAGGTTGTGCTTAACCGCTTCCTCGGCTTGCCCATCTTCCTGCTGGTCATGTACGTGATGTTCCTGCTCGCCATTAACATCGGTGGCGCGCTCCAGCCGATTTTCGATGCCGGTTCCGTTGCGGTCTTCGTGCATGGGATTCAGTGGGTGGGCTACACCCTGCACTTCCCGGAATGGCTAACCATCTTCCTCGCACAGGGGATCGGCGGCGGTATCAACACCGTTCTGCCGCTGGTGCCGCAGATCGGCATGATGTACCTGTTCCTCTCGTTCCTGGAAGACTCCGGTTACATGGCGCGCGCCGCGTTCGTGATGGATCGCCTGATGCAGGCGCTGGGCCTCCCGGGTAAATCCTTCGTCCCGCTGATTGTCGGCTTTGGTTGTAACGTCCCGTCGGTGATGGGGGCGCGCACGCTTGATGCACCGCGCGAACGTCTGATGACCATCATGATGGCGCCGTTCATGTCCTGCGGTGCCCGACTGGCGATCTTTGCCGTCTTTGCCGCCGCCTTCTTTGGCCAGCAGGGCGCGCTGGCGGTCTTCTCCCTGTATGTGCTGGGCATCGTGATGGCGATCCTCACCGGCTTGATGCTGAAACACACCATCATGCGGGGTGAAGCCTCACCGTTTGTGATGGAGCTGCCGGTCTATCACGTGCCGCATCTGAAAAGCCTGGTGATTCAGACCTGGCAGCGTCTGAAAGGCTTTGTGCTGCGCGCCGGTAAGGTGATTGTCATCGTCAGTGTTTTCCTGAGCGCGCTGAACAGCTTTACCCTTAGCGGGCAGGCGGCAGATAACATCAACGACTCGGCTCTTGCCTCCGTCAGCCGCGTCATCACCCCGGTCTTCAAACCGATTGGCGTGCATGAGGATAACTGGCAGGCAACCGTCGGGCTGTTCACCGGTGCGATGGCGAAAGAGGTGGTTGTCGGCACCCTGAATACGCTTTACACCGCAGAGAACATTCAGGAGCAGGAATTTGATCCAGCAGCGTTTCATCTCGGCCATGAACTGCTGGGTGCCGTAGAGGAAACCTGGCAGAGCCTGAAAGATACCTTTAGCCTGAGCGTGCTGGCCAACCCGATTGAAGCCAGCAAAGGCGACGGTGAAATGGCGACGGGCGCCATGGGCGTGATGAGCGAGAAATTTGGCAGCGCCTCCGCGGCCTATAGCTACCTCATCTTTGTTCTGCTCTATATCCCGTGCATCTCGGTTATGGGGGCAATTGCCCGTGAGTCCAGCCGCGGCTGGATGGGCTTCTCTATCCTGTGGGGGTTAAACATCGCCTACTCGCTGGCAACACTCTTCTATCAGACCGTTAACTTCAGCCAGCACCCGCGCTACAGCCTGGTCTGCATCCTCGCGGTGGTTCTGTTTAACGTCATCGTGCTCGGCCTGTTACGGCGCGCGCGCAGCCGCGTCGATATCGACCTGCTGGCGAAGCGTAAAACCGCCGCGACCTGCTGCAATAGCCCGGCGGGCGACTGTCACTAAGGAGCACCTCATGGCATCGTTGATTCAGGTTCGTGATCTGCTGGCGCTACAGGGACGGATGGAGGCCAGACAATTAAGCCTCACCCTGCATACGCCGCAGCCGATGATCGATGCCATGCTGGAAAGGCTTGAAGCGATGGGGAAAGCCGTGCGGATTCAGGAAGACGCGGAAGGTTGCCTCTCCGGCAGTTGTAAAAGCTGCCCGGAAGGTAAAGCCTGCCTCAGGGAGTGGTGGGCACTGCGATAATAAAGCCGGGCTGTGATGCCCGGCTTTATCGTATTACTTATAGACGTCCGCCGTTGCGCGTACGTTTTTGGTCTGCTTTTCAGCACTGGTGACAACGTAGTAGGTTCCACCCAGTTCATCCGCTTTCTTCGACAGCTCTCTTCTTGCGTCCATCGGCGCGGTGGTGTCAGACGTAGAAATCTCACCAATTTTGGTCAGATTCATTCCTGCAACTTTATCTTTTTCCAGCTCTTTTGCCGCAAAGGCGCCAAATGAAAGTGACCCAATAACCAGAGAAGTGACAATACCTGTAACAAGTTTCATAGCCTGACTCTCCATAGGATTGTTGTTTTGATTATCGTAGGCAGAACAACCGCAACGACAAATGGAGTATGGTTGCGGTGTGTTACTTTTTCCAGGCTGGATGGAAAATAATCAGTCGAAACGTTGACTTAACGCAATGAGCGCTGAACAAAATTCCGCCGGATGAGAGATAAACGGGGCGTGCGCGGCTTTGGCAATGACCTGCGACTCGCTCTCCGGCCACAGCGCATCCAGAAGCGGAACCACTTTACGCGGCACCAGGCCGTCAAGGTAGCCATAGATACGCAGGTGCGGCATGGCCAGCGCAGCCAGCGGCTCGCGCAGGTCGACCGTTTTCAGGATCTCCAGCCCGCCATTAAGCACCTCCACCTCCGGCATCGGCAGGGAAAGCACGGTCTGCTTCAGCGTTCTCGCATCCTGACGCGCGGTTTCTGTGCCCATCGTCTGCAGGGCGAGGAAGCGCTCAACGGTCCGCTGGAAATCTTCGCTCAGCTGTTGCTGGAAGCTCGCCAGCACGTCAGGTTTTATACCTGGCCACGCCTCTTGCGCGCTAAAGCAGGGCGACGAGGCCACGGTCACCAGCGCCTTTACGCGCTCGGGCTGCGACAGCGCAATCTGGCTTGCCACCAGCCCACCCAGGCTCCAGCCGAGCCAGATGGCGTTTTGCGGCGCAGCGTCCAGAACCTGCCGGGCCATCTCATCAAGCGACATCGCCCCAAAACCGCGGCTGCGGCCAAAACCGGGCAGATCCACCAGATGCAGGGTGAAATGCGAGGCAAGTTCCTCACTTATGCAATGCCATACTTCTGCATTCAGGCCCCATCCGTGCAGCAGCACAAGATGGCAATTTCCTGTTCCTGCAGTCTGCCACCACAGCGTCTTCATCAGTTACTGTTCTCTTTTTTCACATGGAGGTTGCACATGCTAACAGTGCCAGGCTTGTGCTGGCTATGCCAAATGCCGCTTGCGCTCAGCGGATGGGGTATCTGTTCTGTCTGCACGCGATCGTTCACAAGGCGTATCGCGACCTGCCCACAGTGCGGTTTACCGGCCACGAACCCCGCGTTTCCCTGCGGTCGTTGTCTAAAAAAAGCCCCGCCGTGGCACGCGCTGGTGGCCGTGGATGATTATGTTCCGCCGCTAAGCAGGCTTATTCATTCGCTGAAATTTTCCGGTCAAAGTTCGCTGGCCCCGTCCCTGGCCCGCCTGCTACTGCTGGCGGTTTTACAGGCACGGCGTCAGCGCGCCCTGCCGAAAATCGACAGGGTGGTAAACGTGCCCTTATACCAGCGTCGGCACTGGCGGCGCGGCTATAACCAGAGCGATCTGATCTGCCGCCCCCTCGCCCGCTGGCTTGGCTGTCGGTATGACGCCCGCGCGCTTACGCGTGTTCATGCCACCGCCATCCAGCATCAGCTCAACGCCCGGCTTCGCAAAAGAAACCTCAAAAATGCCTTTCGCCTTGAATTGCCGGTCGACGGCCTCCATATCGCGATTGTGGATGATGTCGTCACCACAGGCAGTACCGTTGCTGAACTTTCCCGACTGCTTTTGCAAAGCGGCGCCGCGTCGGTTCAGGTATGGTGTCTGTGCCGTACCTTGTAGCCCTTCTTCAATGGGCGTATGATTATACCCAGGTAATTTAGTCAACTATTAGGCCAAAGCTATGATCCGTATTTCCGATTCTGCACAAGCGCACTTTGCCAAACTGCTGGCAAATCAGGAAGAAGGGACGCAGATCCGCGTGTTTGTGATTAATCCAGGCACTCCGAATGCAGAATGTGGTGTTTCTTATTGTCCGCCGGACGCGGTGGAAGCCACCGACACCGCCCTGAAATTTGAACAGCTCACCGCCTACGTTGATGAGCTGAGCGCACCGTATCTTGAAGATGCGGAGATCGACTTCGTCACCGACCAGCTGGGTTCTCAGCTGACCCTGAAAGCGCCAAACGCGAAAATGCGCAAAGTCTCTGACGATGCCCCGCTGATGGAGCGCGTTGAGTATCTGCTGCAATCCCAGATCAACCCACAGCTGGCTGGCCACGGCGGTCGTGTCTCCCTGATGGAGATCACCGATGAAGGCTTCGCCATCCTGCAGTTTGGCGGCGGCTGTAACGGTTGTTCCATGGTAGATGTGACCCTGAAAGAAGGGATCGAGAAGCAGCTGCTGAACGAATTCCCGGAACTGAAAGGCGTGCGCGACCTGACTGAACACCAGCGCGGCGAGCACTCATACTACTGATTCTTTGCCCGCCCGTATTGCCCGGTGGCGCTGCGCTTACCGGGCATACGAAACAGTTACTGCATCCGAATCCCAGGCCGGGTACGGCGAAGCCGCCACCCGGCTTTTGTTATCCCGCCCCCCTCTATATGTTGACCTGCGTCTCATAATTCAAATTTAGCCTCCCAGGGTGATTCTCAATCTCGTCATGTTACCCGTATCATTCTCGTGGGCACTCAGCATCCCTATAACAGCCGACTAAACTTAATGGTTTCGAAGGCATCAGTATGAGTGCCGTAAACACTCTGTTCCCAGTTGGGACAATCGGAACTTGTCGTTGAAACAATGACGTTACCCATAACAATTCAAAGGCCAGGTAAATCATGCCATTAGTCATCGTTGCTATCGGTGTTGTGTTATTACTGCTCTTGATGATCCGTTTCAAAATGAACGGATTTATCGCTCTGGTTCTGGTGGCGCTTGCAGTCGGTCTGATGCAGGGGATGCCGCTGGTAAAAGTCATCAGCTCGATTAAAGCCGGCGTTGGCGGCACGCTCGGCAGCCTGGCGTTGATCATGGGCTTCGGCGCTATGCTCGGTAAAATGCTGGCGGACTGCGGGGGCGCCCAGCGTATTGCCACCACGCTTATCGACAAATTTGGTAAGAAGAACATCCAGTGGGCGGTGGTGTTAACCGGTTTTACCGTCGGTTTCGCGCTGTTCTATGAAGTGGGCTTCGTGCTGATGCTGCCGCTGGTATTTACCATCGCGGCTGCGGCGAGCATCCCGCTGCTGTATGTCGGTGTGCCAATGGCTGCGGCGCTGTCCGTTACCCACGGCTTCCTGCCGCCGCACCCGGGTCCAACCGCTATTGCGACCATCTTCCACGCGGATATGGGTAAAACCCTGCTGTTCGGTACCATTCTGGCGATCCCAACCGTTATTCTGGCCGGTCCGGTCTATGCCCGCTTCCTGAAAGGCATTGATAAGCCGATTCCGGAAGGTCTGTACAGCGCGAAAACCTTCACCGAAGAAGAGATGCCTGGCTTTGGCGTCAGCGTCTGGACCTCTCTGGTACCGGTGATCCTGATGGCGATGCGCGCCGTGGCGGAAATGATCCTGCCAAAAGGTCATGCATTCCTGTCCGTGGCCGAATTCCTGGGTGACCCGGTGATGGCAACCCTGATTGCGGTCCTGATTGCGATGTTCACCTTCGGTCTGAACCGCGGCCGTTCAATGGATCAGATCAACGACACGCTGACCTCGTCCATCAAAATCATTGCCATGATGCTGCTGATCATCGGCGGTGGCGGTGCGTTCAAACAGGTTCTGGTCGACAGCGGCGTGGACAAATACATCGCCGCAATGATGCATGAAACCAATGTCTCCCCGCTCCTGATGGCCTGGTCCATCGCCGCGGTTCTGCGTATTGCGCTGGGCTCTGCGACCGTTGCGGCGATCACCGCAGGTGGTATCGTTGCCCCGCTGATTGCGACCACGGGCGTGAGCCCTGAGCTGATGGTTATTGCCGTCGGTTCCGGTAGCGTGATTTTCTCTCACGTTAATGACCCGGGCTTCTGGCTGTTCAAGGAGTACTTTAACCTGACAATCGGTGAAACCATCAAGTCCTGGTCCGCGCTGGAAACCATTATTTCGGTGTGCGGTCTGGTCGGGGTGCTGCTGTTGAATATGGTGGTTTGATGTAAAAAAGCCGGGTGGCGCTGACGCTTACCCGGCCTACATTCCATTCCCTCTCCCCCAGGGAGAGGGTTAGGGTGAGGGTGGAACTACCGCTTCTTGCCCACCCCCCTTCTGCGCTTATCCAAATCCTTAATCAGCCTGTTCACCCCGTCATCGGCAAACATCTTCTCAAGCGTGGTGGAAAGCTTGCGACGCCAGTTCTTGTACTGATAGCTGGTGCCCGGGATGTTGACCGGTTCCGCCATATCAATCCAGTCTTCCGGCTGCAGGCCCAGCAGGGCACTGTTGCTGTCGGCAATGTAACGCTGCAGACCACGGTTGAGCGTCGGAGTCATCGCCATCAGCGATGCCTTATGCCCGGCACGTTTCGGCAGACAGCCATGCTTATGCAGCGCATCCAGCAGGCCCTGCTTTGCCAGCTCGCGATCCTGATACAGGCCGCGAAGCACATCCTCATCCGGATAGAGACCCAGCGTTTTACCGAGCGTCAGATCGCCGCTTTCCCAATAGCCACGAAGCGTAGGAAGGTCATGCGTCGTCGCGACTGCCATTGACTGTTCAGGGTACGCTTTCGGCGCGCGGAAGGTTTTCTCATGGTCGTTTTCAAAATAGAGCACTTTATAGGAGTAAACGCCGCTGTCGCGGAGTTTGCTGACAATTTCCACCGGTACGGTGCCAAGATCTTCGCCGATCACCATGCACTGGTGACGCTTGCTTTCCAGCGCCAGGATCGACAGCAGATCGTCAACCGGATACTGCACATAGGCCCCGTGATCTGCCGTTTCACCGTACGGGATCCACCACAGGCGCAGCACAGACATCACGTGGTCGATACGCAATGCCCCGCAGTTCTGCATGTTGGCGCGCAGCAGGTCGATAAACGGCTCGTACGCGCGCGCCGCCATCACGTGCGGATCCATCGGCGGCAGGCCCCAGTTCTGGCCGAGCGGGCCAAGGATATCCGGTGGCGCGCCGACGGAGGCTTTCAGGCAGTAGAGTTCACGGTCGCACCAGGTTTCCGCACCGCCCTCTGCGACGCCGACGGCCAGGTCACGATACAGGCCGATCGGCATCTTATAGCCCTGGCTCACCTGCCAGCAGGCGGCAAACTGGCTGTACGCCAGCCACTGCAGCCACAGGTAGAAGTCCACTTCATCCGCGTGTTTTTTACAGAAGGCTTTCACTTCCGGCGTGTCGACGGACTGATACGCTTCCGGCCACACCGGCCAGCCCCAGCGCATTTCGTCCTCTTTCACCTGATATGCGTGCAGCGCATCAAATGCTGCCTGCCAGTACAGGCTCTCGCCCTCCTGAGTGACAAACTGACGGAAGGCCGCCATCTGCTCGTCATCGCGCTGCGAAAAGCTTTTCCACGCCAGACGCAACGCGGCCATTTTCAGCGCCGTGACGGTAGAATAGTCCACCCAGTCCGCGTCACGCGCCTGCTTCAGCGCCTGCTGGGTGGTGCTGAGTTTCCACCACGCCTGCGCCTCCTGGCTGTTTTTGAAGTCGTCTAACGCATTAACATCGATATAAATCACGTTCAGCCAGCGGCGGGATGACGGGCTGTACGGGCTGGCGCTCTCCGGGTTGGCCGGATAAAGCGCATGGATCGGGTTGAGGCCGATAAACGCGCCGCCGCGTTCCCCCACGGAGGCCAGCATTTTCTTCAGATCGCCAAAATCACCGATACCCCAGTTGCTCTCTGAACGCAGGGTGTAGAGCTGCACGCAGGCGCCCCACAGCTTTTTACCCTCAAGCAACGCCTGCGGCTCATAGCAGCGTTTTGGCGCGACGATCACCCGGCAATGGAAGCGCTGGTCATCCTGGGTGAGCGTTAAGGAGTGGTAACCCTCCGGCAGCTTTGCCGGAAGGTTAAGGGTCTTACCGCCGGTGGCGTGGCCTTTATGCTGCTGGCCGTCTTCGGTGGTAAGCAGCCAGGTAAACTCGCCGCGCCCCTCCACCGTCAGCAGCATCTTTTTCCCCGAGGTGAAAACCTTCACGTTCGGCACCGGTGCAGCCGACGCTTTCGCGTCGGTTTTGTGCATGGCATCCAGCAAACGTCTTTTGGTGTCGGCGCCAATAGACTGCGGTTTGCCGTGAGCATTAATGTAACTGAGGCTGATCCCCGCCGCCTGCGCGGCGCTGTCCAGACGTTTACTCTCCATCGCGCTTCCTTAGCGTTTTGCCTGCCAGATACGGGCCTGATAATCACGGATTGAGCGGTCAGAGCTGAACATACCGCAGCGGGCAGTGTTCAGAATGCACGCCCGGGTCCACGCTTCCTGGTCGCGATACAGCACGTCGACCTGTTTTTGCGCGTCCACATAGGCTGTGAAATCGGCCATCACCAGATACGGGTCACCGCCGTGTTTGTCCATGCTGTGCAGCATCTGGTCAAACGCGTGCTTATCGCCGTCGCTGTATTTACCGCTTTCCAGCTCTTTCAGTACCGCATCCAGCACTTTGTCTTTCTTGCGCCACTTCACCGGATCGTAGCCTTTGGCCTTAATGGCTTTCACCTCTTCCACGGTGTGGCCGAAGATAAAGATATTCTCTTCACCCACCTTCTCGGCGATTTCGACGTTGGCCCCGTCGAGCGTACCGACGGTCAGCGCGCCATTCAGCGCCAGCTTCATGTTGCCGGTGCCGGAGGCTTCTTTACCCGCAGTCGAGATCTGCTCGGAAATATCCGCCGCCGGGATCAGCATTTCAGCCGCAGAGACGCAGTAGTCCGGCAGGAACACCACCTTCAGCTTGTCGCCCACTTTCGGATCGTTGTTGATCGCCGCCGCCACTTTGTTGATGGCGAGGATGATGTTTTTCGCCAGATAGTAGCCCGGCGCCGCTTTCGCACCGAACAGGAACACGCGCGGTACGCGGTCGGCCTGCGGGTTCTCGCGGATCTCTTTGTACAGCGCCAGAATGTGCAGCAGGTTCAGGTGCTGGCGTTTGTACTCGTGCAGACGTTTGATCTGGATATCGAAAATAGCATGCGGGTTGATCTCAATCCCGGTACGCGCTTTAACAAACGCCGCCAGACGGACTTTGTTCTCCTGCTTAATGGCGCGGTACTGCTCGCGGAATTTTGCGTCGTCCGCATATTTTTCCAGATTGATGAGCTGGTCCAGATCGTTGGCCCACTCTTTCTTCAGGGTTTTGTCCAGCAGACCGGCCAGCAGCGGATTGCACTGCTTGATCCAGCGACGCGGCGTAATGCCGTTGGTCACGTTATGGAATTTGGTCGGCCACAGCTGGTGATATTCCGGGAAGAGGTCTTTCACCACCAGATCCGAGTGCAGCGCCGCCACGCCGTTCACCGCGAAGCCGCTCACCACGCACATGTTCGCCATGCGAACCTGCTTATCGTGGACCACCGCCAGCTTCGCCCAGACCGCTTTGTTGCCCGGCCAGGTTTTATCCACCAGCGTTTTAAACTGGTCGTTAATCTTGTTGATGATCTGCATGTGGCGCGGCAGAAGGTTTTTCACCAGCTTCTCATCCCAGCACTCCAGCGCTTCTGGCATCAGGGTGTGGTTGGTGTAAGCGAAGGTACGGCTGGTAATCGCCCAGGCGTCATCCCAGCTCAGCTGATGCTCGTCGATCAGCACCCGCAGCAGTTCAGGAATGGCAATGGTCGGGTGCGTGTCGTTGAGCTGAATCACTTCGAAGTCCGGCAGCTGCGCCAGCTTGCGACCCGCCAGATGATGGCGGCGCAGAATGTCCGCCACAGAGCAGGCGCACTGGAAATACTGCTGCATCAGACGCAGTTTTTTACCCGCCAGGTGGTTGTCGTTCGGGTAGAGCACTTTGGTCAGTTTCTCGGCGTCGATGCCCTGCTGCTCGGCGCGCAGGAAATCACCGTCGTTGAATTTGGTCAGGTTAAACGGATGCGCATGCTTCGCCTGCCACAGACGCAGCGGCTGCGCCACGCCGTTACGGTAGCCGAGTACCGGCAGGTCCCAGGCTTCGCCGGTGATGGTGAACGCCGGTTCCCAGCGCCCCTGCTTCGTGACTTTCCCGCCAATCCCGACCTGCACATCCAGCTGCGCGTTATGGCGGAACCACGGATAGGTGTTACGGTGCCAGTCGTCCGGCGCTTCCATCTGATGGCCATCGGCAAATGACTGACGGAACAGGCCGTACTGATAGTTCAGGCCATAGCCAATCGCCGACTGGCCGACGGTTGCCATGGAGTCCAGGAAACAGGCCGCCAGACGCCCCAGGCCACCGTTACCCAGCGCAGGGTCAATCTCTTCTTCCAGCAGGTCGGTAAGGTTAATATCGTGCTCTTTCAACACGTCCCCCACCTCCTGATACCAGCCGAGGTTCAACAGGTTGTTGCCCGTCAGACGGCCAATCAGGAACTCCATTGAGATGTAGTTGACATGGCGCTGACCTTTTACCGGTTTTGCCAGAGGTTGAGCATCCAGCTGCTCTGCGAGCGCACCGCTCACTGCCTGCCACCACTGGTGAGGCGTCATTTCGTTAGCAGCATGAAGGCCAAAACGCTGCCACTGACGCGTCAGGGCAGCCTGGAATTGAGCTTTGTTGAAGGTAGGCTGTGACATAGGGGATCGGCATCCTTTAGAAAGAAAACACAAGTTGGCGCTAGTGTGCCTGGCTCATTTCACCTCTTCCTCCTCCCGCGGGGGATTAGACAGGGAGGAGTAGCGGGGATGAGCAGAAAAGTGTGATCGAGGCCACTCTCAGAGCATAGTTCGAGTGTGCCCGGAAGAGGAAATCGTCACCGTGGAGAATGTCAAAGAAATGAAATGCGGTTTCGGCTGAAATTAAAACGCGCTGAAATGATTACTTACGTAGAATAATATTTCTGCAATCAGGTCATTACTAAGGAGATTATTAATCCCCCTTAACTTTACACCGGGTATATTAAATTTTCCGTCACTATCCCTTTCTGAAACCAGTTTCAGCGCAGCCGCAGCACAGCCATACAAGCCAGCACTGACAAGGCATCAAAGCCCTTTCCAGAAAGTTCCGCCATCCGCCTGAATGTTTTGTGACAGAGTGCAAATTCAGAGCCACCAAATTCAGACATAACTTGCAATAGTTAACTTATTGGCCGACCATATATCTATTAATTACGAAGCGCAAAAAAAATAAAATCTCTCGTCCCCACAGTGAAGTGAAACCTATGTTGATTCCGTCAAAATTAAGTCGCCCGGTTCGCCTTGACCATACCGTGGTCCGCGAGCGTCTGTTGGCTAAACTTTCCGGCGCACATAATTTCCGACTGGCGCTGGTTACGAGCCCTGCAGGTTATGGAAAAACAACGCTCATTTCGCAATGGGCAGCAGGTAAGAGCGATCTTGGCTGGTACTCCCTTGATGAGGGCGATAACCAGCAAGAGCGTTTTGCCAGCTATCTGATTGCCGCTATTCAGCAGGCAACCAATGGACACTGCGTCGCCAGCGAGGTGATGGTGCAAAAGCGCCAGTACGCCAGCCTGTCCTCCCTTTTCTCCCAGCTCTTTATCGAGCTGGCCGAATGGCATCGCCCGCTATACGTGGTGATTGATGATTACCACCTCATTACCAACCCGGTGATTCATGAATCGATGCGTTTCTTCCTGCGCCATCAGCCGGAAAACCTGACCTTAGTGGTGCTGTCACGCAATCTGCCACAGCTGGGGATTGCAAACCTGCGCGTGCGCGATCAGCTTCTCGAAGTGGGCAGCCAGCAGCTGGCCTTTACCCACCAGGAAGCAAAACAGTTCTTTGACTGCCGCCTGACGTCACCGATTGAGGCCGCCGAAAGCAGCCGCCTGTGCGACGACGTCGCCGGCTGGGCGACGGCGCTGCAGCTCATCGCCCTCTCAGCCCGACAAAACAACAGCCCGGCACATCAGTCTGCGCGCCGCCTGGCGGGCATCAACGCCAGCCACCTTTCGGATTACCTCGTGGACGAGGTGCTGAACAGCGTTGATCCGGCGACCCGCAATTTCCTGCTGAAAAGCTCGCTGCTACGCTCCATGAACGATGCGTTAATCGTGCGCGTGACGGGGTGTGAAAACGGTCAGCTACAGCTTGAAGAGATTGAACGTCAGGGCCTGTTCCTGACCCGCATGGACGACCCCGGCGAGTGGTTTAGCTATCACCCGCTGTTTGGCAGCTTCCTGCGCCAGCGTTGCCAGTGGGAGCTGGCGGTTGAACTGCCGGAAATTCACCGCGCCGCCGCCGAAAGCTGGATGGCGCAGGGCTTCCCGAGCGAAGCCATTCACCACGCCCTGGCGGCGGGTGATGCCAGCATGCTGCGCGATATCCTTCTCAACCATGCGTGGGGCCTGTTTAACCACAGCGAACTGACGCTGCTGGAAGAGTCGCTTAAAGCCCTGCCGTGGGAAAGCCTGCTGGAGAACCCGCGTCTGGTCCTGCTTCAGGCCTGGTTGATGCAGAGCCAGCATCGCTACAGCGAAGTGAACACCCTACTGGCCCGCGCGGAGCAGGAGATGGAAAGCAACATGGATACGCCCCTGCACGGTGAATTTAACGCCCTGCGGGCCCAGGTAGCAATTAACGACGGCGACCCGGATGAGGCTGAACGCCTGGCGATGGTTGCCCTGGATGAACTGCCGCTCGCTAACTTCTACAGCCGGATTGTTGCCACGTCGGTACACGGTGAAGTGCTGCACTGCAAAGGCGAGCTGACGCGCTCCCTGTCGCTAATGCAACAAACCGAGCAGATGGCGCGTCGCCATGATGTCTGGCATTACGCGCTGTGGAGCCTGATCCAGCAAAGCGAAATTTTGTTCGCGCAGGGGTTCCTGCAGGCCGCCTGGGAAAACCAGGAAAAAGCGTTCCAGCTGATTCGTGAACAGCATCTTGAACAGCTGCCGATGCACGAGTTCCTGCTGCGTATTCGCGCTCAGCTCCTGTGGGCATGGTCGCGTCTGGATGAAGCCGAAAGCTGCGCCCGCCAGGGTGTGGACGTCCTCTCCAGCTTCCAGCCTCAGCAGCAGCTGCAGTGTCTGGCGCTGCTGGTGCAGTGCTCGCTGGCGCGCGGCGATCTCGATAACGCCCGCAACCATCTTAACCGCCTGGAAAACCTGCTCGGCAACGGTCAGTATCATAGCGACTGGGTTTCAAACGCCGATAAGGTCCGGGTGATTTACTGGCAGATGACCGGCGATAAAAAATCCGCCGCCAACTGGTTACGCCAGACGCCAAAACCGGAATTTGCCAATAACCACTTCCTGCAGAGTCAGTGGCGCAACATTGCCCGCGCGCAGATCCTGCTTGGTGAATTAGAGCCCGCAGAGATTGTGCTGGAGGAGTTGAACGAGAACGCGCGCAGCCTGCGTCTGATGAGCGACCTCAACCGCAACCTGCTCCTGCAAAACCAGCTCTACTGGCAGGCGGGCCGTAAAAACGATGCGCAGCGCGTGCTGCTGGAAGCGCTACAGCTGGCTAACCGCACCGGGTTTATCAGCCACTTTGTGATTGAAGGTGAAGTGATGGCGCAGCAGCTGCGTCAGCTGATTCAGCTCAATACGCTGCCGGAGCTGGATCAGCATCGCGCCCAGCGCATTCTGCGCGAGATTAACCAGCATCATCGCCACAAGTTTGCCCATTTCGACGAGAACTTCGTTGAACGTCTGCTGAACCACCCGGAAGTGCCGGAACTGATCCGTACCAGCCCGCTGACTCAGCGCGAATGGCAGGTTCTGGGGCTGATCTATTCCGGTTACAGCAATGAGCAGATTGCCGGTGAGCTGGCGGTGGCGGCGACCACCATCAAAACGCATATCCGCAATCTGTATCAGAAGCTGGGGGTGGCGCATCGTCAGGATGCGGTGCAGCATGCGCAGCAATTGTTGAAGATGATGGGATACGGAGTATAAGTCCTTTGCGGTCTGATGCCCTCACCCCGGCCCTCTCCCAC
>NZ_POVL01000023.1 GCF_002939185.1 Enterobacter sichuanensis | reverse complement strand
TTAACAATAACATTAAAAACACGACAAAAACCGTTAATTTATGGAGCGTTGTAATCCAGGGAAAACGGTATATTGAAAGTATAAATCTTCCTGCTTCAGGAGAGATTTGCCTTCTGCTACCTGAGTTTAGCGGCTTGCACGCCATTATTTTTCTCATTAAGAATACGCGATGCGCAAACCCAGGTAATCCAAGCTGCTCATAGAAAAGATAATCATTTATATCTAAGTATTGTTTACTATTCAGAAGATGAAATGCTTTTGAAAGTTCCTGAGAGTGTTTCCGATAAAAATAAACGTATAAAACCAAAGAAACAAACAAACTTAAAAATACACAAGAAAGCAGTATCAGGCGCATTGATTCGTACACCTACCCCGAAAAAAAAATAAATTACATGACTTAATTACGCCGGCATGATTAACACAAAAAAATTCACATAGTAATAAACGTTTATACACTACCAACACTTGCCATGACTAAAAGCAGTATAAAAACAGCAGCCGTGAATTTTATTTTCTTGTCATATGAATAAACCCAGGAGAGTTCAAAGCCGGACAAAACATCATGACATGCATGAGATTGAAGTCTTCGAGAGTCGGTTAGCTTAACACTTTTTCCCCGTAATAACCTTGATAAAATTGTGATACGGAAACCGAAACCCCAGAACCCCAAGCCTTCCCAAACTTGATAATCTTCCTTCCTTAATAATCTGGCTTGCGTTAATGCATTATATATTTCCGAAACTTCACCCGAGTGCTTTCGATAATCAATATAAAAAGTAACCATCAGGATTAAGAACAGAGCAAAAAGAGACATCACAAAAATGGAGAAAATATCATTAGCAATCATCTCTTTCTCCACTGAATATTAAGATACCGATCTTCTCGCCAACAAACCCATCTACTTTCGTACCTCCAGCAGCGCCAGCAGCATCTATGATTAATCCGTAAACAAGCGCTCCAGCCCCGGCAGTCGGGACACCTAATGATTGTTATCCGTTGAGAAAGTGAATACAAAAACTATTTAATGAAGGTTATAAAATATAATCCAACAATCAGCCACAGAGTGAATATTAACGCCTGTATTTTATAACGACGATGTAACTTTAGCATCCAGCCAATTCTTTCGTCCGGTAATGACTGTACGTATTTATAAGCTTCTTCCTGCACAAACCTTTCATGGGTAAACTTCATTCTGACGCCTTTATAAAGGCGTACAAACCAGATTATTTTTTGGTAATTAGCCAGTGAACCAAAAAATGAAGCGTAGTTTGTCACAAGATCCAGATCATATCCTTTGCGCCGGTAGTCTGAAAGTAGCTGATTATAATCATTGTCGTGCTTTTTAAAAAAACGAGAGCTGAATAGGTCCATGATTACAACAATCAGAAACAAGACCACAATAAGAAACAATAGTAAACAGTCCATATACACCATAATTTACTACCGAGACTGACGAATCTGCACTCGTCTTGAGCATCATTACGAGTGGTGACTTGAAAACGCGATATGGTGCAGTCAAATATCCTGGTAATATCTGTGAAACGCTATTTTTGGACATTGAGCAGACGAATCGCGTCGCTTTTGGCGATTAAGCTACATTTCAATACCTGATAATGACCCGGTGCAGTACCGCCTACTTTCTCTTTCAGCAAAGAAATAATCATCTTGTCAGCTTTTTCAAAATTCTCAGCAGGCAGATCGCTTGCTTCGAGCCATGCAGTGGCACTGGCCTCTGCATCATCCTTCAGGCTTTTACTCTCTGCAATCTTGCCGATGCATCGATTTTGCACCCAGTTTTCAAAAATTTGTTGCTGAGAAAAAACACTCACATCAGGAAGTGTTTGAGCATAAACAGCAGAAGTATTTAAGGCCAATACAATCAGCAATAAACGTTTCATTTCAGGCTCCAGAATGTTGCGTTGGTCGGAATAAATGAACCATTGCCAGGAGAGCCAAGAAAATGACAATCATCAGAGCAAATATTTCCATTCCAGAGTGTTACATGTCCGGTTGCATCATACCAGCCATGTCCGGTAAAGATGATAATGCCCTGCTTGCCTGCAAATTGTGCAGGAGTTGGTGAAGAGACTGACATATCTGCACTGCCCAGTACTGTGGGTAGAAATGCAATCATATCTTTGACACGGAACATATATCGCTTTTTGTCGTTCCCGGTCACTGTTGCATATTTACTATTAGATGGAATCCGAATACCACAATAATTTAAAACGTAGCTCATACGAATGGGGCAGGCATTTTTAAAAATACCGGCATCAATATTATGCTGAACTTTCCCACCCAATAACTTGCCAACCTGTACTACGTTTACGTTCACTTCTCTGAATCGGTTCCAGGCGGCACCAAAAGCAGGACGCATGTGAGACATCTTGTTTCTCCTTGATAAGAAGCTTAGGGTAAAGTGAGCCCTTTCGGGCCCACTATTATTAGGCTTCTTTGTTCTCTTTGATGTTCCAGCCAGCGCTGCTTTCAGCACCTTTACCACCAGACGTGGTCTGCTCCCAGTACTGCTGTTTCACTTTCGCAGCCTGGAATGCATAGGTCACACCAACGGTATCGCCGTTGTCTGCACCGGTGTACTGAACAGACGTGACCAGCACATCTTCCAGGGTGATGCGGGAGTATTCCACCTGCTGGCCACCGGCTTTACAGACGGACAGCTCAACTTTGGTCAGGTGTTTACCGCTGGCGCAGTGTTTCAGGATTGCTGTGGTGGATTTGTCGATCAGGGCGTTAACGTGCAAATCGTTAAAGTTAACTTTACCGGCACCGCCGCCACCGCCAACGCTCATATTACCTGGCTGGGAAGCGCCCCAGGAGAAGGAGGTAATATCAGTCCAGCCGGTGTGGTTAGAATCTTTAGATTCGCCAGTAACACCCTCGACCTTCAGAAACATATCAATAGCCATAATATCTACTCTTCGTGGATGAACAATATTGCTTTCGAAAAAGCACTTATATGGCAAACAGGAAAGCATGGGGCTGAATAAAACCGTCCATATTTTACCTCTGCCTCATATCAAATGACCCGTGTCATTTGACAGTCTTACATTCCCCCTGAATGAACGGAAAGAATGTGAAGTCTTTTACTACTGCGGGTTATCCTGAATCCAGGTACGATCAGGATCGCCAATAATGACTTGCGGAACCAGTTTGTTCAGTTCGTCGCTATGATAAAGACGTAAACAGTTTAAGGTTACGCCTTTGACATCGGGTTTTCGCTCTGAATGAAAACCATTAACTTGATTTTTATATTTCCCAATAAGTGCGTTCACTTTATCAGTACCATTTTCGGCATCAAAAGGTATCCACTCAATGAATGCACTCGCACTTCGGGCCGCATCAACAGAAAACTGGCTGCCTTTATCTGCCACTTGTGCAAGACAGCGCGCCAGAACTAAATCTTTTAAAACCTGCCGGTATGTTTGCTTCTGATAAAAATCAGGATAGTTATTTTCGGCACACACATAAAAAGTCATAAACGCGAGGAAAAAACAGAAATGTTTCACCTTATATCCTTTGCCATAGGTCCCACAGCGCATCAGCCATCCAATTCCAGCCGGTTCAACAATGGATCGTTCTATAAACCAGTCCGATGCTGACAGGGGCTTAATTCTCCCATTCCATCAGTAATGATTTCGGAAGCCCGCCGTTTGCCCTCCTGCTCAGATAAATGAGCAAAGCGAGAATAAAGAAACTCATAAATCGTATTGGGCAAAATGGGATGACCTTTACACCATGCCTTCCCCTCTGATGCATCCACCACGCCTAACAGATACATATCCGCTTTAATGCGCTCACGTTCATTCGTTTTTGAAAGCCAGGCACTGGCGAAGCGCGCGGCACTGAGATTCAAATCGTACCCCGTTAATAAGCCCGGATCGCGAAGCAAATTTGACGTATCATCCTGCGGTAATGCTGTTGCGTCAGGACAAGGATAATTTTCCGTTTGTGCCTCAGCCAGAGGGGCGATGAACAGCATAGCGATAGTCAACAGGGTTATTTTATTCATAGTAAGATCGCGTAGTGGACTATCTATATAAAATATAAGCCAGCGTGAGTTCCTAACGTTTCTCTTTCCATTTCTCTGCGACAACGTATATTCCTGTCGCTAATGCATTAAGTCCAGCACATAAGAATCCATGCATTGCGATTCGCGGGACATCTTCCGGCCAGTCAAAGATAAACAGATAGTAGCCGGATACCGTCACAAACAGCATGAACGAAATTATTAGCAATATATAAACGGTTAAATAGCTGATGAATTTTCGTATTAACGCTTTCACAGTCAAATTCATTAGCTATCTCGTATTCACCTAAATGTTGCCGGCCCTCCAGGGCCGGCACTCATTATCACGCGTCTTTCGTCTTCAGCGACGGCAGTTTTGACACCAGACGCAGGGACACAGTCAGCCCCTCCAGCTGGTAGTGTGGACGCAGGAAGAACTTCGCGGCGTAGTAGCCCGGGTTGTCTTCAATCTCCTGCACCTGCACTTCCGCAGCCGCCAGCGGTTTGCGGGATTTGGTTTCCTGGGAGGAGTTCGCCGGGTCACCGTCCACGTAGTTCATTACCCAGTCGTTCAGCCAGCGTTCCATCTCCTCGCGCTCGCGGAAGGAGCCGATTTTGTCACGCACGATGCATTTCAGGTAGTGAGCAAAACGGCAGCAGGCGAACAGGTATGGCAGACGAGACGCCAGGCGCGCGTTAGCGGTTGCATCCGGGTCATGGTACTCCGCCGGTTTTTGCAGAGACTGCGCGCCGATGAAGGCAGCGAAGTCGGAGTTTTTGCGGTGAACCAGCGGCATAAAGCCGTTTTTCGCCAGCTCGGCTTCACGACGGTCGCTGATGGCGATCTCGGTTGGACATTTCATGTCCACGCCGCCGTCGTCGCTCGGGAAGGTGTGGCACGGCAGGTTTTCCACCGCCCCGCCGGACTCCACGCCGCGAATCGAGGTGCACCAGCCGTACTCTTTGAAGGAGCGGTTGATGTTGGCCGCCATGGCATACGCGGCGTTCGCCCACGCGTAGCTGTTGTGGTTCGCGCCGTCGGTCTGCTCTTCAAAGTCAAAGCTGTCGACCGGGTTAGTGCGAATCCCGTATGGCAGGCGCGACAGGAAGCGCGGCATCACCAGGCCCAGATAGCGGGCATCTTCAGATTCACGCAGTGAACGCCAGGCGGCGTACTCGGTGTTCTGGAAGATTTTGGTCAGATCGCGCGGGTTGGCCAGCTCCTGCCAGGACTCCATCTGCATCACGCCCGGTGCGGTACCGGTGATGAACGGACAGTGGGCCGCCGAACCGATGCGCGCCATTTCACCCAGCAGTTCAACGTCCTGCGGGCTGTGGTCGAAGTAGTAGTCGCCGACGATGCAGCCAAACGGCTCACCACCAAACTGACCGTACTCCTGCTCGTAGATTTTCTTGAAGATTGGGCTCTGGTCCCAGCCTACGCCTTTGTAGCGTTTCAGGGTACGGCCCAGCTCCTGCTTGGAGATGCTCATAAAGCGGATCTTCAGCATCTCGTCGGTTTCAGTGTTGTTCACCAGGTAGCTCAGACCGCGCCAGGCGCTCTCCAGCTTCTGAAACTCTTCGTGGTGAATAATCTGGTTTACCTGCTGTGACAGCTGCTCATCGATACCCGCAATCAGGTTCTGAATGGTGCGGTAAGTATCGTTTGAGAAGGTGACGGTATTTTCCAGCGCCTGTTGCGCCAGGGTTTTGACCGCGCTTTCTACGGCGGAACGCGCCTGGTCGGTTTTCGGGCGGAACTCTTTGTTCAGCAGCGCGCTGAATTCATCCTGGCTGAACGCCTGACCCGTCTGCTGCTCATGTTGTTGAGTCTGGTTGCTCATCGATTATTCCTCGCTACCTTTCGCGCTTTCGTCATTTTTCGGCAACTGGCTCAGGGATTTGAGCAGTGTCGGATCCTGCAGAATTTTAGCGATCAGCTCTTCCGCACCGTTTTTGCCGTCCATATAGGTCAGCAGGTTGGAGAGTTGAGTACGCGCTTCCAGCAGCTTGTTCAGCGGCTCGACCTTGCGGGCCACCGCATCCGGCAGGAAGTCGTCCATGCTGTCGAAGGTCAGATCGACGTTGAGCTTACCTTCGCCGGTCAGGGTGTTGTCCACCTGGAACGCCACGCGCGGCTTCAGCGCCTTCATGCGTTCGTCAAAGTTATCGATGTCAATTTCGAGGAATTTGCGCTCATCCACGGCCGGCAGGTTTTCCACCGGTTTGCCGACCAGATCGGCCATAACGCCCATCACGAACGGCAGCTGAATTTTACGTTCTGCACCGTAGATCTCTACGTCGTACTCGATCTGCACGCGGGGGGCACGGTTACGTGCGATGAATTTCTGCCCACTGTTACTCATTGCCATGATGTTCTCCATCAAAGATGCGCGGTGAAGGTGAAACGGCAGGCTCCATGCCTGTCGTCATAATGCCTGGACGCGTTATTCGCGGCGTCCAAAGATGTTTTCCAGTTGGTTAACGCCGTCTGGCGCCAGGTCGCGAATAATGTCCATAAAGTTAAGTTCTGACAGCCGCTGCACCCGTTCAATCATCAGCGGTGCGGGGTGGCTCGGTTCGTACTGTGCAAAATACTGCTTCGCTTTTTCCAGCATCAGCTGGGCATCGGCGCGGCTGGTGACCTGCACGCTGCGCCAGTCGGTGACCTGCTGGACAGGCTGCGCGGCCATCGGCTGCGAGGCGGCGGGCTGTTCAGCCTGCGCCTCACGGTTTGGCAGCAGCTTGCTGATGTCGGTCACCTGACAGGCGCTGGCCACCAGCCCCACGGTTTTCAGCAACTGCTCCATCTCCGGCACTCCGCTCTCGCCGAGATAGCCGGTGAGCAGCTCGCGGATCGCCAGCAGCCGTTCGTTAATGACGATAACCGCTGCGGTTCCTGGCTGGTCGCCGCGGGAGAGCTCGTCAATCAGCCTTGGACGGCCACCGGGATAGTCCGGACACTCCGTCTTACTGCCGTCCAGCAGCGCCTGGGCATCACGTAGCGAAATTTCATCGCCGTTTGAACGCAGCAGCGAGGCGTTTCGCACCGCGACGGTGAGTTCAGACTTGTCGCTCAGCCCCGCCAGGGCGTTAATGCGGTAAAACGGATCGGTTTCGCCATACTCTTCCAGCAGCGGATAGAGCGGCTCCCAGTAACGGGTGATCGCCTCCTGCACCAGCAGTAATCCGTCTGCGTAGCCGGCCAGCCCGCGACGGCGTGTCCAGGCATGGGTTAACGCCAGCAGCACGCGAAGATCTTTGGTGCGGGTCAGCAGGCTGGTGGCGAATTTTTCCACCGTGTTCCAGTCCGCTGGCTCTGCCGGGATAATGGTGTCGCCAAACTGCTGTTCCGCTTTCCCGAGGCTTGCCTGGTTCATGCTCTGAAAATCAGCGTCGTACTCCAGGTTTTCGCCGCAGGGCTTGTCGGGGCTTATTGGCGCGAGAAATTCTTCGATATTCATAAGATCCCTGCTTATTCAAACATGGGCGGATAGAGACCGTGACGGCCCGGGCGGGCCCCCCCTGCCGGATCGAACAGCAGGGTGAAAAGCTGCCCGGTAAAGTTACCGCTGTGAACGTGGGTGTACAGCGGGTAACCGTCGCAGCGGTTGGTCCACCAGTAGCTGGTCTGCCGAAGGGGATCAAAACATTCTGCCGCCTGTGGCCAGCCCAGGGTGTTCTGACCATCCTCGTCATAACCGATCACGTCAAGGATGTCGGAACGCTTTTGCGGCTCGACGGGCTGCGGCGCCGGAATGGTCATCAGCATTTCATCCAGCTGCGAGGCGGAAAAACTGTTGCGCACCGCGTGCAGACCCAGGCGCCCAATCTGCTGGTACCAGCTCTCAGCCTGGCTGAGCAGGCTGGTCGACCATTCAGACGGGGCGAAGCTCAGCTGCAGGCACACCGGGTACTGGCGGCCAACGCTGTCGCGGCCGGGCAGCAGACAGCCCATCTGGATCATCTGGCTGCCCAGCATCGGCGGTACAACAAAATTCCAGACCGGGGCTTTGTGAAACTGGCGCTCGCCGCTGCGCTGCTCTTCCTGTTGCCAGGCCAGCAGACCGACCTGAAACCAGTGCGACCACTGGCGCTGTAAGGTGTCAGGAAAGCGGCGCTGCAAAAAATCTCCGGCGCTGGGTAATTTGCCATACCAGCTGTAGCGGTTCATCGCAGGGGTATTCGTCATACGGCTGTCCTTGCGGTTATGGGCATGAGAAACGAGGAAGCTGGAACGGGTTGCGAATGCTGTTTGGCGCAAACTCCAGCGTAACCTGATGTCCGTCAACGTTGAAGGTGGCCTGACGGCTCAGGCTCCCCGCCCCCGGGCTGGTGCTCGCTTTATCGAAGAAGCGGTTCAGTGCCCAGGCGCCGTTGGTCACCAGCGTTGCCGTGCTGCCGTTCGCCAGGCCCAGCTGCATACGCACCTGGTTGGTACCGCCCGGCCCCGGCCAGTTCATGATCTGCACGGCCTGCGGGCCATGGCTGTAGCGCAGCAGCTGGCCGTCAACGTCCAGGGTCAGGTTCAGAATGGTGTTATCCATTCGCACGGTGCGTACCGTCACCTTGAAGGACGGCGTGGTTGCCCCGTTAGCAAAGAAGGCATCGCGAATAGACTGGGCCTGCTGGAACGGTCTCAGCAGCCCTTCGCTGCCCGGCAGCGTTTTACCGTCGATGCCCGGCATAAAGCGCCAGTTCGCCTGGGTGGTGTCTACCTTGTTGGTCAGGTTGTCGCGGAAGAAGGCGTCCATCAGTCCGGTGCCCGGCGCAAACATGCGCGCCAGATCGTCAGGGGTCACCTCGGTGCTGGCGCTGCGCACCAGCGGGTAGCGACCGGCAATGGCCTGACGGCAGAAACCACCCACCTCAACGCTGATTCGCTTACGCACGTTTTCCAGGTCACGGCGCTGAGTGTCGCTGCTGGCGCCTACCGCCATATTGCTGAACATGGTTTGCAGCCCGCCCGGCAGACGACCGGCGCTGGCCTGCAGGCGGCTTATCGCCTCGCCACCCGGGGCCGGCATGCCGCTGTTGGCGGCGTCCTGTACGGCGGTCAGGTAACGATACAGCTCATCCACCTGCTTGAGAAAATCATCAAAGACGATGGTTTTCCCGCCCTTCTCCAGCGGCTGGGCCAGCTCAATCATCGGCGCATAGTGGTCGGTCACCAGCTGCTCCGGCGCCTGGGTAACCACCGCAGCCTGCGTCGGGGCATTGTCATTATTGCTGAACAGCGCTTCCAGGGTGCGGGTCGCCCGGTTGCTTTGCTCCTGTGCTTTACCCGCCTCTTCCGGCGTCGGTGCATTACGCGACAGCGTCAGTACCTGGCTCAGGTTCTGCACCAGACGGCGCAGCGGCGAGTTTGCGCCCGAGAGCAGGCGCGCGGTGTTGATGCGCTGGGAAAGATCGGCGCTGTTATTCAGCTGAATGTCGGCAAGAAAGCTATCCCAGTTAGCGATAAAGTCGCGCATGTAGAGCTGGCGCACGGCGTTATCGATCTGCTGTTTATCCTCCTGCGCGGTGCTGGCCCCCAGCACCCAGGCGTCGTCCTCGTGCAGTGCCGTGGTGACGCTGTCAATCTGGCTGTTAAAGCTTTTCCAGTAGCCGTCCGGCGTATAGAGGCCCGGCACACCTTCACTCACCGGCTTACCGCTTTTGCGGGAAAAGACCAGCTCGCTCTGCGGTCCGCCCAGGTCGGAAAGGGAGACCGGTTTAAGGTTTTCATCATGCTCCAGCAGGCGCTTGAGACGACCGTACACGCGCGTGGAAAGCGGCTGCTGGTTGATCATCGCTCTTTCGCGCGCCACCAGGGACTCGTCCTGCGCGTACGGGGAGGCCTGAATTTTCGGCTCCAGCAGCTGCGTCAGGTGCCATTCAAGCTGCTGCAGCTGCGCCTTCGTCACGTTCTGCGGCAGGTTACGCTGCAGGTTGAGCATCACCCACGAGTGCAGGAATTTACCGTCATAGTGCTTCGGCTGGTAGAGCATCTGATAAGCCTTCAGCGCTTCATAGCTGTATTCCACATCGCTGCCGTTGTCGTTACGAAGCCAGGTGGTGATGTGCATGGCGACGGCAGGCAACAGCATCTGATCCAGCGCTTTCTGGTACAGCGACTGGGCGGCGTCGCTGACGTCATCCCCACGGTAAAGCCCCATACGGCGGGAGACCGGCGGGTCGTTGACGTCAAAGGCGTCGCTTTTCGGCAGATCTACCAGCCCGTTCAGCAGCGGCAGCAAATCGAACAGATCGCGCTGAGGCTGGTTCTGCAACGCTTTGCTCTGCTGGTCCAGTAGGGGTACTTTCGCATCCACCTCGTCCAGATAAGCCTTGTTTTTGGCATAGCTGGTCAGCCACAGGCCACCCAGGATCACCAGCAGGGCCAGCAGCGCCGCGTAGCCAGACCAGATCACCGCCCGGTTGCGCAGTTCCCACCAGCGGTTTTCACCGGCGATGCCGGCTTCCTGGAAAATGACGTTTTGCAGCAGGTTTTTAATGAAGAAACTCTGGCCTTTTGCGCCCGGAATAGGCGCTTCTTTGCTGACCGAATCCCAGTGTGCTGACTCATCCCCTTCCGGCAGCGACAGCGCACGGTTCAGTTCGCCCATCACCCGGTCGAACGGCATCCCTTCCTGAGTACCGCTGGCGAAGTAAATCCCGCGTGGGGAGAACTCGGTTTCAAAGTTGGAGCGGGCGAAGACCGTGCTCAGGTAATCCGCCAGCAGCGGACGCAGGGCAGCGAACTCCTGCGGGAAGAGATACGCTTCGGCACGGGTTTTAGCGTCATGCTCTTTGAGCATGGTTTCCGGCAGCCCGGCATCCAGGCGCTGCTGTAAAAGCGAAAACTCCTGGTGGAAGTTGCCCATCAGGTCGAAATCGGCGTGTTTAGTCTGCTCCCATGGCAGGGTAAAGCCCCAGATCTGGTCGCGCTGCGCTTTGTCGTAGTCGGCAAACCAGGCGCGGAAGCCTTTAAGCAGGTCGGCCTTGGTTACCATCACGTAGACCGGGAAGCGAATGCCCAGCTGTTCATGCAGTTCAGACAGACGCTGACGCAGGTTCACCGCCTGCTGACGGGACGCCTCGGCAGACTGGGTGAGCAGGTCAGAAATGCTGATGGTAATGATGACGCCGTTGATCGGCTGGCGGCGGCGATACTTGCGCAGTAGCCCCATGAACTGCAGCCATTCGCCGGCGTCCTGCACCTGCTCACTCTCCTGCGTGGTGTAGCGACCCGCCGTGTCCAGCAGTACCGCCTCGTTGGTGAACCACCAGTCGCAGTTACGCGTACCGCCAATGCCCCGCAGCGCGGTCTTACCGAACCGGTCGGCCAGCGGGAACTGCAGGCCGGAATTCACCAGCGCCGTGGTTTTCCCCGAACCTGGCGCGCCGATAATGACGTACCACGGCAGCTGATAGAGATATTGCGTGCTGAAGCGCTGCGTCCACTGGGCACCCTGTCCCGCTTTGCTGAAGTGCGCTTTTTTCAGCATCTGCGCGGCTTCATCAAAGCGGCTGGCGAGGATCTGCTCCTCGTTGTTCAGCCGTTTCTGCGGATCCGCCGCTTCCGGGCTGGTGGTGTTCTCATTGAGCTTGTCCATCAGCTTGCGGTTCAGCCAGGCATTGTACAGCCGCGGCAGAATGTGGCCCTGCGCCCAGAGCAGATAGACCACGGCGATGCTGATAATACGGTTCTGCTCAGATTCAAGCGGTCGGGTGTCCACGATGGACAACAGGGGACCAATCATCCAGATCACCGCCGCAAGCGCCGTTACGCCGAGGAAGCTCCACAGAATGCGGTTGGTCAAAATGGAAAGAAGTGTAGTCAGCATCCTTAGTTTCCTTGCGGCAATCCGTTCAGCTCAGCCTGCGTATTTTCAGGCGACACCAGCAGAGTAATTTCCACACGGCGGTTACGGGCACGGTTTTCTGGCGTCGTGTTCGGCGCTACCGGGTTAATCTCGCCCCGCCCTTCCGCTTTCACGCGGGCAGGCTGAGAGAGGCTTCCCTGCAGCATTTTTTGTACCGAGCGGGCACGTTCCAGAGAAAGTTCATAGTTAGAGGCAAAGCGCGCGCTGCGAATCGGCACGTTGTCGCTGTAGCCCACCACCAGAATTTTGCCGCTGACGTTATTCATCGCCTGTGCAATGCGGTTGATGACCGGTTCATAGCGGTCGCGCACGACGGTCGAGGCGGAGGCAAACAGACCATCACCCTTCAGGATAACGACGCTGCGGTCCGCTTCGTCCTTCACCGCCACCAGACCCGCCTCGATTTCCGGCTTCAGGAAACCACGCAGATTGAGCACCGCGGGCATCTGGCGTGCCGGTTGCTGGATGGTGGTTTCCGGCAGCTGGGACTGGTAAATCTTCGCCAGCACCGGGTTGGTGTTGTCGCCAAGACGCCAGTTGAGAATGATGTAGAACAGGCAGGCGATAAACCCGGCCAGCGCCACGCAGGCCCACAGGGGCACCATCGGCCGCCACAGTTTACGCAGCACCGGGCGATCTTCCGGATGGGGCGAGAGCGGCGGCGGGTAGCTGCCGCGCACGCCGCGGATCATCTGCCACAGACGCTGCTTGATGGTGTCAAGCTGGGTGCGGCCATTGTCCAGCACCCGGTAACGTCCTTCGAAGCCAAGCAGCAGACAGTAGTTGATCATCTCCAGCAGCAGGATATGCTCGCGCGGGTTTTGCGACAGGCGCGCCAGCAGTTGGAAGAACTTCTCGCCGCCCCACGTTTCGTTATGGAACGTCACCAGCAGCCCATTGCTTGACCAGACGCCGCTGCTGCCCCAGGGGGTAAGCGCGGCGGCCTCATCGAGCGCTGTGCACAGGCAGTAACGCGCCCCGACGATCACTTCGTAGGGCAGCCCCGCCTGCTGGCAGCGGACTTCGAAACGGCGAATCTCATCGATCAGACGCTGGCGCAACGCCACCTGATCGTCATGCGACACCGAATGACGGATCTGCGGGATCGCATTAAGCAGCGGGTTGGCGGCCGCCACCAGCTGATTGTTGCTACTGGCTCCGGTAAACGCGGCATCACTGCCGGTGTCCTGTCGTTCCTGCATATTAAGCGCTCGCTTTATTATTCTGTCGGGCTACGGATGGCCCAAAACTCCATATCCAGCCCCGGGAACTCCCCTGCAAGATGCAGGGCGAATGCGCCGGACTTATCCATCTCGTGCCACAGCTCGCTGCCCTTCTCGAGCTCGAAGTAGCTGTAGCCGGCATGCCACGGGATCTGCGGCGGCGCGACCGGCATGGCGCGCAGCATTATGCCCGGCAGCTGCAGCTGGACCAGATCGCGGATTTTTGAGACTGGTGCGATCTTCATCTGGGCCGGGAAATGGGTTTGCAGGTGTTCGCCTGGCACGTTGGCTTTTACCGCCAGCACGAAGCCAAACTCACGCACCATGCTGGTTTCAGGCACCGTGGCGATGTTCAGGCCATGAGAGCGCTCGTTAAGCGGCAGCTGGATCGCGTGGTCTTCCATCACCAGCGACAGTCCCTGACGCAGCATCAGCATCAGTTTGCTGAAGCAGTTTGCCAGATCGTCATGATCGTAAATCGGCAGCACGCTTTCCGCGGTGCGTTGCGAAGTCCAGGTGGTGAGCTCGGTGGCAAACGGCAGCCAGCTGCGCCACAGCGTTTCCGGGTGCACCAGCGGGAGGGTTTTTAAATGAGACACCTCACCCAGATGACGGTTAACCAGCGACAGCAGCGTAAACTCGATCATTTCAGAGGTGTTGAAGCGGCCGGGCTGGCGCAGACGACCGCCAATCTGCTGGCTGCGCTGCACCAGCAAGCCGTGCAGATCGTTAATCATGCTGTAGATCTGCGGGCTGTTGTTGGCGTTCAGCATCGGCGGGATGTAGCTGTTATCGAGCCGCACGTGGTTGTCGTTACGTTTCTCAGCCACAAACGCCACGCCGATGGCGGTCCATTCAGCGGTGAGATCTTTTTCCAGCATCAGGGTCAGACGCAGGCGGCCAAACTGGACGGTGGCATCCCCCACCGACATGGCGTTATCGTCTTCCACCTCTTGCTCGAACGCGATAAAGCGCGCCAGTGAGGCTGGCTCTTCGCTAAAAATCACCTCTTCTTTCTCGCCACGACGAACCGGCAGCGCGAGCACCACCTTTTCATTGGTGAGGTTGTCAGGAATTTTCAGCGGCACAGGACCGTTGCGCCCGTTACGCACCTGGAAGAAGGTGCCGTCCGGCAACAACCCGCTGCAGTAGCTCAGGGCAATGCATCCCTGGCGAAGCATCGCTTCATCCAGTTCAACGTCGAGAAAGCCCCACAGATAAGAACGCTGCAGCGCACCCCATTCACGAACATGGTTGAGCAGATAACTTTCAGTCCGCTGAAAATGGTGTGGACGCAGGAACATGCCTTCGGTCCAGACGACCTTTTCTGCTTTGGTCATGATGATGTGTTTCCTGTTATGAAGCGCGTTACTGGCTGATGACCCGAATGCCGTTCACGTCGAGAAAGACGTTGGCCTGAAGCTCATCTGCGGACCATTTCCAGAACTGGTAGATATGATTTTCGCCAGGCACAGGCAGAGGGAGTGAAACGCGCCATTTTTTGCCATCCAGCATCTGATATTCCGCCATCACACCGATGTAGCGGGCCTCCGGAGAGCTTTGCCCGCTGAGGGTTTTAGACAGTTGTCCCGGCATCAGGAAGAAAACATCGCTGTTCAGCAAATTCGCGCCAAGCGTGGCTGACGCGTTGTTTTGCAGGGAGTAGAAGTCGCTGGACATAAAATCCGCATCGGATTTCAGCAACAACACCCGAACCTTAAGCGGCGCAGATTCATTGATTTGTGGATGGGCCTGAAACTGCAGATTGTAGCGGGAAGGGTCGCTGTGTGAAGACGACGTACAACCACTGACAAGGGCGAAAACCACCGCGTAAAAGAGTAACCACAGCGTATGAAAATTTTTATTATTCATAAAAATGCGCTCATGACGCCGTTAGTTCAGGATCCAGGTACCGTTAGCGCTGTCTTTGCAGGCTTTGCTGTTACCATCGACATCAACACAGGTCGCTTTTTTACGCACCTTAGGACGAATGGCCTGTTTACGCACGGCAGCTTCATACTGATCGGCTTTAATCACGGCACGCATCGGGACGTAACCAATCAGCTGATCGTTACCTTCATCGGCAAGCGCCATCCAGTAGTGTTCAACCTGCCCCAGCACCACGTACGTTTTTCCGGTATCGAGCGTGCGGATAACCTTGCCGCCAAAGTCAGGACGGCTCATCAGGGAGGCCGGATACATGGCACGATACGGTGCGTTGACCGGCGTGAACTCCGTCGGCGGCGTCACCGCATGACGGTGGGTTAAGGTCACGCCGTTGACCTGGCTGGTCTCGATCGTATCGTCATTGATCACAGGTTTCTGCGGCGCTTTACAGCCCGCCACCGCCATTACAAACAGAAGTGAAAACAGTACGCGCATTTTCATATGCTTTTCCGTAGCGATATTTCGATGATGGAGAAAAGGGGATGGAGTTTGACTTAAGTGCTATTGTTAAAATAGCCAGGATAATTTCGGGGCGTTACTGGTTTACGGGCATAGCTACCGCACGAGCCCTTCAGAATAAGGCCCTGTGTCTTCCTGACATATTTTGACAAACGGTAAACAAGTTTACATGAGCTTCGCATCAATTCAATATTTACCGCCACGGAAGTGGTGGTTAATGAAGCAGTCGGAAAATTATAGGATTAATCTGATCAAATGGCGTGAAATGTCTTACATGCGCTTATTTCCCCACCAACGCTCATTCTAATACACTGTTTTAAAAAGGAAAAACACCAAAAGAGAACCAGTTTCATTAACCCAATACGGCTATTATCGCCACTACCATAATTAGTAGAATTCCCGTATTCGTGATGTCAGAAAAATATATCGACGATGAATTATTTGTTGCACTAACAGGGCATCTTTAATATTTAACGCCATTCGCGATCGCCATTCAGACATTTCCTTTATGCTGCGCGGCGTTAATTTCACAGCTCAAAATAAGTTATATTTCATGTTGTGATAATTCACCACTTAGACATAAATTATATCCATTAATCATTAAGCCCGAGTAAACCTTTCCGGCTTTATCTCCAGTGAAAAATGCGCTTCATCCCAGGCCGGGCGTGATGAATGGCTTTTCCCTACCCTCATCTGTTTCATTCGAAATTTTAATGATGCTACATCCGCCGTGCTCGTTGCCATTTATCGCACCTACCGCTTGATAGATAAGATTTATTATTAAAATGATAAAATTTCGTTATAATTTCTTTAAATCTTTAAGCAACACGTCAGATAATCCACTGAATTAAATAACATTTTAGATAAGTCATTTTGCAGTGCCGCCTCACCTGCGTGAGCCGGGCGTCATTGCTGTTACTTATTGCCATTTCAGTGGTTTTCGTGATGCCGCCGTTGTAAGACTGAACAGATCAGGAGTTGGTATGAACAAGAAAAGACGCTCTGTACCCGGTATCAGACATTATGCGGGTCCTGCCGGAGGCTGGGGCGCGTTGAAGGCCACTGCCATCGCGGTACGTACCCAAATGGATACCTTTGATGCCCCGGCGACGCTGCTGCGCACCAATCAACCTGACGGTTTTGACTGCCCGGGCTGCGCGTGGCCTGATAAAGAACACAAATCAACGTTCCAGTTTTGTGAGAACGGTGCCAAAGCAGTGACCTGGGAAGCGACCACCAAACGCGTGACCCCGGCGTTTCTGGCCGAAAACAGCGTCACCTCGCTGCTGGCAAAATCGGACTTTGAACTGGAAGGATACGGTCGGCTGACGCATCCCCTGCGCTATGACAGGGAAAGCGACACCTTCAGGCCTGTGGAATGGGACGAGGCGTTTCAACGCATTGGCGAGGTGATGCGCGGGCTCGACCCGGACCAGGTTGAGTTCTATACCTCCGGACGGGCGTCGAACGAAGCGGCGTATCTGTTCCAGCTGTTTGCCCGGGAATACGGCACCAATAACTTCCCCGACTGCTCGAATATGTGTCATGAAGCCACCAGCGTCGGTTTGCCACGTTCGATTGGCATCGGCAAAGGCACCGTCTCGCTGGACGATTTCGACAAGACTGAACTGGTGATCTCCATCGGCCATAACCCCGGCACCAACCATCCGCGCATGATGGGCACCCTTCATGAGCTGTCCCGGCGCAATGTGCCAATCATCGTTTTTAACCCGTTACGCGAGCGCGCGCTGGAACGTTTTGCGGATCCGCAGAGCGTGATTGAAATGGCGACCTACGGCTCCACGGATATCGCTTCAACCTATTTCCAGGTGAAGGCCGGGGGCGATGCCGCCGCGCTGAAAGGTCTTGCCAAACATCTGCTGGAAATGGAGGCCGAACGCGGCGGCGTGCTCGACCATGCCTTTATTGCGGAACACACCCAGGGCTTTGAGGCGTTTGCCGCGGATATCGCACAAACCCGCTGGGAGGATATTGAGCGCGAGTCGGGTCTGAGCCAGGCAGCGCTCAAAAAGGTCGCCGGGGCCTATGCGAAATCGAATGCCACCATCATTACCTACGGGATGGGGATTACCCAGCACAATAAAGGGACGGCCAATGTCCGCCTGATCGCTGACGTGCTGCTGCTGCGCGGCAATATTGGCAAACCCGGCGCGGGAATATGCCCGCTGCGCGGCCATTCAAACGTGCAGGGAAACCGCACCGTCGGGATTAGCGAGAAGCCCACACCGGCCTTCCTGAACCGTCTGAAGGAGGTGTTCGGTTTTGAGCCGCCATCTCACCATGGGCATGACGCGGTGCAGGCGACGCAGGCGATGATCGACGGCAGGGCAAAAGCGCTTATCTGCCTCGGCGGTAATTTTGCGGTGGCGATGCCCGACCATGAACGCGGTTTTCCGGCGATGGGCACTCTGGATCTGAGCGTCCACATCGGCACCAAGCTGAACCGTACGCATCTGCTGGTGGGTAAAGAGACGTTTATCCTGCCTTGTCTGGGTCGTACCGAGCTGGATATGCAGGCAACCGGCCGTCAGTCCATCACCGTTGAAGACTCGATGTCGATGGTGCATGCCTCTTCCGGCAAGCTGAAACCCGCCTCACCGTTGCTCCGGTCTGAACCGGCTATCGTCGCCGGTATGGCGAAAGCGACCCTGCCGGCCACGCGCGTGGACTGGATGACGCTGGTTGAGGATTACGACCGCATCCGCGATCTGATCGAGCAGACCATTCCAGGCTTTGAGCACTATAACGCGCGGATCCGCGTTCCCGGCGGTTTTCGGATGCCGCTGCCGCCAACGCAACGTATCTGGCCAACGGCGACGGGAAAAGCGATGTTCTCGGTATTCGACGGTGTTCACGAGAACGCCAGCGGTGAGGGTGAGCACGTTCTGCGCCTGATCACCCTGCGCAGTCACGACCAGTACAACACCACCATTTACGCCCTCGACGACCGCTATCGTGGCGTGTTTGGTCGCCGCGACGTGCTGTTTATGAACGAGGATGATATGGCGCAATCAGGGCTGGAACACGGCGACCGGGTGGATATCGAAACCGCCCTGCCCGGCAGCGTGCAGCGTCTGGAAGACATCACCGTGGTGGCGTACAGCATCGCCCCGGGCTCTGTCGGCGCCTACTACCCGGAGGCCAACGTACTGGTCCCGCTCAATTATCTGGACAAGGACAGCGGTACGCCGTCTTATAAATCGGTTCCGGTTCGCATCACCCTGCGCTCAAAAGAGATCCGCATGCTGTAACGCCGTTCGCGCAGAGAAAAAGATGGATATTAAACAGTTAAAATATTTAATCGCACTCGACGAGACCCGGCACTTTGGTAAAGCGGCCGCCCAGTGCAACATCACCCAGCCGACCCTCTCCATGCGTATCCGCAACCTGGAGGAGGAGCTGGGGCTGGTGCTGATTGTGCGCGGACAGCGCTTTGAAGGGTTTACGCCGGAGGGGGAACGCATTCTCGCGTGGGCTCGCGCGCTGCTGGCGGCGCACGACGGGTTACAGGCGGAAGCGTCGCTGTGCAAAGGCCAGGTGGTGGGTGAATTACGCCTGGGGATGGTGCCGCTGGCGAGCGTGGATCCGATGATCTTCATTCGCCTGCTGACGCAAAAATACCCGGAGCTGACCTACAGCCTCTATTCCATGTCCTCGGCGCAGATTGCCGATGGCGTCAGCCGCAACCAGCTCGAACTGGGGATTTGCTACCTGAACAGCATCGACACCAGCCTGTTCGACATTATCCAGTTGCCCAAAACGAAGATGGGCCTGCTGCACGACACCCGCCATTTCCGGTTAAGCCAGGAGAGACTGACCTGGCCCGATCTGACGGCGTTTCCGCTGGGGTTTCTGACGAAGGGGATGCACTACCGGGCGCATATGGAGGCCAGCTTCCAGTCTGCCGGCATCGAACCGACGTCGGTGTTTGAAAGCGACTCCACGTACCAGATCATTCAGGCGGTTCAGAGCGGCGTGTGCTGTGCCGTGATGCCGCTGAACAACGGGCTGGAAGAGTTGAACAGCCATTTCAGGATAGTCCCGATTGCCGACGCGGATATCGAGGCCCCTGTCGGCCTGATTATGCGCCGACAGAAACCCGTCTCCTCGCTGGCGCTGCGCTGCTTTAACGACGCGCAGGGGATTTTTCAGTCGGACAGTACGGCGTAAGCCTGACGCGTCACCACGCTAAAACCGCCGATCAACACCGCGTCGCAAACGGCCCGGTGTGCTGGTGAACTCACCAGCGCGTGGAGCGCATCGCGAATGGCGTTCAGGGTTTCAGGCGAGGTGTGATGCGAGGTGATGAGCGGCAACCCAGGCGTCAGGGGGGTGCGGTCAATGACCGCCAGCCCCGCAAGCCGTTCCGGCTCGTGATGCTGGAGCAATGCCCAGGTAACGCAGTCGATGGCCGCGATATCCCCTGCCCCGCGTTTGACCTCAATCAGCGACTGGCGATGGCTGCCGCTAAAGGACGTTTGCGCGAAAAACGGGCCGTCCTTCACCAGGGGAGCCACTTTTTTTCGCAGCGCATGATAGCCGGACTGCGAGTCGGCCGAATTACAGACCGCCCGGCGTCCGCGAAAATCAGCCAGCGAGAGATGCCGATCCTCCGCACGCACCGCCAGCACGCTGCGGTACTGATACCCTTCACAACCGGGTGCCGTGTAGTGAAAACAGCCAACCACCTGCACGTCAGGGAGCCGCGTGACCAGCGGATAACCACAGGTCTGGCTGAGAATAAGCCCGGGCTGTTGCCAGTGCGTCAGCAGTTCAGACTCCGGCCAGTCCGGGTCACCCTCGACGGGCACACCGCGCGCGGCCAGCAAACCTTTTACCGTCCGCCTGAGCGCGCGGGTGTCAGCGCGATCTACCGCGTACATGGGAAACGCCAGCAGGTTACTCATACTTCTCCCCTTGTTGAGCTCCGGGATGAACGGTGACATCGACGGGCGCGGCCCAGAACTGACGTAACCATTCGCCATAGCCCCTGACGAGAAAACCGTGGTTTCGCTCCCGGTACGCCTCCCGGTTCTGCTGGTAGATACGCTTCAGCGCGTACCAGGGGACGCCAGGTAAATCATGGTGTACTGAATGGTAGTTGAGATTTAAAAACAGCATCCGCCAGAACAGCCCGGCCTCGTTGATGACGGAGCGCGCGAACGGGTCATCGGCCGCACGGTGTTCGTAAAACGATCGGACCTTGGTCAGCGCCAGCGCCGGATAACTGACCGCCAGCACAAACCAGACGGGGGAAAAACCGACGTGCGTCATCCAGGCGAAGAGTGCCGCCAGCAGCGTGATGTGAACCAGCCACATCGTCATCGCCCGAAGCTGTAGATAACGAAACGCCGCGACGGCGCTGCCCAGCGTCTGCAGAATATCCAGCAGCGGCGCCAGCAGCAGCCGTCCGGCAAAGGTGTTTCGGGCGCGGATCGCATGCTTCTGCCAGGGGGAAAAGCGCGCCCAGCTCTCCTTGGTAAAATAGTACGACTCCGGATCATCCACCGGATGGGTCAGGCTATCGTGCCGGTGGTGGGCCAGATGAGAATCCCGGTACAGGCCATACGGATACCACACCGCCAGCGGGAGCGTGCCAAACAGCTGGTTAAGCCAGGCAAAACGCGTGGGGTGTCCGTGGATCAGTTCATGCTGCAGGGACATGTACCAGGCGGTAAACCCTGTCAGCAGCAGCGTGGCGGGCAGCAGGCCGAGCGTTTGCCAGAACGCCAGCGTGGCAAACCAGCCCGCATAAATCGTCACGATCAACAGCCAGGTGGGCAGTTCGCTTCGCCACAGAAATCCCGATGCGAGATGGTGGATTTGATTGCGTTGTTGCGGATGTAAATAGAGGGAGCTTCGTTTACCCATTCCTTCAGACGCCGTTTCGCCAGAGACAGTGCCCTGACGATCGGGGATAACATCTGAAATCACAAACAACTTAAATCGCTTTGCTTTGCCAGAAACGTGAAGTGCGGGCGCACTTGACTTATTTTGTAATAAAGGTACTTTTCAGGACATGAAGAAGATCCTGATTATTGTTCCTGACGGCGGCATGCTGTTTGAAGCCGCCGGTATCGCCGACATTCTGATGCAGGCCAACCGGCTGCACCCGGAAGGACTGGCGAAGCCCTGCTATCGCATCATCATTGCGACCACCCAACCGCACCAGGTGATCCACGGCCAGTCCGGCCTCAATCTGCTGGCGGACTATCGCCTGCCGGACCTGGATCCCCGTGAGCCGCTGGATACCATCATCATTACCGGTCGCGGGGTGAACGAGCAGGAGAGCCTCGCCGTGGTGGACTGGCTGCATCTCGCCGCCCCCCATGCGCGGCGGATCGCCTCCATTTGCGGCGGTGCGATGCTGCTGGCCCAGAGCGGCTTGCTGGACGGTCGTCGCGCGACCACCCACTGGCGGCTGCTGGAGACCATGCAGGCTCAGTACCCGTCAATCCGGGTCGAAGGCGGCCCGCTGTATATTCAGGACGGTCCCATCTGGACCTCCGGCGGCGTGAGTTCCGGGTTTGATCTGACCCTGGCGCTGGTGGAAGACGACTACGGATTTACCCTCGCCCGCGACGTGGCGCAGGATATGGTGATGTATCTGCGCCGCCCCGGAGGGCAGCTGCAGTTCAGTCGCTACAACCTGCAGCAGCCCGGCACATCGGGTCCGATAAGCGAGCTGCAGGCCTGGATGCTGCAGAACCTCACCGCCGACCTGTGTGGAAACTCTGGCTGAAAAAGCGGCGATGAGCCCGCGCAATTTCACCCGCGTATTTACCCGTGAGACGGGCGTCTCGCCTGCCCGCTACGTGACCGAAGCGCGTCTGGCCGCGGCCCGCCAGCTGCTTGAGCAGACCAGCGATCCCCTTGAGCGCATTGCTGAGCAAAGCGGGTTTGGCACCAGTATCAATTTGCGGCGCGTGTTCGAGAAACAGCTCCACCTCACCCCGGGCGAGTATCGCCAGCGATTTCACTGCCGGAAAATGGCGTAATCTGATCCTTTTTTGTCGTTTACGCCATCCCGCCTGAGGCCTACAGTGACTCCAGACAACAGAGATAAGGAGTGCACCATGGTTAAGGTCGGTATTAACGGTTTCGGCCGTATCGGACGTAATTTCCTGCGCGCGGCGCTGGGCAACCCGGATCTGCAGATTGTGGCTATTAACGATCTGACGGACAGCAAGACCCTCGCCCATCTGCTGAAACATGACTCCCTGCTGGGGAAACTGCCCGCTCCCGTTGAAGCGGCCGACGGCGCGCTGCAGGTCGACGGACAGCGGATCACCGTATTCAGCGAACGCGATCCGGCGAATATCCCGTGGCGTGATGTCGGCGTGGACGTGGTGATTGAGGCCACCGGCTTCTTTACGGAACGGGAAAAAGCGGCGGTACATATCACCCACGGTGGCGCAAAACGCGTCATTATCTCCGCCCCCGGAAAGAACGACGACCTGACGATTGTTATGGGCGTCAATCATGACCAGTACGATCCCGCCCGGCACGTTGTGGTGAGTAACGGGAGTTGCACCACCAACGGTCTGGCACCGGCGGCTCAGGTGCTGCATCAGCAGTTCGGGATTGAGCATGGCCTGATGAACACGACGCATGCCTACACCAACAGCCAGGCGCTGCACGACCAGCCAGAGAAGGATCTGCGCGGCGCGCGCGCGGCGGCGCTGTCGATTGTGCCTTATTCCAGCGGCGCGGCGAAAGCGCTGGGGAAAGTGATCCCCTCCCTGGACGGTAAGCTGACCGGGTATTCCCTGCGCGTGCCGGTTCCAGTGGTGTCGATTGTCGACTTAACGGTGACGCTGAGCCGTAACGTGACCGTCGAAGAGGTAAATGAGGCCTTCCGCCACGCGGCCGCCAGTGGCCCGCTGAAAGGTATTCTGGGGTACAGCGATGAACCGCTGGTCTCCAGTGATTACCAGGGTGATCCGCGCTCCTCAATTATTGACGGGCTTTCCACGCTGGTGATTGGCGGGAATATGGTGAAAATCCTCGCGTGGTATGACAACGAATGGGGATTCTCAAACCGTCTGGTGGATCTGGCGGTGTGGATGGATAAGAAAGGGTTGTGAGTCTTGAGCCGGGTGGCGTTAACGCTCACCCGGCAAATTCATCACTCCGCCTTAACCTTCACGCCCATAAATACAATCACCATCGCCGTCACCAGCAGGAAACCGCTGCCGGCGAAGACGCCTGTGGCACCGTTGAGATCAAACACCGCCCCGCCACCGGCCGCACCGGCGCTTATCGCCAGCTGGATTGAGGCGACCAGCAGCCCCCCTGCACTTTCGGCTTCATCCGGTACGGTGGTAGCAAGCCAGGTTGACCAGCCCACCGGAACCAGACCAAAGGCAAAGCCCCACAGCGCAACCAGTAAGCCGTCCAGCATGGCCAGATGACCAAACGCCACCATGGTCAGCGCCAGTACGCCCATGGCGAATGGCACCAAAGCGAGCGTCAGATGCAGATTGCGTGACAGCAGATGCCCGGCAACCGACGTCCCCAAAAAGTTGGCGATACCAAAGCCCAGCAGGATCAGCGAGATACTCTCCACGCCCACCTGACCAACCGTTTCCAGGAACGGACGCAGGTAGGTAAAGAAGGCAAAGTGGCCGCTGAAGATCAGGATGGTCGCCAGCATGCCGCCGATCATCCCCGGACGACGCAGCACACGGAACAGCGTCCCAAGACTGCCGCTGCTCTCAGGTTTCATGGAGGGCAGCACCCACAGCTGCCACAGCAGCGCCAGCATGCTCGGCAGAATGCAGAGAATAAACACGTTGCGCCAGCCAATCAGGCTGCCAAGATAGCTGCCCAGCGGCGCCGCGACCACCGTGGCAATCGATACGCTGGAGAAGATCACCGCCAGCGCCTTCGGCACTTTATCGGCAGGAACCAGACGCATCGTCGTGGCCGTCGACATCGCCCAGAATCCCCCGATGGCAATTCCCAGCAGCAGGCGTCCCATCAGCAGGACGTGCAGCGTGGGCGCAAAGGCCACCAGCAGACTGGAGATAATTTGCAGCACCGAGAAAAACATCAGCACCCAGCGGCGGTCGATACTCTTGGTCGCCGGAGTAATCAGCAACCCGGTGACCAGCGCCACCAGCGCGGTGGCGGTTACCGCCTGCCCGGCCATCCCCTCGGTGACGCCCAGGCTTGCGGCCATTGGCGTTAACAAACTGGCGGGCAGAAATTCTGCCGTGATCAAACCAAACACGCCCAGCCCCAGTGAATAGACGGCCCGCCAGGCGGGTTTTGCAGGCGCAACAGCCTCTCTCGCCGCGACACATGAACTCATCTGTTGATCTCCCGTTATGAAAATGTGACAACTGTCGCAAAAGCATAGAGGGTTCACCGTGGACGATCTATGACATATAATCTCCACTTATTGATTATTCGTCCGGAGTTTTGCCATGACCGCTCAGTCCCCCGATCTGATCAGCGAACTTTTGCACGGCATGCGCTTGTCGGGCGTGAAATATCGTCGCATTGAAGCCAGCGCGCCGTTCGGAGTGGCGTTCCACCAGGCCCCCGGCCGAGCGCAGTTTCATTTCGTCAGCCGCGGCAGCGCCCTGCTGCGTATGGAGAGTGGCGCAACGTTTACCTTAAGCAGCGGTGATGCCCTCTTTATTCCGAATGGCGACGCACACGCCCTGCTGTCGGACGAACAGGCCACCCTCACCCCGGTCACCGCGTTTCCCAGCGAGCCCATCTGCAGCTCAGTTTGCGCGATCACCTGCGAGCCGTGTCCGGACAGCGATAACACCATCATCTTTAGCGGCTGTATGGATTTTGAACTGGGCGGGATGCAGCCGCTGATCAAAGCGATGCCGGAGGTGATGATGGTCAGCCGGCTGATGTCCACGTGGCCGGAGATCCACCCGCTGCTGGCGGCGATGGAGCGTGAATCCCTGACGCGTCAGGCCGGTTTCGCCGGGATCCTCGCGCGCCTGGCTGACGTGGTGGCGGCATTAATCGTGCGCGGCTGGGTGGAAGGCGGCTGTGGGAAAGCCACCGGCTGGGTGCAGGTCCTGCGCGACCCGCGTCTGAGCCGGGCGATCTACGCCATGCACCAGCAGCCGGGGCTGAACTGGAGCGTGGCGGATCTGGCGAAAGAAGCCGGCACCTCCCGCTCCGTGTTTGCAGAACGCTTTCTGGCGGCGACGGGAACCACGCCGGCCAGATATCTCAGCGAGCTGAGAATGCGGCTGGCCATTCAGTATATTCGCCATGAGAACCAGCCTATTGAAACGGTGGCGCTGCGGCTGGGGTATGGATCGCTCGCGGCGTTCAGCCGGGCGTTTAAGCGGATTATCGGCCATGCGCCGGGGATACTGCGGGAAGCCAGCCAGACCCCGGAAGAGGCCTGACCGGCGTACGGCATCAGAAATAGTATTTAAAGCGCACGCGTCCGCCGTAGCGATCGTCGCTTCGGTCATCGCCATCGTTCGGATGTGCTTCCACCCAGGAAGCATACGCGCCAAGATAGATGTTGAAATTCTTCATCTGCATCACGTTAGGGATCAGGTATGACGCATGAATGGTGTGAATATCATAATCCCCGGGATCGGTCACCCAGCAGTCGCTGTCGCAGTCCGCGTCGAAGTTTGCGGTGTTGAAATTGTCGATCTGGTTATGCGCGTAGATATAGCCCAGTTCGAAATTGCGCCATAAGCCATTCACACCCGCGGTGAAATCCGTCTCATCTGTGGCATCCATGTAGGCGGTATTCAGGTTCGCCACGATCCCGTCATCCGGATCGGTTTTTTGCCCGTTCCACGTCATGGTGAAACCGTAGCCGGTGCGGTCAGACTGGTCTATCCATTTTCCTGACGCATCACGGTAGCGATAGGCGTTGTTGACGAGGTTGCTCTCCATCGCGATGGCCGTCGAGAAGTTCCCTTCCTGCCAGGCAATGACCGGCCGGACATAGGCGACGTTTTTATCGTTATCCAGGTCCACACCGTGATACTGCTGGTCCACAAACAGTGAACTGCCATCTTCCAGCAGGGTGTTTACCTCGAGATACCAGTTACCCAGCGTTTTGCTGAGCAGGAAGTTACCGCCGCTGTCGCTACGCCCGCGCCCCTCTTTCATCATGTAGATGTAGCCGTAGCCATCGCTGTAGAGATCGTTGGCGGTGTTGCCGGAATATTCAACGAAGGTATCTTGATTAAGCGGGAACATGTCATACGCTTCGAAGCGGCCCACTTTCACCTTCCAGTCGTTTTCTGTGCCAAAGAAGAAAACGGCATCATCGAGGTTCATTTTGCCCGTTAAGTCAGCCAGCGGCTGCACGGAGAAGCCGGCGAAATTGCCGTTTGCCATCCGTTTATAGCCGTCAAAACCTAACAGCAGACGCCCGTTAATATCCCAGCGTTCATGGCTGCCGGGCGCCCAGTCTTTGTTGGCCGTCGTTTTCATGGAAGTTAAACTGCCGGTCTTGCTGGCTGCGTCCATATTGAATTCAACGTCGCCATAAAACTTAATATCACCGTAGCCGGATAACGTCAGCTTCGGTGCCGCTTGTGCTGTCGCAGGCTCCGTCGCTTCCACCACAACCGGATTTGCGACGGCGACCGTCTGCTGCTGTTTTTCCAGCACCTGAATTTGTGCCTCCGCCTTTGCCGCCCGGCTTTCGGCCTTTTCGAGACGCGCCTCCAGTTGCGCCAGTTTATCTTCCAGACGCTGGGTATCGTTTGCTGCCATTGCTCCGGTAGTACAAAACGCACTGACAATGAGTGCAAGGGTTTTCACTTTCATCGACTCCATCCTCGTGAGTTAATCATTATTTCCTGACGGACACAGAGAACCTCACCGATAATTCGCATGAATTATCGGCTTACTACTGAAAGCATTAAGAGTTAGCGAATTCGCCTTTATTTAAATCATTCACCACGCCATTCATGACGTTTTCCGTTAATTTATAAAACTTAATGGAGAAAGCAGTGAGTAAATAAAAGAGAGAGGGAATCAAGGTAAACAGCAGAATGACGCCCTGAACGGCGGATTCCGATTGTACCGTGCTGCTGGATTCATAATTGTACCAGGCCAGTACCCAGCCCAGAATAGCACCGCCGACCGCCACACCTAATTTAATGACGAATATATTGGCCGCAACATTCATACCTGTAATTCGACGCTGAGTTTTCCATTCACCGTAATTATTTGCATCGGTGATCATCGACCACTGCAGCGCGCCATTACCGCCCTGTACAATCTGAATAAGAATGTGGGCAATTAAGGGAATAACCCAAAATTCCAGCGGCAGCCAGAAACAGGCCACGCCTAACGCCGCATTCAGAATATTGATCCAGAACGAGAGTTTGACCTTGCAAAAACGGGTGCCAAACGGCTGTGCCAGTACGGAGCCCAACATCGAAGCCAGCATCCCACCCAGCATAAAGTACGAGATGATGTCTGCCCCTTTGTTCAGGACGGTATTGACGTAATAGACCACCGCGCCACCGCGGATCACCACCGCTACCAGCATCATAAAGTTGTAGATGGAGAGAATACGCCACTGATCGTTACGAAAGAGGATCTTAACGTCACGGGCAATGTTGAGATTCTCCTCTTTGATGGGCTGCACCCGCTCTTTGGTGGTGACAAAACAGACAATAAACATCAGGCAGCCGATCGCGCCGAAGAGCGCCATCGCCACCTGAATACCTGTTGCTCTGTCGCCCGGGTAGAGGTAATCAGCCAGGGGCAGAATGAGGGCGGTGCCAAGCGCACCGCCAATCGGGGTGATGGCAAAACGCCAGGACTGCAAAGAGAGGTTTTCGCGTGGGTCGGACGTTAGCGCCGCCCCCAGGGAGCAATACGGGATATTAATGGCGGTATACATCAGGGTCATAAATATATATGCGCCGACGGCATAATAAATTTTTCCGGTTTCGGTAAAATCCGGAATGGAATAAACCAGCACGCAACTCACCGCAAAAGGAACGCATATTGCCAACAGCCAGGGACGAAAACGGCCCCAGCGCGTGGAGGTTGCATCAGCAATTGCGCCCATAATCGGGTCGGTAATCGCATCTAATAAACGCACCAGAAGAAACATGGTTCCCATGACGGCCGGGGGTAATCCATAGATATCCGTATAGTAATACGCCAGAATGGCCACCGATGAGTCAAATACTATATGACTCGCTGCATCGCCCAGGCTATAGCCTATTTTCTCTTTGACCGGAATTTTCTCTGCAATTGACATCGCGTGACTCCTCATTTATGAAACCGGTTTCTTTCGTAGCGACAATTTCGCCTGAGAGCCATGCGGCGATCCATTATGTTTTTTCACCTCGAACTTATGTTTTTTGCTTTATGTGATCGTGATAATTAAAAGAAAGCGTTCGTCGGGCACATTCTGTGCAACGGATCGCACTTTATTTTCTTTGCCGTTAGATATTCACAAAATCAATATTCCAGCGCGTCATACCGCGCGTGAAACGCAACGGTAAATAGTCTGGATTTGTACAAAATGCGATGTTCGGCACGCGAAGCGCGGCATATTCGACTAAGGTTTTCTGGTGATTGATGACAGCGTAACTGCTGCTCAGTGAAATAAGGAGAAGCACCAATGATAATCCCTCAAAAGCTGCGCCCTCGCCTCTTACCTGTGGTTCTGGGCAGTGCGCTGCTCGCGGTGGCCGCTTCTGGCTACGCGGAAGAGATGAACGCAGGCCAGACGAATTCACCGGATATTTTGCTCGGGCCCCTCTTCAGTGATGTTCAGAGCGCCAAACTCTTTCCCGATCAAAAAACCTTTGCCGACGCGGTGCCAAACAGCGATCCCCTGACAATCCTTGCCGACTACCGTATGCAACGTCGTCAGTCCGGGTTTGACTTACGCCATTTCGTCGAGGTGAACTTTACGCTGCCGGGTGAAGGAGAAAAATATGTTCCGCCCGCAGGACAAAGTTTACGTGAGCACATTGACGATCTCTGGCCGGTGCTGACGCGTACCACCGACAAAGCCAGCAATAAATGGGATTCCCTTCTGCCGTTACCGAAGCCGTACGTTGTGCCTGGCGGACGTTTCCGTGAGGTCTACTACTGGGACAGCTATTTCACCATGCTAGGCCTGGCGGAGAGCGACCACTGGGACAAAATCAGCGATATGGTGGACAACTTTGCGTATGAAATTGACACCTTCGGGCATATTCCCAACGGCAACCGCAGCTATTACCTGAGCCGCTCCCAGCCGCCGTTCTTCTCGCTGATGGTTGAACTGCTGGCGACCCACGACAGCGATGCGCTGAAGAAATATCGTCCGCAGATGGAAAAAGAGTATGCCTACTGGATGGATGGCGTCGACGCCCTGCAACCCGGGCAAGCCAACAAACGCGTGGTGAAGCTGGATGATGGCGCTATCCTCAATCGCTACTGGGATGACCGCGATACGCCGCGCCCGGAATCCTGGCTTGATGATGTGAATACCGCCAAAAGTAACCCGAACCGTCCTGCGACCGAGATCTACCGTGATTTGCGTTCCGCTGCGGCCTCGGGCTGGGACTTTAGCTCCCGCTGGATGGATGACCCGCAAAAGCTCGCCACTATCCGGACCACCAGCATCGTGCCCGTGGATCTGAACGCCCTGATGTTCAAAATGGAAAAACTGCTGGCCCGGGCAAGCCAGGAGAGTGGCGATGCCGCCAGCGCAAGCAAATATGAGGCGCTGGCAACGGCACGCCAGAAAGCCATCGAGAGCCACCTGTGGAATGATAAAGAGGGCTGGTACGCTGATTACGATCTGAAGAGCAAGAAGGTACGTAATCAGCTCACCGCCGCGGCCCTGTTCCCGCTTTATGTGAAGGCCGCGGCGCAGGATCGTGCCGATAAAGTCGCAGCGGCAACCTCATCGCGCCTGTTACAACCGGGCGGGATTGCGACCACCACCGTCAACAGCGGCCAGCAGTGGGATGCACCGAACGGCTGGGCTCCGCTACAGTGGGTGGCCACGGAAGGATTGCAGAATTACGGACAAGATAAGGTCGCGATGGACGTGACCTGGCGCTTCCTGAAGAACGTTCAGCATACGTACGACCGCGAAAAGAAACTGGTCGAGAAGTATGACGTGTCGACCACCGGTACTGGCGGCGGCGGTGGAGAGTATCCGCTTCAGGATGGCTTCGGCTGGAGCAACGGCGTGACGCTGAAGATGCTGGACCTGGTATGCCTGAAAGAGAAACCGTGCGACAGCGTGCCGGAGAACCGGTCTGCAGCGAATGACGAGGTTGCGCCAGCAAAAGCTACGGCGCAGTAACGTGTCTTGCCGGGTGGCGGCTACGCCGCCCGGCCTACATTTTGCCCTCAAAGGGCTTTGCTCAGAAACTGTAACTCGCCCCTAACTGATACGTCCGGTCACGCCCAATCCAGCAGTTTGTTGCGTCGTAACAGGTGAGCGTCTCTTTGTTGGTGATGTTCTGCGCGCTGGCTTTAAGCGTTAGCCCCGCAAGCGACGGCAGGATTTCGCCCATCCGGTAAGAGGCCGACAGATCGTACTGCGTGGTCCCGCCCAGTTTACCCGCATCGTTAGCTGGCGAAATCTCCATGGAGCCAGTGTAACGCGCCCCCGCACCCAGCATCAGCCCTTTCAGCGGCGTGTTTTCAAAGGTGTAATCTCCCCAGAGGTTAAAGGCATTCTCCGGCACCTGCGTCGGGCGTTTGCCCTGGTATTTATCATCTTCGGTATTGATTGCGTGGGTGTAAGCATAGTTGGCAATCAGCGTCAGATTATCCGTCGGACGGCTGACGACCGAGAGCTCTGCCCCTTTGGATTCCACCTCACCGGTCTGGCTGTAATTCAGGAACCCCGGATCGGAGGTGACGACATTTTTCTGACGGATGTTAAACACCGACGCCGTCAGGGTGGTGGCATAATCGGCCAGCAGGTATTTCACCCCACCTTCCACCTGTTTGCTGGTGGTCGGTTTCACCTCTTTCGCCGTGAGCGTTCCCTTCGGCGACACCGGCGCAAAGCCTTCGGAATAGCTGATAAACGGTGAAATCCCGTTATCGAAAGCGTAAAGCGCGCCCAGACGTTTAGTGACGCGATCCTGGGATACCCATGCCTTGTCGCCGTTCTGCAGGTAATTGGTGGTAACGGAGCGATAATCATCGTAGCGCAGGCTGGCCAGCAGATTTAAGCCGCCAAACGCGACCTGATCCTGCAGGTAATAGCCATTCTGCTGATAGCTCAGACGGTTTTTCTGGGCGGTATAAAGCCCCAGCGCGTTTTCATGGATCTGCGAATAGTCAGGATCGCGCATATCGATACCCGGCGTGGCCGTCGCATACCGGTAGTGGAAGTGGGAGTTCAGCTTCTGATAGTCAAACCCGGCCAGCAGGTGATGTTCCCAGTCGCCCAGCGCCACGGTTTTAGTGACCTGGTTATCGATGTTGAAGCTTTGCAGATCTTCATCCGTGGTATAGGCAAAGCGGTTGAGCTGATAGACCTCGCTTCCCGTGCCCGTTGCATAGACGCTGCGTTGATGCGTGTCGACGTCGAAATAGCGTGCCTTCTGGTTAAAGCCCCAGCCGCTGTCAAACGCGTGTTCAAAGCTGTAGCCCAGCATCCACTGCCGCTGCTTAAACCCGCTCCACTCATCGCCGGCGTAATCGCGCTTGCCCGCGTATTTCGAGCGCAGGTAAGAGAGCGGCAGCGGGTTCGATGGGGTCAGACCTGGGCTGTTCTGCGCCAGCGCATCCACGGTAAGGCGGGTTTTGCTGTCGGGCTGCCAGGTGACAGACGGGGCAACGAGGTAGTTTTCATAGCGGGTGGTGTGCGGCTGATCGTCATTTTCCGTCGCTTTGCCCAGCAGTCGGTAGTTCCAGTCGCTGCCGGCAATCTGCCCGGTTGAGTCAAGATAACCCTCTTTCAGATTGCGGTTGCCGGTGTTGAAGCCGAACTCGGTTCGGGCCTCCCGCTGCGGCTTTTTACTTTGAATATTCACCAGCCCGCCCGGCGAGGCGCCGCCGTAGAGCACCGATGAAGGGCCTTTCAAGATATCCACGCTGTCAATCAACAGCGGATCGATACGGGCCTGGGTATTGCCGGTCACGTTGTAGGGCAACTGCAGCCCGTTGTAGAACTCCTGGTCGACGGTAAAGCCACGAATTTTATATTCGCTCAAATAGGAGGTATTCCCCCGCACCTCCGTCGAGACGCCCGGCGCATAGCGCAGAATTTCATTCACCGAATTCGCGTGACGCTTTTCAATTTCCGGGGCAGAGAGGGTCGTGATGACCTGCGGCGTTTTACTTTCTGCCACGGCCGATTTCGTGGCGCTGTTTGTCCAGGCCGGCAGCGCGCTGCCCTGCTCTGAGCCCGTGACGACGATGGTTGATTCTTCGGCAAACGCCTGAACCTGTAATGCCAGCGTGATAGCGCCTGCCAGGGCGCATAGCGTAAAACGTGAGGTATGCATAATGTCGTCTTGTTCTTGAATGCAATTCGGAACGACAATTATTATCATTTAGATTAACAAATCAATATTCAGGCAAAAAAAACGGCCCTCCGCAGAGAGCCGTTTCCGTTAATTTATGCTCGTCGCAGTAACCTGAATATGCCCAGCACCACAATGGCGCCCACAACAGCGACCAGAAAACTGTGCAGGTCAAAACCACTTATGTTGCCGCCAAAGCCAAACATCGTCGCCAGCCAGCCGCCCACAACCGCACCAACGACCCCGAGTACGCAGGTCAAAATAAAGCCGCCGCCGTCGTTTCCCGGCATGATCAATTTCGCGATAGCGCCAGCAATAAGACCGAAGATAATCCAGGCGATGATACCCATAGCGATGCCCTCTTGCAGGTTTAACGCATGCGCAGAAAACCTTCTGCGCAGCTAACTTAAGTATAGGTCATCGCCAGAAAACCATTTTCATCTCACCGACTTATCTTTGCGTAAGCCGAAAAAAAACTCACCGGTTTGTATTAAGTTTCATTGCAGCGTGCCGATAACGCTAAGACAGTCTGTCATTTATCAAGGAGCCATCCGGCGTGAGTCATTACAGTGAGCAGTTCCTCAAGCAAAATCCGCTGGCTGTATTAGGGGTATTACGCGACCTGCAAAAAGGCGAAGTGCCGCTGCGCATCAGCTGGTCGAATAATCAGTTCATCAGCAAGATCCTGGACGCCTCGCAGGAGCGGCTGGTGATTGATTTAGGCAGTCAGGAGTATGAAAACCGTGCGGCGCTGAAAGCGGAGAATCTCGCGGTGATGGCCGAAACCCAGGGAGCTAAAGTGGAGTTTGTCCTGTCGCGACTGGAACTGCGCGAATACCAGGGACTTCCGGCCTTTGTGACCCCGCTTCCCTCCAATCTCTGGTTTGTTCAGCGTCGTGAATATTTCCGCATCAACGCCCCGCTTCATCCCGCCTATTTTTGTAAGGCCAAAATGCCGGACAAAAAAGAGATCCGCTTCCGTCTCTTCGATCTGTCGCTCGGCGGTATGGGCGCACTGATGGATACGCCGAAACCTGACGGACTGGTAGAAGGCATGCGGTTTACACAAATCGAACTGGATATGGGTGGCTGGGGTCGCTTTTATTTCGACGCGCAGTTGATTGCTATCAGCGATCGCACCGTTGTGGACAGCAAAAATGAAACCATCACCACTCCGCGTCTGAGTTTCCGTTTCCTCAACGTCGGCCCCGGTGCAGAGCGTGAGCTGCAGCGCATTATCTACTCGCTGGAGCGAGAGGCGCGGGAGCGCGCCAATAAAATTCTGTAAGGAAAATCGGGCAGCGTGACCGCCGCCCGTCTGCGGCATTACATGGCATCCATCGCTTTCTGTACTTTCCAGATATAACGAGGCGCCTGTGGTGCCGGGTGATTTTTCACCACATGCTCAAAGAATTCGTCTTTGTCCATGCCGTTAATCTCTTCTATCGCCTCTTTTCGGTCTGATGAGAAGGTCCTGAGCAACGCGCCGGCACCGTTGACGTAAGAAACCACCAGCGCGTACTGCATCACATCCGGATCCTCAATGCCCTTCAGCACGCCATGTTCCATAATGCTCAGATAGGCTGTGCCCATTGAAATGTTGCGCTCCGGGTTCTTCAGCTCGCTGGTTGACGGCTGGCCGCTCCAGCCCATATAGCGGTACACTTCTCTCCCCGCCGTTGACGCTTTAAGCTGCATCAGCCCTACCGCGTTGGACTTGCTGACAAGCGTGGGGTTACCGCCGGACTCCACCGCAATAATCGCCGTGATCAGACGCGGGCTGACGCCCCAGGCCTTCCCGGCTTGTTCACTGATCGGCATCCACTGCATCGCCCGCTTCACCGGCACTTCCGGGTTCCACGGCGGATTTTGATAATCATGCTTTGAACTACAGCCAGCGAGCAACACAATCAAAAAAGCAAACCATCTTAATTTCACGTCATCTATCCTTATAGCCGGTCATCGCGGTGCGCCGCCCTTGAAGCAGGCAGCGTATAAGCGGCATGATATAGACAATTAGTTTCTCATTCAGCAAGGAATTGCCATGTCTCAGTTTCATCTCATCGCGCCATCCGGCTACTGCATTAACCAGGACGCGGCACAGCGGGGCGTTCAGCGTTTGCTGGCGTCCGGCCATCAGGTAGAAAATCAGACGATTATCCCCCGCCGCCAGCAGCGTTTTGCCGGCACGGAGGCGCAGAGGCTGAATGATATCAACAGCCTGGTGAACCTGAAGGGTGCAAACCAGATCGTTCTGGCGGTACGCGGCGGATATGGCGCGAGCCGTCTGCTGGAGAGTATTGACTGGCAGGGCCTGGCGCAGCGTCAGCAGCAGGATCCGCTGCTGATCTGCGGCCACAGCGATTTCACCGTCATCCAGCTTGGGCTGCTGGCGCTGCATAACGTCATTACCTTCAGCGGCCCGATGCTGGCCGGTAACGTCGGTGCGCCGGAGCTGGATGCGTTTACCATGGACCATTTCTGGCGCGCGCTGCGCAATTCGACCTACAGCGTGGAGTGGCAAGGCAATGGGCCGCACTGGGAGTGTGAAGGCCAGCTCTGGGGCGGCAATCTGGCGATGCTGGTCTCGCTCATTGGCACGCCGTGGCTGCCGCACATCGAGGATGGCATTCTGGTGCTGGAAGATATCAACGAACATCCGTTCCGCGTCGAGCGCATGCTGTTGCAGCTTTATCATGCCGGTATTCTTGAGCGCCAGTCCGCCATTATTCTGGGCAGCTTTAGCGGCGCTGCGCCTAATGATTATGACGCGGGTTACACCCTTGAGACCATGATCGACTTTGTTCGCTCGCGGCTGGATATTCCGGTCATTACCGGGCTGGATTTCGGTCATGAGCAGCAAACCGTCACCCTGCCGCTGGGGGCGCACGCCTCCCTGATTCATAATGATTCGGGCAGCCGGCTCACCCTCAGCGGCCATCCTGTCATAAAGGCATAAAAAAGCCGTCAAACCCGCTTAATAAAACGCTGTTGCCGTGGTTAATATGTTAGGGTTTTAGTAACAGCGTTAACATTGAGGTGGGAGTAAGAGAACATTGGATGCCGCAGCGATAATCAGTCTTTTCATTCTGGGTTCGGTCCTTGTAACCAGCAGTATTTTATTAAGTTCATTTTCATCGCGTCTCGGCATACCTATTCTTGTTATTTTCCTTGCCATCGGCATGCTGGCTGGCATTGATGGCATCGGCGGTATTCCTTTCGATAACTACCCTTTCGCCTATATGGTGAGTAACCTCGCACTGGCCGTGATCCTGCTTGACGGCGGGATGCGCACCCAGGCGAGCTCCTTCCGCGTGGCCTTAGGACCTGCACTGTCGCTGGCAACCGTCGGCGTGTTGATAACCTCAGGCCTCACCGGGATGATGGCCGCCTGGCTTTTCCATCTCAATATCATGGAAGGACTGTTGATTGGCGCTATCGTCGGCTCAACCGATGCGGCAGCCGTGTTCTCCCTGCTCGGTGGTAAAGGACTTAACGAACGCGTGGGCTCCACGCTTGAGATTGAATCCGGCAGTAACGATCCGATGGCGGTGTTTCTCACCATCACGCTTATCGAGATGATTCAGCAGCACGAAAGCGGGCTGAGCTGGATGTTTGCGTGGCATATCCTGCAGCAGTTCGGCCTGGGGATACTCATCGGCCTGGCGGGAGGGTATCTGTTACAGCAGACCATCAACCGCATATCGCTGCCGCTGGGACTCTATCCGCTGCTGGCGCTGAGCGGCGGCATTCTTATTTTCGCCGTCACCACAGCGCTGGACGGTAGCGGCATTCTCGCCGTTTATCTGTGCGGGTTCCTGATGGGCAACCGCCCTATCCGCAACCGTCATGCCATTTTGCAAAACTTCGACGGACTGGCCTGGCTGGCGCAGATCGGCATGTTCCTGGTGCTGGGGCTTCTGGTGACGCCCTCGGACCTGCTTCCCATCGCCATTCCTGCGCTGCTGTTGTCGGCGTGGATGATCTTCTTCGCCCGTCCGCTGTCGGTGTTTGCGGGGCTGCTGCCGTTTCGCGGCTTCAACATGCGCGAGCGCGTCTTTATCAGCTGGGTGGGCCTGCGCGGCGCGGTGCCGATTATCCTTGCCGTCTTCCCGATGATGGCCGGTCTGGATAACGCCCGGCTGTTCTTTAACGTGGCGTTCTTCGTGGTGCTGATTTCGCTGCTCTTCCAGGGAACGTCCCTCGGGTGGGCGGCGAAAAAAGCCAAAGTGGTGGTACCGCCGGTGGGCTGGCCGGTGTCCCGCGTCGGGCTGGACATCCACCCGGAAAACCCGTGGGAACAGTTTGTCTATCAGCTCAGCGCCGACAAATGGTGCGTGGGTGCCTCACTGCGCGATTTGCACATGCCCGCCGACACGCGGATTGCCGCCCTGTTCCGCGATAATGTCCTGCTGCACCCGACCGGCAGCACCCGTCTGCGCGAAGGGGACATTCTGTGCGTGATAGGCCGCGAGCGCGACCTGCCCGCGCTGGGCAAGCTGTTCAGCCAGTCGCCGCCGGTGGCGCTGGACCAGCGTTTCTTCGGCGATTTTATTCTGGAAGCCAGCGCCAAATTTGCGGATGTGGCCCTGATTTACGGTCTGGATGAGGGGGCTGAAGACGGTGATAACCAGCAAACGCTGGGCGAAATCATCCAGCAGCGGCTTGGCGCGGCCCCGGTAGTGGGTGACCAGGTGGAGTTTGCCGGGATGATCTGGACAGTTGCCGAAAAAGAAGATAACGCGGTACGGAAAGTCGGCTTGAGGCCGAGGGAAGAGGACGTGGAGTAGTTTTTTTGCCGGGTGACGGCTTCGCCTTACCCGCCTACAAAACCCTCGAACGTAGGCCGGGTAAGCGTTAGCGCCACCCGGCGAACTCAAGTTACACCGTCACAACAGGCACTCTCGGTGCCAGCGCGCACATCAGTTCATACCCTACCGTCCCCGCCGCGGCGGCCACGTCATCAATTTTGATTTCGTTACCCCACAGCTCGACCGGTGAACCGATGCCCGCCTGCGGGCATGGCGTCAGGTCAACGGCCAGCATATCCATCGATACGGTGCCCACCGTTCCCGTGCGGACGCCATCCACCCATACCGGCGTCCCGGTCGGGGCGATGCGCGGGTAGCCGTCAGCATAGCCGCCTGCCACAATACCAATCCGCTGCTCACCCGTCGCCCGGTAGCGGCTGCCGTAGCCCACCGTGTCGCCGGCCTTCAGCGTCTGTACGCCAATGATTTCACTGCGCAACGTCATCACCGGCTTCAGGCCGCTGTTGGCGATATCCTGCCACTGGCCCGAGGGCGATGCGCCGTACAGTACGATCCCCGGACGCACCCAGTTGTAATGCGCCTCAGGATGCCACAGGGTCGCTGCGGAGTTTGACAGCGAGCGCGGGCAGTCCAGCCCCTCTGCAGCCTGCTCAATACGGACCATGGCATCAGCAATGCCGTCCGGTTTTTCCGCATCGGCAAAATGGGCCATCAGCGTCATTTCACCCACGTTCTTCAGGGCGCGCAGCTGCTGCCAGACGGTATGTACCCGCTCAGGCTGGAAGCCCAGGCGGTTCATGCCGCTGTTCACCTTGAGATAAATATCCAGCGGCGCATGGAGCTTCGCATCCTGAATCGCCTTAATCTGCCAGTTGCTGTGAACGCTGGTGGTCAGCCGGTACTTATCCAGCAGCGGCAGGTCGTCGGCATGGAAGAACCCCTCCAGCAGCAGAATGGGCCCTTTCCAGCCGCGCTCGCGCAGCAGAATGGCCTCTTCCAGATTCAGTAACGCGAAGCCGTCGGTGGCGCTCAGCGCGCTCCAGATACGGTCAATGCCGTGGCCGTAGGCATTGGCTTTCACCACCGACCACACGCGGGCGCCAGGTGCTGCCCGGCGAACAATCTGCAGGTTATCCTTCAGGGCCTGCAGGTTCAGCTGAGCGAGAACAGGACGGGACATGACAGCTCCTTAGTTATGCGCGCCGTGCAGGTGCTGTGGACGCGAAGGCGTAAACCCCGACTGATAGCGTGCTGCACTTAAATCGTCAAACGGAATTGCCGGCGTGCGCCCGGAGATCAGATCGCTCAGCAGCTGGCCCGAGCCACAGGCCATCGTCCAGCCAAGCGTACCGTGTCCGGTATTGGTCCACAGGTTTTTGTATGGCGTGCGTCCGACTATCGGCGTGCCATCTGGCGTCATTGGACGCAGACCGGTCCAGAAGGTTGCCTGCTCAACAAAACCGCCGCGCGGGAAGAGATCGCCCACCACCATCTCCAGCGTCTCACGGCGCGGCTGCAGCAGTTCGGTGTTAAAGCCGACAATCTCCGCCATGCCGCCTACGCGGATGCGGTTATCAAAGCGGGTAATGGCAATTTTGTAGGTCTCATCCAGAATGGTCGACACCGGCGCCCCGCTCTCCTCTTTCACCGGAATGGTCAGCGAGTAGCCCTTCAGCGGATAAACCGGAATATCGAGAATGCCTTTCAGCATCGCGGTGGAGTACGAGCCAAACGCCATGACGTAGGCATCGGCTTTGATCACCTCTTCACCACACTTCACGCCATAAATTTTTTCCCCTTCCGACAGCAGTTTGTCGACAGAGGTGTTGAAGCGGAATTTCACACCCGCCTGCTCGCACATTTGCGCCAGACGCTGCGTAAAGAGCTGGCAGTCACCGGTTTCGTCATTCGGCAGACGCAGACCGCCCGTCAGTTTATGCGCCACTTCCGCCAGGGCCGGTTCAACCTGTCCGAGCTGGCTGGCTTCCAGCAGCTGATACGGTACGCCGGCATCTTCCAGCACGGCGATGTCACGGGTCGCATTTTCGTACTGTTGCGCCGTGCGGAACAGCTGCAGCGTCCCGCCCTGTCGACCTTCATACTCGATCCCGGTCGATGCGCGCAGCGCTTTCAGGCAGTCGCGGCTGTATTCCGCCAGGCGCACCATGCGCCCTTTGTTCTCCATATAGTGGCGGGTGTCGCAGTTGCGCAGCATCTGCCACATCCACTTGAGCTGGAACTGCGTGCCGTCAAGGCTGATGGCCAGCGGCGCATGGCGCTGGAACATCCATTTAATCGCTTTCAGCGGAACACCCGGAGCCGCCCACGGCGCCGCATAGCCCGGGGAGATTTGCCCGGCGTTCGCCGCGCTGGTTTCCAGCGCAGGGCCTGGCTCACGATCGATAACGGTGACGTCATGTCCCGCCTGACTTAAATACCAGGCGCTGGTTACCCCAACGACACCACTTCCCAGTATGACAACATGCATAGCCACTCCATTATGCGCAAAAGAACAATCTTCTAATTACAGATTGATAACCTAGTTGAAAATATTATTCAACATACGACTTTTTTATGGTGACTTGCCTCACACATCCCCCAGCATCAGGGGATAGGGCTAATTTGGGATCTCCTGCTGCGCGTTATTTTTAGCCAGCATAATATGCTGAGAGATACCGTTTTTTTGCCGTATCAAAAACGCGAAATCGCAAAGAAAAAATTTCTGCCCCAGCACGCTTTTTAACACGTTGATCTATGCTTGAAAGGAGGCTCTCCAGACAGAGAGAGCACCCACAACGAGGGCGCGCTAATGGCTACTATTGATTCCCTGAACAAGGACAACACACGTCTGAGCGATGGACCCGACTGGACCTTCGAGCTGCTGGATGTCTACCTCGCCGAAATCGACCGGGTCGCGAAGCTGTATCGCCTGGATACCTATCCCCATCAGATTGAAGTCATTACGTCCGAACAGATGATGGACGCCTACTCCAGCGTCGGGATGCCAATTAACTATCCGCACTGGTCGTTCGGTAAAAAATTCATTGAAACGGAGCGGCTGTATAAGCATGGCCAGCAGGGGCTGGCGTATGAGATTGTTATAAACTCCAATCCGTGTATCGCCTATTTAATGGAAGAGAACACCATTACCATGCAGGCACTGGTGATGGCACACGCCTGCTACGGGCATAACTCTTTTTTCAAGAACAACTACCTGTTCCGCAGCTGGACGGACGCCAGCTCCATCGTCGATTACCTCATCTTCGCGCGTAAATACATTACCGACTGCGAAGAGCGCTACGGCGTGGACGAAGTGGAAAAACTGCTCGACTCTTGCCACGCGCTGATGAACTACGGCGTTGACCGCTACAAACGCCCGCAGAAAATCTCCCTGCAGGAGGAGAAAGCCCGGCAGAAAAGCCGCGAAGAGTATCTGCAAAGCCAGGTGAATATGCTGTGGCGTACCCTGCCGAAGCGTGAGGAGGAGAAAGCGGTCGCCGAAGCGCGTCGTTATCCGTCTGAACCGCAGGAAAACCTGCTCTATTTTATGGAGAAGAACGCCCCGCTGCTGGAGTCGTGGCAGCGTGAGATCCTGCGCATCGTGCGCAAGGTGAGCCAGTATTTCTACCCGCAAAAGCAGACCCAGGTGATGAACGAAGGCTGGGCGACATTCTGGCACTACACCATTCTCAACCATCTTTACGACGAGGGAAAAGTCACCGAGCGGTTTATGATGGAATTCCTCCACAGCCACACCAACGTGGTGTTCCAGCCGCCCTATAACAGCCCATGGTATAGCGGTATCAACCCGTATGCGCTTGGTTTTGCCATGTTCCAGGACATTAAACGTATTTGTCAGTCGCCAACCGAAGAAGACAAGTACTGGTTCCCGGATATCGCCGGCTCTGACTGGCTGGAAACGCTGCATTTTGCGATGCGTGACTTTAAGGATGAGAGCTTTATCAGCCAGTTTATGTCGCCGAAGATCATGCGTGATTTCCGCTTCTTCACCGTGCTGGATGATGACCGTAACAACTACCTGGAGATTTCAGCGATCCACAACGAAGAGGGTTACCGGGAGATCCGCTCTCGCCTCTCTTCTCAGTACAACCTGAGCAACCTTGAACCGAATATTCAGGTATGGAATGTGGATTTGCGCGGTGACCGTTCCCTGACGCTACGCTATATTCCGCACAATCGCGCGCCGCTGGATAAAGGGCGCAAAGAGGTGCTGAAGCATGTGCATCGCCTGTGGGGCTTCGACGTGCTGCTGGAGCAGCAGAATGAAGACGGGAGCGTCGAGCTGCTGGAGCGTTGCCCGGCGCGGTTGAATACGCTGTAGTTTTTTTGCCGGGTGGCGGCTACGCCTTACCCGGCCTACGGGTTTTGTAGGCCCGGTAAGCGAAGCGCCACCGGGCGAAAAAAAACCTCTCATACGAGAGGTTTTTTATTTCAGCGGCTCTGAATCGCTAAATCACCCGGCAGGGTTTTCTGCATCCGGTGCCAGATTTCACCGGAATCGTGGCCGTAGCGACGCACCGTTTCATAAACCTGATCGTGCAGGCCTTCGGAACAGAGCTTGCTCAGTTTATGGTAGAAACCCAGCGCCAGGCTACGTGCCTCAGGGTTGGCAAAGTAGTGGCGGCCGATGCGGGTATAGAGCCCTTTCATACCGTTAAGGATAAGACCGTATACCGGGTTGCCGGAGGCGAACGCCAGACCGCGAAACACGTTGTAATCGAGGGTGGCAAACGCGTCGGCGTGATCTTCCACCTCGTTCGCGCTGGCCAGCACCGCAAGGGCATCGTCCGGGTGCTGACGAAAAGCCGTGCGAATAAAGATCGTCGCGATGTTGGTGCGAACGGAGAGCAGATTATCAATGAGCTGCGGCACGCTTTCATGATCGAGGCGCGCCAGCGTTTCAAGAATATTCAGCCCGGAGGTTTCCCAGAAATTGTTTACTTTTGTTGGCTTACCGTGCTGGATCGTCAACCAGCCATCGCGCGCCAGCCGCTGGAGCACTTCACGCAGCGTGGTGCGAGTGACGCCAATCAGTTCAGAGAGTTCGCGTTCAGCAGGAAGAATGGACCCCGCAGGGAAACGATTATTCCAGATGCTTTCAATGATGTACTCTTCCGCGAAACCCGCCGGGCTCTGCGCCTTAATGACCATAGTGAGATTTCCATTACACAGCTTTAGCAAATTGGACTCATCATACCAGAGGCACGCAGTGGCAGGTAGCGCGGCAACGAGAGAAAAGAGGGATCACCGTTTCATTTTTGTGAAATTTACAATGCGCGCTGATCCGCGTCCGGGCCGTGATTTTTGCGTATACTGATGTTTTGTCTTACTTGACGGGGAAGGACGTCTGTCGTGGAAATTTCTTTTGGTCGCGCACTGTGGCGCAATTTTTTAGGCCAGTCTCCTGACTGGTACAAACTGATACTTCTGGTGTTCCTGGTTGTTAACCCTCTCCTCTTTTATGTGAACCCGTTCGTTGCCGGGTGGCTGCTGGTGGCGGAATTTATCTTCACCCTGGCGATGGCGCTGAAATGTTATCCTCTGTTGCCCGGCGGCTTGCTGGCGTTTGAAGCCGTGGTTATCGGCATGACCCGCGCGGAGCACGTCAAAGCGGAGCTGGCGTCAAATCTTGAAGTGCTTCTGCTGCTGATGTTTATGGTGGCGGGCATCTACTTTATGAAACAGCTGCTGCTGTTTATCTTCACGCGTCTGCTGCTCAGCATTCCGTCGAAAATGTTCCTCTCGCTGGCGTTTTGCCTGGCGGCTGCCTTCCTGTCAGCCTTCCTGGACGCGCTGACGGTTGTCGCGGTGGTGATAAGCGTCGCGGTGGGATTCTACGGAATCTATCACCGTGTCGCTTCATCTCGTCCGGGCGAGGATCTGCAGGATGACAGCCACGTCGAAGCGCATAACCGTGAAGTCCTGGAACAGTTTCGCGCCTTCCTGCGCAGCCTGATGATGCATGCCGGCGTCGGTACCGCCCTGGGGGGCGTTATGACGATGGTGGGTGAGCCGCAAAACCTGATCATTGCCAAAGCGGCAGGCTGGCACTTCGGCGATTTCTTCCTGAGAATGGCACCGGTGAGCGTACCGGTGCTTTTCTGCGGTCTGGCGACCTGTCTGCTGGTGGAGAAATTTCGCCTCTTTGGTTATGGGGCGCAACTCCCGGAGCCGGTGCGCCAGGAGCTGCATAAATTCGATCTTCAGAGCCGAAGCCAGCGGACGCGCCAGGAGACGCTGCGTCTGATTGCCCAAGGGATTATCGGCGTCTGGCTGATTGCGGCGCTGGCGCTCCATCTTGCCGAAGTGGGACTGATTGGCCTGTCGGTCATTATTCTCGCCACCACCTTTACCGGCGTGACCGATGAACATGCCATCGGTAAAGCCTTTACCGAAGCCTTGCCGTTTACCGCCCTGCTGGCGGTATTCTTCGCCGTCGTGGCGGTGATTATCGACCAGCACCTGTTCGCGCCGATTATAGCCTTTGTTTTACAGGCCGCACCGGACGCGCAGCTCTCGCTGTTTTATCTGTTTAATGGCCTGCTCTCGTCGATCTCCGATAACGTCTTTGTCGGGACGGTCTACATCAACGAAGCCAAAGCCGCCATGGAGCAAGGCGTCATCAGCGCCGGTCAGTTTGAGCTGCTGGCCGTGGCGATCAATACTGGCACCAACCTGCCGTCGGTGGCAACGCCCAATGGCCAGGCCGCTTTCCTGTTCCTGTTGACCTCTGCCCTCGCGCCACTCATACGGCTTTCTTATGGCAGGATGGTATGGATGGCGCTGCCCTATACGCTGGTGCTCACGTTCGTGGGATTGCTTTGTGTCAAAATTACCCTCATTCCCTGTACGCAGTGGATGATACAAGCGGGTATACTTGCGGCGCAGTAAAACAGGTATCAGTGGCGCGATAAATGAATTAGTTTACAATGCGCTTTCTAAGCATGTTCCAGGGAAATGATTATGTTGAGATTTTTAAACCAGTGCTCCCGCGGTCGCGGAGCGTGGTTGTTAATGGCCCTGACCGCCTTTGCGCTGGAAATGGTCGCGCTGTGGTTCCAGCATGTTATGGGGCTCAAGCCTTGCGTGCTTTGTATTTACGAACGCTGCGCCCTGTTTGGCATTATGGGTGCAGGCCTGGTCGGCGCCATTGCGCCGAAATCGCCGCTTCGTTATGCCGCGATTGCGATCTGTCTGTACAGCGCCTGGAAAGGGCTTGAACTCTCCTGGCAGCACACCATGATGCAGCTGCATCCGTCACCGTTTATGACCTGTGATTTTGCCGCCCGCTTCCCGAGCTGGCTGCCGCTGGATAAATGGCTGCCACAAGTGTTTGTTGCATCCGGTGACTGCTCCGTTCGTCAGTGGGAATTCCTGACCCTGGAGATGCCGCAGTGGCTGGTGGGTATTTTTGCCGCCTACTTCGTCGTGGCGCTGCTGGTGTTGATTGCTCAGCCGTTCAAACCGAAGAAACGCGATATTTTTGGAAGGTAAACGCAAAACGGCAACCTCGGTTGCCGTTTTTAGTGTTTGCGCCCTCTCCCGTGGGAGAAGGTTGGGCTGAGGGCATCAGGCCGCACAGACACAAATAAAAAAACCGCCTCGGCGGTTTTTTTTTATTATCAACGGGTCGGGTGATTCATGATGTGGTCTTCCCAGTCACGCACCTCGGACTCTTTCACCGCAATGTGGCGTACTGAGATACGTTCGCCGTGCATCGCCGCTTTTGAACCGGTGAGCAGCGGATGCCATGCCGGCAGATCTTTCCCCTCCGCCAGCAGGCGATACGCACAGGTATGCGGCAGCCATTCAAAGGTGGGCAAGTTCTCACGGGTTAACTTGATGCAGTCTGGCTCGAACTCGAAGCGGCGCTCATAGTTGCGGCACTGGCAGGTTTTAATGTTTAACTGCTTGCAGGCCACGTTGGTGAAGTAAATTTCGTCCGTGTCTTCATCCATCAGCTTGTGCAGGCAGCACTGCCCGCAGCCGTCGCACAATGATTCCCATTCCGCGTCAGTCATGTCGTCGAGAGTTTTGCTTTGCCAGAAAGGGATGTCGTTCATCGGGATGTCCACACGTCAAAAGAAAGCGCACCTTATAACGAGTCTGGCACGTTGTTGCAAGTTTTGCCGCCCTCTTCGGGCGGCAAAGTGGGATTACAGCACGCGGGTTTTCAGCGACAGGCCGTTAAAACCGACTTCGAGTTCATCACCGCTCGCCAGTGGGCCTACGCCTTCAGGGGTACCGGTCAGGATCACATCCCCCGGCTTCAGGGTAAAGAAGCGGCTCATGTAGGCAATCAGTGGCACAATCTTATGGATCATGTCTGCCGTGGTGCCCTGCTGGCGGATCTCGCCGTTAATCTTCAGGCTGAGCTCTGTGTTCTGCGGATCGTTGGTAAATTCGCTCACCGGAATAAACGCCGAGATGGGGCAGGAATTATCAAACCCTTTGGCTTTTTCCCACGGCTGCCCGGCTTTCTTCAGCTTGCCCTGGACATCGCGCAGGGTCAGATCCAGCGCCACGCCGTATCCGGCAATCGCTTTCTGCACATGCTCTTCAGAGGCCTGTCGCAGCGTCGCGCCAATCAGCACGGCGAGTTCAACCTCGTGATGCACCGAACCAAGCCCCTGCGGCAGCGCCAGCGGCTGGCGGATATCGCACAGCGCCGTTTCTGGCTTGATGAACAGGACCGGCTCTTCTGGCGTCGCGCTGCCCATCTCCTGGATATGTTTGGCATAGTTGCTGCCCACGCAAACCACTTTGCTGACGGGATAATCCAGTAATGCCCCTTGCCAGTTATGATGTTGATACATGGTCGACCCCTAAACGGTTGATGTGTTGTGCCCGAAAACAGTTGAGGCTATTTTTTCCCGTTCGCCTCAAGATGCTGTTTTAATAAATTCTCGGGTGGCGGTGGAAGCTGTAAATAATAGCCTTGTTCGGCTAATGCCGTTTTCACTTTATCCAGATCGGCATTCACCAGTTTCTTACGACCATCGAGCGGCAGCAGCATCACCAGCTGTGGTCGGCCAAAGTTCTTCATTAATTCTTCAGGCACGCGTGAAAAATCGTCTTTCTTTTCGACATAAAGATAGGTCTGGTCACGGCTTGTACTTCTGTAGATCACACAAAACATGTTTTTACTCTGAATTAATGGGTGGTTGCTTGCCTCAATATACTCCTGACTATAACATGCCTGATACTCTTCGGAATATCGCAGCGAGTGGTTGCGGTTAATAGCAAATTGAGTAAGGCCAGGATGTCAAACACGCCCATCGAGCTTAAAGGCAGTAGCTTCACCTTATCAGTGGTACATTTGCATGATGCAAAACCCGAGGTTATTCGTCAGGCGTTAGAAGACAAAATCGCCCAGGCTCCCGCCTTTCTGAAACACGCCCCTGTTGTGATCAATGTCAGCGGTCTTGAGGCGCCGGTTAACTGGAAGCTTCTCCAGCAGGCGGTCTCCTCTACCGGACTGCGTATTGTGGGCATCAGCGGCTGTAAAGATCCCGAGCTGAAAGCGGAAATCGACCGTGCGGGGCTGCCGCTTCTGAATGAAGGCAAAGAAAAAACCCCGCGTGCGGCACCCGTTGCAGTCGAAACGCCCCCTCCTGCGGTGCAAAACGTTACAACCATCACAAAAACGCGAATGATTGATGTGCCGGTTCGTTCCGGTCAGCGCATTTATGCGCCAAACTGTGATCTAATTGTTACAAGCCACGTCAGCGCTGGCGCTGAGCTGATTGCAGATGGCAATATTCACGTTTACGGTATGATGCGTGGACGTGCGCTCGCCGGGGCAAGTGGCGATCGGGACGCGCAAATTTTTTGTACTCATCTGACGGCGGAACTGGTCTCCATCGCAGGTGAATATTGGCTGAGCGACAAGATCCCAGCCGAATTTTATGGCAAAGCGGCTCGCCTGCTTCTGGCAGACGACGCGTTGACCGTTCAACCGTTGAATTGATCCCTTTTTAACAAGGAATTTCTATGGCACGCATTATTGTTGTTACTTCGGGTAAAGGAGGCGTTGGCAAGACCACCTCCAGCGCGGCCATCGCTACTGGTTTGGCCCAGAAGGGAAAGAAAACCGTCGTTATCGACTTCGATATCGGTCTGCGTAACCTCGACCTCATCATGGGATGTGAGCGTCGCGTCGTGTATGACTTCGTTAACGTCATTCAGGGCGATGCCACGCTGAACCAGGCGCTGATTAAAGACAAACGCACCGAGAACCTCTACATTCTCCCGGCTTCTCAGACGCGTGACAAAGACGCCCTGACCCGCGAAGGGGTGGAAAAGGTGCTCGACGAGCTGAAAAAAATGGAGTTCGACTTCATTGTCTGCGACTCCCCTGCCGGCATCGAAACCGGTGCCCTGATGGCGCTCTACTTCGCCGATGAAGCGATCATCACCACCAACCCTGAAGTGTCATCCGTGCGTGACTCAGACCGCATTCTGGGGATCCTCGCCTCTAAATCCCGTCGTGCGGAAAATGGCGAAGACCCGATTAAAGAACACCTGCTGCTTACCCGCTATAACCCGGGTCGCGTGAACAAAGGTGATATGCTGAGCATGGAAGACGTGCTGGAGATCCTGCGCATTAAACTGGTGGGCGTTATCCCGGAAGATCAGTCCGTGTTACGCGCCTCTAACCAGGGTGAGCCCGTGATCCTGGATACAACGGCAGATGCAGGTAAAGCGTATGCTGATACTGTTGACCGTCTGCTGGGAGAAGAACGTCCTTTCCGCTTCATTGAAGAAGAGAAGAAAGGTTTCCTCAAACGCCTGTTCGGAGGATAAGTTATGGCATTACTGGACTTTTTTCTCTCGCGGAAAAAGAACACCGCCAACATCGCAAAAGAACGTCTGCAAATTATCGTTGCGGAGCGTCGTCGTAGCGACGCCGAGCCTCACTACCTGCCGCAGCTGCGTAAGGACATCCTGGAAGTGATCTGTAAGTATGTTCAGATTGACCCGGAGATGGTGACGGTGCAGCTGGAACAAAAAGACGGGGATATTTCGATTCTGGAGCTGAACGTGACGCTCCCGGAAGCGGAAGAGTCCCGTCCGTAGGTTTGTCATTTCGTAGCCCCGGTAAGCGCAGCGCCACCGGGGGAATATGCCGGGTTATCACCCGGCATATTTTTTATCGCGGATAACCTTCCAGCAGCGTATTCAGGCGATCGGCCATCAATTCCCCGCGCCAGCCCGCCATCATTTCCGGTAAGCCATTCTGCGGCTTCAGCTTCCAGTGCCAGTTCAGCAGCTGATTAATCTGTCGGCGTGATGCGAGCAGTTCAGCACTCAGCTTGCTTTCCGTAGCAACGGCCTGAACCAGGGCTTTAATGTCCTTGAACGCCTTGCGGTAGCCCGGCATATCCATCAGATTCAGCAGCGGTTCCGGCAGCTTATCGTCAGGCAATTCCTGCGCTTTCGCTACCAGCGCCAGCAGGGTTTTACCGTGGAAACGGATCTCACTGCCCGAAAGCCCAATGCTGTCCAGTTCGCCCAGGCTGCCCGGCATATAGCGTGCCACCGCCCAGAGATGCTCTTCGCGCACCACAAAGTTAACCGCCAGATCGCGCTCGCGCGCTTTACGCAGACGCCAGTCCGCTAACAGCTGCAGGCAGGCCAGCTGACGCGTACGCAGTTGCCACGCGTTGCTGATATCGCGCCAGGCCTCTTTCGGGTCCACCACTTCCTGGCGACGCTGCTGGGTCATACGGCACTCATCCAGCGCGGCAGGCAGCCAGCCAGAGGCTTCCGCCTCTTTCATCAGCTGTCCGGCAATCGGCAGCAGGTAAAACACGTCTGCCGCCGCATATTCCAGCTGACGCTCGGTAAGCGGACGCGCCAGCCAGTCGGTACGGGATTCGCTTTTATCCAGCGTCAGCCCCGTGTACTCCTCCACCATGGCGGCAAAGCCCCATGAGAGAGGACGATTGCTGAACGCGGCAAGGATCTGCGTATCAATCAGCGGCTGGGGCATGATGCCAAAGGTGTTCAGAAAGACTTCCAGATCTTCACTGCCTGCGTGCAGGTATTTGGTCACGGCGGTATCGAGCAGCAGATCGCGCATCGGCGTCCAGTCGGTAATACCAAGAGGGTCAATCAGCGACACGTGTTTACCGTCGTACATCTGTATCAACCCCAGCTGCGGATAGTATGTCCGGGTACGGACAAACTCGGTATCCAGGGCAATGGCAGGAAAGTCGCGCGTCACTTCGCACAGCGAAGCCAGCTCGTCATTGGTCGTGATCATCTGGTAATTCAAAACGGGTTCTCTTTTGTTTGCGCCCATAAAAAACGCCGGCTTAACCGGCGTCTGGGCGATTAGCGTGAAGCTCAGGCCTTATTGTCTACTTTGCCACGGGCTTCGTCACGTAATTCTCGTCGTAATATCTTTCCGACGTTGGATTTCGGCAGCTCATCGCGGAATTCAACCAGTTTCGGCACCTTGTAGCCCGTCAGTTGACGACGACAGAACGTGACCAGTTCTTCCTCGGTGAGAGAAGGATCTTTCTTGACCACAAATATTTTGACCGCTTCACCGCTGCTGCCGGAAGGCACCCCGACGGCCGCCACTTCGAGTACGCCGCTGTGCTGCATCACCACGTCTTCGATCTCATTCGGATAGACGTTGAAGCCGGAGACCAGGATCATGTCTTTCTTACGATCGACAATGCGCAGGAAGCCCTCTTCGTCCATCACCGCGATATCGCCGGTATGGAGCCAGCCGTCTTTGATGATTTCGTCGGTGGCATCAGGACGCTGCCAGTACCCCAGCATGACCTGAGGACCTTTGACGCACAGCTCGCCCGGTTCACCCGGCGCGACTTCATTATCGTTATCATCGACCAGTTTGGCCTCCGTGGACGGCACAGGCAGACCAATACTGCCGCTGTGATAGTCGATATCATGCGGGTTCACGCTGACCAGCGGCGCACATTCCGTCAGACCGTAGCCCTCCAGCAAATACTGCCCGGTGAGCTTTACCCAGCGCTCAGCGACCGCCTGCTGAACCGGCATGCCGCCGCCCGCAGAGAGGTGCAGCGAGGAGAAGTCCAGCTGCTGGAACTCTTTGTTGTTCAGCAGCGCGTTAAACAGGGTGTTTACCCCGGTCATGGCGGTGAACGGGTATTTCGCCAGCTCTTTCACCAGCCCCGGAATATCGCGCGGGTTCGTAATCAGGACGTTCTGGCCACCGAGCTCAATAAACAGCAGGCAGTTCATGGTCAGTGCGAAAATGTGATACAGCGGCAGCGCGGTAATGACCAGCTCTTTGCCAGGATGCAGCAGCGGCCCGTAAGTGGCATTCACCTGCTCAAGGTTCGCCAGCATGTTGCGGTGGGTCAGCATCGCCCCCTTGGCCACGCCGGTGGTACCGCCGGTGTATTGCAGGAACGCCAGGTCTTCCGATACCAACTCCGGCTTAACGTACTGCATACGGTAGCCCGCATGCAGGGCACGGCGGAATGAGATGGCATCCGGCAGGTGGTATTTTGGCACCAGACGTTTGATGTATTTAACGACAAAGTTAACCAGCGTGCCTTTGGCGGTGGAGAGTTGATCCCCCATACGCGTCAGGATGACGTGTTTAACCTGGGTTCTGTCGACCACTTTTTCCAGCGTATGGGCAAAGTTGGAGACAATCACAATTGCAGCCGCGCCGCTGTCGTTCAGCTGATGCTCCAGCTCGCGCGGGGTATACAGCGGGTTGACGTTGACGACGATCATCCCGGCACGAAGGATACCAAACAGCGCCACCGGGTATTGCAGCAGGTTTGGCATCATCAGCGCGACGCGGTCCCCTTTTTGCAGCCCCAGCCCTTCCTGGAGATAAGCCGCAAACGCCCGGCTACGCTCCTCAAGCTTACGGAACGTCATCACCTCGCCCATATTCACAAATGCGGGCTGGTCCGCGTAGCGCCTTACCGAGTGCTCAAATAATTCCACCAGGGATTGATAACGGTCAGGATTGATCTCCGCAGGCACATCTGCGGGATAACGGTTAAGCCAAACCTTTTTCAATGCATCACCTCTGAACTGAGTGTTCGTCGTCATCACAACCCCGATAATAAACAGTTTGTTAACATTATATTAACTCAGCGTACCAGTTTATTAATTGTCCAGATTTAAGGTTGCGAAGCGCGTCACTCTTTTTTTTCGTTGTAGCCGTAAAAAAACAGAGACAGCGGCTGAGCCGCTGTCTCTTTTCTAACAATAACAGTAAGTTACTCAGTAACGATGGTCTGTACCTGTGCAGGTCCCGGGTTATACCAGCCCCAGCCAGGGTAGCCGTAACGGTAAGGGTGTGGACCCCACATCCACGGGTCGATCGGCTGAGGCGGCATGATCACCTGCTGTGCCAGCCGCCAGCGTTTATAGCCGTTAACCTGCATGGTCATAAATTTATACGGCGTATTACCGACTTTGCCCTGCACCGCGCCGGTTATCGGCCCGACGACGGTCACCAGCTGTCCGCGAAAATCGACCGGATCGAGGAAACCACTGACGTCCGCATAGATACGTCCGCGTGAGGCCTCACCCAGCACAGGGCGTGCGCCGCTGTCCAGGGGAACGGTCGCAATCTCCAGACGGGTTTTCCCCTGCTGGTTTTGCACATCAATCACTTTCCCGCCGAAGCGCGCTTCCTGCCCGACGTAGAGCTCAGGGGCATTCATCACCCGCACCAGATCCTGCTGTGGTGTCGGGCTGGAGCCCTTAATCGCATCAGGAACGGAAACGCATCCGCTCAGTGCTATGGCAACAGCGCCTGCCATAAAAAGGCGTACTACTTTAGTCTGAACCGCCATGATGCGACTCCTTTTTCTCAGTTCCTGTTACTGAGATTCACTCGCGGCCCGGAAGTTTCTTCCATGCGACGGTGTTTCGCAAATAAACCGGCTCCGCGTGTTCCACGGCGACGGTTTTTCCTGCTGCAAGCAGCTGGCTGGCAATGGGAAGCATATCTTCTGCCGCAGGCAATAGCATGTTGCCGTCTACCAGCGTCACCCCGGTATCCTTCGCCATCTCAGGCCACGCAGGCCAGCCCGTGCCGACGGTCGCCCACTCACCGGAGAGCTGTTTCAGTCGTTCGGTCACCGCTTCCGGCTTAAGTACGGCTTCCGTCTCTTCACCGTGCCACACGCCCTGCTCGTCGCGAGTGTATTCGGCCCAGTAAACTTCGCCCATGCGGGCGTCAATCGCGGCCAGCACGCGGGTGGCCCCGGTCATACGCCAGGCACCCTGCGCCATGGTGGCGAGGGTAGAGACGCCAATCATCGGCAGCTCAGCGCCCAGCGCCAGCCCCTGCGCAATGCCAATGCCAATACGCACGCCGGTAAAGCTGCCCGGGCCACGGCCAAAGGCCAGCGCGTCGAGGTCAGTTAAGGCGGTATTGCTCCGGGTTAAGATCGCTTTAACCAGGGGCAGAATGCGCTGGGTGTGTTCCCGTGGGCACTCTTCGAAATGAGCAGAAACAGCACCGTTGTTCAACAGAGCAACAGAGCAAGCCTCTGTTGCGGTATCAATAGCCAGAATTCGCATCAGTCGTCGCGCTCTCGCAAGGGTCAGTCACAAAATGGCGCGCATCTTAGCACACTCCGGGGTAAATTACTCCGCCGTTGGGTTTGCCAGGAAACGCACCGCGCGTTTTATGTCCCGCGTCCGCGGTGCGGGCGGCAGGCTGGCGAGGAAGGTTGCGCCGTACGGGCGCATCACCAGTCGGTTATCACAGATGACCAGCACGCCGCGATCGGTGACGTCGCGGATCAATCGCCCTACCCCTTGCTTAAGGGTGATCACCGCGTCCGGCAGCTGTACCTCGTCAAACGGATCGCCGCCGCGCAGGCGGCAGTCTTCCATCCGCGCCTTCAGCAACGGGTCGTCCGGGGAGGTAAACGGCAGCTTATCGATGATCACAAGCGACAGGGTGTCTCCGCGTACATCCACCCCTTCCCAGAAGCTGCTGGTGGCCACCAGCAGAGCATTACCGGCGCTGACGAACTGCTGCAGCAATTGCCCTTTGCTGGTTTCTCCCTGCAGCAGTACCGGCAGGGTCATGGTGGCACGGAACTGCTCAGCGAGGTCGCGCATCATGGCGTGAGAGGTGCAAAGCATAAAGCAGCGGCCGTTGTTGGCCTCGATCATCGGTTTTAGCATTGCCGCCAGGTGTCGCGCCGCACCCGGCTGGTTTGGCAGCGGAAGATTACGCGGCACGCAAAGCAGCGCCTGTTTTTCGTAATCAAACGGGCTGGGTAGCAGCAGCGACTCCGCCTGTTCAATGCCAAGCCGTTCCGTGAAGTGATGCAGATCGTCATTCACCGACAGGGTTGCCGACGTGAAGATCCAGCTGCCAGGCTTTTGCGCCATCACCTCTTTAAATTTATCCGCCACCGTCAGCGGTGTGAGCGCCAGCGTGAAATGGCGCGAGGTGCATTCATACCAGTAGCTGAACCCCGGCTGGTTAATCTCTTTTAGCCGTTTGAGCCGCCCGCGATAGAGCGTGGCGCGCTCGAATGCGGCATCCAGCAGCGCGGAACGGCCAAGCGACAGTTTCGCGACGTCGTAGCAGAGCTCCAGGGCGTCATCGAGCAGCAGCAACGCGCGCTGGATATTTTTATCTGCCAGCAGCTCGCGCAGGTTCCCGCGATAGCCCGGCTCGCCGAGCTGTAACCGGAAGTCCTGCGCGCTTTGGGCCAGGCGATCGGCACACTTCTGCAACTGCTGGGTATCTTTTAATTCGGTGCGGTAAGCGATGGTGAAATCTTTCGCCAGATCCAGCAGCTGGCGGCTGGAGAGCGACTGGCCAAAATACTGGCTGGCGATATCCGGGAGCTGGTGGGCTTCATCAAAGATCATGACCTCCGCCTCCGGGATCAGCTCACCAAAGCCGCTGTCCTTGACCACCATATCCGCAAGAAACAGGTGATGGTTGACCACCACCACATCGGCATCCATCGCCGTTTTGCGCGCTTTCACCACAAAGCAGTCTTTGTACAGCGGGCAGTCGCTGCCGAGGCAGTTGTCGTTGGTGCTGGTCACCAGCGGCCAGGCCGGCGAGTCTTCCGGCACGCTCGCGCAGGTGCTGATATCCCCCTCTTCCGTCTGGTTGGCCCAGGCGCGAAGGATAATGACGTCGCTCAGGGTCTGCACCGGCAAATCGCCGCCCGCCAGCGCCTGTTGCTCAAGACGCTCGAGGCAGAGATAGTTAGAGCGCCCCTTCAGCAGCGCCAGCCGGCCTTTGTATTTCAGCGCTTTTGCCACCGTCGGCAAATCCCGGCTGTAGAGCTGATCCTGCAGCGCTTTCGAGCCGGTCGAGATGATCACCTTTTTTTTCGCCCGCAGCGCGGGAGCAAGGTAGGCGTAAGTTTTCCCCGTACCGGTTCCGGCCTCCACCACCAGCGGCTGCGCCTTATCAATGGCCCGCGCCACGGCATGTGCCATCTGCCGCTGAGGTTCACGCGGTTTGAAGCCGGGAATGGCTTGTGCTAACTGACCTTCAGGGGAAAAATCGTCTGCCACGTTGCTCTCTCACTGTATTTTTGCACAGGGATTATGTCAGCCCATCCTCTCCAGTGCCACCCCAAATAGTGACGACGACGGAACAATATGGCAGTCTTGCGGCCTGATGACGAAAAATAACGAGGAAACGTTTATGACAATTGTGCGCATTGATGCCGAAGCCCGCTGGTCTGATGTAGTCATTCATAACCAGACGCTCTACTACACCGGCGTACCGGCGAATCTGGATGCGGATGCGTTCGAGCAAACGGCGAACACCCTGGCGCAGATCGATGCGGTGCTTGAAAAGCAAGGTAGCGACAAATCGCGCATTCTGGATGCGACGATTTTTCTGGCAAACAAAGATGATTTCGCGGCCATGAACAGAGCCTGGGATGCCTGGGTGGTGGCGGGTCACGCGCCTGTACGTTGTACCGTACAGGCCACGCTGATGAAGCCGGAATACAAGGTAGAGATTAAGATTATCGCGGCTGTGTAGGCCGGTTACTCTTCCTCTTCATCCTCGAAACGCGCCACGATCCGCTCGCCGGTATGGGTGGCGCGAAGTTCTTCCGCCACCTGGGAAATGGCCTGCCCGCTGCTCATCCCCTGGGACATCAGTTCCTGAATTCGCTCAACCGCTTTCTGCTGTTGCTCGTGGCTCAGAGAAGGTAAACCTGCAAACATCGTCAACTCCTGCTAAATTATTCGCGCTAATTATTTCACGCTGCCCGGTAGTATGCCACACATGAACATGCGCTTGCCCACTGTTATTACCCTGCCCTGGCGTACTGACGCCGCTGAGTTCTGGTTTGCCCGTCTGAGCCATCTTCCTTTTGCGATGTTGCTGCATTCCGGCCATGCGGATCATCCCTATAGCCGCTTTGATATCCTGGTCGCCGATCCGCTAAAGACGCTGACGACCCATGACCTGCCGTCCACGGACGATCCGCTGCTGCGGCTTCAGGAGGCTATCGATGCGCTGGGCTTGTCTGCCCTGCCGAATCCCGATCTCCCCTTCCAGGGTGGTGCGCTGGGCCTGTTTGGCTACGATCTGGGCCGTCGCTTTGAAACGCTGCCCTCGGTGGCGAAAGCGGATATTCCGCTGCCGGATATGGCCGTAGGGCTTTATGACTGGGCGCTGATTGTCGACCACCATAAGCAGGTGGTCTCTTTGCTCAGCCATTCGGATGTCGACGCGCGCCTGGCCTGGCTGGAAGCGCAGCAGCCTGCCGCCGCGCCGGATTTCCGCCTGACCTCTGACTGGCGTTCAAACATGACACCCGAGGCATATGCAGAAAAATTCGCCCGCGTGCAGGCGTATCTGCAAAGCGGCGACTGCTATCAGGTAAATCTCGCCCAGCGTTTCCAGGCAACCTATGAGGGCGATGAATGGCAGGCTTTTACCCGCCTTAACGCCACTAACCGGGCACCATTCAGCGCCTTTATCCGTCTCGAACAGGGGGCCATTGTCAGCCTGTCGCCTGAGCGCTTTATCCATCTTGCGGAGGGCAACATTCAGACGCGGCCGATTAAGGGCACATTGCCACGCCTTGCCGATCCCGATGCTGACCGCCAGCAGGCGGAAAAACTGGCCGCCTCACCGAAGGACCGCGCTGAAAACCTGATGATTGTCGATCTGATGCGCAACGATATTGGCCGGGTGGCCGTGCCGGGCAGCGTGCGGGTGCCGGAACTGTTCGTCGTCGAGCCTTTCCCGGCGGTCCATCATCTGGTCAGCACCATTACCGCGCGGCTGCCGGCCGCGCGGACGGCCTGCGATCTTCTGCGCGCCGCCTTCCCGGGCGGCTCGATAACCGGCGCACCGAAAGTGCGGGCGATGGAGATTATCGATGAGCTGGAGCCCCACCGCCGCAACGCCTGGTGCGGGAGTATTGGCTACATCAGCCTGTGCGGCACCCTGGATACCAGCATTACTATCCGCACGCTGACCGCCTGTAACGGAAACCTTTACTGTTCGGCTGGCGGCGGCATCGTGGCCGACAGCCAGGTCGATGCGGAATATCAGGAAACCTTTGATAAAGTTAACCGTATTCTGAAACAACTGGAGTAACCACGGGTGGAAAAAGAGAACCTGACGCTGGATGCCTTTTTATCGCGCTTTCAGCTATTACGGCCCCAGGTCAACCGCGAAGCGCTGAATCAGCGCCAGGCGGCGGTGCTGATCCCGGTCGTGCGGCGTGCACAGCCGGGCCTGCTGCTCACCCAGCGCTCTGCCCATCTGCGCAAACACGCCGGTCAGGTCGCTTTTCCTGGCGGCGCCGTCGACAGTTCCGATGCCTCGCTGATTGCCGCCGCGCTGCGGGAAGCGCAGGAAGAGGTGGCGATTCCGCCGGAGGCGGTAGAGGTCATTGGCGTGCTGCCGCCTGTCGACAGCGTCACCGGCTTTCAGGTCACGCCGGTGGTGGGCATTATCCCGCCGGACCTGCAGTATCATGCCAGCGTGGATGAAGTCTCCGCCGTGTTTGAGATGCCGCTGGAAGAAGCCCTTCGGTTGAGCCGTTATCATCCGCTGGATATCCACCGCCGGGGTCATGACCATCGGGTGTGGTTGTCCTGGTATCAGCATTATTTTGTCTGGGGCATGACGGCGGGCATTATTCGTGAACTGGCGTTGCAAATCGGCCTGAAGCCTTGACTATACTTTACATTCCACCTTCTTTTTCCTGGTTTGCGATCTGCGTCGCGCTATTAGCAAAACCCATCGTCAACCATTAGTTTAATTCATGTGAATAGTTAAGCCGAGGTCGGTGTTCCCTCTTACACTATGCGCAGTTATAACATCGTTACTGGAACCCCGGTAACCCTGTCAGGAGTGTGAAAGTGATTAGTATATTCGACATGTTCAAAGTGGGAATTGGCCCTTCGTCTTCCCATACTGTTGGCCCGATGAAGGCCGGTAAACAGTTCGTCGATGATCTGGTCGAAAAAGGATTACTGGAAAGCGTTACCCGTGTCGCCGTGGATGTTTACGGCTCACTGTCATTGACGGGTAAAGGCCACCACACCGATATCGCCATTATTATGGGTCTGGCAGGCAATATGCCGGATACCGTGGATATTGATGCCATCCCGGCATTCATCCGCGACGTGGAAACGCGTGGCCGTCTGCTGCTGGCAAACGGCCAGCAGGAAGTTGACTTCCCGCAGGATGACGGCATGCGTTTTCGCAGCGACAACCTGCCGCTGCATGAAAACGGCATGACCATTCACGCATTTAGCGGTGAAAAAGAGATTTACAGCAAAACGTACTACTCCATCGGCGGTGGTTTCATCGTGGATGAAGAGCATTTTGGCAAAGACAGCGTCGGCGACGTCAGCGTTCCGTATCCTTTCAAATCCGCAACCGAGATGCTCGGTTACTGCAAACAGACCGGTCTGTCGCTGTCCGGCATGGTGATGCAGAACGAACTGGCGTTGCACAGCAAAAAAGAGATTGAAGACTATTTTGCGAACGTATGGCAAACCATGCGCGCCTGTATCGATCGCGGGATGAACACCGAAGGCGTGCTGCCGGGTCCACTGCGCGTACCGCGTCGTGCCTCTGCCCTGCGCCGTATGCTGGTGACGACGGACAAGTTCTCCAACGACCCGATGAACGTGGTCGACTGGGTGAATATGTTTGCCCTGGCGGTTAACGAAGAGAACGCCGCCGGTGGCCGCGTCGTGACGGCGCCGACCAACGGCGCGTGCGGAATTGTTCCGGCCGTGCTGGCCTATTACGACCACTTTATTGAACCCGTGACGCCAGACATCTACATCCGTTATTTCCTGGCGGCAGGTGCCATCGGTGCCCTGTACAAGATGAACGCGTCTATCTCTGGCGCTGAAGTCGGCTGTCAGGGTGAAGTGGGTGTCGCCTGTTCTATGGCGGCGGCGGGTCTTGCAGAGCTGCTGGGTGCAAGCCCTGAGCAGGTCTGCGTGGCGGCAGAAATCGGTATGGAACACAACCTCGGTCTGACCTGTGACCCGGTCGCGGGCCAGGTGCAGGTGCCGTGTATCGAGCGTAACGCGATTGCGTCGGTGAAGGCCATCAACGCCTCACGTATGGCGATGCGCCGTACCAGCGAACCTCGCGTATCGCTGGATAAGGTGATTGAAACTATGTACGAAACGGGCAAAGACATGAACGCGAAATACCGCGAGACGTCCCGTGGTGGCCTGGCCATTAAGGTGCAGTGCGACTAATACTGCCTTTCGCCCATCTGCAACGGATGGGCGAAATTTCCTCTTCATTCTCGTCTCCTCCCGCTTTCCCCACTACACTTTCACAGTTGCGTCCGGCTTTTGTGGCTGGTGGCTTATCAGGCGTTCGTTCATGCAAACTGCGCAGACGATCATTAAACACTATCGCCGAAAACGCGTTATCGTCTGCGTGACGATTGCGCTCCTGACGCTCATCCTGACGTTGGGCGTTCGCTTTATTTCACAGCGCAATGTTAACCAACAGCGGATCCTCGCGTTTACCAGCCATACCGTTCGTGCCCTTGATAACGTGCTGCTCGCTTTAGATAAGCGCCGCAACGTGCTGCAGCCACTGGTGGGTCAGCCTTGTCAGCAGGCGCACCTGGCCCTGAGAAAGCAGGCCGCCATTTTGCAGACAGTACGCTCTATCGCCCTGGTTAAAGACGGTATCCTCTACTGCTCGAGTATTTTCGGCAGCCGCAATGTGCCCGTGCGTGATTTCCTGAGGGAACTCCCCGCCAGCGCGGCGAAGCTCATTTTATCGACTGACCAGTGGCTGCTTAAGGGCAGCCCGATACTGATCCAGTGGTTTCCGGTCTCTCAGGACGGGGAAGATGGCATCATGGAGATCATCAATATCGACCTGATCACCAAAATGATCCTCGAACCCCAGCGCCCGCTTATCAATGACGTGGCGCTGACCGTGGGCGATCGTTTTTTGCGTTACGGCCAGCGCGTCACCGACAGCCTGTCATTTGATGAGGAGGGCTCGATTGTCCAGCAGTCCTCATCCCGACATCCTTTCACCATCACGATCAGCGGGCCGGGTCCCGGCGAACTGGCCCTGAAAAGTCTCCCCGCCCAGCTGCCGCTGGGGCTCATACTTAGCCTGCTGTTGGGCTATCTCGCCTGGCTGGCCACGGCAAACCGGATGAGCTTCACGTGGGAGATCGATATGGGGATTGCCTCGCGGGAATTTGAACTTTTCTGCCAGCCGCTGATGGATGCCCGTACCCAGAAGTGCACCGGCGTTGAGATCCTGCTGCGCTGGAACAATCCCCGTCAGGGGTGGATCTCCCCGGAAGTGTTTATTCCGCTGGCAGAAGAACATAACCAGATTGTCCCCCTGACCCGTTATGTGATCGCCGAAACCGTACGCCAGATAGGTTACTTCCCGGCAAGCGCGGGTTTTCACATCGGCATTAACGTCGCCGCCAGCCATTTTCGTCGCGCGGTATTGCTGCAGGACCTGAACCGTCTGTGGTTCAGCGCCAACCCTCAACAGCAGCTTGTGATCGAATTAACGGAACGGGACGCGCTGCTGGATGCGGACTATCGCATCGTGCGCGAGCTGCATCGCAAAGGGGTGAAGCTCGCCATTGACGATTTTGGTACCGGAAACAGCTCCCTCTCCTGGCTTGAGAAGCTGCACCCGGACGTGCTGAAAATTGACCAGTCCTTTACCACCGCCATCGGTACTGATGCCGTGAATTCAACGGTGACGGATATCATTATTGCGCTGGGTCAGCGGCTGAATATCGAACTGGTTGCAGAAGGGGTTGAGACGGAGGAGCAGGCACGATATTTACGCCGCCATGGCGTTCCTGTCCTGCAGGGGTTTTTCTATGCGCGGCCGATGCCGCTACGGGACTTTCCGGACTGGCTGGCGGGAAGATCTCCCCCGCCAGCCCGCCATAACGGGCACATTGTGCCCTTAATGCCGCTGCGTTAAGCAGGCTTACTCATCTTCGTCGTGGGCAGATTGTTCTTTAACAATGCGGACCATATCAACGCGATAGTCGTTGGCTTCGACAATCGTGATGTGCAACGGCGGCAGCTCAATCACATCGCCGACACGCGGGATTTGCCCGTTAACGGCGATAACCAGACCGGCAACGGTCGCGATGTCTTCTTCATCGTTGACCACGTTTTCCAGCCCCAGCGTGTGCGAGAGCGCGTGCAGATCGGTGGTCCCTTTCACCAGCCAGCCATCGCCATCGGCAACGATCTCCGGGGTTTCGTCCTCGTCCGGGAATTCACCGGCTATGGCTTCCAGCACGTCCAGTGGCGTGACCAGCCCCTGCACCACCCCAAACTCGTTGGTGACGATAACAAAGCTGCCACGCGCGCGGCGAAGCACCCCGAGCAGGTTGATCGGGTCAAGCGTTTCCGGTACGACAATCGCCGGCGATGCCGCCGCAACGGCTTCGACATTGACGCCCTCTTCCAGGGCCACCAGCATCTCTTTCGCCCGCACGACGCCGATGATCTCATCCAGCTCACCACGACACACCGGGAACAGGCTGTGCGGGGAAGAGAGCAGCTGCTGGCGAATTTCATCCACACTCAGGTTAGCATCGACCCAGCTGATCTCTCCGCGCGGAGTCATGATCCCGCGCAGTGACCGCGAGGCCAGGGAGAGCACGCCGTTAATCATGTAACGTTCCTGTTCCACAAACGCCCCTTCCGGGACCGGAACCGGGTTATGGTTTTCGGAATCAGACTGAACGTTCACCTGACGACGGCCGCCCATCAGACGCAGAATGGCATCTGCGGTACGGGCACGCAGCGGCTGACTGGACTGCTGCTTAATAAAGTTACGGCGCGCAATCTGGTTGAACAGCTCGATCAGGATCGAGAAGCCAATCGCGGCGTACAGGTAGCCTTTCGGAATATGGAAGCCAAAGCCTTCGGCCACCAGGCTCAGACCAATCATCAGCAGGAAGCTCAGGCACAGTACCACCACCGTCGGATGCTGGTTCACGAAACGCGTCAGCGGTTTCGAGGCCAGAAGCATGACCGCCATCGCAATGACTACCGCGGCCATCATCACCGGCAGATGGTTCACCATGCCGACCGCCGTAATCACCGCATCCAGCGAGAACACTGCATCAAGCACCACGATCTGCAGCACTACCACCCAGAAGCTGGCGTAGCCTTTACCGTGCCCATCATCATGCTGGCGGTTTTCCAGCCGCTCATGGAGCTCTGTTGTCGCTTTAAAGAGCAGGAATATCCCCCCGATCAGCATGATCAAATCACGGCCGGAGAAGGTGTAATCCATGACGGAGAAGAGCGGTTTGGTCAGCGTGACCATCCAGGAGATGACGGACAGCAGGCCCAGTCGCATGACCAGCGCCAGCGAGAGACCAATCAGGCGCGCTTTATCACGCTGTTTTGGCGGCAGTTTGTCCGCGAGAATGGCGATAAACACCAGGTTATCGATACCGAGAACAATCTCCAGCACCACCAGCGTGAGCAATCCCACCCAGATTGACGGGTCCATTAAGAATTCCATGACAAGCTCCTGCTAAAGGAATGACGAAACGGTGCCCCACGCAATGTGGGCAAAACAGAGGCAGACAGCGTTGATACGTGGCGAGGATCGCCGGTGAAAAAGGCGCGAGATGGCCTGAAAGATGACTGACGTCGGTGACGGTCCATATAGTGGGCTATAGCCCTATACTCCTGAACAAGTAAACGGAGACTAAACATATCAGAGACAATATGTTTTTAGCAAAGATTTACGTTCCTTTGCAAAAACGCGAAAAGACGAAATATGTGTTGAGTAATTTCTGATTTTCGAAACCTAAATTACGGATCTTCATCACATAAATTATTTTTTCACTATCTAAAATAATTCGCGGAAGTCTTAGTTTTTTAACTCTAACCCTTATCTGAATCGATTCGGTTCGCCAATACGATTCTCAGTACGTCTGCCTGGCAGGCGTATTAATGATAATAAAAGGAGGTAGCAAGTGACCATTGCTATTGTCATAGGCACACATGGTTGGGCTGCTGAGCAGCTACTCAAAACGGCAGAGATGCTGTTGGGCGAGCAGGAAAACGTCGGCTGGATCGATTTCGTTCCCGGTGAAAACGCCGAGACGCTGATTGAGAAGTACAACGCTCAACTCGAGAAGCTGGATACCAGCAAAGGGGTGCTGTTTCTCGTTGATACATGGGGCGGCAGTCCGTTCAACGCTGCCAGCCGCATTGTCGTCGATAAAGAGCATTATGAAGTTGTCGCCGGGGTCAATATCCCGATGCTGGTGGAAACCTTCATGGCACGCGACGACAATCCATCTTTCGATGAACTGGTGGCTCTGGCCGTTGAAACCGGCCGCGAAGGGGTGAAAGCCCTGAAAGCACAGCCGGTTGAAAAACCCGCCCCTGCGCCTGCTGCGGCACCGAAAGCGGCAGCGCCAGCAAAACCGATGGGGCCGAACGATTACATGGTCATCGGCCTGGCGCGTATTGATGACCGTTTAATCCATGGCCAGGTGGCAACACGCTGGACCAAGGAGACCAACGTTCGTCGCATTATCGTGGTCAGTGACGAAGTGGCCGCCGACACCGTTCGTAAAACCCTTCTCACGCAGGTTGCTCCTCCTGGCGTTACCGCGCACGTCGTGGATGTCGCCAAGATGATTCGCGTTTACAACAACCCGAAATACGCGGGCGAACGCGTGATGCTCCTGTTCACTAACCCGACAGACGTTGAGCGCATTGTTGAAGGCGGCGTGAAAATCACTTCCGTGAACATTGGGGGGATGGCATTCCGTCAGGGCAAAACGCAGGTCAACAACGCCATTTCAGTCGATGCGAAAGATATCGAGGCATTTAACAAGCTGAATGCGCGCGGTATTGAACTGGAAGCCCGTAAGGTTTCCACGGACCCGAAACTGAAAATGATGGATTTGATCGGCAAAGTTGGGAAATAAGCCCGCGCCGGTTTTTCACATAATGCTTATGTAATAGGAGAAGTACAATGGAGATTACCACTCTTCAGATTGTGCTGGTGTTCATCGTCGCGTGTATTGCGGGTATGGAGTCCGTACTTGATGAATTTCAGTTCCACCGCCCTCTGGTGGCCTGTACGTTGATTGGTGCCGTTCTGGGTGACATGAAAACCGGTATCATCATCGGTGGTACCCTGGAAATGATCGCCCTGGGCTGGATGAACATCGGTGCGGCGGTTGCGCCTGATGCCGCGCTGGCGTCCATTATTTCTACCGTTCTGGTTATTGCCGGTCATCAGAGTATCGGTGCCGGTATCGCCCTGGCGATCCCACTGGCCGCAGCAGGCCAGGTACTGACCATCATCGTGCGTACGATCACCGTGGCCTTCCAGCACGCAGCGGATAAGGCGGCCGAAAACGGCAACCTCACGGCGCTCTCCTGGATCCACGTATCGTCCCTGTTCCTGCAGGCGATGCGTATCGCCATTCCGGCCGTGATCGTCGCGATTTCTGTGGGGACCAGCGAAGTTCAGGGCATGCTCAACGCCATCCCTGAAGTGGTCACCAGTGGTCTGAACATCGCGGGCGGTATGATCGTGGTTGTCGGTTATGCGATGGTCATCAATATGATGCGCGCAGGCTACCTGATGCCGTTCTTCTACCTCGGCTTCGTGACCGCGGCATTCACCAACTTCAACCTGGTTGCACTGGGTGTGATTGGTGCAGTGATGGCGATTCTCTACATCCAGCTCAGCCCGAAATATAACCGCGTCGCGGGTGCCCCAGCGCAGGCTGCTGGTAACAACGATCTCGATAACGAACTGGACTAACAGGTGAGCGAAATGGTTGATATGACAAAAACTACCACCGAGAAAAAACTCACTCCGGGTGATATTCGTGGCGTGTTCATCCGTTCTAACCTGTTTCAGGGTTCATGGAACTTCGAACGTATGCAGGCGCTCGGTTTCTGCTTCTCCATGGTGCCGGCGATCAAACGCCTGTACCCGGAAAATAACGAAGCCCGCCGTCAGGCGATTAAGCGTCACCTAGAATTTTTTAACACTCATCCGTATGTCGCGGCTCCCGTTCTGGGCGTAACGCTTGCGATGGAAGAGCAGCGTGCGAACGGCGCAGAGATTGACGATGGTGCCATCAACGGTATCAAAGTCGGTCTGATGGGTCCGCTGGCAGGCGTGGGTGACCCTATCTTCTGGGGTACCGTTCGTCCGGTCTTCGCGGCGCTGGGTGCTGGTATCGCGATGAGCGGCAGCCTGCTTGGCCCACTGCTGTTCTTCATTCTGTTCAACGCCGTGCGTCTGCTGACCCGTTATTACGGCGTGGCCTACGGCTACCGTAAAGGGGTGGACATTGTTAAGGACATGGGCGGCGGCTTCCTGCAGAAACTGACTGAGGGGGCATCCATCCTCGGCCTGTTTGTCATGGGGGCGCTGGTCAACAAGTGGACGCACGTGAACATCCCGCTGGTGGTGTCGACCATCACGGGCCAGGATGGTCAAACCCGTGTGACCACCGTGCAGACCATCCTCGACCAGCTGATGCCTGGCCTGGTGCCGCTGCTGTTAACCTTCGCCTGTATGTGGCTGCTGCGTAAAAAAGTGAACCCGTTGTGGATTATCGTTGGCTTCTTCGTCATCGGTATCGCGGGCTACGCTGTCGGTCTGCTGGGTCTGTAATACAATGCGTTAACCGCCGGGGGCATGCCCCCGGCTTTTTTTATCTGGAGGATGAATGGCTGTCACGGACATCGTACTGGTTTTATTTATTGTTGCCCTTCTGGCTTACGCGATCTATGACGAGTTCATCATGCCCCGCCGCCACGGCGAGACGCTGCTCTCCCTTCCCCTTCTGCGACGCGGACGCGTGGATGCGTTTATCTTCGCGGGTCTGATCGTCATTCTGATTTACAATAACGTTACCAGCCATGGTGCAATATTAACCACATGGTTATTATGTGCGCTGGCATTAATGGCGATTTATCTGTTCTGGATCCGCACGCCAAAAATCATTTTTAAATCCCGTGGGTTTTTCTTCGCCAATGTCTGGATAGAATATAACCGTATTAAAGAGATGAATTTATCCGAAGACGGTGTGCTGGTGATGCAATTAGAACAGCGCCGCCTGCTTATTCGGGTGAAGAATATTGACGACCTGGAAAAGATATACCACTTACTTGTTAAAACTCAGTGAGTTAGATATATAGCATCGGCTATATTCTGTGTCTGATTCGCACACGAAATATAGCCTGAGCTATATCCCAACCGTTAATTTGATCGCTTTTTTTAACGTTATTTTCACGCTTAAAGACAAATGAAAATCGTTATCAATCATCAGTCTAAATAATGCTTCTTCATTGTTGTTTTATATTCTCAAAATATGTTAAGGTTGCGCCCGTCGTTGGGGAGTAGCCGATTTCCTGTGCGCAGGAAATGTGCGTGTCAACATACTCGTTGAAAAACGTGGCACGTACGGATCGCTATCAGCACATTTTCTGTGCAGTGCGATCAGGCGAGACCATAGATACATCAACTGCTGTTTACTGGGGGCAGTGATGTGTCATATGGATATCCCCGGTCTGGACGCTGTTATGAATATCTCCGCTACGATCCTTCTCGCTTTTGGCATGTCCATGGACGCGTTTGCTGCTTCCATCGGAAAAGGCGCCACGCTTCACAAACCTAAATTCTCAGAAGCCCTGCGTACCGGTCTCATTTTTGGCGCTATCGAAACGCTGACTCCGCTTATCGGCTGGGGCCTGGGCATGCTCGCAAGCCAGTTTATATTAGAGTGGAACCACTGGATTGCGTTTGTCCTGCTGGTATTTCTCGGCGGTCGAATGGTGATTGAAGGTTTTCGCGGTAGTGATGATGACGCCGAGGAGCCTCAGCACCGCCACGGATTCTGGCTGCTGGTCACGACGGCCATCGCCACCAGCCTGGATGCGATGGCCGTCGGCGTCGGTCTGGCATTCCTGCAGGTCAATATTATCGCCACCGCGCTGGCCATTGGCTGTGCCACGCTGATTATGTCCACGCTGGGCATGATGGTCGGACGGTTTATCGGCCCGCTGCTGGGTAAACGCGCCGAGATCCTGGGGGGGATTGTGTTAATTGGCATTGGCGCCCAGATCCTCTGGGCACACTTCGCTGGTTAATCTTCGCGCTGCCAGATGTGGATACTGAAATCCGTCTGGCAGCGGAATGTGGACTGCGCCGCTAGCGTTTCCCACACCTCCGGTTTTGCCCGCCACGCGAACGGCGTCATCTGCAACAGCGCGCTGGCCTCTTCTCCCTTCAGCGTCATCTCATACGCGACGGTTTGCGCCTGCTTCAGGGCAAAACCGGCCAGCTGTTCTGAATGGGGAGCATGCAGACGCACCTCATCGTAGATTAGCCCCTTCAGCTCTATCAGATGACGCGGTCCTGGCGTCACGGTAACCACCCATCCGCCAGGCTTCACTACGCGCGCCAGTTCCTCGGCCTTACAGGGCGCGTAAATGCGCACAACCGCGTCCATGCTGGCATCGTCAAACGGCAGCCGGTGGCTGGACGCCACACAGAACGTCACGTCAGCGTAACGCTTTGCCGCCGCGCGAATCGCCACTTTCGATACATCCAGACCGAAGGTCTGCGCGCCCTTCTCACGTGCAATCTCCGCAAACCGTGCGGTGTAGTACCCTTCCCCACAGCCGATATCGAGCAGGGCGGTTGCTGAGCCAGCGAGGATGTCATTCAGTGTATGTGCGACCGTCTCACGCAGCGGCAGATAATGCCCGGCATCAAGAAACGCACGGCGCGCCTGCATCATCTCTGCGCTGTCGCCTGGATCGCGGGAGCGCTTGTGCTGCACCGGCAGAAGATTTACGTAGCCTTCTTTCGCCATATCAAACTGATGCCCCTGCGGACAGGTATAACTTTTATCTGAACGCGTCAGGGCCGCGTGGCAAAGGGGACAACTGAAGGACATGGTGACTCCGGAGCATAATCAAAGGGCGAAGTGTACCGCTATTCGCCCTGGTTATAAACGCCCGGTTAGCGCATAACGATCAGGTGATCGGAGCCCGCCGGTAAGCCGTCAGGTTTCACATTTTCCAGACGTAGCACGTTACCCATAATCTCGCTGAAGACGGGAGCAGAGACGGCCCCCCCATAGTATGCCCCGTTTTGCGGGTCGTTAATCACCACCACCAGGGCAAAGCGCGGATCGCTGGCAGGAGCAACGCCCGCGGTGTAGGCGACGTATTTATCGACATATTTTCCGCTATCATCAATTTTCTTTGCCGTACCGGTTTTCACCGCTACCCTGTAATCGCGCACGGCGGCCTTCACCCCGCCGCCGCCGGGTAGCGCGACGCTCTCCATCATGTGCTCTACCTCATGCGCAATCTCTTCTGGCATAACGCGGTGGCCCATAACGGGGGGATCAATACGGGTAATGGAAAGAGGACGCTCAAGCCCGAAGCCACCAATGGTGGCGTAGACGTGCGCCAGCTGCAGCGGCGTGACCATCAGCCCGTAGCCGAAAGCAAAGGTCGCGCGGTCGAGCTGGCTACAGTATTTACGCTGCGGCAACAGTCCCGCGCTCTCCCCCGTCAGGCCAAGCTCGGTTGGGGTGCCAAAACCAAAGTTTCGATAGGTGTCGAGAAGATGCTGGACCGGCATTGCCAGGGAGAGGCGGGACACGCCTGTGTCGCTCGATTTTTGCAGAATGCCTGTCATGGTCAGTTCGGGATAGTAACCGACGTCGCGGATACGATGCCCGTCAAGGGTGTACGGGTGCGTGTCAATCACGCTGTCCGGCTTGACCAGCCCCTGCTGCAGGGCGGTCATCAGCACCAGCGGTTTGACGGTCGAACCAGGTTCGAACGTATCGCTGATCGCACGATTGCGAAAATCGTTTATTGTCGCCCCTTCCCGGTTATTGGGGTTGAAATCCGGATAGCTGGCCATGGCGAGTATTTCCCCGGTGGGGATATTTATTAATACGGAGGCGCCTGACTCGGCCTTATTCCAGACCACGGCATTATCGAGTGCATCTTCGGTGATGGTTTGCAGCCGCTCGTCAATACTCAACTGGATGTTATGCGCCGGTACAGGGGCAACTTCTGTCAGGTTTTCAACCACGCGACCATAGCGGTCTTCCCTCACCTGCCGCACCCCTGCCTTGCCGGTCAGTTGCGTATTGAAGCTCTTCTCTACACCTTCAATGCCCTGCCCGTCGATGTTGGTGAAACCAATCAGGTTCGCGGCCACATGGCCGGCCGGATAAAAACGGCGGGACTCATCGCGTAAATTAATGCCGGGCAAATTCAGTTTGTCGATCCACTTTGCCTGCGCGGGATCCACCTGGCGGGCCAGGTAAATAAAACGCCCCTGGGGATTGGCGTTGATGCGTGCCGAGAGGGTATCCAGCGAGAGATGCAGCGCGTTCGCTAACGCCTGCCAGCGTTCATCAACGCCGACGCCTCCTTTTGCCAGCACCGTTTTGGGATCGGCCCAGACGGCCCGGACGGGCACACTCACCGCCAGCGGACGACCTTCGCGATCCATTATCATGCCGCGCGGCGCATCAATCGCCAGCTGACGGAGGGAGCGCATATCTTCCTGCTTCACCAGATTGTCAGGCTTGACGATTTGCAGCCAGGCAACGCGGCCCAACAGAAACGCCAGACTACAAAAAATCGCCAGACAGAGCAGAGCAAAACGCGCCGGGGTGAAATTTCCGGCGGCCGTTATCAATTTCTTTTTCACCTGTACCCCAGGGCTGTAAAACAACGCCCTGATTTAACGGGAAAAGCCGGTAAGAAGGTGGCAAAACAGTGCTACGAACCTCGCAGCTTTGCAACAAGTTACTAACAAGGCCGCAGATCGTAATATTTTGAAAGATAAGGGACATAAAAAAGCCCCGCGTGATGCGAGGCTTTATATCTGAGATTGAAACGCGGCGCGTTTCAGTCAGCAGCGGTTCGATCAGATAGCAGTTACGTTAACTGCAGCAGGGCCTTTCTGGCCATCCTGAATTTCGAACTCAACGTTCTGGCCTTCAGCCAGAGTTTTGAAGCCGTTACCCTGGATTGCAGAGAAGTGTACGAACACGTCTTTGCTGCCGTCAGCAGGAGTAATGAAACCAAAACCTTTAGACTCGTTGAACCACTTAACTTGACCTTTAATCTTTGCCATTTGCAAAATTCCTTAGAGTGTTTTCTTAGCCCGCAGGCATTAACTGAGATAAAACTGAGACATTACTGCATGAGGCACTAATATAAGGTTCGGCAGAGAAGCGGTATTCAACGACAACGTGTTTACTCAGGACTTCTTTACTGAAAATGCCACACATAAACAGAACTGTACCTCGTTTGACCCAAAACGTGTTATCACACACAATGTTTAATATGGCAAGCCATTTTTAAACATGTCTCGATCCGCCGCACAAATTCGAACAGTGCCTGCCAGGTTCTGCACAATTATGCGCATCGCGAACAGACAGCCCTGCTACGTTACAAAGCCCCAGCGCTGCTCTCACAGTCGCTGTAATCTAAGACATTTTTAACATAGCTCAATCATTCCAAAGCGTCCAGCGAACGGGAAAAGAAATCTTACGCAATGATTGAGTTAG
>NZ_POVL01000022.1 GCF_002939185.1 Enterobacter sichuanensis | reverse complement strand
TTAGCTGTTAACCTGGCCGGAAGCATGGCTGTTTTTTTGATTCAGACGTGGCAAAAAGTATCGAACAACCAGTAACAAGGTTTATGGTTAATTGAAAATAAACCATGCATTTTTATATATTTCTGTATTGAAATGCCCGAGAAGTTTAGCGCCGGTAATATTTTAGCCGGGTGGCGGCTACGCCTTACCCGGCCTACGATTCCGGGCCGTTGTAGGCCCGTGCAAGCGCAGCGTCGCCGGGCAATGTGCCGAGGTGTCTATTTCACCGTCACTAGCCGCGCCGCCACAATCTGGTGCCCGGCCTGAACATCCGTATTGTCGATGCGCTGCATGATCCTGTCCGCCAGGGTGTAGCCCATCTCCCGCGCTGGGGTCGTGGCCCAGACGATCGGCAGATCGTCGAGCGCGTTTTCGCCGACGTCGGCGAACGCCCCCAGCGCCACCTGATGGCCGAAGAAGGTTTCCACCCCGCCCTCGCCGCTCTGACGCCCGGCGCGGATCAGGCCAAACCAGGCGCCCATGGCAATCACGTCGTTATAGCAAATCACGGCGCTGATCGTCGGGCTGCTGCGCAGCAGTGCACCTATCGCTTCTGCCGCTTTCTTCTGGCTGGATTCACACTCCACGACCCATTCGCTGTGGAACGGCAGGCCATATTTGATCAGCGTTGCGCAGTAGCCGCCTACCCGCTCAGCCCGCGTCAGGGAAGAGCTTTTGCCCCCCAGCCAGGCAATGCGCTGGTGCCCGCGGCGAATCAGATGCTCGGTCAACATTTGCGCGGCCTGCATGTTATCCGGGCGCAGCGTGTCGGCCTCGTCGAGATAGCTGGCGCGGGAGGCAAACACCAGCGGCACGCCTTTTTCGGCGGCACGCTCGCACAACTCGCTGCCCACGCCCGACGCGCCGGCGACGATCACCCCGTCCACCCCCTGGGTCAGCAGCATATCGAGACGGGAGAGAAGCTGATCGGCCTCGCGTCCGCCATGCAGCAAAAAGACCATTCGCCCCTGCGCTTCAAGGGCTTCCGTTAGCCCTGCTGTCAGCTCCGCATAGAACGGTGACGTCAGGTCGCGGACAATCAGGCCAATCACCCCGCTCTGCCCGCCGCGCAGCGCCGATGCCTGGCGGTTACGCACAAAGCCCAGTTGCTCAACCGCCTCGTTAACCCGCTGGCCGGTTGCGGGTGAGATACGTCCTTTTCCGCTCAGCACCAGCGAAACGGTACTGACGGAAACCCCCGCCGCCAGCGCGACATCGTTAATGGTGATTTTTTTCGCTACAGCCATGTGTCGGCGTGACTCCCTGAAATGAGATCGGTAAAACGTTTTATCAATACGTTATCTTTATACTACCAGTCAAAGCCTGAGAATGTGATATAGCGCGCACTAAAGTTTGATAAAACGTTTTATCTTCTCGCAGCATTGAAGCAGGCAAACTGATTTTAACAATAAAGGAGTCGTTTTATGACGGCGAAAGCAGCACAAAAAATATCGCTGTGGGAATTTTTCCAGCAACTGGGTAAAACCTTTATGCTGCCCGTGGCGCTCCTCTCGTTCTGCGGGATCATGCTCGGTATCGGCAGCTCGTTAAGCAGTAAAGACGTCATCACCCTGATCCCGTTCCTCGACGCGCCCGCGCTGCAGGCGATCTTTATCTGGATGAGTAAAGTCGGCTCCTTCGCCTTCAGCTTCCTCCCCGTTATGTTCTGTATCGCTATCCCGCTGGGCCTGGCCCGCGAGAACAAAGGCGTCGCGGCGTTCGCCGGGTTTGTGGGTTACGCCGTAATGAACCTCGCGGTTAACTTCTGGCTGACCGCGAAAGGCATTCTGCCTACCACCGACGCGGCGGTACTGAAAGCCAACAATATTCAGAGCGTGATTGGTATCCAGTCTATTGATACCGGGATCCTCGGGGCGGTGATCGCCGGGGTGATTATCTGGATGCTGCACGAGCGTTTCCACAATATCCGTCTGCCGGATGCGCTGGCCTTCTTTGGCGGCACCCGCTTTGTGCCGATTGTCACCCTGGTGGTGATGGGCCTGTTTGGTTTGATCATTCCGCTGATCTGGCCGGTCTTCGCGATGGGCATTAACGGCATTGGCCGCATCATTAACGGCGCGGGCGATTTTGGTCCGATGATCTTCGGCACCGGCGAACGTCTGCTGCTGCCGTTTGGCCTGCAGCATATCCTGGTGGCGCTCATCCGCTTTACCGAAGCGGGCGGCACCATGGAGGTGTGCGGGCACGATGTGAGCGGTGCGCTGACCATCTTCCAGGCACAGCTGAGCTGCCCGACCACCCACGGTTTCTCTGAAAGCGCAACCCGTTTCCTGTCTCAGGGTAAAATGCCGGCCTTCCTCGGCGGCCTGCCTGGCGCCGCGCTGGCGATGTACCACTGTGCGCGTCCGGAAAACCGCCATAAAATTAAAGGACTGCTGATTTCCGGCGTGATCGCCTGCGTCGTGGGCGGAACCACTGAGCCCATCGAATTCCTGTTCCTGTTTGTCGCGCCGGTGCTGTATCTCATCCACGCGGTGCTGACCGGTCTGGGCTTTACCGTGATGGCGGTGCTGGGCGTCACCATCGGCAATACCGACGGCAACGTGATCGACTTCGTGGTGTTCGGCATCCTGCACGGCCTCTCCACCAAGTGGTACCTGGTGCCGGTTGTGGCGGCGATCTGGTTCGCGGTGTACTACGGCATCTTCCGCTTCGCCATCACCCGCTTTAACCTGAAAACGCCGGGCCGCGATACCGATACGGCCACCAGCGTGGAACAGGCGGTTGCAGGAACCGTGGGGAAATCCGGCTATAACACCCCGGCCATTCTGGCGGCGCTGGGCGGTGCGGATAACATTACCTCTCTGGATAACTGTATTACCCGCCTGCGTCTGTCGGTGGCGGATATGTCCAAAGTGGACACCAACGCCCTGAAAGCCAACCGGGCCATCGGCGTGGTACAACTTAATCAGCACAATTTGCAGGTGGTTATCGGCCCGCAGGTGCAGTCAGTGAAAGATGAACTGGCCACCCTGATGCGAACAGTTGAAGCCTGATGCCTCAGCCCCCTCACCTTGAGGGGGTTTTACGATAAGGATTAAAGCATGTTTGATTTCTCAACCGTCGTGGATCGTCACGGCACCTGGTGTACGCAGTGGGACTATGTCGCCGACCGTTTTGGCGCGGCCGATCTACTGCCCTTCACCATCTCGGATATGGATTTCGCTACCGCCCCCTGCATTACCGACGCGCTGCATGAGCGTATTCATCACGGCGTGTTCGGCTACAGCCGCTGGAAAAATGATGAATTTCTCGCCGCCATCGCGCACTGGTTTGAGCAACGCTTTAACTGCCAGATTGATACTGAAAGCGTGGTCTATGGCCCTTCCGTTATCTACATGGTCTCCGAGCTGATACGACTCTGGTCAAACCCTGGCGACGGCGTGGTGGTGCACACCCCTGCCTACGATGCGTTTTATAAAGCCATCGAGGGTAACGCGCGTCGTGTTGTGGCGGTTGAGATGGAAAAGCAGGCGTCAGGCTGGCAGGGGAATATGGCGGCCCTTGAAGCAGCCCTGGCGAAACCGGAAAATAAAATTTTGCTGCTGTGCAGCCCGCAAAACCCTACCGGCAAAGTCTGGACGCGGGATGAACTGACGCAGATGGCAGAACTGTGCGAACGCTATAACGTGGCGGTGATCAGTGATGAAATCCATATGGATATGGTGTGGGGCGAACATCGTCACACGCCATGGAGCGCGGTGGCGCGTGGCAAATGGGCGCTTCTGACCTCCGGCTCGAAAAGCTTTAATATTCCGGCGCTCACCGGGGCTTACGGCCTCATTGGCGATGAAGCGAGCCGCAACGGCTATCTCAGCGCCCTGAAAGGCCGCGACGGGCTCTCTTCCCCCTCCGTGCTGGCGCTGACGGCCCATATCGCGGCCTATCAGCAGGGGGCCCCCTGGCTGGATGCCTTACGCCAATATCTCGAAGACAATTTGTTGTATATCGCTCGCGAATTAAACGGCGCTTTTCCGAAACTGAACTGGCAGCCGCCAGAGGCGACCTATCTGGCCTGGATTGACCTGCGCCCGCTGAACCTTGACGATCGGTTGCTGCAAAAGGTGCTGATCGAGCAGCAAAAAGTCGCCATCATGCCGGGATATACCTACGGAAAAGAGGGAAACGGCTTCGTACGTCTGAATGCGGGCTGCCCGCGCAGCAAGCTGGAGCAAGGGGTTCAGCGCCTCATCGCGGGCATTAACACACTGCGGTAATCAGTTTGCGCAACGGAATATTCCCTTGCGCAAATAGCTTTTTACCCCGTTTTGTTTTTATAATATGGCGCACTTTAACCAGAAAAGAGTGCGACCATGATTGATACACGCCTGCCTTTAACTGATATTCATCGTCACCTTGACGGTAACATTCGTGCCCAAACCATTCTCGATCTTGGCCGCCAGTTCAATTTAACGCTCCCCGCTCAAACGCTTGATGCCCTGATCCCTCACGTACAGGTCACCTCAAATGAACCGGATCTGGTCAGCTTCCTGAGCAAACTCGACTGGGGCGTAAAGATGCTGGCCTCGCTGGATGCCTGCCGTCGCGTAGCGTTCGAGAACATTGAAGATGCGGCCCGCAACGGTCTGCACTATGTCGAACTGCGCTTCTCGCCGGGCTATATGGCGATGAACCACAACCTGCCCGTTGCGGGCGTGGTGGAAGCCGTCATTGCAGGCGTTCGTGAAGGATGTAAAGCCTTCGATGTTCAGGCCCGCCTGATTGGCATTATGAGCCGTACGTTCGGCGAAGCCGCCTGCCTGCAGGAGCTGGAGGCGCTGCTGGCCCATCGCGATGCCATCACCGCCATCGATCTTGCCGGTGATGAGCTGGGCTTCCCGGGCAGTCTGTTCCTCTCCCATTTCAACCGCGCGCGCGATGCCGGCTGGCATGTTACCGTTCACGCCGGGGAAGCCGCAGGCCCGGAAAGCATCTGGCAGGCCATCCGTGAGCTGGGTGCCGAGCGTATCGGTCACGGCGTGAAGGCGGTGGAAGATCGCGCCCTGATGGATTTCCTGGCAGAGCAGCGTATCGGGATTGAGTCCTGTCTGACGTCCAACATTCAGACCAGCACCGTGGCGACGCTTGCCCAGCACCCGCTGAAAACGTTCCTGGAGCACGGCGTACTGGCCTCGCTGAACACGGACGATCCGGCGGTACAGGGCGTGGATATTATCCATGAGTACAACATCGCCGCACCGCAGGCGGGCCTGAGCCGCGAACAGATCCGTCAGGCGCAGATCAACGGACTGGAAATGGCCTTCCTGACGCCAGCAGAGAAGCAGGCGCTGCGGGATAAGGTGGCAACAGCGTAACCCCCTTTGCCGGGTGGCGCTGACGCTGACCCGGCCTACACAATAGTTAAAACTTATGCCAGACAGAGCGTGGCGCGATGTTTGGCAGATTCAATCCCCAGTTCAATCAGCTCCATAATCTGAATCGCCTGGCTGGCTGGCACCGGGTTCTCCCCCGAGCCGTTCAGCGCATCGCGAATGGCCGCGTAATACGCCGGATAGTTACCCGGGATTGTCAGCAGGGTTTCCTCGACCAGCTCTTCACCTTCGACCCGCGTGACAACGCCGTCGCGCATATCGTAGCCCCAGTCTTCCTGCGGCAAACGCTCGCCATTTTTCAGCCGGTCCTCCTGGGGATCGAGGCCAAATTTCACGTAGCTTCCGCGCGTGCCGTGGACAATATAACGGGCGGATTCCGCGGCCGCGACCATCGTGCCGTGCAGCACTATCCGTCGCTGCGGGTAACTTAACACGGCGTGGAAGTAATCCGTGGTCTGCGCCCCGGGCCTGAGCTGGGCCAGATCGACCGTCATGCTCACCGGCAGGCCAAAAAGATTCACGGCCTGATCCAGCAGATGCGGGGCTAAATCGTACCAGATGCCGCTGCCCGGACCGGCCTGCTCGCGCCAGCGGTTGCGTACCTGTGGGCGGAAGCGGTCAAAGTGCGATTCAAAAAAGAGGATCTCCCCTAACGTACCCTCACCGAGAAGCCTTTTTACCGTCAGAAAGTCGCTGTCCCAGCGGCGGTTATGGAAAACCGACAGCAACCTGCCCAGACTCTTCGCCAGCGCATCCAGCTCGCGAGCCTGTGACAACGTCACAGTGAAGGGCTTATCCACCACCACGTGTTTACCGGCTTCCAGCGCCGCTTTTGCCAGCGGAAAGTGGGTATCGTTCGGCGTGGGGATCACGATTAAATCAATGTTCGGATCGTTGAAAAGATGTTTAGGCTCAGAGACAACCGGCACGGAAGGCCAGTCGGCATGAACTTTAGCAGCATCGCTGCTGGAGACTGCCGCCAACGCCATCCCCGGCGTTCCGGCTATCAGAGGCGCATGAAACGTTTTGCTCGCGTAGCCATATCCAATAAGCCCGACGCGGATATTATCACTCATAGTGCCATCCTCTTTTATGACGTTCTTATTTCACACTGGGTAGTCTGGCATTACCACAGATTAATAATGAGCCATATGACTTAAAATAGCAGGTTGTGCCGGTTGTTTTTGTTACATAGTATTAACCTGCTGATTTTGTTTAGGGGAACCGTTCCCAAAGCCCTTGCCGTCGGGAAAAGCTCGCTGTAACATTTGCACCCGGTCTTTATGGATAAAGTACAATTACGAATCATGACGTCAATTATTAATCGAATCATTGAATTAGCGGGATGGATTGTTCTTGGGGTATCGGTCATTTTGCTTGGCGTCGCCAGCCATATCGATAACTACCAGCCGCCGGAGCCTGTCACTGTCGCCCAACCTAAGTAACCGGTTACGGCAATAAAGAGTGACATAATATGTCAGTTACGTATTGCCAGCCCTGGTGAACACGGTTAACCTTCTCTTCCAGGCATCTTCTGATGCCTGAATTTCAGCAAAGAAAACTCCTAATTTCGTCGCGTTACCTGAGTGGGCTGTTTACGTCTTTATTAATCCGTTTATTATTCGAACAAATTACCTTAACGGGTATTACACATCTTTTATATGGAAACTTATTAATATGACAGTTCAGGACTATTTATTAAAATTTCGCAAGATCAATTCGCTTGAGAGCCTGGAAAAACTGTTTGACCATCTGAACTACACCCTGTCGGATAATCAGGAGATCATCAATATGTATCGCGCCGCCGATCATCGTCGAGCGGAGCTGGTGTCCGGAGGCCGTTTGTTCAACGTGGGTGAAGTACCGAAGTCTGTCTGGCGTTACGTTCTATAAGAAAGTAGCCATCCGCGCGAAATGTTATATACTCTCCGCCCTGCAAACTGGCTGTACAACATTTCGCGCAGATTATGGGAGAGTTCATGACCGCAACGCCTGGAGAACGCATTGGAGGCTGGTTAATCGCCCCACTGGCATGGCTGCTGGTTGCCTTATTAAGCGCATCACTTGCGCTGTTGCTTTATACCACCGCACTGATTACCCCTCATGCCATTCAGACCCTGAAGTCGCAAAGCGTGCTTAATATTGCGATGTGGTTTGTGTCGTTCGTTTTCGCGATTGGGATGTGGTACTACACGCTGTGGCTGACGATAGCCTTCTTTAAGCGCCGCAAAAGCGTGCCTAAACACTACATTATCTGGCTGCTGATTTCGGTTCTGCTGGCGGTGAAGGCCTTTGCGTTTTCGCCCGTTTCTGATGCCCTGGCCGTCCGTCAGCTGCTTTTCCCGCTGCTGGCCGCAGCGCTGCTGGTGCCCTATTTCAAGCGTTCAACGCGGGTGAAAAACACCTTTGTGAACCCGTAATAACCTTACAGATAACCTGTTGTCGCCTGCGTGGGTTTATCCGATAATAGGCGGCTTTTTTATTTCAGGCTAAATAATGACCGATTACTTACTGCTCTTTGTCGGCACCGTGCTGGTTAACAACTTCGTTCTGGTGAAGTTCCTTGGCCTGTGCCCGTTTATGGGCGTTTCCAAAAAGCTGGAAACGGCAATGGGGATGGGGCTGGCGACGACCTTCGTGATGACGCTGGCGTCCATCTGCGCGTGGTGGATTGATACGTGGATCCTCATCCCGCTGGGGTTAACCTATCTTCGCACGCTGGCCTTTATCCTGGTTATCGCAGTGGTGGTGCAGTTTACCGAAATGGTGGTGCGCAAAACCAGCCCGGCGCTCTATCGCCTGCTGGGTATCTTCCTGCCGCTGATCACCACCAACTGCGCGGTACTCGGCGTGGCGCTGCTGAACATCAACCTTGGCCACAATTTTATGCAGTCGGCGCTGTATGGTTTCTCTGCGGCAGTCGGTTTCTCTCTGGTCATGGTGCTGTTCGCCTCCATTCGCGAGCGCCTGGCCGCAGCGGATATCCCTGCGCCCTTCCGCGGTAACGCGATCGCGCTGGTGACCGCCGGTTTAATGTCTCTGGCCTTTATGGGCTTTAGTGGTCTGGTGAAGTTGTAATGAATGCTATCTGGATTGCCATCGCCTCTATCAGCGTTCTGGGGCTGGTGTTTGGCCTTATCCTGGGCTACGCCTCCCGCCGTTTCGCGGTAGAGGACGATCCTGTTGTTGAGAAAATTGATGAGCTTTTGCCACAAAGCCAGTGCGGGCAGTGTGGCTACCCTGGCTGCCGCCCCTATGCCGAAGCGGTAGGGGTTCAGGGTGAGAAAATTAACCGCTGTGCGCCCGGTGGCGAAGCGGTGATGCTGAAAATTGCGGCCCTGCTGAACGTTGACCCGCAGCCTGTGGATGGCGATGCGGACGTCCAGGAGCCGGTACGCGCTCTGGCCGTGATTGACGAAGCAAACTGCATCGGCTGCACCAAATGTATTCAGGCCTGCCCGGTGGACGCCATTGTTGGCGCAACCCGCGCCATGCACACCGTGGTGGCGGATCTGTGCACCGGCTGTAATCTCTGCGTGGCCCCCTGCCCGACGCAATGTATCGAGTTGCGTCCGGTTGAACCGACTACCGAAAGCTGGAAATGGGATCTTCAAACCATTCCGGTTCGCATCATTCCTGTGGAACAACATGCTTAAGTTATTTTCTGCTTTCAGAAAAGAGAAGATTTGGGACTTTGACGGTGGGATCCATCCACCGGAGATGAAAACCCAGTCCAGCGGTACCCCGCTGCGTCAAATTCCGCTGGCGACCCGTTTCGTCATGCCGCTGAAGCAGCACATAGGCGCTGAGGGTGAGCTGTGTGTAAAAGAGGGCGATACCGTCCTTCGCGGTCAGCCCCTGACCTTTGGGCGCGGACGTATGCTGCCGGTGCACGCCCCCACCTCCGGTAAGGTGGTGGCTATTGCGCCCCATACGGTGGCGCATCCGTCAGCGCTCTCAGAGCTGAGCGTCATTATTGAAGCCGACGGCGAAGACCGCTGGATTGAACGTGACGGCTGGAACGACTACCGCGCCCGCAGCCGTGAAGCGCTTATTGAACGCATTCATCAGTTCGGCGTTGCCGGTCTGGGTGGCGCAGGCTTCCCGACCGGGGTCAAACTGCGCGGCGGTGGCGATAAGATCCAGACGCTGATTATCAACGCCGCCGAGTGCGAACCCTATATCACCGCCGACGACCGTCTGATGCAGGACTGCGCCGCGCAGGTAGTGGAAGGCATCCGCATCCTCGCGCATATTCTGCAACCGCGGGAAGTGCTGATTGGTATCGAAGACAACAAACCGCAGGCTATTTCCATGCTGCGTGCCGTGCTGGCGGGTAGCCATGATATCAGCCTGCGCGTGATCCCGACCAAGTACCCCTCTGGCGGTGCTAAACAGCTGACGCAAATTCTCACCGGCAAGCAGGTACCGCACGGCGGACGCTCTTCAGATATCGGCGTGCTGATGCAGAACGTCGGCACCGCTTACGCCGTGAAGCGTGCGGTGATTGACGGCGAGCCGCTGACGGAGCGCGTCGTGACGCTGACCGGGGAGTCGGTCTCTCGCCCGGGCAACGTCTGGGCGCGTCTGGGGACGCCGGTGCGTCACCTGCTGGAACAGGCTGAATTTTGCCCGGGCAGCGACCAGATGGTGATCATGGGCGGCCCCCTGATGGGCTTTACCCTGCCGTGGCTGGACGTTCCGGTAGTGAAAATTACCAACTGCCTGCTCGCGCCTTCAACGAGCGAGATGGGTGCGGAGCAGGAAGAGAAAGGCTGTATCCGCTGCAGCGCCTGTGCCGATGCCTGCCCTGCCGATCTGCTCCCACAGCAGCTGTACTGGTACAGCAAAGGGCAGCAGCATGACAAGGCGAAAGCCCATAACCTGGCCGACTGCATCGAATGCGGTGCCTGCGCCTGGGTCTGCCCCAGCAACATTCCGCTGGTGCAGTATTTCCGTCAGGAGAAGGCTGAAATTTATGCCATCTCCATGGAAGAGAAACGGGCCGCAGAAGCCAAAGCACGCTTTGAAGCGCGCCAGGCGCGACTGGAACGCGAAAAACTCGCCCGTCAGGAGCGTCACAAACAGGCTGCCGTTCAGCCTGGCGAGAAAGATCAGGATGCGATTAACGCCGCACTGGCCCGCGTTCGCCAGAAAAAAGCCAATGCGGCGCAGCCTGTGGTGATCCCGGCGGGTGAAAAGCCGGATAACAGCGAAGCGATCGCCGCACGTGAAGCACGCAAGGCCGCCGCTCGCGCCCGTCAGGCAGAAAAAGCACAAACGACCCCGGCGGATGCTGAAGTCGATCCGCGTAAAGCGGACGTCGAAGCGGCAATCGCCCGCGCCAGGGCCCGCAAAGCCGGAGAGCAACCGGTGGTGGTAGAACAGGACCCGGTCGATCCGCGTAAAGCGGCCGTCGAAGCGGCCATTGCGCGTGCTAAAGCCCGTAAAGCGGCGCAGCAGACGCCTGCGACAGAAGCGGAAACCCCGGTCGACCCGCGTAAAGCCGCCGTCGAAGCGGCCATTGCCCGCGCCAAAGCCCGTAAGGCGGCGCAACAGGAAACGCCACCGCAGGCCGCTAACGATGACCCGCGCAAAGCCGCCGTCGCCGCCGCCATTGCGCGCGTTCAGGCAAAGAAAGCCGCACAGCAAGCAGTTAACGAGGATTAAATGGTTTTCAGAATCGCAAGTTCCCCCTACACCCATAACCAGCGTCAGACATCGCGCATTATGATGCTGGTTTGCCTGGCGGCCCTGCCGGGCATTGCCGTTCAGTGCTGGTTTTTCGGCTGGGGAACCCTCTTCCAGATACTCCTCGGCTGTGCCAGCGCCTTAGCGGCAGAAGCCCTGGTGCTTAAGCTGCGTAAGGCAGCGGTCTCCCGTATTCTCGCTGACAACTCCGCGTTGCTGACCGGCCTGCTGCTGGCCATCAGTATCCCGCCGTTTGCCCCGTGGTGGATGGTGGTCCTCGGTACCGTGTTTGCCGTGATCATTGCGAAACAGCTCTATGGCGGACTGGGCCATAACCCGTTTAACCCGGCGATGATTGGCTACGTGGTGCTGCTGATCTCCTTCCCGGTGCAGATGACCAGCTGGCTGCCGCCGCACGACATTGCTGCCACGGTTCCGGGCTTCATGGATGCCCTGCACGTTATCTTTACCGGCCATACGGCGCTCGGAGCGGATATGAACGCGCTGCGAATGGGCGTGGACGGGATTAGCCAGGCAACGCCGCTTGATACCTTTAAAACGTCCCTGCATGCCGGCCACAGCGTTGAGCAGATTATGCAATCCGCCATCTATCGCGGCATGCTGGCGGGGGCCGGCTGGCAGTGGGTCAACCTGGCGTATTTGCTTGGCGGGCTGTTCCTGCTGCAGCAGAAAGCCATTCGCTGGCATATTCCGGTCAGCTTCCTCGTGACGCTGGCGGTCTGCGCCACGCTGGGGTGGGTCTTCTCCCCTGAATCACTGGCCAGCCCACAAATGCACTTGCTCTCCGGTGCGACCATGCTCGGTGCCTTCTTTATCCTGACGGATCCGGTTACGGCCTCCACGACTAACCGCGGGCGTCTGATCTTCGGCGCGCTGGCGGGGTTGCTGGTCTGGCTCATTCGCAGCTTCGGTGGTTACCCGGATGGCGTGGCGTTTGCTGTCCTGCTCGCCAATATTACCGTTCCGCTCATTGACTATTACACGCGTCCACGCGTGTACGGCCATCGCTAAGGGTTTCGCCATGTTAAAAACGATGCAAAAACACGGCGTCACGCTGGCTGTCTTCGCCGCGGTCCTGACAGGGCTGACGGCGCTGGTCAACGCTCTGACCAAAACCACGATCGAAGAGCAGGCGTCGAAGCAGCAAAAAGCGTTGTTCGATCAGGTGATCCCGTCAGATTTCTATGAAAATGACCTGCAAAAAAGCTGCTTTGTGGTAGACGCGCCGCAGCTGGGGAAAGGCCCACATCGCCTCTTTATTGCCCGCAAAGGGGATAAACCGGTAGGCGCGGTGATGGAAGCGACAGCGCCTGACGGCTATTCCGGTGCCATTCAGCTGCTTGTGGGCAGCGATTTCTCCGGTACGATACTGGGCACCCGCGTCACGGAACATCATGAAACGCCGGGTCTTGGCGATAAGATTGAAACTCGTCTGAGCGACTGGATTTTGCACTTTGCCGGTAAAGTGATCCATGGCGAAGAGGATACCGCGTTTGCGGTGAAGAAAGATGGCGGTGAGTTCGACCAGTTCACCGGCGCGACCATCACGCCGCGTGCCGTGGTGAACGCTGTAAAACGAGCCGGGCTGTATGCTGAAACGCTGCCCGCGCAAATCAACAATCTTCCGGCCTGTGAGGAGTAATCATGAGCCAGGTTAAAGAGGTTATTGTCCAGGGGTTGTGGAAGAACAACTCCGCGCTGGTACAGCTTCTGGGGATGTGTCCGCTGCTGGCGGTGACATCCACCGCCACCAACGCGCTCGGTCTGGGTCTGGCGACCACGCTGGTGCTGACCCTGACCAACCTCTCCATCTCTGCCCTGCGCCGCTGGACGCCGTCGGAAATCCGTATTCCGATCTACGTTATGATCATTGCGTCAGTAGTCAGTATCGTCCAGATGCTGATTAACGCTTACGCGTTCGGTCTGTACCAGTCGCTTGGGATCTTTATTCCCCTGATCGTCACCAACTGTATCGTGGTCGGGCGTGCGGAAGCCTTCGCGGTGAAAAACAGCCCGGCCATGTCGGCGCTGGATGGTTTTTCCATTGGTATGGGCGCCACCTGCGCCATGTTCGTGCTGGGTTCGCTGCGCGAAATCCTTGGCAACGGTACGCTGTTTGACGGCGCGGACGCGCTGCTGGGCGGCTGGGCCAAAGCGCTGCGCATTGAAGTGTTCCACACCGATACGCCATTCCTGCTGGCGATGCTGCCCCCTGGCGCGTTTATTGGCCTCGGCATGATGCTGGCGGTAAAATACCTGATTGATGAGAAACGTAAGCGCCGCGCGGCTGAGCGTAGCGTTCTGGAAGGGACACCCGAGAAGGCCTCATGAATAAAGAAAAGCGCATTGCGATCCTTACCCGTCTGCGGGACGAGAACCCGCACCCGACGACGGAGCTGAACTTTACCTCCCCGTTTGAGCTGCTGATCGCCGTGCTGCTTTCTGCACAGGCTACCGACGTGAGCGTCAATAAAGCCACCGCCCTGCTCTATCCGGTCGCCAATACGCCGAAGGCCATGCTTGAGCTGGGTGTGGAAGGCGTGAAGTCCTATATCAAAACCATCGGCCTGTTTAACAGCAAAGCCGAGAATGTGATTAAGACCTGCCGGATCCTGCTCGAACAGCACGGTGGTGAAGTACCGGAGGACCGCGCCGCGCTGGAGGCGTTACCGGGCGTCGGTCGCAAAACGGCGAACGTGGTGCTGAACACCGCGTTTGGCTGGCCTACTATCGCCGTGGATACGCATATTTTCCGCGTGTCGAACCGGACCAACTTTGCCCCGGGTAAAAACGTCGAACAGGTCGAAGAGAAGCTGTTAAAAGTGGTACCTGCCGAATTTAAGGTTGATTGTCATCACTGGCTGATCCTGCACGGCCGTTACACATGTATTGCCCGTAAGCCTCGCTGCGGCTCCTGCATTATTGAAGATCTCTGCGAATACAAAGAAAAAGTCTATCCCTGAGCACTCAATCCCTTAGCAAAAGAAGGGCTATCAAGCGCTCTTCTTTTGGCCGTTTTTTGTCCGCCTTTTGTTTTGCCTCACCTGTCACTTATTCGGTTCTTTAACGCTCAAACAGGTTAATACTTTTTTCATAGCCAAAAATTTCTATACATCTGTGATCACGATCACCCTGATAACTTCATGTTGATTTTTTGTTGTTAAAACCCGCCTAAACCCTTTGTGGCATAAGATATCTCTTGCCTTAAACCGAACATAAGACCAGCTATTTTTCAGAATATGGGCTATATCACTGCATCAAGCGGCAAATAGCAGAAGATATCGCCAAAAGCCCGCCAGAGCCGGTAATTGCCAGTCGAAAAAACTACCTTTCCTCACTGTATGAAATTTAACGCTAAATAACATTTGTATGAACCGAAGATTATACCACCCCAGATATATGTAACAGATTATTACAAACGTATTGCCAGACGGGTCAGGATAGTGAACATTACCCGCCGTTTCTCCTCCCAATATAACTATAAGGCGGATGGACTACGGCCATCACGCTATGCACACCCCCCGTTAATATGGGATGTAAAAAAAGAGGTATATGTGTCGACTGCAAACAATAAACCAACAGATGAAAGCGTGAGTCTTAACGCTTTTAAACAACCTAAAGCGTTCTATCTCATCTTCTCTATCGAGTTATGGGAGCGTTTTGGTTATTACGGCCTGCAAGGGATCATGGCGGTTTACCTGGTAAAACAGCTGGGTATGTCCGAAGCCGATTCCATCACGCTGTTCTCTTCTTTCAGTGCTCTGGTGTACGGCCTGGTCGCTATCGGCGGCTGGCTGGGTGATAAAGTTCTCGGTACTAAACGTGTCATCATGCTGGGCGCCATCGTCCTGGCGATTGGCTATGCACTGGTTGCATGGTCCGGGCACGATGCCGCTGTGGTGTATATGGGTATGGCGACGATTGCCGTCGGTAACGGTCTGTTCAAAGCGAACCCGTCCTCCCTGCTCTCTACCTGCTACAGCAAAGACGATCCGCGTCTGGACGGTGCATTTACCATGTACTACATGTCCATCAACATCGGTTCGTTCTTCTCAATGCTGGCCACCCCATGGCTTGCAGCAAAATTCGGCTGGAGCGTGGCGTTTGCGCTGAGCTTCGTCGGTATGCTGATCACCGTGGTGAACTTCCTGTTCTGCCGCAGCTGGGTTAAAAACTACGGTTCAAAACCGGACTTCGAGCCTGTGCATATGGGCAAATTGCTGGCGACCATTGTGGGCGTTGTTGCCCTGGCGGCGATCGCCACCTGGCTGCTGCACAACCAGGGCATCGCACGTGCGGTTCTGGGCGTGGTTGCACTGGGTATCGTGGTGATCTTTGCGAAAGAAGCGTTCGCCATGCAGGGCGCTGCCCGTCGTAAGATGATCGTGGCATTCATCCTGATGCTGGAAGCGATTATCTTCTTCGTTCTGTACAGCCAGATGCCAACTTCTCTGAACTTCTTCGCGATTCGTAACGTTGAGCACTCTATTCTGGGTATCGCGTTTGAGCCAGAGCAGTATCAGGCACTGAACCCGTTCTGGATCATGATTGGTAGCCCGATCCTGGCCGCTATCTATAACAAGATGGGTGACCGTCTGCCAATGCCGCACAAGTTCGCTATCGGTATGGTGCTGTGCTCCGGCGCGTTCCTGGTGCTGCCGCTGGGTACCAAATTTGCCACCGACGCCGGTATCGTATCCGTTAACTGGTTGATCCTGAGCTACGCGCTGCAGTCTATCGGCGAACTGATGATCTCCGGTCTGGGTCTGGCAATGGTTGCTCAACTGGTGCCACAGCGCCTGATGGGCTTCATCATGGGTAGCTGGTTCCTGACTACCGCGGGTGCGGCAATCATCGCAGGTAAGATTGCGAACCTGATGGCGGTACCGGATAACGTCACGGACCCACTGGTCTCTCTGAACGTCTACGGTACCGTGTTCATGCAGATTGGTATCGCGACTGCCGTTATTGCCGCGCTGATGCTGCTGACCGCACCGAAACTGAATCGTATGACTCAGGACGACAATAAGACCGCTGAAGTGACCAAAACCGCTACCGCGTAATGTGATTGAGAAACGATGAGCCGCTAATCTATTAGCGGCTTTTTTTTTATCTGTTCGCGCACTAACATAGCTGAAACCTCAGCAAAAAGGAGTTACCGATGAAACTGTTCTACAAACCGGGCGCGTGCTCTCTTGCTTCGCATATCACGCTGCGCGAGAGCGGCAAAGATTTCACGCTGGATGGTGTGGATCTGATGAAAAAACGTCTGGAAAACGGCGATGATTTTCTGGCCATTAACCCGAAGGGACAAGTTCCGGCACTCTTGCTGGATGACGGTACTCTGCTGACCGAAGGCGTAGCGATTATGCAATTCCTGGCCGACAGCGTGCCCGATCGCCAGCTGCTGGCCCCGGTCAGCACCATTTCGCGCTACAAGACGCTGGAATGGCTGAACTACATTGCCACCGAGCTGCACAAAGGCTTTACGCCGCTGTTCCGCCCGGATACGCCAGAAGAGTTTAAACCGACCCTGCGCGCCCTGCTGGAGAAAAAGCTGCAGTACGTCAACGAATCGCTGAAAGACGAACAGTGGATTGGCGGGTCGCGTTTCACCATTGCCGATGCATATCTCTTTACCGTACTGCGCTGGGCGCGCGCGGTTAAGCTGAATCTTGAAGGGTTAGACCATATCGCATCGTATATGAAACGCGTGGCGGAGCGTCCTGCGGTGGCTGCGGCGCTGAAAGCGGAAGGTTTGAGTTAACCGAGCGGTCTGTTTTGCCGGGTGGCGCTGCGCTTACCCGGCCTACCAATAAATTGCACAATACCTCTCAGACCCGTGCAAGCGCAGCGCCTCCCGGCATCGTTCAGAGCCGCGTCGCGCTGAAATAGTGCTCCGGCTTCGCAATACGATCCTGCGCCGCAACTACCTGCAGTTCATACTCCTGCATCGCTTTCGTCGCCATCATAATTTCGTACACTGCCGCTGTAACATGTTCCAGCGCATCCTGCAGCGCGGCTCCCTGCAGCAATTTCACCAACAACAGACCGCTGGTGACATCTCCAACCCCTACCGGCTGGCGCTGACCAAAATCCACCAGCGGACGGCTGATGTGCCAGGCGTCATCTTTCGTGACCAGCAGCATCTCAAAACGGTCCTGGCTTAGCCCTGCACGCGCCAGGTGTTTTACCAGCACAACTTCAGGCCCCTGGGCTATCAGCTCGCGGGACGCGCTGACTGCCTCTTCTACGCTATTCACCGGATGCTCGCAGAGGATCTCCAGTTCAACCAGGTTTGGCGCAATGATATCGCTGGCAGGCAGCGCATGGCGGACGTGAAACTCTGCCACCCCTGGCGCCACAATACAGCCCTTCTCCGGATGCCCCATGACCGGGTCGCAGAAGTATTTAGCCGCCGGGTTTGCCGCTTTCACCTGACGCACGATGCCGAGGATATGTTCCCCCTGCTCCGCTGAACCAAGATAACCGCTCAGTACGGCGTCACAGCGCTTGAGCTGGTCGATATCGGCAATGCCCTGCACAACGTCGGTGAGGTGCGAAGGCGGCATCACGCAGCCGGTCCATTTGCCGTACTGCGTGTGGTTAGAGAACTGAACGGTATTGAGGGGCCAGACGTTGACGCCGAGGCGGCGCATCGGGAATTCCGCTGCGCTGTTGCCAGCATGTCCAAAAACAACGTGGGACTGAATGGCGAGGATGTTCTTCATTTTATGCTTACCAAACCCTGAAAAAACAAAAGGGGCGTGGTTTCCCACGCCCCTGGAGACTGTTACTTATTTCCAGCAGACAAGACAGTAGTTTTTCTTACCGCGACGCAGCAGCGTGTAGCGGCCATACAGGCGGTCACCGTCGACGAACGTATATTCCGGGTCGGCCTGTTTCTCACCGTTGATGGTGATCGCGTTAGAGGCGATGGTTTTACGTGCCTGACCGCGTGAAGGCTGCAGCTCAGAGTCCACCAGCGCCTGCATCAGGTCAGCCCCTTTCTCCATCTCAACCATTGGCACGCCGTCCTGGGCCAGCTGTTCGAAGTCCGCTTCGCTCAGATCGCTCAGGGTACCGTTGAACAGGCTGGCGGTAATGCGTTTTGCCGCGGCCAGACCCTCTTCACCGTGCACCAGTTTGGTCACTTCATCCGCCAGCACGTACTGGGCACGTGGCGCTTTACCGCTGTTCTTGTCTTCTTCTTCCAGCGCATTGATCTCAGCAATGTCCATGAAGGTGAAGAACTTGAGGAAGCGGTAAACATCGGCATCCGCAGTATTGATCCAGAACTGGTAGAATTTGTACGGGCTGGTTTTCTTCGGATCAAGCCATACCGCGCCGCCTTCCGTTTTACCGAATTTGGTACCGTCGGCTTTGGTGATCAGTGGAACGGTCAGACCGAATACCTGGTTCTGATGCAGGCGACGGGTCAGATCGATACCGGAGGTGATGTTACCCCACTGGTCAGAACCACCAATCTGCAGGGAAACGCCGTGCAGTTTGTTCAGGCAGGCAAAGTCATAGCCCTGCAGCAGGTTGTACGAAAACTCGGTAAAGGAGATACCCTGGTCGTCACGGTTCAGACGCTGCTTCACGGCTTCTTTGTTAATCATCTGGTTAACAGAGAAATGTTTGCCGATGTCACGCAGGAAGGTCAGCACGTTCATGCTGCCAAACCAGTCGTAGTTGTTCGCGGCAATCGCGGCGTTATCACCACAGTCGAAGTCGAGGAACGGTGCAACCTGTTTGCGGATCTTATCCACCCACTCCTGCACGGTATCTTCGGTATTCAGTTTACGCTCAGCGGCTTTAAAGCTTGGGTCGCCAATCAGACCGGTCGCGCCGCCCACCAGGGCAACAGGCTTATGGCCTGCCATCTGGAAGCGTTTCAGGCATAACAATGGAACAAGATGCCCCAAATGCAAGCTGTCAGCGGTGGGATCAAAGCCGCAATAGAGCGCGATCGGGCCTTGCGCCAGTCGCTCTGCTAACGCTTCCTCGTCCGTCACCTGGGCCACGAGGCCCCGCTCTTGCAATTGTTTAATCAAGTTACTGCTTGCCATCAAATTCTCCATGTATAAACGACTGCACCTTTGCCGGTACACGACTTTTCGCCTGATGCGAAAGGAACATAGAATAAAGCGCAAGCGCGGTGTGCGCTAGCGCTTAAATCAACAAATTTCGGGGATTAGGGTGCCAGTCTGTCGATTTTCCAGCCGCCCTCTTCGCGCTGGTACAAAAAGCGGTCGTGAAGGCGATGTTCGCCCCCTTGCCAGAACTCAATCTGCTCAATGGGGATACGGAAACCGCCCCAGAAGCTGGGCAATGGGATTTCACCCTGCTGGAACTTCTGTTTCAGCTCCAGGAACTTGCTTTCCAGCACCCCACGGGCAGAGATGCGGCTGGACTGTTTTGATACCCAGGCGCCAATCTGGCTGTCACGCGGACGGCTGTGGAAGTACTTCACCACCTCCAGCGTGGAGAGGCGTTCCGCTTTGCCGGTCACCATCACCTGACGTTCCAGCATATGCCAGGGGAACAGGAGACTAATACGCGGATTGTTTTCTAAGTGGTGCGCTTTACGGCTACCCAGGTTGGTATAGAACACCAGCCCTTTCTCGTCATAATGCTTGAGCAATACGATGCGCTGATACGGTTGCCCGTTTTCATCAACCGTCGCGACAACCATGGCCGTTGGGTCGGCAAGTTTCGCTTCGCAGGCCTGTTTCAGCCAGCGTTCAAAAAGCACAAGGGGTTCAGCGGGAAGATCCTGGCGACGCAGGCCGCCTTTGGTGTATTCACGGCGCAGATGCGCAATTTGCTGCAGTTCGTCGTTATCTGACATGGCGTTAGCTAACATTGAGATTGGGTGGCGCTATTGTGCGCCGCCCCTGTAAAAATCTCAACGCTTCGGATTTTCGAGCTGGCAGTTGTTCAGCACAATTCGGTCGCGTTTGTAGACCGTGGCGCTGTCACCTTTCGACCAGAAGACATAGATACCGTCGGTATAACGCGCGCCGGAGGCCGAGATACCCTGCTTCAGCGTCAGCAATTTATTGTCGTAAACAAAGCTGGCTTCCTGGCGGGGATTATTGAACTTCACGGTCAGCGGTTTTTCGTCGCAACGATACTCCAGCGTATCGGTCTGCATGCGCTCCAGGAGCTGGTTATAGACGCTGCATCCTGACAGCAATAAAGGCGCGGCAATAAGAAGAAGTTTTTTCATGGGCGTATTCCGAAGACTTTCCTGGTCCTGGAGGGCATGCCTGCCCTCCTGTTTCATTCCATTGTAACGACGGGACGCGGCGCTGAATTTCAGTTAACTCTGATTATGACGCGGATTCGCCGGGAAAATCGCCCCCAGCACGCTGGCTTCGCGCGCCCCGGTCACCGACGGTAAATTACCCGGCAGTCCGGCAACGGTGCGCCAGGCAAGCCAGGCGAAGGCCAGGGCTTCCATATCATCGCCACTGATGCCCGCCGCATCGGTTGTTGTCACTTCGGTACCCGGCAGCAGCCCGGCCAGACGCGCCATCACCAGTGGGTTGCGGCTTCCACCGCCGCACACCAGCAGGCGTTCGCATCCGCCGCTGAGCAACACCTGTTCGGAGACCGACACGGCCGTAAGCTCGGCGAGCGTCGCCTGAACATCCTGTGGTGCGAGCGCCGGGAAGAAGGCCAGCTGGCGCTCAAGCCAGCCAAAGTTGAAGTATTCTCGCCCGGTGCTTTTCGGCGCCGGTAAAGCAAAATAGGGATCACTCAACATGGACTGCAGCAGCGGGATAATCACTTTACCCTCGCTCGCCCACTCTGCGTTTTTATCATACGGTTGCCCGCACTGCCGCCAGATCCAGGCATCCATTAACATGTTGCCCGGACCCGTGTCGTAACCGCGAACAGGCTGCCCCGGGATCAGCATCGAGAGATTGGCAATCCCGCCAAGGTTGAGCACCATACGCCGTTCGGACGGATGGGCCAGTAACGCCTGGTGGAACGCGGGCACCAGCGGAGCCCCCTGGCCGCCAAGCGCAATATCACGACGGCGAAAATCCCCCACCACCGTTACACCCGTTTTCGCCACAATCTGGTTGTTATCGCCGATTTGCAAGGTGTGCGGCGCGTCTCCGCCCGGCTCGTGCCAGACCGTTTGTCCATGACACCCAATGGCTACCACATCCTGCGGACGAAGATGTTCTTTTTGCATCAAAGCCAGCACCGCATCCGCAAACAGCGCTCCCAGACGGACGTCGAGTTGTCCAAGCTGGGAGAGGGTCAGTTGCTGGCCCTGACAGATACTCAGGATATCCTCTTTCAGTGAAAGGGGGATTGGCCAGGTCAGGCTCGCCTGCTGCGCCACCATGTTTTCATCAATGGCGGCCAGAACGACATCTACCCCATCCAGACTGGTACCAGACATCACACCAATGTAGCGACCCGATTTCATGCGCTTTCCTTACGTTGCGTGGGCTAAGGTTACCCACTCAACCATAAACGGCGTTGCTTTGCCATCCGGGGATAATATTTTTTAACAATGTCAGACGGCTAACACGCGCGGATCCTGTTTATGTCTCGTTAAGTCAAATTCAAGTACAATTTTCCTATTGTTAGTGCAAAGATATGAACGATGGCCCCTTATGCCATATAATTTAGCCATAACGGATGCCCGGAATGGGGCGTTTTTGGTGAACAGGAGATTCAAATGATTTTACGTGTACTGGGCGTTTCGCTGATTGGTTTAACTCTGGCTGGCTGTGTGAACGACAGTTCACTTTCTGGCGACGTTTACAGCGCTTCTGAAGCGAAACAGGTTCAGAACGTGACTTACGGTACCGTTGTTAACGCACGTCCTGTACAGATCCAGGGTGGTGATGAAAACAACGTGATGGGCGCAATCGGCGGTGCCGTACTGGGTGGTTTCCTGGGGAATACCGTCGGCGGCGGTACTGGCCGCTCTCTGGCGACAGCCGCAGGCGCCGTTGCAGGTGGCGTGGCAGGCCAGGGCGTTCAGGGTGCGATGAATAAATCTCAGGGCGTAGAGCTGGAAATTCGTAAAGACGATGGCAGCACGATCATGGTTGTGCAGAAACAAGGCAACACCCGCTTCTCAGCAGGCCAGCGTGTTGTACTGGCCAGCAACGGTAGCCAGGTGACCGTTTCCCCACGTTAAATAAAAATGGATGTGGCCCCTGGGCCACATCCATTTACAATATATATCATTTGCGTGAATATATTTACAAATTACATTAATTCCCCCTATCAATTAATCTGACGTAAATTGTTTCTGCGCAAAGTATTTATCGCATTAATGAGTTAGACTCTTCGCAATTACCTCTCCCTTACTCATGATAATTTTGTTAAAACTTATATGGTTGCGAATCGTCTTTCAGTAAAAGGTCGTTATATCTCGTTCTGTTTCGGTTGCATTATTGTCACCGGTATATTACAAACGCTATTTTCAAAACTCGTTGAATGGGTGCCTTCCTTTTCACCGCTGTTGTTCCCGACCCTCACCATTTTCTTGCTGGTGTTTCATCTTTTTATTGCCTGTTTTATGGCGATGAAATACTGGTGTGACAGGCGACGCTTATATCTGATCGCGTTTGCTTTCGCTTTCGCCGGATCGGCATCGTTGATGATCGGAACGCTGACCAGCTTTCCCGCCTGGCTGGATCTTTATCAGTTCAACGTCGTGAACTACAACGATGCGATGATTTATTACATGTTCCGTCATCTCTTAATGGCGGTATTGATTATCGTCGCGGCAATACTCTATACCACGCGCAATCACCCCCTTTCGCGGATGGCGCATATCGCTATTGTCAGTAGTGCCTTTCTCTTTACCGCCGTTATGGTGCTGCTGGCATGGATCTATTCCAGTCATTCACCATTGTTATCTATTGACCTGGTTGATAATGAAACCCGTCAGTTTATGGTGCTCTGGAGCCACTGCATTAATATTTTATTAATTGTTGTTTGGGTCGTAACATTAGCCGCACTGATGTTTGTTACCCGCGTGCGTAATTTATTCTGGGTGGGAGGTAATTTTCTTTGCGTCTGCTATATCGTCACGCTTGCAATGCTGTTAGCGGGTGGGCATGCCGAAGATATCTCCTGGTATCGCGCCCGGTTATTTGAAACTGTCGCCACGCTGCTGATTATTTTTGTTCTGCTTTACGATGTATTCAGGCTGTATCGTGACTCGCACGTAAAGTATCAACAGTCGTATCAGAACTCGATTCGCGACCCGCTTACCCGTCTTTATAATCGCAGTTATTTTTATGAATCGTTAAATCAGGCACTGGAAATCGCCAAAGTCAGCCGTCCTGTTTCCGTTATCGTCAGCGATCTCGATCGCTTCAAGCGTATCAACGACACCTACGGGCATCTTCAGGGCGACAAAGTTCTGCAGTTCGTCGCCAACCTGCTGATGGACTCTGTGCGCCCACAGGACATTGCCGCCCGTATCGGCGGGGAAGAGTTTGTTCTGATGCTGACCAATACCTCATCAGAGGCGGCATACCAGGTGGCTGAACGCATCCGGTTAAAGCTCAGCAGCTTTGATAAAACCAGCAGCGGCGGTCAGCTACCGGAACCGATTACCATCAGTATGGGGGTATTTACGGCAACGTCACCGGCGATAACCGCAGAAACCTGCGTGGAAAGCGCCGACAAAGCGATGTATGAAGCGAAAGAGACGGGTCGTAATCGGGTGGTGGTTTTTAAGTAAGAAAAAGGCCTTGCGCGTGCAAGGCCTTGTTGGATGTCAGTCGCGTGACTGCAGTTCATGGATGTTTTGCTCAAGGCGTGCAATGAGGCTGATGAGCATTTCCAGCTCCGCCGGTGAAACGCCTGAGAGGATTTCACCGCGGGTCTTGGTGATCACGGCTTCCATCTCAGTGATGATGGGCGCCGCTTTCTCTGTGAGTTTAATCCGCTTAGCGCGACGATCGCTGGCGCAGGTTTGTCGGGAGATCAGTCCCTTCTCTTCCAGCTGATCAAGTGTGCGCACCAGCGACGGTTGCTCAATGCCGATCGCTTTTGCCAGTTGAATTTGTGACTGATCGGGCGGCAGCTGATGAATATTGTGCAGCGTGACCCAATGCGTCTGTGTTAATTCCAGAGGTTTCAGGCGATGGTCAATCAGAGCACGCCAGACGCGTACCAACCTTGCCAGATCAGAACCTAATGGCGATTCCAATTTCATCTCCTTATAATTAGCTTGCTAAGTTATTATACTGATTTTAGAATAGTGTGCAGCATTTGTATTGCCAAAACAAATGCAATACTGCATTCATCGAACTTAAAAGTATGACTTACACTGAATTGTGATGCTTCCTCTTACTCAGACAAGCCAACGCGGCATTCTGTTCACTGCAAAGGATCTCTGCCCGTGACGTTTTTTCATCGCTCGGAGGGTTTACCCCTTCAGGACCTGATTTTCGGTGCGTCAGTCTACTTTCCTCCCCTGTTTAAAGCCGTTCTGGTGGGCTTTATGCTCTGGCTCATCGCACATCGTCTGCTTCGCGACTGGATGTACTCAGGCGAAATCTGGCATCCCATGTTGATGGATCTTTCCCTGTTTGCCCTCTCCGTATGTCTGGGCCTTGCTGTCTTGCTGGTGTGGTGACTATGCCTCTGAAAACGCTGAAATACTTTTCCACGCTGTTTGTTCTTGCCCTCGCGCTGGTGGCGGGCTGGTGGTTATGGAATTTTTACATGCAGTCGCCCTGGACGCGTGACGGCAAAATTCGCGCTGAGCAGGTCAGCATCACGCCTCAGGTGTCGGGTAGCATCACGACGCTGCGGGTTAAGGATAACCAGTACGTGAAAAAGGGAGAGGTGTTATTCCGGATCGACGATACCCCTTACCACATTGCCATTCTGAATGCCGAAGCGCAGCTGGCAAAAGCCCAGTCTGATCTGGCAAAAGCCAATAACGAGGCCAACCGGCGCCGGCATTTATCGCAAAATTACATCTCCGCGGAAGACTTAGACACTGCGAATATCAACGTGAAGGCCATGCAGGCGAACGTCAGGGTTGCCGAAGCCACGCTTAAACAGGCCCAGTGGGCGTTGACCCAAACGGTTATAACCGCACCCGTTGATGGATGGGTGACCAATCTTTCCGCCCGTGTGGGCAATTATGCCACCACCGGACAACCCGTTTTCGCCCTCGTCGACAGCCACTCCTTCTACGTTGTGGGCTATTTTGAAGAGACCAAACTGCGTCATATCCGCGCGGGTTCGCCTGCCACGATAACGCTTTATAGCAGCTCGCAGAAGTTACAGGGTCACGTATCCAGCATTGGCCGGGCCATTTACGATCAAAGCGTGGAAACGGATTCAGGGCTGGTACCAGACATTAAGCCAAACGTGCCGTGGGTGCGCCTGGCCCAGCGCGTACCGGTTCGCGTGGAGTTTGACCGTTTACCGCAGGACATCACGCTGGTATCCGGCACGACCTGCACTGTCTCTATCGGAAACCGTTAATGAAGCTGCCGGTTTTCGCCTGGCAAAACACGCCGTGGATGAAAGCGACACGTCCCCAGTGGCGCTACGCGCTGCGTAACGGCATTGCCATGTGTCTTGCGCTGTCCGTCGCCTACTATCTGAATCTGGATGAACCTTACTGGGCAATGACCTCTGCGGCGGTGGTCAGTTTCCCCACCGTCGGCGGGGTGATCAGCAAAAGCCTTGGCCGTATCGCAGGCAGCCTGCTGGGCGCCACTGCGGCGTTAATTATCGCAGGCCATACGCTGAACGATCCCTGGCTGTTCTTACTGAGCATGGCGGCGTGGCTGGGATGTTGCACCTGGGCCTGCGCCCATTTTACCAATAACGTCGCCTACGCGTTTCAGCTGGCAGGCTATACCGCTGCCATCATTGCCTTTCCGGTGGTAAACGTGCTCGACACCACTGAGCTGTGGGATATTGCTCAGGCACGCGTCTGCGAAGTGATTGTCGGGATCCTCAGTGGCGGCTTCATGATGATGATCCTGCCCAGCACCTCCGACGGCACCGCGCTCATCACCGCGCTGAAAACCATGCACACCCGATTGCTGGAGCATGCGAGCCTGCTGTGGCAGCCGGAAACCAGCGATGATATTCGTCTCGCCCATGAAAAGGTTATTGGGCAGATCCTGACGATGAACCTGCTGCGTATTCAGGCGTTCTGGAGCCACTACCGCTTTCGCCGTCAGAACACGCTGCTAAATTATTTACTGCATCAGCAGTTACGGATGACCAGCGCGATCTCCAGCCTGCGCCGGATGCTGCTCAACTGGCCATCGCCACCAGATAACACCCGGGCCGTGATTGAAACACTACTCGCGGTCCTTGCGCGACAGGATGCAGACATCTACACGGTCGCACGGATCATCGCCCCGCTCGCTCCGGTTGATGAGTACGACTACCGCCATCGCGCCTTCTGGCAGCGTCTGAATTACTTTTGTCGGCTTTACCTGCGCAGCAGTCGCTGGATTAAGGCGGTCGAGAATGCGACTCCACTGACAGAATTCAACGTCCCCGGCAGCCCGGCCCTCGCAAGGCATACCGACTATCTGGAAGCGCTGTGGAGCGGTTTTCGCACCTTCTGTGCGCTGATGCTGGTCGGCGCGTGGAGCATCACCACGCAGTGGGAATCCGGTACGGCGGCCCTGACGCTTGCCGCCATCAGCTGTGTGCTCTACTCCGTCGCGGCCTCGCCGTTCAACTCCCTGACGCTTCTGCTGCGCACGCTGGTGCTGCTGTCCTTGTTCAGTTTTGTGGTGAAATTTGGCCTGATGGTGCAGGTAAGCGATCTGTGGCAGTTCCTGCTGTTCCTGTTCCCATTGTTAACGACCATGCAGCTTATGAAGCTGCAAATGCCAAAACTGGCCGGTCTCTGGGGACAGCTGATTGTCTTTATGGGATCGTTTATCTCGGTCACGAATCCGCCGGTTTATGATTACGCCGACTTTCTTAATGACAATCTGGCGAAGATCCTGGGCGTGGGGCTGGCCTGGCTGGCATTCGCCGTGCTGCGTCCCGGCTCCGATGCGTGCAAGAGCCGCCGGCACATCCGGGAGCTACGCCGGGGCTTTGTTGACCAGCTCAGCCGTAAACCGCATCTGCGTGAAAGTGAGTATGAATCGCTGGTTTATCACCACGTCAGCCAGCTGAATAACAGCCAGGATGCGCTTTCCCGGCGCTGGCTGTTGCGCTGGGGCGTGGTGCTACTGAACTGTTCACACGTGGTCTGGCAGCTTCGGGCATGGGAAACGCGTTCCGATCCTCTGTCGCAGGTTCGTGATGTGTGCATCTCACTGCTGCGCGATGTCATGAGTGAACGCGGGGTCCAGCAGCGGCCGCTGGAAGCCACGCTGAATGAACTGCAGCGGATCTGCGATACCCTGGCGCGACATCATCTCCCCGCAGCCCGTGATTTGGCCTCGATAATCTGGCGGCTGCACTGCTCGCTGTCACAACTGGAACAGGCACCGCCACCGGGCACGATTGGGGATCAGATCACCCCGCAGGCATAGCGTGCCCCGCCGCCACCGAGCGGTTTAGGCTGATCGGACATGTTGTCGCCGCCGACGTGGATCATCAGCGCTTTGCCTTTCACCTCATCCAGCTTTTTCAGACGCGGGGCGACAACGGGCTCTGTGGCTTTACCGTCGTTATTCACCACCAGCACAGGCAAATCGCCCAGATGTCCCATACCTTCCGGGCCTTCATGCTTACCGGAGTGCTGCGGGTCAAGGTGGCCGCCTGCCGCTTCCGCCGCCGACGGTTTCCCCTCTTTTAACGCGGGCTGACAGCTGCCTTTGGCATGAACATGGAAACCATGTTCGCCGGGAGGGAGTGCTTTAAGGTTCGGGGCGAACTCCAGTCCTTTATCGGTTTCAGTGATTTTCACCGTTCCGATGGACTGACCCACACCCTGAGAGGTGACGAGATTCATTTCCACTTCGTCGCTGGCTGCCTGCGCCCCTGCGCAAACAACCAGCGTGACCAGTGCCAGAGCAAAACGCTTCATATGACCTCCGCTGGTTATTTTTTGCCTCTTAAGTGTATACCAGAGGCAAAGATTTCACCGGAAAGTCAGCTTCTGACGGTTTAAGGCACGTCGTAACCCAGCGCGGCCTTGCGTATGCGGAACCACTGCTGACGGGTCATCTGCAGCGCTTCCGCCCCCAGCGCAGCACGCACGCGCTCGATTTTGCCGGAACCAATGATTGGCAGTGGTTTTGACGGTAGACGCAAGATCCACGCGTAAACCACCTGTTCAATGCTCCCGGCGTTCAGTTCGCGGGCGACAGTTTCCAGCTCGTTGCGCAGCGGCTGGAATTCATCATCATTGAACAGGCGCCCGCCCCCCAGGCACGACCAGGCCATCGGGCGAATGCGCAGCTGCTGGAGCTGATCGAGCGTCCCGTCCAGCAGCAGCGGCTGGTGTACCGGGGAGATCTCAACCTGGTTGGTGGCCAGGGTAAACGGCAGGCGAGACTGAAGCAGTGCAAACTGCGCCGGGGTAAAGTTTGAGACGCCGAAGTGACGCACTTTGCCGCTCTGATGCAGGTTCAGGAAGGCTTCTGCCACCTCATCGGCATCCATAAGCGGGTCCGGGCGGTGAATGAGCAGCAGGTCGATGCGATCGGTTGCCAGGTTGACCAGCGACTGCTCAGCGCTCTTGATAATGTGCGCGCTGTCGGTGATGTAATGCCCAAGGGCGTGTTCCGGTTTCGCCGTGGTGGCAATCCCACACTTCGTGACGATCTCCATGCGATCCCGGAGTGCGGGTACCAGCTTAAGCGCCTCGCCAAACGCGGCTTCACACTGGTAGCCACCGTAAATATCCGCATGATCGACCGTGGTGACGCCCAGATCGATATGCTCTTCAATAAAGCTCGCCAGCTGGAGGGGGGACATATTCCAGTCCATCAGGCGCCAGTAGCCCATCACAAAACGGGAGAATTCTGGCCCCTGGGGGGCAAGGGTAATTCGCTGAACCATAACATTTTCCTCAAGGATGTAATGTCATGAGTATACGCAATTACCGTGTTAAAAAAGTGAAGGTTGCTGGGGTTCTTCGGTCTCAGCGGCTTTGTTTGCGCGTATTTTGCGCAGAAGACGCTGTCGACAAAGTCGCAGCACCTCCTGCTTTTGCGTGTCGCTGAAGTTTTGCCAGTTAAAACGTTCATCACGGGTGCGCATGCACCCGCGGCAATATCCGCGTTCATCTACCTGACAAATCCCCCGGCACGGGCTCTGGATAGGGAAAAACTCCAGTTGCTCTGCCACTCTCACCTCCGTAATACCGCTCTCACCTACAGTGAAGACGTTAAACACGCCACGTGCAAGCGCTTTACCACAGATTTGTGGCATTAAGGTTTCACTAATCTTCACTCTCTATACTCGCCCCATCATGACAATGACAGGTTTCCCGTTCGATGTGGTTAATGAAAAAGTTACAATGTAACGACATAAAATTTACTCTGGGCTGTGCACTCTTCTTTACGCTGATTAATGGGCTGTTTATCCAGCGCAGCTGGGCGATTATCGCCCCTGCTCATCTGCATGACGTTCTCTTTGCCGCGTCCGTACCGCTGGTGCTGTTTTGCGGCTGGGTGATTGTCTTTAGCCTGCTCAATATTCCGTTTATCCGTAAGCCGCTGCTGATCGTGTTAACGATGGGTTGTGCGGCAGCGACCTATTTCATGTACACCTACGGCGCGGTGATCGATCAGAACATGATTGTGAACGTGTTCGAAACCAACTCTCAGGAAGCCACCGCGCTGGTCACGCCGCAAATGATTTTGTGGATTGTCATTGCCGGCCTCGTTCCTTCCGTGGTGCTGGCGTTGACCCGCATTCATACCGGGAAATGGTGGTATGCCCTGCTGACACGCGTTGCCGCACTGCTCGGCGCCCTGCTGGTAATTATTCTGGTTGCCGCGGTGTTTTATAAAGATTACGCATCGCTGTTTCGCAATAACAAAAGCATCGTCAAAATGGTGACCCCGGCGAACTATGTCAGCGCCATGGTGAAGTACAGCAAAATGCGCTGGTTTGCAGGCGATCAAACGCTGGTGCGGATTGGCGAAGATGCTCATAAGGGCCCACTGATTGCAGGCCAACAGAAGAAAACGGTTCTGGTGCTGGTCGTCGGTGAAGCTTCTCGCGCGGCGAACTACTCCCTGAACGGTTACGGACGAGAAACCAATCCGGAGCTGAAAAAGCAGGATATCATTAACTTCCCGCAGGCCACCTCCTGCGGCACTGAAACCGCCGTTTCCGTCCCCTGCATGTTCTCGGGCATGACGCGCAGCAAATACGATGCCGACCTCGCGCATCATCAGGAAGGGCTGCTCGACGTGCTTAAACATGCGGGTATTAACCTGCTGTGGCGCGACAACGACGGCGGCTGTAAAGGTGCCTGCGATCGCGTGCCCCATACCGACATGACGCAATGGAAGCTGGATCAGTTCTGTAAAGACAAATCCTGCCTCGACGATGTCAATTTCTACCGTCTGGACAACGTGCTGGACGGCCTGAAGCAGGACACGGTGCTGGTTATCCACCTGATGGGCAGCCACGGCCCGGCGTACTACCGCCGCTACCCGGATAATTTCCGTAAGTTCACCCCCACCTGCGACACCAATGAAATTCAGGATTGCGATCATCAGGCGCTGATGAACACCTATGACAACACCATCCTGTATACCGACAGCGTGGTCAGCAAAACCATCGATGCGCTGAAAGCGCGCCAGGGGAGCATGAACACTGCGCTGATCTACCTCTCGGATCACGGGGAATCCCTGGGTGAAAGCGGTATTTATCTGCACGGTACACCGTATATGCTGGCACCGGAGCAGCAAACGCACATTCCGTTTATGTTCTGGCTTTCCCCGGACTATGCGAAGAACTTTGGCATTAACGAACAGTGTTTACGTGACCATGCAGCAAAAAATGCGGTTTCCCAGGACAATTTGTTCTCAACCGTACTGGGTATGATGGACGTGAAATCAACGGTTTATCAACAGCAGCTGGATATTTTGAACGCATGTCGGCAGTAAACCCGCTTGCATTAGACCGAACGGTCTATTAGAGTGCGCTCATGAGCAGACATACTGAACACGATACCCGCGAACATTTACTGGCCACCGGCGAGCGACTTTGTATGCATCGCGGGTTTACCGGGATGGGGTTGAGCGAGCTGTTAAAAACCGCTGAGGTTCCGAAAGGGTCGTTTTATCACTACTTTCGGTCCAAAGAGGCCTTTGGCGTGGCGATGCTTGAGCGTCATTATGCGGGCTACCACCAGCGCCTGGCGACCCACTTTGCCTCGGGCGAAGGTAACTATCGCGATCGTGTTCTGAACTACTATCAGGAAACGCTGAACCAGTTCTGTCAGCAGGGCATTATCAGCGGATGTCTGACGGTAAAACTGTCTGCCGAAGTGTGCGATCTTTCTGAAGATATGCGCGCGGCGATGGATAAAGGGGCCAGCGGCGTGATCGCCCTGCTGGCCCAGGCGCTGGAAAAAGGCCGCAATGAGAAAACGCTGGCCTTTTCCGGCGAGCCTCTCACCCAGGCGCAGGTGTTATACGCGCTCTGGTTAGGGGCTAACCTGCAGGCAAAAATTTCGCGCAGTGCCGTGCCGCTGGAAAGCGCCCTGGCACATGTGAAAAGCAGCATTACTGCGCCTGGCGTATAACGGGCGCTTTTTATTTACCTTATTACTAGTCGACTGGTCTACTCAGGAGTCTCTATGTCAGCTGAAAAACTGTTTACCCCCTTAAAAGTGGGTGCTGTCACGGCGCCAAACCGCGTGTTCATGGCTCCGCTTACCCGTCTGCGCAGTATTGAGCCGGGTGATATCCCCACCCCACTGATGGGTGAATACTATCGTCAGCGCGCAAGCTCTGGCCTGATCATCACCGAAGCCACGCAGATTTCTGCTCAAGCCAAAGGTTATGCCGGTGCGCCAGGGCTTCACAGCCCGGAACAGATCGCGGCATGGCAGAAAATCACCGCAGGCGTTCACGCTGAAGAGGGTCGCATTGCGGTTCAGTTGTGGCATACCGGCCGTATCTCCCATAGCAGCATCCAGCCTGGCGGTCAGGCGCCGGTCTCCGCATCGGCCCTGAGCGCCAATACCCGGACCTCCCTGCGTGATGAAAACGGCAATGCGATCCGTGTGGATACCTCGATGCCACGCGCCCTTGAGCTGGAGGAGATCCCGGGCATCGTGAACGACTTCCGTCAGGCGGTGGCCAACGCGCGTGAAGCGGGTTTTGACCTGATTGAGCTGCACTCCGCCCATGGCTATCTGCTGCACCAGTTCCTGTCACCGTCTTCTAACCACCGCACCGACCAGTACGGCGGAAGCGTTGAAAACCGTGCCCGTCTGGTACTGGAAGTGGTGGATGCGGTATGCAAAGAGTGGAGCCCGGACCGTATCGGGATCCGTGTCTCCCCAATCGGTTCTTTCCAGAACGTCGATAACGGCCCGAATGAAGAAGCCGACGCGCTCTATCTGATTGAAGAGCTGGCGAAACGCGGTATTGCTTACCTGCACATGTCCGAGCCGGACTGGGCCGGCGGTAAACCTTACACTGAAGCCTTCCGCCAGAAAGTGCGCGAGCGCTTCCACGGTGTGATCATCGGTGCAGGGGCCTATACGCCTGAGAAAGCCGAAGATCTGATCAATAAAGGGCTGATCGATGCCGTCGCGTTTGGTCGCGATTACATTGCCAACCCGGATCTGGTTGCCCGTCTGCAGCAGAAAGCGGCACTCAACCCGCAGCGCCCGGAAAGCTTCTACGGCGGCGGCGCGGAAGGCTACACCGACTACCCTTCCCTGTAATCTCGCCATTGTTGATTGATAGCGGCGACCTTTCGCCGCTATACTAAAACATCGTTTCTGTTCAAAAAAAACAGTCTATTCCACAGGTTAATGAGGAAATTATGCGCCTACTTCACACCATGCTGCGCGTTGGCGATCTGCAACGTTCTATTGATTTCTACACTAACGTACTGGGTATGAAACTGCTGCGCACCAGCGAAAACCCGGAATACAAATACTCGCTGGCGTTTGTGGGTTACGGCCCGGAAACGGATGAAGCGGTTATCGAACTGACCTATAACTGGGGCGTAGACAGCTATGAGCTGGGCACGGCCTATGGTCATATCGCACTGGAAGTGGACAACGCGGCAGAAGCCTGTGAACGCATTCGCAGCAACGGCGGTAACGTCACGCGCGAAGCGGGCCCGGTAAAAGGCGGCACCACCGTGATTGCGTTTGTGGAAGATCCGGACGGTTACAAAATCGAGCTGATTGAAGCCAAAGACGCCGGTCGCGGTCTGGGCAACTGATCCCTCAGGGCGCAACGTGCGCCCGTAGTTTTACTGCATCCCCTGCCAAAATTTGCCATAATGCGCACTGCTTTTTCCCCATGTAAGAGACCCTGATGTCCGATAACGCTCAATTTAGCGGTCTGTGCGACCGTTTTCGTGGTTTTTATCCCGTTGTCATTGATGTAGAAACAGCCGGATTTAACGCTAAAACCGATGCGCTGCTCGAAATTGCCGCCATCACGCTGAAGATGGATGAACAGGGCTGGCTTACACCAGACACCACGCTGCATTTCCACGTAGAGCCTTTCGAAGGGGCAAATTTACAGCCGGAAGCACTGGCGTTTAACGGTATCGATCCGCATAACCCATTGCGCGGTGCCGTCAGTGAATATGATGCGCTGCACGCCATTTTCAAAATGGTGCGTAAAGGCATGAAAGAGAGCAACTGCAGCCGCGCCATCATGGTGGCCCACAACGCCACCTTCGATCACAGCTTTACCATGGCCGCCGCGGAGCGTGCTTCGCTCAAACGAAACCCTTTCCATCCCTTTGTGACCTTCGACACCGCCGCACTGAGCGGCTTGGCGTTGGGACAAACGGTGTTATCAAAGGCCTGTATCACGGCAGGTATTGAGTTTGACGGCACGCAGGCCCATTCCGCTCTGTATGACACGGAGCGCACCGCAGAATTGTTCTGTGAGATCGTCAACCGCTGGAAGCGTCTGGGCGGCTGGCCGCTGCCGATGGGCGACAGCGAAGAATAAAAAAAGCGACCTCTTAAGGTCGCTTTTTTATTTGCGCAGAAAATTACTCCGCGTCAGGCTCTTCAGTTTTGTACTTAGCCGCCGTCTCTTTGATCAGCTGCTGCAGTTCGCCGCGCTGATACATTTCGATCAGGATATCGCAACCGCCAACCAGTTCACCGTCTACCCACAGCTGCGGGAAAGTCGGCCAGTTAGCGTATTTTGGCAGCTCAGCGCGGATGTCCGGGTTCTGCAGGATATCAACGTAAGCAAAACGCTCACCACAGGCGGACAGCGCCTGAACCGCTTGCGCGGAGAAGCCGCAGCTTGGCAGCTTCGGAGAACCTTTCATATACAGCAGAATCGGGTTTTCAGCGATCTGGCGCTGGATTTTTTCAATAGTGGTGCTCATGTCTTGCTTCCTTAAACTTCTGTTACGGCATTCGTCTGACATTGTAGCGGGTCAGACTGGCATCGGAAAATAACATTTTTGTCACGTTTATACATTGTACCCTGAGTCACGAAAAGTTGCATTCCAAATGGTGTTTACCCCTTCGGCCGTCAGGGTTTTGCTTAGGGGACGGACAAATGTGCGACAGAACGATGAATTTTTTTGCACTTGCTAACGAAACAGGCCTGGAGAGTGAAAAATGCTATTAACATTCTCTGTTTTTATGGATTAGAATCGACGGGCTTTGTAAATCACACGCGGGTATTATTGATGACCTGCATATATCAGGGGACTGCCCAGTGGCGCGGATAAATAAAATCTCGATCACGCTCTGTGCTTTACTGTTTACATCACTCACTTTCACGCCAGTGGCAAACGCCTCTCAGCAGGCGCGGCATTCTGCTGTACAAAAAAACCATCTGGTGAAAACCACAGAACGTAAGAAAAAAACCACCGCTAAGAACGACAAGAAAAAAACACCGGCTAACACGAAACAAACCGCTTCCAGCAAGACGAAAACCACCTCTTCCCGCACTGCCCGCACCGCCAAAAGCAAAGCCTCACAGACCGCCGCTAACCTCGTTACTGAAAAGTGCATCACGCGTAAAGGCCACAAAGCGAAATGTACAAAGGTCACGAAGTTAGCGGAAGTTCATAAAGTGCGTGTTCAGAAAGCGCAAAAAACCGCAATGAACAAACTGATGGGTCAAATTGGCAAACCTTATCGCTGGGGTGGCACGTCGCCACGTACCGGTTTTGACTGCAGCGGCCTCGTCTATTACGCCTATAAAGATCTGGTCAAGTTCCGTATACCCCGTACCGCCAATGAGATGTACCACCTGCGCGATGCCTCCCCGGTTAACCGTGGTGAGCTGGAAAACGGCGATCTGGTGTTCTTCCGCACTCAGGGCCGCGGCACCGCTGACCACGTCGGCGTTTATGTTGGCAACGGCAAATTCATCCAGTCGCCGCGTAGCGGCCAGGATATTCAGATCACCTCGCTCAGTGAAGACTACTGGGTTCGCCACTACGTCGGCGCCCGTCGCGTCATGACGCCGAAAACCATTCGCTAACCCCTGCCCTGCCACATCCGTGGCAGGGTAAGTTCCTCTTTTGCATAGCCTTTCAATTTGCTATTCTGTCCCTGTTGTCTGTGTGGTTATTGGCAACGCAAAATACAATAAGGAGAGAAGCAATGTCGTTCGAATTACCTGCACTACCGTATGCAAAAGACGCCCTGGCACCGCACATTTCTGCGGAAACCCTGGAATATCATTACGGCAAACATCACCAGACGTATGTCACCAACCTGAACAATCTGATCAAGGGCACCGATTACGAAGGCAAAACGCTGGAAGAGATTGTCCGCAGCTCAGAGGGTGGCGTATTTAACAACGCGGCCCAGGTGTGGAACCACACCTTCTACTGGCATTGCCTGGCGCCGAATGCGGGTGGCGAACCGGCTGGTGAACTGGCTGCCGCCATTAACGCCGCTTTCGGCAGCTTTGCAGATTTCAAAGCAAAGTTCACCGATGCCGCCATCAAGAACTTCGGTTCTGGCTGGACGTGGCTGGTCAAAGAGGCTGATGGCAAACTGGCTATCGTTTCCACCTCTAACGCGGGCACTCCGCTGACCACCAGCGCTAAACCGCTGATGACCGTGGACGTCTGGGAACACGCTTACTACATTGATTACCGTAACGCGCGTCCGAACTACCTGGAGCACTTCTGGGCACTGGTTAACTGGGAGTTTGTGGCGAAGAACTTCGCCGCGTAAGCAAGACGCAGAAGGGGCTCCCCTTCTGCGTTTTTTATTTACTCTGCAGCGCAGGCTGCTTCTGGCTGTTTACGACCCGACATCATTACCAGCAGCAGGCCGAGCGCGGCAATAATCGCCCCCATCACCGGCACAAAGCTGTAGCCCAGACCACCCGAAATCACCGCCCCTCCGGCTGCCGCCCCCAGCGCATTGCCCAGGTTGAAGGCACCAATATTGACTGAGGATGAAAGGCCCGGCGCTTCATGGGCGACGCGCATCACGCGCATCTGCAGCGGTGGTACCACGGCAAAGGTGGCAGCGCCCCAGACGACCATCGCAACGGCCGCCCCAAACTCATTACGTGCCAGCCACGGAATAGCAATCATGATGACGATCAGCAGGGTTAAGAAGCCCTTCAGCGTCCCGCTCACGGAACGGTCGGCAAATTTACCACCCAGATAGTTGCCAATCGAGAAGCCCACGCCAATCAGTACCAGCATTGCGGTAATAAAGAGTGGCGTCGCGTGGGTGATGTCATGCAGCACCGGTGAAATATAGGTGTAGAGGGTAAACATCGCGCCTGCCCCCAGCACGGTGGTCAACAGTGCGGAAAGCACCTGCGGGCGCATCAACACCGACAGCTCCCTGCGCACGTCAGGACGTTCACCGGCACTGCCTTTTGGCAGAGAGAAGAATAACGCCACCATCGCGACCACGCCCAGCCCGGCCGTCGCCAGGAACGACATTCGCCAGCCAATCACTTCACCCAGCCAGGTAGCCGCAGGAACGCCGCCAATGTTGGCAATCGTTAGCCCCATAAACATGGTGGCTACGGCGCTCGCCTGCTTATGTTTTGGCACCACGCTTGCCGCTACAACTGACCCCAGCCCAAAGAAGGCGCCGTGGTTAAGGCTGGTCAGAATGCGTGACAGCATCAGGGTGGTGTAGTCCGGAGAAATGGCGGAAAGCACGTTACCGAGGGTAAAGATCGCCATCAGGAAAATCAGCGCATTGCGACGCGCGCGGTGTGAAAGCAGCAGCGTCATCAGCGGGGCGCCTACCATCACGCCGATGGCATAGGCGCTGATTAACATGCCTGCCGCAGGGATCGAGACGTCCACGCCGCGGGCGATAACAGGCAGTAACCCCATCGGGGAGAATTCAGTGGTGCCAATCCCAAAAGCGCCAATCGCCAGGGCCAGCAGGGGAAAATTGATTTTCATGCGTCAACTCCGGATGCCGTGTCATGTGGTGACACAGAACAAAGAAGCGCAAAGCATGACATCAATCACAAAAAATGAGAAGTTAACAAAATGGCAAAAGATTTTTGCCGTAGATGTAACAATCTGGAACAGCCGCAGGGAGCGTGCGCTCCCTGCGCGTAAATCAGTGCAGCGCCGCCGTCAGGCCTGCGGCAACAATCAGCGCCAGCACAATAAGGGTGGTGAACAGCGAAAACTTCAGATCGGCACTCATCAATTTTTCTCCTTTTAATCCCCCCACGAAAAGTGAGCCTGCTCATTTTTGCACAGTTTACGTCAAAAATCTTCCTGGATTTAAACTGATAACCACTTTACCTCTTCCCCTTTTCATCAAGATAGGACAAAATTCCACGCTAAATTTATTAGCGTACCGGCCATTGACCCCCTCCTGACGTCCCGTGTCGTTTTCCCGGCGTGCCGCAATTCAAGATTGCGTGATAAGGGTGAGAGAAGGCAAACGTTTACCTTCAAGTTTTTCAGGAGTTTAGGATATGGTCTGGAGTGACATTTAATGGCAACAATTAAAGACGTAGCAAAACGCGCAAACGTTTCCACTACAACCGTATCACATGTAATTAACAAAACCCGCTTTGTGGCGGAAGAGACGCGCAACGCCGTCTGGGCGGCAATCAAAGAGCTGCACTACTCACCCAGTGCGGTTGCGCGTAGCCTCAAGGTGAATCACACCAAGTCCATTGGCTTGCTGGCCACCAGCAGTGAAGCGGCCTATTTTGCCGAGATCATCGAGGCGGTAGAGAAAAACTGCTTCCAGAAAGGCTATACCCTGATTCTGGGCAACGCGTGGAATAGCATTGAAAAACAGCGCGCCTACCTGTCGATGATGGCGCAAAAGCGCGTGGATGGCCTGCTGGTAATGTGTTCCGAATACCCGGAATCCGTGCTGTCGATGCTGGAAGAGTATCGCCATATCCCCATGGTGGTGATGGACTGGGGTGAAGCGCGAGCGGATTTCACCGATTCCGTCATCGATAACGCCTTTGAAGGCGGCTATATGGCCGGTCGTTACCTGATCGAGCGCGGTCACCGTGAGATTGGCGTGATCCCGGGGCCTCTGGAGCGTAACACCGGCGCGGGCCGTCTGGCCGGTTTTATGAAAGCGATGGAAGAAGCGCTGATCACCGTACCGGAAAACTGGATCGTACAGGGAGACTTTGAGCCGGAATCAGGCTACCGCGCGATGCAGCAGATTGTCTCCCAGCAGCACCGCCCAACCGCTGTTTTCTGCGGGGGTGACATCATGGCGATGGGCGCGCTCTGCGCAGCCGATGAGCTGGGTCTGCGCGTACCGCAGGATATTTCGGTGATCGGGTATGACAACGTGCGTAACGCGCGCTTCTTTACCCCCGCGCTGACCACCATTCACCAGCCGAAAGATTCACTGGGTGAAACGGCTTTCAATATGCTGTTGGACAGGATCGTCAACAAGCGCGAAGAGTCGCAGTCCATTGAAGTTCATCCGCGTCTTATCGAACGCCGTTCCGTTGCGGATGGTCCGTTCCGCGACTACCGTCGTTAATTTTGTACGGGGCCAGCTATGCTGGCTCCCGTAACCATTCCCGGTTTAGCGTTTCGCTGTCTCCCAGATAATCCAGCAGCCAGGCCATGGCGGGCGAGATGTCATTTTGTTGCCAGGTGAGGCAGCAGGCCGCATCCGGGAAGGGATTCTCCAGCGTCAGTTCAACCCATTCTCCGGTATCAATTCTGGGACGCGCAAAATGAGCGGGCACCATCGCGACGCACAGCCCGGCACTGAGGCACGTTGCTGACGATTCCCAGTCAGGCGCCACCACGCGCCGCTGGTTATCCAGCAGCCAGGTGATGCGCTTGGGTAATGAACGGGAGGTATCCTCCAGCACCAGCGATGGCCAGTTGCGCAGCGTATCGTCGCTCAGCCGTCCTTCCAGCGCCGCCAGGGGGTGATCGCTGGCCACCACGCATTTCCAGCTCAGCATCCCCATATCACGAAAGGCGTAACGCCCCCCGACCGGGATCGCCTGTGTGGCCCCAATCGCCATCTCCACCCTGCCGTCCGCCAGCGCATCCCAGACGCCGTTGAATACCTCTTGTGAGACCCGCAGTTCGACATCGGAAAAATGTCGATAGAAATCCACGATCATCTGCCGGGTGCGCTCCGGCTTAACGATATTGTCCACCGCAATGGAAAGATGACCCCGCCAGCCGTTTGCGATCTGCTGGCACTGTTCGCGGGTGATCTGCATTTTTTTGATAACAGAACGCCCTTCCTTCAAAAACCACGCCCCTGCGGGCGTTAATTCCACATCGCGATGGCGCCGTTCAAACAGTGGAACCGCCAGCCACTCCTCAAGCTGACGCACCGTGTAGCTGATAGCCGACGGGACGCGGTGCAGCTCCTGCGCCGCACCGCTAAAGCTGCCGTTACGCGCGACAGCATCGACCACTTCAAGAGAATAATCTGACCACATTTTCTGCCTGCAAAAAATTTGAATGCACCCGCCAAATATTAGCGTTTCACAAGCGGCTTTGCACTACATACACTCAGCGCCAACGTACACCTGCCTCCTTCAGGAGAAGAAAATAATGCAACCCAGGAAAGGTTTTTTAGTCTGGCTTGGCGGCTTAAGCGTGCTGGGCTTTTTGGCCACCGATATGTACCTGCCGGCTTTTGCCGCGATGCAGGAAGATTTGCAAACCCCTGCCGCGGCCATCAGCGCCAGCCTGAGTTTGTTCCTCGCCGGTTTTGCTTTCGCACAGCTGCTCTGGGGACCGCTCTCGGATCGCTTTGGTCGTAAACCGGTATTACTGCTGGGCCTGGCGATTTTTGCCGTGGGCTGTCTGGGGATGCTCTGGGTCCGCGATGCCACCTGGCTGCTGGTGCTGCGCTTTATTCAGGCTGTGGGGGTCTGTGCCGCGGCCGTGACCTGGCAGGCGCTGGTCACCGACTACTATCCGGCTAACCGCACAAACCGTATTTTCGCCACCATTATGCCGCTGGTGGGGCTCTCACCTGCCCTCGCGCCGCTGCTGGGCAGCTGGATCCTTGCGCACTTTGACTGGCAGGCCATTTTTGCCACGCTGTTTGCCATCACGCTGGTGCTGATGTTGCCGGCGTTCGCCCTCAAGCCTGCGCACAAAAAAGACGTACATGTTGACGCAAAGCCGATCACCTTCACCACCCTGCTGAGCGCCAAAGCGTATCGCGGTAATGTCCTGATCTATGCCGCCTGCTCGGCCAGCTTCTTCGCATGGCTCACCGGGTCGCCGTTTATTCTGCATGATATGGGCTACAGCCCGGCGGCTATCGGGCTGAGCTATGTTCCGCAAACCATCGCGTTCCTGGTGGGCGGGTACGGCTGCCGCGCGGCGCTGCAAAAATGGGAAGGTCAGCAGATGCTGCCATGGCTGCTGGTGCTGTATGCGTTGAGCGTCATTGGCACCTGGGCCGTTGGGTTTATTCCGGGTGCGGGCCTGGCAGAAATTTTGATGCCTTTCTGTGTCATGGCCATCGCGAACGGGGCGATCTACCCGATTGTTGTGGCGCAGGCGCTCCGTCCCTTCCCACAGGCGACCGGTCGCGCCGCCGCGCTGCAGAACACCCTGCAACTGGGGCTGTGCTTCCTGGCAAGCCTGGTCGTCTCTGCGCTGATTGCCACGCCGCTGCTGACGACCACCAGCGTGATGCTGGTAACCGTTGCGCTGGCAGTGATGGGCTATCGTATGCAGGCCTCCGCCCAGCGTGAGCAGGATAACGGCGCTGGAGTGGAAACCTCACATGCCTGATTGCGCCGGATATCATGTTAATTTTCAGTAATTAGGTTGCTAACAATTTTCTGTTGAATCACCAAATTTTGAGGCCTATACTAAATTTGGTTCGATAAATACGATAATTATTATGCGTTAACGGGAGCCGGAGTGCTCCCGTTTTACCATGGAAGGCATTTCGGCAAGGGTTATCTCCCTTCCTCTGTTCTACGTCGGATACTAGCCTCGCGGTATTTACCGTGAGATTTCTCACAAACCAAAAAAAGCGTCTACGCTGTTTGAAGGTTCTGATCACATCAGGGTGATGGAGAAGCTATGAGTTCATCGTGTATAGAAGAAGTCAGCGTTCCGGACGACAACTGGTCCCGGATCGTCAGTGAACTGTTGGGTCGTGCAGGCATCACTATTAACGGATCTTCGCCATCCGATCCCCAGGTCAAACATCCCGACTTTTTTAAACGCGTATTGCGCGAGGGATCGTTAGGGCTGGGAGAAAGTTATATGGACGGCTGGTGGGAGTGTGAACGGCTGGATATCTTTTTCGCCAGCGTGTTGCGCGCTGGTCTGGAAAATCAACTTCCCCGCAATCTCAAAGACACCCTGCGTGTTGCCTCTGCCCGACTGTTTAATCTGCAAAGTAAAAAACGCGCATGGATCGTCGGCAAAGAGCATTACGATCTGGGCAACGACCTGTTCAGCCGTATGCTGGACCCTTTCATGCAATACTCCTGCGCCTACTGGAAAGAGGCAACGACGCTTGAAGAGGCTCAGCAGGCCAAGCTGCGTCTGATCAGCGAGAAGCTTCAGTTACAGCCCGGTATGCGCGTATTGGATATCGGCTGCGGCTGGGGTGGGCTGGCCTGGTTTATGGCGAAACACTATGGCGTCAGCGTGGTGGGCGTGACGATTTCGGCCGAGCAGCAAAAAATGGCCCGGGAACGCTGCCAGGGGCTCGATGTGGATATCCGCCTGCAGGATTACCGTGACCTGAACGAACAATTTGACCGGATCGTCTCCGTGGGCATGTTCGAGCACGTAGGACCGAAAAACTACGACACCTATTTTGAGGTGGTGGACCGTAATTTACGACCGGACGGACTCTTCCTGCTGCATACCATCGGCTCTAAGCGGACCGACAATAACGTTGACCCGTGGATCAACAAGTACATCTTTCCGAATGGCTGTTTACCCTCCGTTCGCCAGATTGCCAACGCCAGTGAATCCCATTTCGTGATGGAAGACTGGCACAACTTTGGCGCGGATTACGACACCACGTTGATGGCGTGGCATGAACGTTTCCAGCAAGCGTGGCCGGAGATTGCGGACAACTATTCTGAACGATTCAAACGGATGTTTAGCTATTATCTGAATGCCTGCGCGGGCGCGTTTCGCGCACGGGATATTCAGCTCTGGCAGGTTGTCTTCAGCCGTGGCATTGAACACGGATTACGTGTCGCACGCTAAAAAATAACCCCGGACAGCCGGGGTTATTTTTTATTCTTCTTCCGCCGCCTTTATTATTGCGGCTTCTTTTGCCGCCAGTACACGCTCAACCGTATCGACCACCGCCTGGGTTTGCGGATCGATTTCAATATTCACGCGCTGTCCCAGCTTTTTCGCCCCAAGCGTGGTGCGCTGCAGCGTTTCAGGAATTAAATGCACACAAAAACGCGTTGGCGTCACTTCACCCACCGTCAGACTAATCCCATCAATGCCAATAAATCCTTTATAGAGTATGTATTTCATTAATGACGGATCCTGCATTTTAAACCAGATTTGACGGTTATTTTCCGAGGTTACGATTTTCGCCACTTCAGCGGTGGTCATGATATGTCCCGACATCAGATGGCCGCCAATCTCATCGCTGAACTTCGCCGCCCGCTCAACGTTGACGGTATCTCCCACCACCAGCTCGCCCAGGTTGGTGATGCGCAGCGTCTCTTTCATTAAATCAAAGCTAATCTGGTTGCCGTTAATTTCGGTAACGGTCAGACAACAGCCGTTATGGGCAATCGAGGCGCCGGTTTCGATGCCCTCAAGCATATATTCCGGCAGCTCAACAACATGAGTACGGAAATTCGGTTTTTCATCAATGGACACCACTTTGGCGATGCCCTGCACAATACCAGTAAACATGCTTACAACTCCTGTTTTTTCCGGACGGTGGTGACACCGTTTTAATCCCACCACAATAACAGTTGGAAAAACAGGTTGCCAGCGGAGCGCATTTTCTGGCGATTTTTTCACTAGATAAATAGCTAAAGCCCGCTACAATAGCTGGCACCCCCCTGCATTTTCTTCTTGCTGCCCGTTTCGGCGGCTTTTTTAGTCTCTCAAATAACTACAAAATAAAGGTGTTCACGTGCAGAAGTACATGAATGAAGCGCGCCAGTTATTGGCACTGGCTATACCAGTGATCATCGCGCAAGTGGCCCAGACCGCAATGGGATTTGTGGATACGGTAATGGCAGGTGGCTACAGCGCCACCGACATGGCGGCCGTTGCCATCGGCACGTCAATCTGGCTCCCGGCCATCCTGTTCGGCCACGGTCTGCTGCTCGCGCTCACGCCGGTTATCGCTCAGCTCAATGGCTCGGGCCGTCGCGAACGCATTGCCCATCAGGTCCGCCAGGGCTTCTGGCTGGCAGGGTTTGTCTCGGTGCTGATTATGGTCGTGCTCTGGAACGCGGGCCATATCATCCGCGCGATGCATAACATTGACCCGGCACTGGCTGATAAAGCCGTAGGCTATCTGCGCGCCCTGCTCTGGGGCACGCCAGGCTACCTCTTTTTCCAGGTAGCGCGTAACCAGTGTGAAGGTCTGGCGAAAACCAAACCCGGCATGGTGATGGGCTTTATTGGGTTGCTGGTCAATATTCCGGTTAACTATGTCTTTATTTATGGTCATTTCGGGATGCCGGAGTTGGGCGGCGTTGGCTGCGGCGTGGCAACAGCTGCCGTTTACTGGGTGATGTTCTTGTCGATGCTCACCTTTGTAAAACGCGCCCGCTCAATGCGCGATATTCGTAACGAGAACCGGTTTAGCACCCCGGACTGGGGCATCATGACGCGTCTGGTGCAATTAGGGTTACCGATTGCCCTGGCACTGTTCTTTGAGGTTACCCTGTTTGCCGTGGTCGCCCTGCTGGTCTCCCCGCTGGGCATTGTGAACGTGGCCGGGCACCAGATTGCGCTGAACTTCAGTTCCCTGATGTTCGTTCTGCCGATGTCGCTGGCGGCAGCTGTGACGATCCGCGTGGGCTTCCGCCTGGGTCAGGGCTCGACGCTGGATGCGCAAACGGCCGCGCGCACCGGGCTTGGCGTCGGTGTCTGCATGGCGATCTGTACGGCGCTCTTCACCGTTGCACTGCGGGAGCAGATTGCCCTGCTCTATAACGACAATCCGGAAGTGGTCGCTCTGGCATCACACCTGATGCTGCTGGCGGCGATATACCAGATCTCTGACTCCATCCAGGTGATTGGCAGCGGCGTGCTGCGTGGGTATAAAGACACGCGTTCGATCTTTTTTATCACCTTCATCGCCTACTGGGTGTTAGGTCTGCCATGTGGTTATATCCTGGCCCTGACCGATCTGGTTGTGGAACGTATGGGGCCTGCAGGGTTCTGGATGGGCTTTATCATCGGCCTGACGTCGGCGGCTGTCATGATGATGATGCGGATGCGCTTCCTGCAGCGCCAGCCATCCACCATCATTTTGCAACGCGCTGCACGTTAAATACGCAGTAGCCGCCTGCTGGCGGCTACTTTCTCTTCACTTTGCGCGGTAATGAAGCAATCGCGTGAAATCAGAGAGAAAAATGCATTTTCCCTCTTGCCTCATTGGTGCTGTGCCGCTAATATTCGTCCCCGTTGTCACCGACAACACGTTGCGTTCATAGCTCAGTTGGTTAGAGCACCACCTTGACATGGTGGGGGTCGTTGGTTCGAGTCCAATTGAACGCACCATTCTGCGTCCGTAGCTCAGTTGGTTAGAGCACCACCTTGACATGGTGGGGGTCGGTGGTTCGAGTCCACTCGGACGCACCATTTCAGTCCTGAAATGGTGCAAATCTTCTTCTGATAACCTGAATTTTCCTAATCCCTTATTTTCATCACTGTTCTCCTGCTACGCTTTTCTCATGGAAAAAATGAGGAAAACCGTCGATGAAAAAAATCGCCATTATCGGTTCCGGCCCTACAGGGATTTATACCTTTTACGCGCTGCTTAAAAACCCGCAGCCGCTTTCGGTCTCGGTCTTTGAACAGGCTGATGAAGCGGGCGTAGGGATGCCCTATAACGACGACGATAACTCGCGTCTGATGCTGGCAAACATCGCGAGTATTGAGATCCCCCCTCTGTTTATGACCTACCTGGACTGGCTTAAGGAGCAGAGCGACGACCATCTGGCGCGCTTTAAGGTGGATAAAGCCCGGTTGCATGACCGGCAGTTTCTGCCGCGGATCCTGCTGGGGGAATATTTTCGCGACAGCTTTCGAACAATCGTTAATGAGGCAAAAAAACTGGGGTTCCAGGTGGACATCCATGAATCTTCCCGGGTGACCGACGTTATTCCCTCGACGACTGGCGTTACGCTTTGCGTCAACGATAAGGCGTTTCCCGAACGCTTCGATCTCGCGGTGATCGCCACCGGTCACGTCTGGCCGGACGAGGACGAGGCCACGCGCGCATTCTTCCCAAGTCCGTGGTCCGGTCTGATGGACGCCAGCATTCCACCGTGCCGCGTCGGCATTATGGGAACATCGTTAAGCGGCCTTGACGCGGCCATGGCGGTGGTGATGCAGCATGGCGCGTTTCGCGACGATAAATTCGTGCTGGATCAAGGCAGTGAAGCATTAAACATCGTCCTGATGTCCCGGACGGGCATTCTGCCGGAAGCCGACTTTTACTGCCCTATTCCTTACGAGCCGCTGTCAGTATTGACCGAATTCAGGGTTGAAACCGAGATCGGCAAAGGGCCAGATGGCCTGCTTGACCGCATCTTTGCGCTGATGGTCAACGAGCTGGAGCTCGCCGATCCGGCGTGGTGCGAGAAAATGTCGTTGCATAAGCTAGATGCGGACAGCATTCGTGATGCCTGGTTTGAGGATCGAAAACGGCACGACCCCTTTACCTGGGCGGAAGAGAATCTCAACGAGGTTGAGCGCAACAAACGTGAACGGCGCACCGTGGCCTGGCGCTATACCGTGCTTCGGCTGCATGAGGTGGTTCAGGAGATTGTCCCCCACCTTAATGAGCAGGACAGCCAGCGCTTCAAAACAGGGCTGGCCCGGGTGTTTATCGACAACTATGCCGCCATCCCTCCGCAGTCTATTCGCCGGCTGCTTGCGCTGCGCGAGGCCGGCATCATTAGCGTGGCAGCGCTCGGCGACGATTACACCCTTGACGCAGGCAGCGACCAGACGGTGATCACCACACAAGAGCGCGTGTATCGTTTCGACGTGTTTATTGACGCACGCGGACAAAAGCCGCTCAAAACGAAAGATCTGCCCTTCCCGACGCTGCGCAAACAGCTGCAGGCAACGGGCGATGAGATACCCGATATTGGCGAAGATTACACCCTGAAAGCGCCTGACACGGTGCGCGGGAAAATCGCTTTCGGCGCGATACCGTGGCTAATGCACGATCATCCCTTCGTTCAGGGACTGGCAGAGTGTGCAGAGGTTGCGGAGGCGATGGCGAAAGCGGCAGAGAAGCCCGCGTCGGGATTGCGGCGGAGATTACCGTACAGTGAGAGCTGACAGGGCATCCTTGCCCTGCTGTCGATGATTACTCGAAGAAGACTTCCGGGTTTTCAGACAGCGAAACGAAGGTTTTCGTCCCTTTATCCAGGGCAAGAATTTCGCCGCTTTCAATGTCGTACACCCAGCCGTGCAGGCGGATGGAGTTATTGCGCAGGCCCACCGCAACGGACGGATGGGTCTTAATGTTGCTCAGCTGCGCAAACACGTTCTCCTGCACCATCGCGTTAACTTTATCGATCGGCTTATCCCAGGTTTTCTTCTCAACCACCGCTTTTGCCGCGTCGGAATAGCGCAGCCAGTGTGACACCGCTGGCATCGGCTCCAGGTTGGCGTTATCGGCGATCGCCTTCATCGCGCCACAGTTTGAGTGACCACAAATGACGATATCCGTGACGCCCAACGCCACAACCGCGTATTCGATGGTTGCAGACACACCGCCAGGCTCGGGGCCAAACGGTGGCACAATGTTGCCAGCATTACGAATGACAAAGAGTTGTCCCGGCTCTTGCTGGGTGACCAGTTCTGGGACCAGACGGCTGTCGGAGCATGAGATGAACAGCGCTTTGGGATTCTGGCTGGACGCTAAACTGCGGAAGAGTTCTTTACGTTGCGGGAAAATCTCTTTTTGAAAGCTGAGAAAACCTTCAATGATATGTTGCATAGCAATGTCTCTTTTATCTGTTTTAGTTTAGGTATGATCGCGATCACACTCGTAAAGTGTACCCATCGTGGTTTACTTCAGACAAGCAATATATTTCTGGCCCGACCGCTGCACAATGGCGTCCGCGAAGGCCTGGATGTTCTGCCCCTCGAAGGCGCCATACAGGCGTGCAAATTTTTTGCCTTCGAGATGATTCAGAACTGACTCTACGGTACGGGCCGGTAGCGGGAGATAGTTAGGATAGCTCCACATAAACGAGACGGCGTCTTTACCCGGCGTGACCTGCAGGATGTCCCCCACCAGCAATGCGCCATCGCCCTCCTGCCAGTGCAGCACCGTTCCACCCGCAAAATGCCCGCCCAGACGCAGCAGGGTGACAGACGGGAAAATCTCCAGCGCATCCCCCTGCCAGAATTGAATGACCGGGCTGCCACGCATGACCCACTCTCTGTCGCTGGCGTGCAGATATAACGGCGCATCAAACGCCGCAGCCCACTCCTGCATGGTGGTGTAATAGTGCGGATGTGAAATCGCCATCGCGCTGATGCCGCCAAGCGCGGTGATGAGCGTTTGGGTTGCGGAGTCGAGGTTGGCAATGCAGTCCCAGAGGATATTACCGTGAGGCGTTCGCAGGAGCAGGGCTCGCTGGTTGATAGCAAAGGCGGGGACCGTTTTGATGCCGAACAACCGCGGCTCCAGCTGCTGCCATTTGTTGGTATGCGTGGCGGTTACGGTGTCGAAATCGATCCATGCCTGGCCCGAAGCAGGCACGTACTGGCGTTCATCCTCGCAAATAGGGCATCTTTCCGGCTGTGCATCATAGGCGGTTCCGCAGGTTTTACAGAGTGTAATCATGTGCGCTCCTCAGCGATAAAGCACTGAGTATGGCAGGGATTATCGTTATGTGCTGCGAGGTACATTGCTGGCGTTTTTTGCCCTATACTCTGCCAGTATCAAAAACTGAACATAGCAGGTGCCACATGGAAATTGATCTCGATAACTTAGTTTTTAACGGTCTGGATGAAGCTGAAGAGCGTAATGCGGAACGTCTGGACGACGCAGATAAAAAAGCGCAGGCGATTGTCGCCGACGACGACTGCGGCGACGCCTGCAAGATCTAAGTAAAAAGCACCGGCAAGCCGGTGCTTTTTTTATGACTTTTTCAGCCCGTCAATGGCTGCCTGCGCGCAGGCTTCATCAAGATGACCGCCCGGCGCACCGCCGATACCAATCGCCCCGATCACCTCATCGCCCTCTTTCACCGGCAGGCCACCCGCCAGCAGCAGGAAACCCGGAATATCACGCATGTTTTGCGCACCAGCGTTGCTCTGCGCCGCTTCCATCACCTTGCCGGACGCATTCTTTGCGCTGAGCGCCGTCCAGGCTTTCATTTCGCTGGCTTTAACCGTATGTGGACCGGCATTGTCCGTGCGCTGTACCGCTTTCACGACGCCCGCGCGGTCAACCACGGTAACGGTCACCTGGTAATTTTTTGCCGTACAGGCCTGAATGGCGGACGTTGCCAGCGCATTAGCCTGCGCCAGTGAGAGATTCTTCTGGTTTAACGTTTCGGCCTGCGCCGCCAGACTTACGCTACCAGCCACCAGTGCCGCAGCCATCATCATTTTTTTCATCGCACTTCCTCGCGTGTTAAGAGACACCCAAAGGTTACCCAGCCGCACGATGAAACGGTATTCGGTTGATTACGCACTCATCCTGGTAGTTATACGGATTGCAATTTATCGTATTCGCGTATTGCCTGAACCAGACTGCTGACGCCAAGCTTGGTAAACGCCGCCGCGCGGTGCGCTTCTACCGTACGCGGTGAGAGATTCAGCCGGGCGGCCACCTCTTTGTTGCTGAGCCCTTTCATCAACTCCCCCAGCACTTCATGTTCCCGCGCGGTCAGCTGCGCGAAACGCGTCGCGATCCGGGTGGTTTCCTGCCAGTCGGCAAAGCGACGGTGACTCTCCTCAAAGGCCAGGCCCACGGTTTCGATAAGCTTGTCGGCATCCAGCGGCTTGGTGAAAAACTCAAACACGCCGTTACGGAATGCCCGACGGCAGGCGTCAACGGTACCATGGCCGGTCATGATAATCACCGGCAGCAGGCTCCAGGGCCATGTGCCCTCCTCAAGCCAGGTGAGACCGCCTTTACCGGGCATCCGCATATCCAGCAGCATACAGCCCACCAGCGCTTTCTCCCGTGCATGGGCAGCGGTAAACGCATCGACGCTTTCATATGCCCTGACCGGCCAGCCCATGCCTGAAAGTAAAAACGTCATCGACTCCCTGATGGATTCATCGTCATCAATCAGCCAGATTGTATTATCCATCCATAGCCTCCTTTCCGTGCGCCAGTTGTAGTCGGATCTGCGCCCCGCCCTGCGGCGCATTACCCAGCGTAATCGATCCATTCATACGCGTCATCAATGATTCCGTCAGGGTCATCCCCAGCCCCATGCCCGCTTCTCTGCCGCTGTAAAACGGCATGAAGGCATGTTGTAACGCCTCCGGGCTAAAGCCCGGGCCGCCGTCAGTCACGGTAATCACAACGCCATGCTCGTTTTTCTGACTTTCAATCTTTACCCAGCCGGCTACCGATGCCTGCTGGGCCTGAATCGCATTGCTGAGCAAATTATGCAGGACCTGCTCAAGCCAGAGACGGTCTGCCAGCACCGTCGTGGCCCCGGGGGCAAACGCATGCGTGACCATGATATGTTCGGCCCTGCGCTCATGCTCAAGCAAATTCACCACCTGCTGCCAGCACTGCGCCAGGTCGGTTTCCCGCAGGGTGACTTTCTCCTGCACCACGTGCTCGCGAAAACGCGTCAGCAAGGCGCTAATACGCTGCATTTGCGTCAGCGCCGCCGCCAGCGCCTGCGACACCGCTGGCCCGTTTTCCTGCTGCAGCTGACGCTGCGCTCCCTGGATCCATGTCTGCGCAGCGGTTAACGGCTGGTTAATCTCATGCACAATACCGGCGGTGATCTCACCCAGGGTATTGAGCCTGGCGTGCTGGTAGTAGAGCGCCCTTTGCTCGGCCTCTTTGCGCGCTTTACGCTGCCAGAGCACCACGCTCGCCAGCGCAATCACTATCCCCCACCCGATAAACAGGATGGGGTACAGCACCCCATTGACGCCGAGCCAGTCCGGGCGGGAATCGGCCTCCAGCGTAAAAGGTTGAGTATGCTGCGGGAAGGTGCGCTGCCAGTGCCAGAAGGCGTCAGACGTCGGTTCGTCGCCGTTTGGCATAAAACGGATCCCGAGATGCGTAAAGGGATGATGGGCATTCAGAATCGGCCCGAGATCCACCCGCACGCGGATCTGACGCCAGGGATTGTAAAGCCAGTACTGCATCTCGTGGGCAGGTTCAACCCGTGGCGCATCAAGGGCGCGTCCGGAGGTCTTTTCCAGGGCAAGCAGTTGGGGGAATTTTTTGCGCAGGGCGGCAATATCTTCATCGCCGTTCAGTAACGGCAATACGGATTCATTTTGCGTCAGTACCGCGCTTAATTCCGCGAAGAGAGCCGCGAACTCGCGATCGCGCTCCCAGAACTGGCGGCGGATCTGTTCGGCATAGAGCAGGATGCCGCTGATGAGGCAGACTATCGTCCAGACAATAATACCGCGCTTGAAAAAGGGGTTCTTCATTCCGTTAACTGAGCAGACTTAACCATCTGTCAACATTAACAGTTATCCGTTATCAGAACAAAATCAGGCACAGCTCATTCCAGTACATTTCGCGCGTGCGGCGCAGTTCAGCGTGACGTTTTATCATGGAACCACTCCGGATCAATGTTAGCGACGTCCACGCCATACAGGCTCGCGACAGGCAGTATCGACTCAAGAACACGTTGCGCGCTGTTCTCCGCATTCACTGGTCGGGTCGCAAAAAACCGCCGTAACGTGCTTATCCATTTTTTCATCGTCAATCCCCTCTCGCTTAACCTGTCCTCAGTTAAAACCCAAACTGCGTGCAGGGGAAATACCAAAATCCACTGTCGATGTGCAGGATCTGCAAATAGCGCCCCGTCCTTTTCACCCTTCATTAACACACTGTTCACTAATGCTTTTTTGCTAAAAGCAAAGAACGATTTCTTATTTGGCGATAGCTTTCGCTTATGGGAGCGTAGCGAGGGAAAACAAAAACAACGGGATGACGTATGACTATGGCAGCAAACATGAAAGGGTTTACAAAACGGACACTGGTTCTGGGATTGCTGGCGGCCGGGAGCTTGCTTTCAATGCAAGCGCAGGCCGATCAGCTGGCGGATATAAAGGCCGCAGGCGTGGTAAAAGTGGCCACGTTTGACGCCAACCCGCCGTTTGGCTCGATTGATGCCAAAACGCACGAGATCGTGGGTTACGACGTGGACTTCGCCAGAGCGCTGGCAAAATCACTCGGCGTGAAGCTGGAACTGGTAGCCACCAACCCGGCAAACCGCATTCCCCTGCTTCAGTCCGGTAAAGCCGATTTAATTGTCGCGGATATCACCATCACCCCGGAACGTGCGCAGGTGATCGATTTCTCAACACCCTATTTTGTCACCGGGCAACAGTTCCTGGTCCCGGCCAAATCCGCCGATAAGCTGGATGCGTATAGCCATGCACGCATTGGTGCGGTAAAAGGCACCACCGGCGAGCAGGCGCTGCACCAGCGTTTCCCGCAGTCCCGCGTGCTCTCCTATGACGATATTCCGCTGGCGTTGACGGCACTGCGCAACGGCAACGTACAGGCGATTACCCAGGACAGCACCATTCTGGCCGGCCTGCTGGCGCAGGCGCCGGACAAAGCGAACTTCAAAATTCTGCCTGACCTGCTCAGCAAAGAAGAGATTGGCGTTGGGGTGAAAAAAGGTGAAACGGCGCTGCTGAAAGCGGTTAACGATGAGCTGGTCAATCTTGAAAAGAACGGCCAGGCGGCAAAAATCTATGATGTCTGGTTTGGTCCCGGCACTCCAGCTCCACAGCCTCGCGCCTTTAAAATAGAAGCTAAGTAATATGCTCTCAGGTTTATTTTCACACTCCGCGGCCGGTGCCGCGGATTTTTCACATCTGGAACAGGCCAGCGTCGAGTTTCGCCACGTGGATAAACGCTACGGTGACCATCAGGTTCTGAACGACATTAATCTCACCATCACGCCCGGTGAAGTGGTCGCCATCCTCGGTCCTTCGGGCTCCGGTAAATCCACCCTGATTCGGCTTATCAATCAGCTTGAAACCCTGAGCGGCGGGGAGATTCTGGTCGACAACAAACCGACCGGTGCGCTTTCCGGTACCGGGCTGCGTCAGCTACGAAGCCGCGTGGGGTTTGTGTTCCAGCAGTTCAATCTTTATGCCCACCTCACCGCCAGCCAGAACATCACGCTCGCGCTGGAGCACGTCCACGGCTGGAAGCCGCAACCGGCCCAGGAGCGCGCGCTGGCTCTGCTGGAGAAGGTCGGGATGCTGGAAAAAGCCCACCATTTCCCGGCCGAGCTTTCCGGTGGACAGCAGCAGCGCGTGGCGATTGCCCGCGCTCTGGCCTCATCGCCGCAAATCATTCTGTTCGACGAGCCCACGTCTGCGCTCGATCCGGAAATGATTGGCGAAGTGCTGTTTGTGATGAAAGCGCTGGCCCACAGCGGGATCACGATGATTGTGGTGACCCACGAGATGCAGTTTGCCCGGGAAATTGCTGACCGGGTTGTCTTTATCGACGGGGGGCAAATTCTGGAAATCGCGCCACCGGCACAATTTTTCAGTCAACCGTCGCATCCCCGTGCACAGCGATTCCTGCAAAAAGTGCTCAACCCGCTGCATCAGGAGCACCTGTAATGCCCGCGCTCGACTGGCAGGGGGTACTGACCGGACAGCCTCTGCAGTGGATCCTCTCCGGGTTTCTCACCACGCTCTGGGTAACGCTTGCGGGCATCCTGCTGGCCAGCCTGCTCGCGGTGCTGTTTATGCTGCTGCGCCTTTCCGGCGGACGCATCGGGAAGGCGATTGTCAGTAGCTGGGTCTCGCTGTTTCGCAATACACCGCTGCTGGTGCAACTGCTGTTCTGGTATTTTGCTGCCTGGAACGGGTTACCGCAGCTCTTCAGGGATGCGGTTAATGCGGATCACCGCTGGTCAATGCTGCCCGGCGACGTCTGGTGGTTTACGCCCGAGTTTCTCTGTTCGGCCTGGGGATTGGGGGTATTTACCTCGGCGTTTTTAATCGAAGAAGTGGAATCGGGGCTGCGCTCTGTTCCGGCCGGACAGCGGGAGGCGGCCCTCGCCCAGGGGTTCTCCACGTGGCGCTTGTTTCGCTACATCCTGCTGCCGCAGGGGCTGGCCAACGCCTGGCAGCCCGTGGTGGGGCAGTATCTGAATCTGATGAAGCTCTCCTCGCTCGCCAGTGGAATCGGCTTTGCTGAACTGACCTATCAGGTCAGGCAGATTGAAAGCTATAACGCGCACGCGCTTGAGGCATTTACCTTCGGCACCGCGCTCTACCTCCTGACCGGCCTGGTGATGGGGATGGTGCTGGTTCGCATTGGACCTCACGCGAAGCGTAAACGCCCGTTTGTCGTCACCACAGGGAGTGAAAAACATGATTGCCGGACTTAATGTCATCACCGATAACCTCGATTATCTGCTGTGGGGACGCGCGGCAACCGGTGAACCGGGTGGCGTATTGCTCTCGGTAATGATGGCGGTGGGGGCAGCGATCATCGCCCTGCCCGGCGGGGTGGCACTCGCGTGTCTGGCCTGGCGCTTTACCGGGCTTGTGCGAAAAGCCCTCTTCTTGTGGGCAGAGCTGATTCGCGGGATCCCGCTCATCTTCGTGATTTTCTGGATGTGGTATTTGCTGCCGCTCATCACCGGAGGCGATCTGCCGGGCGCGCTGACCGTCACGCTGGCACTGGCCTGGTTTACCGCGGCAACCGTGATGCACTCGGTGCTGGCCGGGCTGAACGCCTTACCGTCCGGGCAGTACGAGGCCGCACTCGCTCAGGGGTTTAGCACCCGGCAAATCCTGTGGCGCGTGCTGCTGCCCCAGGCGCTGAGGAACATTCTGCCGTCGCTGGTGGGGATTTTTATCAGCCTGCTGAAGGATACGTCGCTGGCGTTTATCGTGAACGTACCGGAACTGACCACGGTGGCGGGACAGGTCAACAACCGGGTGCAGATTTACCCGGCGGCCATTTTTATCTTTACGGGCGTGGTCTATTACCTGCTCTGCTGCTCGCTCGAGCAACTTGCGAAGCGCTGGCGCATTACCCGGCCAGCGCTTTAACCACTGTTTCCATCGCTTTGGTTGTCAATTCACTGCGTTTCACGCGCTGGTTCGCCAGCGCGGTACGCAGTACCCCGGCAATGACTATATGCTTTGGCTCCTGCCCTAAATCACGCATCTCAAGCACCACCTTGCCGACCACCCGGCACATCTCCTGGTACAGCGCTTCATCTTTGGTCACGTTACCCATCGTCATCACTCCATTGCCTGTTAAACGTTGAGCTTAAATGATTCTCCTGCCGGATACAAAAAAGAAGCCCGGCGAGAGACTCGCCGGGCTTCATCTGTAAAATCAGTCAATTAGTTATTAACAGGAATAACCGCGCCTTTGTATTTAGTGCGGATCCAGTCCTGAATCTCTTTCGAGTGCAGCACGTTCACCAGCGCGACGATATCTTTCTTCTTCTCGTCACCGCGATGAACAGTGATGATGTTGGCGTACGGGTTGTTTTCACCGCTCTCTACCGCAATCGGGTCGTGGACCGGATCCAGACCGGCGTCGATCGCGTAGTTGGCGTTAATCACCACCGCATCGCCTTCGTTGTTGTTGTACATCTGCGGCAGCAGAGAGGCTTCAACGTTAGGCGTGAACTGCAGCTTTTTCGGGTTCTCCACGATGTCGCTGATACGCGCGGTCACTTTGTCGATGCCCGGCTTCAGCTTGATCACGCCCTCTTTCTCGAAGATGGAAAGAATGCGTCCCTCTTCAGAAACCGCGTCACGCATGATGATCTTGCCCCCTTCCGGCAGGTCTTTCAGCGACTTGTATTTTTTGGAGTAGATGCCGATAGGTTCGATGTGGATCGCCCCCGCACTGACAAAATCATAATCCTTATCGCCCGCATGATCTTTCAGCACGCTGTTCAGGTAAGGGATGTGCTGGAAATAGTTGGCGTCGATGTCATGACCGGCCAGCGCGGTATTCGGCAGAATGTAGTCCTGGAACGGTTTGATCTCCAGGTCGATGCCCTGTTTCGCCAGAATCGGCTTTGCCTGCTCCAGAATTTCGGCGTGCGGCGTGTTGGATGCGCCCACGGTCAGGGTGTCGGCCCAGGAGGCAAAGCTCAGGGCACTCAGGGTTGCAGCGGCGATCAGTGTCAGTGTCAGTGTCTTTTTCATGATGTGGTTCCTGTGTGTATTTATTAGCGTTTATCTAACAGAGAAGTAATGGCGTCGCCGCAGAACTGGATAATGAAAACGATGATCAGAATGGTCACCGTTGCCACCAGCGTGACGTCACCATGGTTGCGCTGGAATCCTTCCAGATAAGCCAGATTTCCCAACCCGCCGGCGCCAATCACCCCCGCCATGGCGCTGTAACTCACCAGCGCAATGAGCGTTACCGTAATACCCGATACCAGTGCAGGTGATGATTCCGGCAGTAAAACCCGAAACACTAACGTGCTCAGTCGAGCGCCCATCGAGCGTGTGGCTTCGATGACGCCTTTATCCACCTCACGCAGGGCGATCTCCACCAGGCGTGCGTAGAAGGGTGCCGCGCCCACAATCAGCGCCGGCAGCGCCGCGTTGGCGCCAAGAATGGTGCCCACAACGGTCTTGGTGAACGGGATCAGCAGGACAATCAGAATGATGAACGGAATCGAGCGGAACACGTTCACCACAATGGAAATGACGCTGTAGACCGTGCGGTTGTGGAACAGCCCGCCGCGCGCGGTTAAAAACAGCGCCAGACCGAGGACGATGCCCAGAACGAAGGTCGCCACGCCGGAAAGCGCCGTCATGTACAGCGTCTCCAGCGTCGCCGCCCAAAGCTGATCCCATTTAAGATGCGGAAAGAGATTCTCAGCCATGTTTAATTACCTCACCCTCAATATCGCTGTGCTGCAGATCGGCGAGGATATTGTTCAGTTGTTCATCGGATGCCACCACGTGCACCCAGAGCTGGCCAAACACGCCGTGGGCGGTTTGCGTCATTTTGCCGTGCAGGATATTAAACGGCAGGCCGTAGCGCAGGGTCAGTTCACCGACGATCGGTTTATGCGTGCTGTGCCCGGTAAAGGTCAGCCTGATCACCGTCCCTTCCAAATCGTTTGCCAGTTCGGTATTGAAGGTTTCTTCCTCAGCGTACTGGCTCACCTGGCGGACAAACTGCTGCGTAATCGGCTGCTGCGGATGGGTAAAGACGCTCAGCACGTCTCCCTCTTCCACCACTTTACCGTTCTCCATCACCGCCACGCGGTCGCAGATTTTGCGCACCACATGCATCTCGTGGGTGATCAGCACAATGGTCAGCTGGAAGCGACGGTTGATATCCAGCAGCAGATCGAGGATCTGATCGGTGGTCTGCGGGTCGAGCGCGGACGTGGCTTCATCGCAGAGCAGTACATCCGGGCGATTAGCCAGCGCACGCGCAATGCCCACGCGCTGCTTTTGCCCACCGCTCAACTGTGACGGGTACGCATGCTCGCGACCTTTCAGACCAACGAGTTCAATAAGCTCGGCCACGCGGGCCTTAATGTCGGCTTTCGGTACGCCGGCAATTTGCATCGAGAACGCAATATTCTCGCTGACCGTGCGCGACCACAGCAGGTTGAAGTGCTGAAACACCATGCTGATCTTCAGACGTGCCTGGCGCAGTGCTTCACCTTTTGCGGCAGAAATGTTCTGCCCGTTGATGGTTACGCTGCCGCTGCTCGGTTTTTCCAGACCATTCAGCAGGCGAATAAGCGTGCTTTTACCTGCCCCGCTGTAACCGATAATCCCGTATATCTGTCCCTGTGCTATCGTCAAATTGACATTATCAACGGCCGTGAGCGCCACCTTTCCGTTGTCAAAAACCTTCGAAATATTACTGAGAACGATCATTCTTATTCATTATCCGTGCCGCTCGTGGCGGTTTAGCAGTATGGATGTCCAAACGATAGTAAACAGGCGTTATCAGCTTTTAAATGAACAAAAAAGAATGTGTTATAACTTTGGGGAATAAATAGCGGATTTACCGGGTGGGAAGCATTTAGACCAATTTCAGCAATGATTATCTGCCTGATGCATATCTGCTGGCGGACACCCGGCAAAAACGCTCATTTTTGCAGCATTTTATGCCAGTATAGCCATCCTCACATCCAGACAACTTTACGTCTTGCTGTCCTGACATCCAAAAACGTCATATATATTCCTTTCTGTTCTAAAAGGCAGTGAATGGTTCTTTCTTGCGAAAATTTCGCCGCCCTATCATCCCGTCATGACCTCCAGAAAGGAAAACATCATGACGATTTACCACTCCGTCACCGAACTGATTGGACGTACCCCGCTCATCCAGCTGCACAAGCTCGATACCGGTCCCTGCTCGCTGTTTCTGAAGCTCGAAAACCAGAACCCGGGCGGCTCCATTAAAGACCGCGTGGCGCTGTCGATGATCAACGAAGCGGAGCGCACCGGTAAGCTGCAGCCGGGCGGCACGATTATTGAGGCCACGGCCGGGAATACCGGACTGGGCCTGGCGCTGATCGCCGCCCAGAAGGGCTACTCGTTGATCCTGGTGGTGCCGGACAAAATGAGTCGCGAGAAGATTTTCCACCTGCGCGCGCTGGGTGCCCAGGTGGTGCTGACCCGCTCTGACGTCAATAAGGGCCATCCGGCCTATTACCAGGATTACGCCCAGCGTCTGGCCAGTGAGCTGCCCGGTGCGTTTTACATCGACCAGTTCAATAACACCGCCAACCCGCTGGCACACCGCACCACCACGGCACCGGAACTGTATGAGCAGCTTGACGGTAACATCGACGCCATCGTGGTCGGGGTCGGTTCAGGCGGTACCCTGGGCGGTCTGCAGGCGTGGTTCGCCGAACACTCTCCGCACACGGAGTTTGTTCTGGCAGATCCGGCCGGCTCCGTTCTGGCCGATCAGGTCGAAACCGGACGTTACCACGATGCAGGCTCATGGCTGGTTGAGGGGATCGGTGAAGACTTTATTCCTCCGCTGGCCCACATTGAAGGCGTGAATCGCGCCTGGCGCATCACCGACCGCGAAGCGTTTGCAACCGCGCGCGAGCTGCTGAAAACAGAAGGCATTCTGGCGGGCTCCTCCAGCGGCACGCTGCTGGCGGCCGCGCTGAAGTATTGCCAGGCGCAGACCACGCCGAAACGCGTGGTGACCTTCGCCTGCGACAGCGGCAATAAATATCTCTCGAAGATGTTCAACGACGACTGGATGCGCCAGCAGGGGCTGCTTACTCGCCCTCAGGCCGGCGATCTCTCCGACTACATCGCCCTGCGCCACGATGAAGGCGCCACCGTCACCGCCGCCCCGGATGACACGCTCTCCACTGTCCTGGCGCGCATGCGTCTGTATGACATCTCCCAGCTACCGGTGCTGGAGAACGGCAAGGTGGTGGGCATTATTGACGAATGGGATCTGCTGCGGCATATCGGCGGCGACGGCGATCGCTTCGCGCTTCCGGTGACGGCGGCCATGACGCGTCAGGTGGAATTCCTGGATAAACACGCCCCGGAGAGCGCCCTGCACGCCATCTTCGACCGCGGTCTGGTGGCCGTGATTAATGACAACGACCGTTTTCTCGGTCTGATTACGCGCAGCGACGTGCTGACCGCATGGCGCAACCGACTACAGCAATAAAGGAAGAGATGATGAAAAACCTGGCAACCCTGAGCGTACACAGCGGTGAGTTCAACGATCAGCACGGGGCGGTGATGCCGCCGATTTACGCCACCTCGACGTTTGCGCAACCCGCTCCCGGTGAACATACCGGCTATGAATATTCGCGCAGCGGCAACCCCACCCGCCATGCGCTGGAGACCGCCATCGCCGAACTGGAAGGCGGCACGCGCGGCTACGCGTTTGCCTCCGGTCTCGCGGCGATTTCCACGGTGCTTGAACTGCTGGATAAAGACAGCCATATCGTTGCCATCGATGACGTTTACGGCGGGACGTATCGTCTGATCGAAAACGTGCGCAAGCGCAGCACCGGTCTGCAGGTCAACTGGGTTAAGCCGGACGACCTGGCCGGGCTTGAGGCCGCCATTAGCCCGGAGACGCGGATGGTCTGGGTCGAGACCCCAACCAACCCGCTGCTGAAGCTGGCGGACCTGGCGGCCATCGCGGCGATTGCCCGTCGTCATAACGTCATCAGCGTGGCGGACAACACCTTCGCGTCGCCGGTGATCCATCGCCCTCTTGAGTCAGGCTTCGATATCGTGGTGCACTCCGCCACTAAATACCTTAATGGTCACTCCGACGTCGTTGCCGGGCTGGCTGTAGTGGGTGATAACCCGGCGCTGGCTGACAAGCTCGGCTATCTGCAGAACGCGGTGGGTGGTGTTCTGGATCCGTTCAGCAGTTTCCTGACGCTGCGCGGTATTCGCACGCTTGCGCTGAGGGTGGAAAAGCACAGCACTAACGCGCTGGCGATTGCGCAATGGCTGGAGCAACATCCTCTGGTGGAAAAAGTGTTCTATCCAGGGCTGGAGTCCCACCCGCAGTATCGCCTCGCCCGCACGCAAATGGCCCTGCCGGGTGGGATGATTTCTGTGGTGGTAAAAGGCGATGCGCAACGCGCAACGGAGGTTATCCGCAACCTGAAATTGTTCACCCTCGCGGAAAGCCTCGGCGGCGTGGAGAGTCTGGTGAGCCAGCCTTACAGCATGACTCACGCTTCAATTCCCCTTGAGCAACGGCTGGCAAACGGCATTGTGCCGCAGCTGATCCGCCTGTCTGTAGGGATTGAAGATCCGAAAGACCTGATTGCCGACCTCAGTCAGGCGCTGCAAAAATAAGCAAATTGCGGCAGGTCAATCACCTGCCGCCATAAGTTGTCATCATGGCTTAACGCCTTGATAACAATATTATGTGAAACTGCACAGATTATTTCTGAAACACCGTTTCCATTTTCCTTTTATCTTAAAATCAGCGTATAATGCGCGCCTGGCCCCTGGTGAATGGTTTCAGCGCTTGGAATACAAAAAACAACGTACAACTTCTCCTCTCCTTCGTTGGGCTGTCACTCAGGCACACTTTCTTCTGCACGCTCATTTGATGTCTCCTATCCTTAGTGCGTGTCATATACTCTTTTGCAACACAGGTTTGACTCCGCGGCGGTGCGCCCCCGGAGCGAGATTTCCATATCCTTCCCAACTTAAAGACTAAGACTGTCATGAAAAAGACGAAAATTGTTTGTACTATCGGCCCGAAAACCGAATCTGAAGAGATGCTGAGCAAAATGCTGGATGCCGGCATGAACGTGATGCGTCTGAACTTCTCCCACGGTGATTACGCTGAGCACGGCCAGCGCATCCAGAACTTGCGCAACGTGATGAGCAAGACCGGTAAAAAAGCCGCCATCCTGCTGGATACCAAAGGTCCTGAAATCCGTACCATCAAACTGGAAGGCGGTAATGACGTCTCTCTGAAAGCGGGCCAGACCTTCACCTTCACCACTGACAAGTCTGTGGTCGGTAACAGCGAAATCGTTGCAGTGACCTATGAAGGCTTCACCAGCGACCTGTCCGTCGGGAACACCGTACTGGTCGACGATGGTCTGATCGGGATGGAAGTCACCGCTATCGAAGGTAACAAAGTTATCTGTAAAGTGCTGAACAACGGCGACCTGGGTGAGAACAAAGGCGTTAACCTGCCAGGCGTCTCCATCGCGCTGCCAGCGCTGGCTGAAAAAGACAAGCAGGACCTGATCTTCGGCTGCGAGCAAGGCGTTGACTTCGTTGCCGCCTCCTTCATCCGTAAACGTTCTGACGTGGTTGAAATCCGTGAGCACCTGAAAGCGCACGGCGGCGAGAAGATCCAGATCATCTCCAAAATTGAAAACCAGGAAGGCCTGAACAATTTCGACGAAATCCTCGAAGCGTCTGACGGCATCATGGTTGCACGTGGCGACCTGGGCGTTGAAATCCCGGTTGAAGAAGTGATCTTCGCGCAGAAGATGATGATCGAGAAGTGTGTTCGCGCGCGTAAAGTGGTTATCACCGCAACGCAGATGCTGGACTCCATGATCAAGAACCCACGCCCAACCCGCGCAGAAGCAGGCGACGTGGCAAACGCCATCCTCGACGGTACCGATGCGGTGATGCTGTCCGGTGAATCCGCGAAAGGGAAATACCCGCTGGAAGCGGTCGGCATCATGGCGACCATCTGCGAACGTACTGACCGCGTGATGACCAGCCGTCTGGACTTTAACAACGACAGCCGCAAGCTGCGTATCACCGAAGCAGTATGCCGCGGTGCGGTAGAAACTGCTGAGAAACTGGAAGCGCCACTGATCGTGGTCGCGACCCAGGGCGGTAAATCTGCGCGCGCCGTGCGTAAATACTTCCCGGATGCGACCATCCTGGCCCTGACCACCAACGAAACTACCGCTCGTCAGCTGGTACTGAGCAAAGGCGTAGTTGCGCACCTGGTTAAAGAGATCGCCTCTACCGACGATTTCTACATTCAGGGTAAAGCACTGGCTCTGGAAAGCGGTCTGGCTCAGAAAGGCGACGTTGTGGTAATGGTTTCTGGTGCCCTGGTACCAAGCGGAACCACCAATACCGCATCTGTTCACGTGCTGTAATAATTCCCGAGCGAATTAATTTGGATAAAAAGCGCCCATTGGGCGCTTTTTTTATTCCCGGCATTAGCCAAACTCATTCAAATTGCAAATCGGGTTTTTCTATTTAATTGCGAATTATCTAAGATGAATCCGATGATAAATGCCTTTTTTTCCTTAGATTTTTGCCCGAAAAGGGCTGATTCGGTGCTTCTTTGAGCGAACGATCAAAAATAGGTGTATTCCCATCAAAAAAATATTCTCAACCCAAAAAAGTTTGTGTAATACTTGTAACGCTACATGGAGATTAACTCAATCTAGAGGGTATTAATAATGAATCGTACTAAACTGGTACTGGGCGCGGTAATCCTGGGTTCTACTCTGCTGGCTGGTTGCTCCAGCAACGCTAAAATCGATCAGCTGTCTTCTGACGTTCAGACTCTGAACGCTAAAGTTGACCAGCTGAGCAACGACGTGAACGCAATGCGTTCCGACGTTCAGGCTGCTAAAGACGACGCAGCTCGCGCTAACCAGCGTCTGGACAACCAGGCTACTAAATACCGTAAGTAATAGTACCTGTTAATAAAATGGCGCACATTGTGCGCCATTTTTTTTGCCTGCGTCAAACCACTACTGCGTCACCTTCTCCCCTTCATCTTCCGCAACCGCAGCAGACACCCGACTGTTCTGCACCGACAACACACTATTACTGGCAGACGGGCCGTTACCGGCGGAGACCACAACCGGGATCCCGGCACGACGTGACAGGGCTTTATCAATAAGCGCTTTATCACTTCCCGCCTGAGACACAAAGGTCGCAAAGTCGGCGGAATGGCTAATTGGCGAGACCTGCGGGTTTTCCCCCTCCACCTGCGCCAGCGGACGGTGAACTTCAATATAGCGTTTACCATCTGGCTCAACGGAGAACTTCACGGGTTCATTGATAATCTGTACCCGCGTGCCCACCCGCACCTGTTCGAACAGGGCTTTAATGTCCGGAGCATTCATCCGCATACAGCCGGAACTGACCCGCAGGCCGACGCTGTCCGGCGCGCTGGTGCCGTGAATGAGATATTCCCCATTACCCACGCCTAAACGCAGTGCGTAGCGCCCCAGGGGGTTATTTGGCCCGGCAGGGACCACAGGAGGCAATTTAATCCCCTGCTCCAGCGAGCGGGCTCTGATCCCCGGCGTGGGCGTCCAGGTGGGGTTAGGGATTTTCTGACTCACCCGCGTAGTGGTGACCGGGGTTTCCAGCCCCAACTGCCCAATACCGAGCGGGAAGACCTGAACAATATTTTCCCCCGGTGGGAAGTAATACAGGCGAAGCTCGGCAAGGTTCACCACAATCCCCTCGCGCGGCGTGTCCGGCAGCAGCATCTGCGACGGAATGGTAATGACGGTGCCCGGCGCAGGGTTGACCGGCGCAATAGTATTGTTCGTCTCCAGTAGCACCTGCGCCGCAGTATTAAACCGGCGGGCGATGGTCTGCAGTTTATTATCCCCTTCCTGTATCGTGTAGGTTTGATTTTGCCCAATCAGACGGCTGCCTGCGGGCGGCAATGGATAGTCCGTCGCGCGGGCCGAATGAAGGGCACCGAGCGAACTGATAAGTAATAGAGTTATGAGAGACGCGCGCTTCATGCTGAGATTCCTTATTCACTGGCAGGATGCCAGAAAGCTGAAAAACCAGCGAGGCGGGAACCACCTCGCGAAACAGAATGAATGCTGTTCTGTAAGTCTAGCTAAGGATTGCAGCTTTGGCGCGGATGGCGCGAATCATCGCTTCCAGTCCCTGAGCACGGGACGGGGTGAGGTGTTGGGTCAGGGCCATTTTTTCAAACCACGGACGGACATCGAACGCGACAATATCCTGAGCCGACATCTGGTGATAAAGAATGAAAACGACCGCAATAAGCCCTTTAACAATGGCAGCATCGCTGTCGCCGCGCAGTTCGATAGTGCCGTCATCCGACTGCGCCATCACAATCCAGACCTGGCTCTGACAGCCCTGAATACTGTTCTCCGGGCAATGCGCCTCTTCGCTGAGCGGCGGTAAACGCTGTCCCAGCTCAATAATGTAGAGATACTTCTCTTCCCAGTTTGCGCAACGCGAGAAGTTACGCAGTAATTTATCTTTGTCCGGCAGATCTGCCATCTTTCGCCTCTTTGTTAGCCCAGCAGCTGATGGATGCGTTTTAGCCCCGCCACCAGCCTGTCGACCTCTTCCGTTGTGTTGTACATCACCAGCGATGCGCGGCACATTGCCGGAACCTGGTAAAACGCCATCAGCGGCATGGCGCAGTGGTGCCCGGTACGGACCGCTACGCCGTAATTATCGAGGAAACTGCCCACGTCATAGGCATGGTGTTTCCCGAGATTGAACGCAATCACCCCCTGCCGGTCAGGCGGGCCGTAAAGGGTCAGATCCGGTACGCTGGCAAGTTCCGCAAGGGCATAGTGCATCAGCAGCTGTTCATACTCCTGAATGGCCTCAAGGCCGATCGCCGAAACGTAAGTAACCGCCGCCCCCAGCCCAATAATGCCCCCGGTGTTGGGCGTACCCGCCTCAAAACGCCACGGAGCAAGGGCGTAGGTGGTGCCTTCCGTCAGGCTAACGGTGGCGATCATTGACCCGCCCCCTTCCCACGGCGGCATCGCCTGCAGGATGTCTTCTTTCACATACAACACGCCAATCCCGGTCGGGCCGTAGAGCTTGTGGCCGGAGAACACGTAGAAATCGCAGTCCAGCGCCTGGACGTCAACCGCGTGGTGCATCACCGCCTGAGCGCCGTCAATCAGCACTTTCGCCCCCGCCAGATGGGCCTTCTCGACGATCTCTGCGACCGGGTTTTCGGTCCCCAGCACGTTGGAAACCTGGGTGACCGCCACCAGCCGCGTGCGGTCATCCAGCAGGCCGTCAAGCAGCTCAAGCTGCAGCGTCCCGTCAACATTGAGCGGGAGCACCCGCAGCTGCGCCCCAACGCGCTCGCAGAGCATCTGCCACGGCACGATATTCGCGTGGTGCTCCATCTGGGTAATGATGATGTTATCCCCTGCGCGTACCTGGGCGTTGCCCCAGCTGTTGGCGACAAGGTTAATCCCCTCGGTTGTGCCGCGCACAAACACCAGCTCTTCGGGCGAGCGGGCATTGAGAAAGGCGGCCACCTGCGTGCGCACGTTCTCCATGCGCTGGGTGGCTTCCGCGCTCAGGGTATGGATCCCCCGATGCACGGCGGCGTAACCGTGGCGATAGAACTCCGCCTCCGCATCCACCACCTGATTCGGCTTCTGCGCGCTGGCGGCGCTGTCCAGATAGGCCAGCGGCAGCCCGTTGACTTCACGGGTCAAAACCGGGAAATCGGCCCGGACTTTCTCGACGGGAAAACTCATGCTTCGCCTCCAGGCAGACGCAGGCCAATACGGTCCAGCACCTGCTGTTTTAACTGACCATCGTGCAGCGCTTCCGTCAGTTCGGCGGCAAACGCATAGATAATCATCTTCTGCGCCGCCTGCTGGTCAATACCGCGGGAACGCAGGTAGAACATCTGCTCGTCATCGATCCTTCCGACCGTGGCGCCATGGCTGCATTTCACGTCGTCGGCATAGATCTCCAGCTGCGGTTTGGTGTCCACCTCCGCCAGGCGGCCTAGCAGCAGGTTGTTATTGGTCATCTGCCCGTCGGTTTTAATGGCGTGCTGCGCCACGTTAATCAGGCCGTTAAACACCGCGCGCCCTTTGTCACTGACGATGGTTTTGTGCAGCTGGCGGCTGTTGCAGTAGCCCTTGTTGTGCTCAAGCCAGGTGCGCGTATCGCACACTTCTGATTTAACCGGCATCGCCAGGCTGTTGATGCGCAGCGTGGTGTTTTCACCGTTGAGCTGGGTGCTGGTGTTGTGGCGCAGCACCGCCCCGCCGAGCAGGAAGCTGTGGCTGAAAGCTGCGGCATCCTGAGCCAGCACAATATCGTTATGGGCAAAGTGGTGACTCTGCCCATTCTCAAACGCCAGCTTGATGTGGTGAAGTCGTGCATTGGCGGCGACATTCATCGTCAGACGCGATCCGGTAAAGTGCCTGACCTCGTTAAGGCTGACGTAATGTTCGATTACCGTGGCCTCGGCCCCCTCCGCCAGTTCAAGATGATGGCGATAGTGCGCGGTATTGATTTCGTCACCGTCGAGCCCCTGGGTGATATGCAGCAGTAACAGCGGTTTTGCCGGGCGCTGGTTACGCTTAACGTGGATATGCGTCACGCTCTGCGCCAGGCTCTCGGTAAGATGCAGAAACACCTCCGGCTGCACGGGAGCCGCCAGGCTCTGGCGTTCATCATCGAGGGTAATCGTATAACCGCTCTCTTCAGTACTGTCGCTCAGCTCAGGACGGAACTGCCCGTCAACAAACACCAGCCGCAGGGCATCAACGTTCAGTGCCAGCGCATCACGCTGGGCCGGGCTGATATCCGCCAGCCGAGAAACAAATTCGCCGTTCAACAGGCCATCAAGCGGGGTGTATTTCCAGTTCTCATGCTTACGCGTCGGCAGGCCGAGGCGCAGCATCTGCTGCAGATGCTGCTGCGCCTGCTCAGAACGTGTCCCCCCCTGGGCTTCAAACAGCCGGTGCCACTGCTGGAGCGCATTACTGCTGTTCGGTAAGCCAGCCATACCCCTGCTCCTCCAGTTGTTTAACCAGCGTGAAATCACCGGATTTCACAATACGTCCCTGATAAAGCACGTGGACGTAATCCGGCTTGATGTAATCCAGAATGCGCTGGTAGTGGGTGACAATAATGAACGAACGCTTGCCGTCGCGCAGCGCGTTAACGCCATCGGCGACAATCTTCAGGGCGTCGATATCCAGACCGGAGTCGGTCTCATCGAGAATGCACAGCTCGGGCTCCAGAACCGCCATCTGCAGAATATCGTTACGCTTTTTCTCGCCGCCCGAGAAGCCGACGTTGACTGAGCGGGTCAATAAATCTTCCGGCATTTTGAGCAGCTTGATCTTCTCTTCCATCAGATCCTGGAAATCGAAGCGATCCAGAGCCTCCTGGCCACGATACTTGCGCACCGCGTTCAGTGCCGTCTGCAGGAAGAACTGGTTGCTGACGCCCGGGATCTCAACCGGATACTGGAAGGCCATAAAGATGCCCTCTCCCGCACGATCTTCCGGCGACATCTCCAGCAGATCTTTGCCATTAAATTCGACCGAGCCGCGGGTGACTTCGTAATCTTCACGCCCGGCCAGCGTCGCCGAAAGCGTACTTTTCCCGGAGCCGTTCGGCCCCATAATGGCGTGAACTTCACCCGGTTTGACGTCAAAATTGAGGCCACGCAGGATGGTTTTGTCTTCCACGCTAACCTGTAAATCTTTAATGCTTAACATGTGCTTTCCTTAACCGACGCTGTGTTCAAGACTAATGGCGAGGAGTTTCTGGGCTTCAACGGCAAATTCCAGCGGCAGTTCAGAGAACACGTCCTTACAGAAGCCGTTGACGATCATCGAGATGGCATCCTCTTCGCTGATCCCGCGCTGCAGGCAGTAGAAGAGCTGATCTTCGCCAATGCGTGACGTCGTCGCCTCATGCTCCAGCTGGGCGGTGTTGTTGCGACACTCGACATACGGGAAGGTGTGCGCGCCGCAGTCTGCGCCAATCAGCATCGAGTCACACTGGGTAAAGTTTCGCGCATTGGTCGCCGTCGGCATGATCTTCACCAGCCCGCGATAGCTGTTCTGGCTGTGCCCGGCGGAGATACCTTTCGAGATAATGGTCGATTTGGTGTTTTTACCAATGTGGATCATCTTGGTGCCGGTATCGGCCTGCTGATGCCCGCTGGTGAGCGCCACCGAGTAAAACTCACCGATGGAGTTATCGCCGCGCAGGATGCAGCTCGGGTACTTCCAGGTGATGGCAGACCCGGTTTCCGACTGGGTCCACGACATCTTGCTGTTTTCACCTTCGCACAGCGCACGCTTGGTGACGAAGTTCAGAATACCGCCGGTATTGCCGTCGCCCGGGAACCAGTTTTGCACCGTGGAGTATTTCACCTCGGCATCTTTATGGATGATGACTTCTACCACCGCCGCATGCAGCTGATAGCTGTCGCGGACCGGGGCGGAGCACCCTTCGATGTAACTGACGTAGCTACCCTCGTCAGCCACCAGAATCGTGCGTTCAAACTGACCGGTTTTTTCCGCATTGATGCGGAAATAGGTCGAGAGCTCCATCGGGCAACGTACCCCTTTCGGCACGTAAATAAAGGTGCCGTCAGAGGCCACCGCCGCATTGAGCGCCGCGAAGAAGTTGTCGTTAGAGGGCACCACGGTCCCGATGTACTTTTTCACCAGTTCCGGATGATCGTGAATCGCTTCGCCGAAGGAGCAAAAGATAATCCCCTGCTCGGCCAGCTTGTCGCGGTAGGTGGTGGCCACCGAGACGGAGTCAAAGATAGCGTCCACCGCCACCTCTTTGCCCTCGCGAACCGGCACGCCCAGCTGGTTAAAGGCTTCTTCCACCTCTTTGCTGAGGAAGCTGTTTTCCGCGCCGGTCTGCTGCACCGCGCCGGGCTGCGAGGCGCAGGTGTCATCACAGCTGCCGCAGGAGGGTGCAGAGTAGTAGCTGTAGTCCTGATAGTTCAGCTTGTCATAATGGGCTTTCAGCCAGTGCGGCTCTTCCATCTCCAGCCAGGCGCGGTAAGCGCTCAGGCGAAATTCCAGCATCCACTCGGGCTCGTTACGTTTTGCCGAGATCGCCCGAACGACATCTTCGTTAATGCCTTTCGCCAGTTCATCCGTCTGCAGCTGGGTGAAGAACCCCTCTTTATAGTTGAGGTGTCCACCGCTCCAGGTCTTTACTTCACTCGTTGCTTCAGTATTACGAGACATAGTACCGCCTATACCCCAAAGCTTTCGCCGCAGCCGCATTCGTTCTGGGCTTTCGGGTTATGGAATTTGAATAACTGGTTTAAGCCTTCGCGGACGTAGTCCACTTCGGTACCGTCGATAAACGGCATGGCCTGCAGTGCGACGAATAATTTTGCACCGTCCGTCTCAAACACCAGGTCATCTTTCTCGGGCTCGGTGACGGTGTCGAGAACGTAACCGAAGCCTGCGCAACCGGTCTGTTTGACCCCAAGACGCACACCGAGGATCTCGGGCTTTTTCGCCACCAGCTCGTGAATATGTGCCGCCGCCGCGGGCGTCAGCGTTAAACCGCGCCAGCTAAAATCGGCAGGATTAAAGGTTTCTGAATGCAGTTCCATAGGTCCACCTCATCTGATAAGCCATCAGGGCATAACACCATGTTAGTGATAACGATTATCACTTCAACCCTCTGTCAGCAGGGGCATTCGGCTAAACCGCCCTTTTTGCCTACTTTTATTAAGCATAGACCCTGTGGCAGGATGCAGGCAGGATGGATTTAATTGTTCAATACATTGATTAATAATGCATTTTGTTGCAGCGGTGATGACAGAGAGGAGAAAAGTAAAATATGCATCGGAAATGCCTATTTTTGAGATAGCTTTTCTGACTTCCGTGAAAACAGGCAATTTTCTCGTAACGCTATTCATCTTCTCGATCTCGCGTATCCGGGAAAAATGCCTGTTGCTCAGAAATTCCCTATTCCTCAGGGCTTAAAGCGGCACGGGAAGCTTGAATGGAAGGTATAAAAAACCCGCCGATGCGCGGGTTGAATGGTATGGGCACTGCGTGGAGGATATTAGTGAAATCTTTGGGTGACGAGGCAATTGCAGTGTCCATTCCACCAGAAAAAGCCCCGGCATGCACCGAGGCTGGAAGAGTGTTTTACAGCTTAAAGCCCACTTTCTGCTGCAGCTTTCGCTTGGGTTAATGCTCCGGCATTAAATATTGGGTGCTCGTGATTATTCGTTATGTCACGAACGCGGTAGATTTTCCATGCATCATCTTCACGACGCAGAAATACTTCAAGGTGCATGGTTTTCCCTCCACCGGCTCCCTCAATGACCTGCACTACTTCACCGTTTAAAAATGGCCTTGCGTTTTCCACTCGTAACGCAGGTATCCATTCGCGAGAATAATCCTGGGTATACGTAAAATAGTCAGACTCTATTAACTCTTGTTCATAGATTTCCTGAATGGCATCAATCCGGGCAATCGTATCAGCGGAAACATATTTACGCAGTTCATCGGCAGGATAAGGCCTGGCATCATCACTACCGAATGCGGAAAGATAGGATTTATAAAATGACTCAGTAGCGTCTTTCGCATCCTGATCATCACTGGCAGTCGAACTACATCCCACCAGCAACATAACGAATGATAGAAATATCCTTTTCATCAATGCATCCTGTAAATTTTAAAGGGGGGTTGCATTTTTCGGTACCCTGGACCCGGATACATGCTTTTTTGTACAAAGTCCGAAATCCACTGCTTACCGTCATACATAGTCATGTGACCTATGCCATTTCCACCGGGGTACGGCTGTATTACAGCCACATCGCCCGAAATTAAAGTTGAACCGGGCGGCAGCTCACTGAACCCAGCACGTAATAATTCCGCCCCATAATCTTTTGCATAATCTGTGTTCGGTACCTTAACACCGCCAGCCAGGATAGCCAGGCGGGTATAC
>NZ_POVL01000021.1 GCF_002939185.1 Enterobacter sichuanensis | reverse complement strand
GGGGAGAGGGTTAGGGTGAGGGGAGAAGTTCTTTGAGATCTATCACAATCATTCGATCCCGCTTTTACCTTTCTGCTGCCGCTGGCTAAATTAGTAACTCATCCGACCACATAACAATAATTTTACACTGGAAGAGACTATGAGCCGCTACCCGTCGTTATTCGCCCCCCTCGATCTGGGGTTCACCACCCTCAAAAACCGCGTGCTGATGGGCTCGATGCACACCGGACTGGAGGAGCATCCGGACGGGGCCGAGCGTCTGGCGGCCTTCTATGCCGAGCGCGCGCGCCACGGGGTGGCGCTGATTGTCACCGGCGGCGTGGCCCCTGCCCCTTCCGGCGTCGGCATGGAGGGCGGCGCGGTGTTAAACGATGCGTCACAGCTGCCGCACCACCGCATGGTGACCGACGCGGTACACCGCGAGGGCGGCAAAATCGCCCTGCAAATCCTCCACACCGGGCGCTACAGCTACCAGCCGAATCTGGTGGCCCCCTCCGCCATTCAGGCGCCGATTAACCGTTTCACGCCCCATGCCCTCAGCCACGACGAGATCCTGGCGCTGATTGACGACTTCGCACGCTGCGCCGCGCTGGCCCGTGAGGCGGGTTATGACGGCGTCGAGGTCATGGGTTCCGAAGGCTATCTGATTAACGAGTTCCTCGCCGCGCGCACCAACCAGCGTGACGACGAATGGGGCGGCGACTATGCCCGCCGCATGCGCTTTGCCGTGGAGGTGGTACGCGCGGTGCGCGAACGTGCGGGGGCTGATTTTATTATTATTTTCCGCCTGTCGATGCTCGACCTGGTGGAGGGCGGCGGCACCTTCGACGAAACCGTGCAGCTGGCGCAGGCGATTGAAGCCGCCGGCGCCACCCTTATTAACACCGGTATTGGCTGGCACGAGGCGCGTATCCCGACCATCGCCACCCCGGTACCGCGTGCGGCGTTCAGTTGGGTGACGCGCAAGCTGAAAGGGAAAGTCTCTGTTCCGCTGGTCACCACCAACCGTATTAACGACCCGCAGGTGGCGGACGATGTGATATCGCGCGGGGATGCCGATATGGTCTCCATGGCGCGGCCGTTCCTGGCCGATGCCGAACTGCTGTCCAAAGCGCAAAGCGGCCGTGCGGATGAGATCAACACCTGCATCGGCTGTAACCAGGCCTGTCTGGATCAGATCTTCGTCGGCAAGGTCACCTCCTGTCTCGTCAACCCGCGCGCCTGCCATGAAACCAAAATGCCGGTCATTCCGGCAGTCACTAAAAAGCGCCTGGCCGTCGTGGGCGCTGGCCCGGCGGGCCTGGCATTTGCGGTCAATGCCGCCTCGCGCGGGCACAGCGTGACGCTGTTTGATGCGGCCGGCGAAATTGGCGGGCAGTTTAATATCGCCAAACAGATCCCCGGCAAAGAGGAGTTCTATGAAACCCTGCGCTACTACCGTCGGATGATCGACCTGACGGGCGTGGATCTGCGGCTCAATCAGTGGGTAAAAGCGGCCGATCTGCTGGCGTTCGACGAGGTGATCCTGGCGAGCGGGATCGCCCCACGCACGCCTGCGATCGAGGGTATCGATCATCCGAAGGTCCTGAGCTATCTCGACGTGCTGCGTGACAAAGCACCGGTTGGGGAGAAAGTGGCGATTATCGGCTGCGGTGGGATCGGCTTTGATACCGCCATGTACTTAAGCCAGCCGGGCGAGGCCACCAGCCAGAACATTGCCGAATTTTGCGTGGAATGGGGGATCGACACCAGCCTGAACCAGTCCGGCGGCCTGCGCCCGGAAGGCCCCCAGCTGCCAAAAAGCCCACGGCAGATAGTGATGCTCCAGCGTAAAGCCAGTAAGCCAGGCGAAGGGCTGGGCAAAACCACCGGCTGGATCCACCGTGTCACCCTGCTCTCGCGTGGAGTGAAGATGATCCCGGCGGTGAGCTACCAGAAGATCGACGATGAGGGCCTGCACGTCACGATCGGCGGTGAGTCGCAACTGCTGCGCGTGGATCATGTCATTTTATGTGCCGGGCAGGAGCCGAAGCGGGATCTCGTAGATCCGCTGCGCGAGGCGGGGAAAACAGTGCATTTGATTGGCGGGTGCGACGTGGCGATGGAGCTGGATGCGCGGCGGGCAATTGCGCAGGGGACAAAATTAGCTCTGGCGATCTAGGACATTGCCGGGTTTGCTCCCTCTCCCTGTGGGAGAGGGTTGGGGTGAGGGCATCAGGCCGCACCGCTCTCAATCTTAACGACGACGCCCCAGCTTCACCGCTTTCAGCACCACAAACTTGTTGTTGGTCGCAATGGTGACGCAGTTACCGAAAATCTTCTTCAGCTTGTGGAAGTAGTCCAGATGGCGGTTGGCGACGATGTACAGCTCGCCGTTGATCTTCAGACAGCGGCGCGCGTGGTGGAACATCTCCCAGGCGACGTTATCCGTCAGGGCATGCTTCTGGTGGAACGGCGGGTTACAGAACACCGCGTTGAAGCGGAACGGTTCTACGCCGGACAGCGCGTTGTTGATCATAAACTCGCAGCGGTCCAGCGCCTCTGGCAGGTTGGTTTCCACGTTCAGACGGCTGGAGGCCACCGCCATTGGCGATTCGTCGCTGAACACCACGCTGGCCTCCGGGTTCTTCGCCAGCAGCGTCAGGCCAATCACGCCGTTACCACAGCCCAGATCGACAATCTCCCCTTCCAGATTTTCCGGCAGATGCTCAATAAAGAAACGCGCCCCGATATCCAGACCGGTGCGGGAAAAGACGTTCGCATGGTTATGGATGGTCCAGCCGGTCCCTTCCATCTTCCAGCTCAGCGTGTCCGGCGCGTCGGCCAGATCGGGCGCGCTGAACGTACAGTTGATCAGCCGCGCTTTTTTCCATGCCAGCGTGGTGGTGGTTGGGCCAAGGACTTTCTCAAACAGCTCCAGCGTCGAAGTGTGAATATCGCGCGCTTTGGCACCCGCGATGATGCGGGTTTCTGGCGTCACGACCTTACGCAACGCACGCAGCTGTTGCTCCAGCAGCGCCATGGTTTTTGGCACTTTAATGAGTACCACGCCAGGCGCCTGCGGGTAGTCCGCGGTGCTGTCGAGGAACTTCACGCTGGACTCTTCGATGTCGTTATGGCGCAGGTTTTCACGCGTTGCCAGCTCGCTTAAGTAAGAATCGCCGATGCTGTACGGCGCGTGTTCCGCCAGCGCACAGCCCAGTGCGCCAAAGGCATCATTCAGGATCAAAACCGGGCCGCGGATTTCAGTCTCATCCAACTGCTGCAGCAGATATTCATCCGCCGCTTCCCACGCCTGAAGCGGGTTAACGTCGTCCGTCTCCGGGAAACGTTTAAGGTTGAGTGAACGGAAACCGTTGTCTAAGTGGCTCATCGGCCCTCCTGAATGGTAAAATTTCGGCGTTATCCCTGAAAAGGGTGCGTGAGTATACCCGTTTTCAACTTATTTTGGGGTTTTGATGAACCAGCTGACTTATCTCCAGGGCTACCCGGAACATCTGCTTTCCCAGGTTCGCTCGTTAATTGCCGAGCAAAAACTGGGCGCGGTGCTGGAAAAACGCTACCCCGGCACGCACGATGTCGCGACCGATAAAGCCCTCTGGCAGTATACGCAGGATCTGAAAAACCGGTATCTGAAGAGCGCGCCGCCGATCAATAAGGTGATGTACGACAACAAGATCCATGTGCTGAAAAACGCGCTCGGCCTGCACACCGCCATTTCCCGCGTGCAGGGCGGCAAGCTGAAAGCAAAAGCCGAGATCCGCGTCGCGACGGTTTTCCGCAACGCGCCGGAAGCCTTCCTGCGAATGATCGTGGTGCACGAACTGGCGCACCTGAAAGAGAAAGAACACGACAAAGCGTTTTACTCCCTGTGCTGCCACATGGAGCCGCAGTACCACCAGCTGGAATTTGATACCCGTCTGTGGCTGACGCATTTATCGTTAAAAGGTAATGCGCAGTAGCGCACGCGAATTGTCATGATGACGTGCTACAGTGGCTAAAGGTTCCCCGCTACGGAGTACGTAAACGTTTATGATACGTTTCGCAGTCATTGGTACGAACTGGATCACGCGCCAGTTCGTCGACGCCGCCCACGAAACCGGCAAACTTAAACTTACCGCAGTCTATTCCCGCAGCCTTGAGCAGGCGCAGAGCTTTGCCAACGACTACCTCGTTGAGCATCTCTTCACCTCGCTTGATGACATGGCGCAAAGCGACGCCATTGACGCGGTGTATATCGCCAGCCCGAACTCTCTGCACTTCCCGCAAACGAAGCTGTTCCTCAGCCATAAAAAGCATGTGATTTGCGAGAAGCCGCTGGCGTCGAACATCGATGAAGTGGAAGCCGCCATCGCGCTGGCCCGCGAAAACCAAGTGGTGCTGTTCGAAGCGTTCAAAACCGCCAGCCTGCCAAACTTCCTGCTGCTGCAGCAGTCGCTGCCGAAAATTGGCAAGATGCGTAAAGCCTTTATCAACTACTGCCAGCATTCGTCGCGCTACCAGCGCTACCTGGACGGCGAGAACCCGAACACCTTTAACCCGGCCTTCTCGAACGGCTCGATTATGGATATCGGTTTTTACTGCCTGGCCTCCGCCGTGGCGCTGTGGGGCGAGCCGCACAGCGTAAGCGCTCAGGCCAGCCTGCTGGAGAGCGGCGTGGATGCACACGGGTTAGTGGTGCTGGATTACGGTGATTTCAGCGTCACGCTGCAGCACTCCAAAGTCAGCGATTCCGTGCTGCCGAGCGAAATTCAGGGCGAAGCCGGGTCGCTGGTGATCGAGAAGATCTCAGAGTGCCAGAAGGTCAGCTTTGTGCCGCGCGGCGGTAAAGCGCAGGAGCTGACGCAGCCTCAGCATATAAACACTATGCTCTATGAGGCAGAGGTCTTCGCCCGCCTGGTGGAAGACAACGAAGTGAATCACCCGGGACTCGCGGTGAGCCGCAGCACGTCGAAACTGCAAACGGAGATCCGCCGTCAGACCGGCGTGGTGTTCCCGGCAGACGGCGTGAGCGCGAACGCTATCGCGTAAAGCTGTGTAATGAAACGGCGCAGACCATTGACGAAACCAATGGTCTGACATATTTTGTTACCTGCAAAGGGGAGTAACTTCTTCGCCGGTGGATCGTCATTACGATGCGTGCAAAACCGCATCCGGTCGCCGGGCAACCCTCGTGGTTGTAAGTGAGACCTTGCCGGAAGGCGAGGTCTATGCATAAAAAGCTAACGGCTATCGTCTTCTGACCATAGCCGTTTTTGTTTTTTATGTGTAAGGAAAATAGTATGCATTCTGTCGGCACTCCAATGTTGTGGGGCGGATTCGCGGTTATCATGCTCATCATGCTGGCGATCGACCTCTTTTTGCAGGGGCGTCGCGGCGAGCACGGTATGACCATGAAACAGGCCGCCGTCTGGTCGCTGGTGTGGGTTACCCTCTCTCTGCTCTTCTGCGCCGCCTTCTGGTGGTATCTGGCCTCCACCGAGGGCAGGGCAGTGGCCGATCCTCAGGCGCTCGCCTTCCTCACCGGTTATCTGATTGAAAAAGCGCTGGCAGTCGATAACGTCTTCGTCTGGCTGATGCTGTTCAGCTACTTTGCCGTACCTGCTGCCCTGCAGCGCCGCGTGCTGGTGTACGGCGTGCTGGGCGCGATTGTTCTGCGTACCATTATGATCTTCGCCGGTAGCTGGCTGATTACCCAGTTCGAATGGCTGCTGTACGTCTTCGGCGCGTTCCTGCTGTTTACCGGGGTCAAAATGGCGCTGGCGAAAGAGGACGGCTCCGCGATTGGCGATCGTCCGTTGGTGAAGTGGATCCGTGGACATCTGCGCATGACCGACAGGATCGAGAACGAGCATTTCTTTGTGCGTAAGAACGGTCTGCTGTTTGCCACCCCGCTGCTGCTGGTGCTGATTCTGGTTGAGCTGAGCGATGTGATTTTCGCTGTGGACAGTATCCCGGCTATTTTCGCGGTGACCACCGACCCGTTCATCGTGCTGACCTCAAACCTGTTTGCGATCCTCGGTCTGCGCGCCATGTACTTCCTGTTGGCAGGCGCGGCGGAGCGCTTCTCAATGCTGAAGTACGGCCTGTCGGTGATCCTGGTGTTTATCGGTATCAAGATGCTGATCGTTGATTTCTACCATATCCCGATCGCCATCTCGCTCGGCGTGGTGTTTGGCATTTTGATCGTGACGCTGATTATCAATACCTGGGTTAACCGCCAGCACGATAAGAAGCAGCAGGCTTAGTACGTTTTGCCCGGTGGCGCTGCGCTTACCGGGCCTACAACGTCACCCCGTAGGCCGGGCAAGTGCAGCGCCACCCGGCATTTTCGTTAATCAATAGTTAAAAAACATGACGCAACACGTAAAATCCAGCATTTTACGCTTCCCTCCTTTCGCGCATTCCCTATACTCGACCAGGCAAACATTTTCTTACATCCGGACATAAATGTGACTTAGAGCACATCCAGGATGGAACGCAATTTCACTCAGGAATAACGTATGAGCACACAATCTAGCGGTCTGTTCGCGCGCCTGGCGCAGGGCAGCCTCGTAAAACAAATTCTGGTCGGGCTGGTGCTGGGTATTCTGCTGGCGATGGTTTCAAAACCTGCCGCGGAAGCTACGGGGCTGCTCGGGACACTGTTCGTTGGCGCCCTGAAAGCCGTCGCGCCGGTGCTGGTTCTGATGCTGGTGATGGCATCTATCGCCAACCATCAACACGGACAAAAAACCAACATTCGCCCTATTCTGTTCCTGTATGTTCTGGGAACCTTCTCCGCGGCATTAACAGCCGTTGTATTTAGCTTCCTGTTCCCGTCCACGCTGCATCTGACCAGCGCCGCCGGTGAGATCACGCCGCCATCCGGGATTGTGGAAGTGCTTCGCGGTCTGCTGATGAGCATGGTTTCTAACCCTGTCACGGCGCTGATGAGCGGCAACTACATAGGTATTCTGGTCTGGGCGATTGGTCTGGGCTTCGCGCTGCGTCACGGTAATGAGACCACCAAAAATCTGGTTAACGATCTGTCGAACGCCGTGACCTTTATGGTGAAACTGGTGATTCGCTTTGCGCCAGTCGGGATTTTCGGTCTGGTCTCCTCCACGCTGGCGACCACTGGTTTTGACGCGCTGTGGGGCTATGCCCAGCTGCTGGTTGTGCTGATCGGCTGTATGCTGCTGGTGGCACTGGTGATCAACCCGCTGCTGGTGTTCTGGCAGATCCGCCGCAACCCGTATCCGCTGGTGCTGACCTGCCTGCGTGAGAGCGGCGTCTATGCCTTCTTCACCCGCAGCTCTGCGGCAAATATTCCGGTGAACATGGCGCTGGCGGAGAAGCTGAACCTGGACCGCGATACCTATTCCGTGTCGATCCCGCTGGGCGCAACCGTGAATATGGCGGGTGCGGCGATTACGATCACTGTACTGACTCTGGCGGCGGTGCATACGCTGGGTATTCCGGTAGATCTGCCAACCGCATTGCTGCTGAGCGTCGTGGCGTCGCTGTGTGCCTGTGGCGCATCCGGCGTGGCGGGCGGTTCGCTGCTGCTGATCCCGCTGGCGTGCAATATGTTCGGTATTCCGAACGAGATCGCCATGCAGGTCGTGGCCGTCGGCTTTATCATCGGCGTGCTGCAGGACTCCTGCGAAACCGCGCTGAACTCCTCTACCGACGTGCTGTTTACCGCGGCGGCCTGTCAGGCGGAAGACGCGCGTTTAGCGAAGAACGCCCTGCGAGGTTAACAGCAAAACGGCAACCCTGAGGTTGCCGTTTTTAGTGTTTGTACCCTCTCCCCGTGGGAGAGGGTCAGGGTGAGGGCATCAGGCCGCACCGATTACAGCGTCACACCACTCTTAAAGATCGCCAGCTCGCGGAAATCGTTCTTCTCGTTACAGGTCTGCTTGCCGTTAGCAAATTCCACAATGCTGTCCACAAACTCCGCCAGTAGCTTAGGCATCGCTTTACCGTGAATCAGCTGTCCGGCATCAAAGTCGATCCAGTGTTTTTTCTTCGCCGCCAGCTCGCTGTTGGTGGCGATTTTCACCGTCGGTACAAAACCGCCGTACGGCGTGCCGCGGCCAGTACTGAACAGCACCATATGGCAGCCTGCGCCGGCCAGTGCGCTGGTGGCGACCGCATCGTTTCCGGGGGCGCTCAGCAGGTTGAGACCATGCGTTTTCAGGCGCTCGCCGTAGCGCAGCACATCGACGACCTGGCTCGCGCCCGCTTTCTGGGTGCAGCCGAGGGATTTCTCTTCAAGCGTGGTGATCCCGCCCGCTTTATTACCCGGCGACGGGTTCTCATAAATCGGCTGGTTATGGGCGATGAAGTACTGTTTGAAGTCATTCACCATGGTGACGGTCTTCTTAAACGTCGCTTCGTCACGGCAGTGGCTCATCAGAATACGCTCTGCACCGAACATCTCCGGCACTTCGGTCAGCACCGTCGTGCCGCCGTTGGCGATCACGTAGTCCGAGAAACGGCCCAGCATCGGGTTGGCGGTGATACCGGACAGGCCATCGGACCCGCCGCATTCCAGACCAAATTTCAGCTCGCTCAGTTTGCCCGGCTCGCGCTTGTCATGACGCATCACCTCATAAAGCTGATGAAGCTGCTCAATGCCCGCTTCCACCTCGTCATCCTGATGCTGACACACCATAAAATGCACGCGCTCAGGGTCAAACTCACCCAGCGTCTCGCGGAAGGCGTCCACCTGGTTGTTCTCGCAGCCGAGGCCGATCACCAGCACCGCACCCGCATTCGGATGACGCACCATGTTTTGCAGCATGGTACGGGTATTGATATGGTCGTCACCCAGTTGGGAGCAGCCGTAGGTATGGCTGAAGAGATGCACCCCGTCAGTGCCTTCGGCATTATTGGTCTCTTTCAGAAAGCGCGTCTGGATCTGACGCGCAATCCCATTGACGCAGCCGACGGTCGGGAGGATCCACAGCTCGTTGCGGATCCCCACGTCGCCATTGGCGCGACGGTAGACCTGCACCTCGCGATCCGCCGCCTGAACGCTTTCTGCGGGTATATCAGGTTGATAGCTGTACTCGTCCAGATCGCTAAGATTGGTGCGGGTATTGTGGGAATGAAGATGTTCACCTGGCTCAATATCCGCTAACGCATGCCCAATCGGCAGACCGTACTTCACGACGTTGTCCCCTTTGGCGAGAGGCTTCACGGCAAACTTATGTCCGCGAGCAATCGCCTGACGCAGGGTGACGCTCTGGTTATCAACGGTCACCACGTCGCCTTCAGCGAGATCCGTCAGCGCGACGGCCACGTTATCCAGCGAATGGATTTTGATGTATTGCATATCAACCTCAAACGGCCTTAGTTCAGTTCAATGGCGAAGTAATCGCGCGCATTGTTAAAGCAGATGTTTTTCACCATTTCGCCCAGCAGCTGGATATCCGCCGGCGCTTCGCCTGCGTGTACCCAGCGGCCAATCATCTGGCACAGGATGCGGCGGAAGTATTCATGGCGGGTATAGGACAGGAAGCTGCGGCTGTCGGTCAGCATGCCGACAAAGCGGCTTAACAGGCCAAGCTGCGCCAGCTGCGTCATCTGACGCTCCATACCGTCTTTCTGGTCGTTGAACCACCACCCGGAACCGAACTGCATCTTGCCCGGCATCCCTTCACCCTGGAAGTTGCCGACCATGGTGCCCAGCACTTCGTTATCGCGCGGGTTCAGGCAATAGAGAATGGTTTTTGGCAGCAGATTTTGTTCGTTCTGCTTGCTCAGCAGCTTAGACAGCGCTTCAGCCAGCGGACGGTCGTTGATGGAGTCGAAGCCCACATCCGCGCCCAGCAGCGTAAACTGGCGCTGGTTGTTATTGCGCAGCGCGCCGATATGGTACTGCTGTACCCAGCCGCGACGGGCATATTCTGCGCCGAGGAACACCAGTACCGCCGTTTTGAACTGCGCCATTTCATGCTCGCTCAGGGACTCACCGGAAAGACGACGCGCCAGAATGCTGTCCAGCTCGGCTTCGTTTGATTCCGCGAACAGCACCACATCCAGCGCATGGTCAGACACTTTACAGCCGTGCGCCGCGAAGTGATCCAGCCGTTTGGTCAGGGCGGTTTGCAGGTCTGCGAAACGACGGATGTCGGTATCAGAAACCTCGGCCAGCTTCGCCATGTAATCCTTAAATGTGGCCTGTTCGATATTAAAAGCTTTATCCGGGCGCCAGCTTGGCAGCACTTTGATGTCAAACGCGCTGTCTTTGGCGATGGCCGCATGGTGCTCGAGAGCGTCAATCGGATCGTCGGTGGTGCCCACCATTTTTACGTTCATCTGCTTCATGATGCCGCGCGCGGAGAAGTTATCCTGTGCCAGCAGCGCATTACACCGATCCCAGATCTCATCCGCGGTCGCTGGAGAGAGCAGTGTTCCGGTGATACCAAACGGACGGCGAAGCTCAAGATGCGTCCAGTGGAATAACGGGTTGCCGATGGTGTGCGGAACGGTCGCCGCCCAGGCGTCAAACTTCTCGCGGTCGGTGGCATCGCCGGTACACAGGCGTTCAGCCACGCCGTTAGTGCGCATAGCGCGCCATTTGTAGTGGTCACCTTTCAGCCAGATGTCATACAGGTTTTTGAAACGGTAATTTTCGGCAACCTGCTGCGGCGGTAAATGGCAGTGGTAGTCGAAAATTGGCTGGTCTTTGGCGTAGTCGTGGTACAGGCGGCGGGCAAATTCGGTATCTAACAGAAAATCTTCAGTCATAAACGGCGTCATTATCGTCTTCCTCATTACGGGAGCGTCAGAAAGCGTATGTTCATATGCTGCAAAGTTATCACACCAATTTCCACCCACCGAACCTTTTTTCGTGAGTGAGATCAATAAACGCCAACAAATTCATTCCCCTCACTGGAACAAACCCTGCTGCAGGCCGCGCCATTACTGGCTTTGCCCGCAGCGACGAATGTCCCCACAAATAATCATACATTTGTGATGTCACTCACCTTTTAAAGTTGTATGACAAGTTATCTTTTCGCCGTCGCAAACACTTAGCCGACGGAATGCATTACCGGTGTGAGAGACATCGGGTTTAACGGTACGGATACCGACTTATGCACGCTTACTTATGGCAAGGTTCGGGCCGTTCCGGGAGCTGTTCCCGGCTACGCCCCTCCCGTTACACAACGGCTCCCGGCAACGGTTGAGCGGTTGCCGTGCTCTGGCGCGGAAATAACATAACGATGAGGTTTTAGATGCGTAAAATTAAAGGGTTACGTTGGTATATGATCGCGCTGGTGACGTTAGGCACCGTGCTGGGCTACCTGACGCGTAACACCGTGGCAGCAGCAGCGCCAACGTTGATGGAAGAGCTGCATATCTCCACGCAGCAATACTCCTACATCATTGCCGCCTATTCTGCGGCGTATACCATCATGCAGCCGGTGGCAGGCTATGTGCTGGATATTCTCGGGACCAAAATCGGTTATGCCTTCTTCGCCATCGCCTGGGCGGTGTTCTGCGGGGCAACGGCGCTGGCAGGCAGCTGGGGCGGTCTGGCGCTGGCACGCGGCGCGGTGGGTGCCGCGGAAGCCGCGATGATCCCTGCCGGGCTGAAAGCCAGCTCGGAGTGGTTCCCGGCAAAAGAGCGTTCGATTGCGGTCGGTTATTTCAACGTGGGCTCGTCCATCGGGGCGATGATTGCGCCGCCGCTGGTGGTGTGGGCTATCGTAATGCACAGCTGGCAGATGGCGTTTATCATCTCTGGCGTGCTGAGCTTTGCCTGGGCAATAGCGTGGCTGCTGTTCTATAAGCACCCGCGTGACCAGAAAAAACTGTCTGACGAAGAGCGTGACTACATCATTGGTGGTCAGGAAGCGCAGCATCAGACCAACAACGGCAAGAAAATGACCGTCTGGCAGATCCTGGGCACCCGTCAGTTCTGGGGTATCGCCCTGCCGCGTTTCCTCGCGGAACCCGCCTGGGGTACCTTTAACGCCTGGATCCCGCTGTTCATGTTTAAAGTCTACGGCTTTAACCTGAAAGAGATTGCCATGTTCGCCTGGATGCCAATGCTGTTCGCAGACCTGGGCTGTATCGTTGGCGGCTATCTGCCACCGCTGTTCCAGCGCTGGTTTGGCGTGAACCTGATTGTCTCCCGTAAAATGGTCGTGACCATGGGCGCGTTGTTGATGATTGGCCCGGGGATGATCGGCTTGTTCACCAGCCCGTATGTGGCTATCGCCCTGCTGTGCATCGGCGGTTTTGCGCACCAGTCGCTGTCCGGCGCGCTGATCACCCTCTCCTCTGACGTCTTTGGTCGTAACGAAGTGGCAACCGCCAACGGTCTGACCGGGATGGCCGCCTGGACCGCAAGTACGATGTTTGCGCTGGTGGTTGGCGCGCTGGCGGATACCATCGGCTTCAGCCCGCTGTTTGCGGTACTGGCGGTCTTCGACCTGATGGGCGCGGTGGTGATCTGGACGGTGCTGAAAAGTAAATCGGCAGAAGAGCTGGCGAAAGAGTCTCTCGGAAAACCGGCCACACAAAGTTAGCATTGCGGTGCCGGGTGACCCGGCAAAACGTCTTAAAGGCCGCCTCCGGGCGGCTTTTTTAATGGCAAAATCTGGAGAGTGGCACGCAAAAGTGGTATAACAAATCATCTGCCGTACCCTGCCTGGAGCGCATATGGAAATCACCGAACCACGTCGTTTATATCAACAACTTGCTGCCGAGCTGAAAAATCGCATCGAGCAAGGGGTCTATCTTGTCGGTGACAAACTTCCCGCCGAGCGTTTTATCGCGGATGAAAAAAGCGTCAGCCGCACGGTGGTGCGCGAAGCGATTATCATGCTGGAAGTGGAAGGCTACGTTGAGGTACGCAAAGGCTCCGGCATTCACGTGATTTCCAATCTGCCGAAACACTCCCCCGTCGCGGACGAAAGTCTGGAATTCGCCAGCTATGGCCCGTTTGAGCTGCTCCAGGCTCGCCAGCTGATCGAAAGCAATATTGCCGAATTTGCGGCGACGCAGGTGACCAAGCAGGACATCATGAAATTGATGGAAATCCAGGAGAATGCCCGCAAGGAAAAATGTTTCCGCGATTCAGAGTGGGATCTGCAGTTCCACGTTCAGGTGGCTCTGGCCACGCAAAATACGGCGCTGGCGGCAATCGTTGAGAAAATGTGGACTCAGCGCGTTCACAACCCGTACTGGAAAAAACTGCACGACCATATCGATTCCCGTACCGTCGACAACTGGTGTGACGATCACGATCAAATCCTTAAAGCGCTGATTCGTAAAGACCCTCATGCCGCTAAACTGGCGATGTGGCAGCACCTGGAAAACACCAAGCAGATGCTGTTCAATGAAACCAGCGACGACTTCGAATTTAACGCTGACCGCTATCTTTTTGCCGATAATCCTGTTGTTCATCTTGATACGGCCTCCAGTGGCGCAAAATAGATGACCTTTCTGCTGGCAGGCGCTTCGCTGCGCCTTCCGGCTTAAGTGGGTAAGCAAAACATATATAGTGTCAGCCTTTGTAAATCCCCTCGCTCACTTCCTGGCCTTACGCCAAAATCAACTCGCCCCTGCAAATTCTGTGACGCAGAACGTTGGGCTTTGTTACAATTGGATTCACTTCGTTATTTTGTAAGTTAGTGCTTGCTAACCAGCCAATTAACAGGGAACAGTGTTGGCCACACCGCAATGTGTCCGCGAGCGACCATAATGAAATCACAACAATGTCGCCGTGCTGTTTGTCCCGGATAACAGGCGTGACGTTAACCGATTTCCAGGAACACTGAATGGAACTTTTGACCCAACTACTGCATGCCCTCTGGGCGCAGGATTTTGAAACGCTGGCCAACCCTTCCATGATTGGCATGCTCTATTTTGTCTTGTTTATGATCCTGTTCCTTGAGAACGGTTTGCTGCCTGCTGCTTTCCTGCCCGGTGACAGTTTACTGGTGCTTGTCGGCGTGCTGTGTGCCAAAGGGGCGATGGCATTTCCGCAAACCATTCTGTTACTGACCGTCGCCGCGAGTCTCGGCTGCTGGGTGAGCTACATCCAGGGCAGATGGCTGGGCAATACCCGGATCGTTCAGAACTGGCTCTCGCATCTGCCTGCGCACTATCATCAGCGGGCGCACCACCTGTTCCATAAACACGGGCTTTCTGCGCTGCTGATAGGCCGTTTTATCGCCTTTGTCCGCACCCTGTTGCCGACCATTGCTGGCCTCTCCGGGCTGAGCAGCACACGCTTCCAGTTCTTTAACTGGATGAGCGGCCTGCTGTGGGTGCTTATTCTGACCACACTGGGCTATGCGCTGGGTAAAACCCCGGTCTTCATGAAATATGAGGACCAGCTGATGTCTTGCCTGATGCTGCTGCCCGTTGTTCTGCTGGTCTTCGGCCTGATTGGCTCGCTGGTCGTCCTGTGGAAAAAGAAATACGGAGCCAGAGGCTAACGATGGTTATCTCGCCGCTCGCCCTGCGCCGCTTTGCCTGTACCGCGATTGCCCTGGTGGTCATCAGCGCCCTGCTGCTGGCCTGGAGTGCGCTTTCGCATCAGGAATCGACGCTGGCCATTCGCCCGATAAACCAGGGGGCGAGCGTACCTGACGGCTTTTCTGTCTGGCATCATCTTGATGCGAACGGGATCCGCTTTAAGAGCATCACCCCGCAGGACGACGTTTTACTGATTAAGTTTGATTCCCGTGCGCAAAGTGCCGCCGCGAAAGTGGTTCTCGACCGTACGCTGCCGCACGGGTATATCATCGCTCAGCAGGAAGATGACAGCCAGCCTGCTGCCTGGCTGTCCTTGATTCGCGATACGTCGCATCGGTTCGGATAATTACCAGGATTCCGAATCTTTTCACCCACTTTGGTGAATCCCCCGTTTACTTACTATGCTTAAGTACGCGGAGCACCCCTCGAATGTACTCCGCATTAGTCTGGAACGCGGCTTACGCCGTAACACAATGGAAGGTTTCGATAATGAAATTCCGCATGACCCTGGCTCTGGCCCTTTTTTCTTTGAGCACAGCATCCTTTGCAAACTCTCTCTGTCAGGAGAAAGAACAGGATATTCAGCGTGAGATCGGCTATGCCGAAAAGCATAACAATCAGCACCGTGTTGATGGTCTTAAAAAAGCGCTGAGCGAAGTGAAAGCGAACTGTACAGACAGCAAGCTTCGTGCCGATCACCAGAAAAAAATCGCTGAACAGAAGGACGAGATAGCCGAACGCCGTCGCGACCTGCAGGAAGCGAAAGAGAAAGGCGATGCGGAAAAAATTGCTAAGCGCGAGAAGAAGCTGAAAGAAGCGCAGGACGACCTGAAAGCGCTGGAAGCTCGCGATTATTGAGTTAACGGAAATCTCAACAGGAGAGAATCATGTCAAAAGATACGACGTCTGAACATCTGCGCGCTGAACTGAAATCCCTGGCCGATACCCTGGAAGAGGTGCTGAACTCCTCTGCTGACAAGTCAAAGGAAGAGGTCAGCAAACTGCGTAGCAAAGCGGAGCAGGCACTCAAAGAGAGCCGCTATCGCCTGGGTGAAACCGGTGATGCACTGGCAAAACAGACCCGCGAAGCGGCTGCCCGTGCTGACGAATACGTGCGTGATAATCCATGGACGGGTGTCGGGATTGGTGCCGCAGTCGGTGTGGTACTGGGTGTCCTTCTGACGCGTCGTTGATATGGAAGATCCTCGTCACGCACAAGGGCCTGCTAATAACGTCCTCGGTATCGGCCAGCGTATTTTAACAACGCTGGTTGGCATTGCCGAAACGCGCGTCCGGCTGGCAGTGGTAGAGCTGGAAGAGGAGAAAGCGAACCTCTTCCAGATGCTGCTGATGCTGGGCCTGACCATGCTCTTCGCCGCGTTTGGTCTGATGAGCCTGATGGTGTTAATCATCTGGGCCATTGACCCGCAGTATCGTCTTAACGCGATGATTGCCACCACCGTCGTGCTGCTGGTTGCGGCGCTGATTGGCGGGATCTGGACGCTGCGTAAAGCACGCCAGTCCACTTTCCTGCGCCATACGCGTCAGGAGCTGGCTAACGATCGCGCCCTGCTGGAGGATGACAAGCCGTGAGCGGTAAAGCCGAACGTCAGAAGCGCAAAGCGTATCTGTTAAGCCAGATCCAGCAGCAACGGCTGGATCTGTCTGCCAGCCGTCGCGACTGGATTGATGCGACGCGACGCTTTGATCGTGGCTGGAACACCTTCCTGAGCCTGCGTTCCTGGGCTCTGGTCGGCAGTAGCGTGATGGCTATCTGGACGGTTCGTCATCCGAATATGCTGATCCGCTGGGCGCGGCGTGGCTTTGGCGCCTGGAGCGCCTGGCGTCTGGTGAAAGCCACGATTCGTCAGCAGCAGCTGCGGTGATAAAAGCAAAACGGTAACCCTGGTTACCGTTTTTTGTTTTGCGCCCTCTCCCTGTGGGAGAGGGTTGGGGTGAGGGCTCCAGCGCGCACGCTCCCTTACTCAATATCTTTGAAAAAGATTGACAGTTTTCCTTGCTAACAATCGCCAACCGTCACGTTTATGATGCTCTCCATCGACAGCAATACCGCGGTATCTACCCGGAATTGCAGACAAATAAAGTTCAACCGCTGATGTGGTTTCCTGGAGAGTAAAATGAAAAAATTAGAAGATGTTGGTGTACTAGTTGCACGTATTCTGATGCCAATTCTGTTCATCGTGGCAGGTTGGGGCAAAATCACCGGTTATGCGGGTACCCAGCAGTATATGGAAGCCATGGGCGTTCCGGGGTTCCTGTTGCCACTGACTATTCTTCTTGAGTTCGGCGGCGGCCTGGCGGTACTGTTCGGCTTCCTGACCCGTACCACCGCGCTGTTTACCGCGGGCTTCACCGTGCTGACCGCGTTTATCTTCCACAGCAACTTTGCGGAAGGCGTGAACTCTCTGATGTTCATGAAAAACCTGACCATCGCGGGTGGCTTCCTGCTGCTGGCCGTCACTGGCCCGGGTGCATACAGCATCGACCGCGTTCTGAATAAGAAATGGTAAGCACGCTATACTGAATGAACACAAAGCGAGGAGATCTCTCCTCGCTTTTGCTATCTGACGGAGGAGAAAAGAATGGGACAACTCGTAGACGGCGTCTGGCAGGATGTCTGGTATGACACCAAATCCACCGGTGGACGCTTTAAGCGCTCTGTTTCGGCCTTCCGTAACTGGCTCACCGCCGACGGTGCTCCCGGCCCAAGTGGCGAAGGCGGCTTTGCGGCCGAGAAAGATCGTTATCATCTTTATGTCTCCCTTGCCTGTCCGTGGGCGCACCGCACATTGATTGTGCGCAAGCTCAAAGGTCTTGAATCCTTAATTCCGGTTTCCGTGGTGAACCCGCTGATGCTGGAAAACGGCTGGACGTTTGACAGTGACTTCCCTGCAGCGACAGGCGACGATCTATACCACCATGATTTCCTTTACCAGCTCTACCTGCGGGCCGACCCGCACTACACCGGGCGCGTGACCGTGCCGGTGCTGTGGGACAAGAAAAACCAGACGATTGTCAGCAATGAGTCTGCGGAAATCATCCGCATGTTCAATACCGCGTTTGACGCCCACGGTGCCCGCGCCGGGGATTACTATCCGGTTGAGCTGCGCGATAAAATTGATGAGCTGAACAGCTGGATTTACGACAACGTCAACAACGGTGTCTACAAGGCCGGCTTTGCCACCAGCCAGGAAGCGTATGACGAAGCGGTCGGAAAAGTCTTTGAATCTCTTGAGCGTCTGGAGCAGATCCTCGGCCAGCACCGCTACCTGACGGGCGATCGTCTGACGGAAGCGGATATCCGCCTGTGGACGACGCTGGTTCGCTTTGATCCGGTCTACGTCACCCACTTTAAGTGCGACAAGCACCGCATCAGCGACTATCTGAACCTGTATGGTTTCCTGCGCGATATCTACCAGATGCCGGGCATCGCCGACACGGTCGACTTCGACCATATCCGCACTCACTATTTCCGCAGCCACAAGACCATTAACCCAACTGGCATTATCTCCATTGGGCCGTGGCAGGACCTGGATGAACCGCACGGGCGCGATGTGCGTTTTGGATAAATATTAAGGGCATCAATGGATGCCCTTTTTTAATTCACAATCTCCATCTATCCTTACCTCGATCGCTTAGAAAACAAGTGATTGACTGACTAATGAGGCAAGGAAAATGGACTGGTATTTAAAAGTACTGCGCAACTACATTGGATTTGGTGGCCGCGCCCGCCGCAAAGAGTACTGGATGTTCGTTCTGGTGAACTTCGTCCTGATTATGGTGCTGGGCATCGTGGATAAAATTCTCGGCTGGGAGCGGGCTGGCGGTGAAGGCGTACTGACCACCATCTATGGCCTGTTAGTCCTGCTGCCATCGTGGGCGGTACTGTTCCGTCGGCTGCACGATACCGATCGTTCGGCGTGGTGGCTACTGCTGCTGTTGATCCCGATTGTGGGCTGGATCGTGATTCTGATCTTCAACTGCCAGAGCGGCACCCCAGGCGAAAACCGCTTTGGTCCGGATCCGAAAGCCGGCGTGTAAATCAGAGCCCGGTGGCGCTGCGCTTACCGGGCCTACACGCTTATTTGTTGTGGTGCGCAAAGAGCTTTGGAATTTCTCGCAAACACCACGACTTGGCTTCGCCCATGCTGTCACGACGCCATGCCATAATGATATCCACCTCGCTGGTGTATTCCGGGCTTACGACCCGCAACCGTCCTTCCGCAATATCTTTTTCCACAAACGGGTATGGCATTGTTGCCACGCCTAACCCTGCCAGCAGCGCCTGGCGCTTATCTTCCAGAGACGTAACGGTGAGTCGCGGCTGTTTATCCAGAAGCTGTACCGTCAGAACCGGACGTTCACGTGCGGTATCCGCAACCGCCACGCCGCGATACTTCACGCGAGTGACTTCAGAGAGTGGTTCCGGCTCCTGGTGAATCGGGTGATTGGGTGCGGCAACGTAGACATTCATCACGCTGTAAAGCTTGCGCGAGTTGATCTCCGACGAGGAACGGAAGTGCATGTCCGGCGCAATGACGATGTCCGCCCTGCCCGTCTCCAGCCGCTCCCACGCCCCTGCAAGCACCTCAGTGATGATCGACAGCTGCGTGTTAGCCTTCGCCGCCAGACGGTCCACCAGCGGGAACAGCGATTCGGTCGGCACCAGGGCTTCCGTCACCAGCGTCAGATGAGTTTCCCAGCCACGAGCCAGTGCTTCGGCGTCCGTCGTGAGCTTATCCGCCGCTTCCAGCAGCACGCGGCCGCGCTCCAGCAGCATCCGCCCGACGTTGGTGAATTTTGTTCGATGACCGGAGCGGTCAAACAGCACCACGTCCAGCTCTTCCTCCAGCTTTTGCATGGTGTAGCTCAGCGCAGACGGAACGCGCCCCAGCTCATCTGCCGCCGCCGCAAAACTGCCGCGCCGGTCGATTGCGTCCATGACGCGAAGCGCCTCAAGCGTCAATGCTCTCTCTTTAGCCATCTCGTTCTCATTCAGGAAATTTGAACATACCCGGCAGAATATCTGGCTAACAATGCAGCGTCCATACCTTTACCATTGTTTTAGTGTAAAGAGAGGTCAGTTTATGATTACGACAAGAACAGCTAAACAGTGCGGACAAGCCGATTTCGGTTGGCTGCAGGCCCGCTACACCTTTTCCTTTGGACACTACTTTGACCCTAAACTCCTCGGTTACGCATCACTACGCGTGTTAAATCAGGAAGTGCTCGCCCCGGGCGCCTCCTTCCAGCCGCGTACGTACCCGAAAGTCGATATCCTGAACCTGATCCTGGAAGGCGAGGCAGAATACCGCGATAGCGAGGGCAATCATGTCCAGGCGAAGGCTGGCGAAGCGTTATTAATTTCCACACAGCCGGGCATCAGCTACAGCGAGCATAACCTCAGCAAAGACAAAACGCTGACCCGCATGCAGCTGTGGCTTGACGCCTGCCCTGAGCGGGAAAACCCGCTGGTACAAAAGCTAGACCTGACGGGCGATAAGCAGCAGCTGATTGCATCGCCTGACGGCAGCAAAGGTAGCCTGCAGCTGCGTCAGCAGGTGTGGCTGCACCATATCGAACTGAAGAAAGGTGAACAGGCGAGCTTCCAGCTTCACGGTCCGCGCGCCTATCTGCAGTCGATTCACGGCACGGTGCATGCGGTAACGCATACGGAAGAGAAGGAAGCGCTCACCTGCGGTGACGGGGCGTTTATTCGTGATGAAGCGAATATCACGCTGGTGGCGGATACGCCGCTGCGCGCGCTGCTGATTGATTTGCCAGTGTAAGATATTCCCCCTCTCCCCAGAGGGATGAGGGGGGAAGTTCATAACACCTTACTCGCCATAATCTCAATTATCTGCCGGTCCGTGGCCTGCATCGAACGGCACGCGAGCGCGCACAGATTCGCGATCGATTGCTCCACATCGTGCGCCACAATGCCTTCGTTGCCCGTCACAGCCGAATCATCCAGCGCCATCATCACCGCTTTCCACGCACTTGCCACGCTGGTAGAGACCTTCATGGCACAGCTGTTTGAAGCGCCGTCGCAAATCATCCCGCTGACGTCGCCGATCATGCTGCTGATGGCCATCGCAATCGTCTGATAACTGCCGCCCATCAACCACGCCATACCCGCCGACGCCCCCATAGCCGCCGTTGTTGCCGCACACAGCGCCGACAAACGCGGAAGCTGGGCGTGAATATAAATAGCGGAAAGATGAGACAGCATCAGCGCCCGCGCCAGCCGTTCGTCGTCGGCCTGAACGTGCTCAGCGACCACCACCACCGGCATGGTGGCGGTAATGCCCTGATTGCCGGAACCCGAATTGCTCATCGCCGGCAGCGTCGCGCCGCCCATGCGGGCGTCCGAGGCCGCACTGGTGCGAATAACAATGTCTGAACCCAGATCCTGCGCCAGCCATCCGCGCGCACGCTGCTTATTCAGCGTGGCACCAATGTGCAGCCCCCACCTCCCGCTGAGCCCTTCCCGGGAGAGCGCATCGTTTAGCTGCCCTGCTTCCAGAATAAAACGGATCGCCTCAAACGGCACCTGCTCGACAAACTCCAGGATCTGCGACAGCGTGGCGTTTGTCAGCACCGCCAGCGAATCGTCATTCTCTTCGCCCTGTTGCTCCTCAAGCGCAAAGCGTGTTTCGCCCTGATAAACCACTTCCACCACCCGGGTATGCCCACCGGCGATGGTCACCATTGCCGAGGTATCTCCGGCATATACCCGAGCGCGCGAGTAGAGGATTTCATCGCACGGCTCCTGCAGTTTCACCTGGACCTTACCTGAGTTCAGCAGCGATTTGGCCTGTACCAGCGCCCCGGCTGACGCGTCTTTTAACACCTCCAGCCCGGCGTGTGCGTTACCGCCAATCGCGCCCAACGCTGCCGCAATCGGTAACCCGACCATGCCGGTTCCCGGCACCGTCACGCCAAGCCCGTTTTTCATCAGGTTCGGCGAGACCCACGCCTCAATCTGTGTGACATCACCCGGCAGAAGGTCTGCGGCCATCGCGCAGGCCAGCGCCAGAGAGACGGGTTCGGTACATCCAAGTGCGGGTTTAACTTCTTCCTGCACTGCGCGAATAAATTGATTCCATAAAGGATAAGTTTGCTCAGACATCGTTACGACCTTAATAATCCTCAGGAGAAGGCGAGGAAAGGAGAAACACAAAGCAGCAGCCCGGTGATAACAATAATCACCAGCGAAACGCCTTTATATTTGTGCAGTGCCGGGACCTTACAGACCAGCCATGCGGGGATCAGGCAGCCCACCATGCCAAAAATGGGGCTGCAAATAGACGTGAAGCTCAACACCGGCGCATTTAATACAATCGCGCTCCAGGCCAGCAGGATGGCGAACAGCATAATCCCGCGCTGGACGGCGTTCTCATTGATTTTCTCTGCCGGCATTTTGCGGCGCAGGATATTCATGATGATACCCTGCGTGGCCTCGCGAAAACCGAGGTAGACGCCGAAGAATGCGGTCATGACGGCAAAGATATTCAGGACCACGCTGACGATTTTGACCCAGCCCGCGCCGTCGCCGCTGATAAACTGCGCCGCTATCGCCAGGGCAGAGATATTCTGTTCATAGGCTTTGACCGCCTCATCGTGCCCCATCGCCAGCGTAAAGGAGACTGCATAGAAGAAGACCGTTACAAACAGCATACCAAAGGCAATGTTCATTGCCCGCAGCGCTTTATGACGCGCCACCTCCACGGATTTTTCCCGTGAACGGTATGAGATCACCATCGGGCTCAAGGTCTGAATAAACAGAATGGAGGTTAAGGTAAAGGGCAACGTGATGATGGCGTTTTTAACCAGCAGCCCTACGGGCGGCAGCATGCCTACGTTGGCTAAATGCCACAGACCTATCATCGACACTCCCAGCGCCGCGACCACGAATAATTTGGTCAACACCATCAGGCTGGAGACTTTAAACAGCAGCTTTTCCCCCCGTGAAGAGATGGCCACCAGAATACAAATCAGGAATAACCCGTAGAATGGATTTTCAGAGAGCAAATGGTCGGTCACACCGAAGGTATGCAAATACGATGCGCTGTCGTTGGTAATGGCGGTGGAATAGACAAACATCCAGATCACCAGCATCACGAAATAGAGCGCACCTAATAAAATACCCCAGTTCTTGCCTAAATAACCGCTAATGACGCTCGGGTAGTCTTTGCATTCCGGTGATTCCGCAAGGGTATTAATAAACAGACGCTGGAATAAATACATGGCCGGATAACCGATTATGGACGAGAGTAAAAAGACCCACAGCCCCATGAGTCCTACCTGCACTGGGAGAAAAACAATCCCCGCGCCGATAGCCATCCCGATACTCATGATGACCCAGCCCGTATCGGTGCAGTCGAATTTAATTGCCGCTTGCCACTCGCTTTCGCTCATTCCCGCACGCCTTGCCGCGGGGGAATCATTCACAATCACACTGCTGTTTGTTGCCGTATCCATTGGGCACTCGCTTATTTTGTAGGGTAAACATTTGTTTTTATAGGTTTCCGATCGCCAGCGATTGCGATTCAGAGGGTTGCAGGTGTGTGTTATTGGTGTGGGAAGATCATATCCGGAGCGCGGGAGAAAAAGGTCACAACATTAATAAGGATATTCTTTGTCGGGAGGAAATTTTGCTTCTGAAGGAGGATATTCAAAGCCAGTTTTCTAAAAGTGATGACGATCAAGAAATAAATACCCGCGCCATGCGCGGGTAGGAAATCACTCCGCCATCGCGTTAGCCATATCGGTTCTGATCTGCTTGCGTTGCTCCGGCGTCAATACCTGGCTGACGTCGAAGTAATATTTCACGCGGTAATAACGGGTCTGCTCTTCAATTTTGCTGAATGCGGTAAGCTGGCTTTTCACTGTGCTTTCGTCCCATTTACCTGCCTGGAACATGTCGATCAGCGCACCGTCCTTCACGCCCGTCATCGGGATCTTGCTGACATTTTCTTCCAGCTGCTTATGCAGATCTTCAATCTTCTTAACCTGTTCGTTGCTGAGCTTCAGGTGCTGTACCAGCGGGTCCTGCGAGGGCGACGGGGCAGCCTCAACGTTAGCGGCCTGCGCCGTAAAACTGCACACCACCAGTGAAGCAGCTGCCAACGCAATGCGGGTCATTTTCATCATCTTACAGTCCTTACAATCTGTTATAGGAAAAAGCAGGCGTATTGTTTTTCAAGAACGGATGAATATGTGTGAGTAATTATATAAACAATTTTGTATGTTAAGCGGGCCAAAAAAATGCCCCCTGCGGTGAGGGGGCATCAGGACTGACTTGCGTCAGATGGATTGCGTAAACGTCCTGGAGATTACATCCTGCTGCTGCTCACGCGTCAGGGCATTAAACCGCACCGCATAGCCTGAAACGCGGATCGTCAGGTTCGGATAATTCTCCGGATGCGCAATGGCATCCAGCAACATCTCCCGATTCATGACGTTGACGTTCAGATGCTGCCCGCCCTCAATGGCCGCTTCATGATGGAAGTAGCCGTCCAGCAGCCCCACCAGATTGGTTTTGCGCACCATCTCATCTTTACCGAGCGCCTGCGGCACGATGGAGAAGGTGTAAGAGATCCCATCTTTGGCATAGGTGAACGGCAGCTTAGCGACCGAGGTTAACGAAGCCACGGCCCCTTTTCTGTCGCGACCGTGCATCGGGTTCGCGCCTGGCGCAAACGGCGTGCCGCCGCGGCGTCCGTCCGGCGTGTTGCCGGTCTTCTGACCGTAAACCACGTTGGAAGTAATAGTCAGGATCGACTGAGTCGGTACCGCGTTGCGGTAGGTTGGCAGTGCCTGAATTTTCTTCATAAAGCGCTCCACCAGGTCACAGGCAATGCTGTCCACGCGGTCATCGTTGTTGCCGTACTGCGGGTAATCTCCTTCTATTACAAAATCGACCGCCAGACCGGTGTGGTCGCGCACCGGTTTCACCGTGGCATATTTAATAGCGGACAGGGAATCCGCCGCCACCGACAGGCCAGCAATACCGCAGGCCATGGTACGGTAAACGTCCCGGTCGTGCAGCGCCATCAGCGAGGCTTCGTAGCTGTACTTGTCGTGCATGTAGTGAATGAGATTCAGCGCGCTGATGTACTGCACCGCCAGCCAGTCCATAAAGTGATCGAGGCTCGCCATCACGGTGTCGTAGTCCAGAACCTCATCCAGCAGCGGCGCGGTTTTCGGGCCGACCTGGATCTTCAGCTTCTCATCCATCCCGCCGTTGATCGCGTACAGCAGCGTTTTGGCGAGGTTGGCGCGGGCACCGAAGAACTGCATCTGCTTGCCGATCACCATCGGGCTGACGCAGCAGGCGATGACGTAGTCGTCGCTGTTGAAGTCGGCACGCATCAGATCGTCGTTCTCATACTGCAGCGATGAGGTGACGATCGATACCTGAGCGGCATATTTCTTGAACGCGATCGGCAGTTGTTCAGACCAGAGGATCGTCAGGTTAGGCTCCGGCGCAGGCCCCATGGTGTGCAGCGTATGCAGATAGCGGAAGCTGTTTTTGGTCACCAGCGTGCGTCCGTCCAGCCCCATCCCGCCGATCACTTCCGTCGCCCAGATCGGATCGCCGGAGAAAAGCGTGTCGAACTCCGGCGTGCGCAGGAAGCGCACCATGCGGATCTTCATAATGAAGTGGTCGATCAGCTCCTGCGCCTGGACTTCATTCAGCCGCCCGGCCTGCATGTCGCGCTCAATGTAAATATCGAGGAACGAGGCCGTGCGACCCAGCGACATCGCCCCGCCGTTCTGGGATTTCACCGCCGCCAGGTAGGCAAAATAGACCCACTGCACCGCTTCCTGGGCGTTTATCGCCGGACGTGAAATATCAAAGCCATAGTTTGCCGCCATCTGCTGGATCTGCAGCAGCGCACGTTTGTGTTCCGCCAGCTCCTCACGCAGGCGGATCGTCGCCTCAAGATCTTCACCACGTTCCAGTCTCGGCTGGAGATCGGCAAACTGCAGTTCACGCTCGCGCATCAGATAGCTGATGCCGTACAGCGCCACGCGGCGGTAATCGCCAATGATGCGTCCGCGCCCGTAGCCGTCTGGCAGCCCGGTCAGCACCCCGGATTTACGGCAGCGCATCATCTCCGGCGAGTAGACGTCAAATACGCCCTGGTTATGGGTTTTACGCAGGTCGGTAAACAGGTATTCGAACTGCGGATCCATCTCCCGCCCGTAGGCTTCGAACGAGCTGCGGATCATGTTGATCCCGCCGTACGGATGCAGGGCGCGCTTAAGCGGTTTATCGGTTTGCAGACCGACGATCGTCTCCAGATCCTGGTCGATATAGCCCGGCCCGTGAGCCGTAATGGTGGTGGCGATATTGGTGTCAAAATCTACCGGGGCGTGGGTGGCATTCTCCTGACGAATGCCGACCATTACCTTCTGCCACAGCGCCGTCGTTGCTGGCGTCGCCTGCGCGAGGAAAGCTTCGTCGCCTTCATAAGGGGTGTAGTTATGCTGAATAAAATCGCGCACGTTGACGGCGTTTTTCCATTCTTCACCGCGAAACCCGGCCCATGCGTCGCTGTAGGGCGCGACGCCCGTATCGATTGTTACTTTCATCTTATTCTCGCTTTATCAGGCGTAAGCCGCAGCCGGGGTAACCTTCCCAAGACGGAGGGCATCCAGTGCGATCATTTTTTCTTCGTTGGTAGGGACAACCGCGCAGGCTACGCGGGACGACCCGGTGGAGATCACGCGCTCACCCGCGCTGCCCGGCAGGCCATTTTTGACGTCGTCGAGGATGAGGCCAAAGACCTTCAGGTGTTCCGCCACCAGCGCGCGGATAAGCGTCGAGTTTTCGCCGATACCGCCGGTAAAGACCACGCCGTCCAGGCGGTGCAGCGATGCCGCGTGCCCGGCGATATGCCGCGCAATCCGGTGAACGAAAGTCTGGATCGCCAGCTGCGCGCGTTCATGACCCGCGTGCCAGGCCTTCTCCAGCGCACGCAGGTCAGACGAGAGGCCGGAGATCCCCAGCAATCCGGACTCTTTATTGACCACGCGCTCCAGATCCTCGAACGACTGGCCGGTCTGCTGGGCAATCCACGCCATGGCGCCAAAATCCACGTCGCCACAGCGTGTGCCCATCACCAGCCCTTCCAGCGGCGTCATGCCCATGGAGGTATCCACGCTTTCGCCATTGCGCACCGCGCAGATGGAGGCGCCGTTACCGAGGTGGGCAATCACCAGACCGCTGTCATCGGGGAACAGTCCGAGAAGCGCCTGCGCCCGCCCGGCCACGTAGCGGTGAGAGGTGCCGTGGAAGCCGTAGCGACGCACGCCCAACGCTTCAAAATAGCGGTACGGTAAGCCATACAGATACGCCTGCGGCGGCAGCGTCTGATGGAAGCTGGTATCGAACACCGCAACCTGCTGCACGCCAGGGAAGAGGCGCTCTGCGGCTTCCACGCCGCTTAAGTTGGCGTAGTTATGCAGTGGCGCCAGCGGGGAAACCTGACGGATCTGCGCAATCACCTCCTCCGTAATCAGGGTCGACTCGCTGAAGAGGTCGCCGCCGTGAGCAATGCGATGGCCAATTAAGGCCACGCTGCTCATCAGGTTACGCTTCTCCAGCTCCAGGGCGATGGCAGCCAGCGCCCCTTCGTAGTCATGGTGAGCCAGTCTGGCTGGCTCACCCCCGTTTACGGAAATAAAGGCGTTATCCGTGTTGATGCCGTCTGCAATGCCCGTCATCAGGGCGTCACAGGCGCTGGCATCGATCACCGAAAACTTAACAGAGGACGAACCGCAGTTAATAACCAGTACTACCGGAAACTCAATCATGGTGTGGCTCCGCTCTTCCTGAGCTTTGGTTAGAACAGTTTGTAAACGATATTCAGAATGGTCAGCAGGCCCACAACCGTGACGAAGATATTCTCCGGTCTGCCTTTATACTTCGCCATGGCTGGCGCTTTGCGGATGGCATACATCGGCAGCAGGCACAGCAGAGAGGCGATGATCGGCGCCCCCATCGCTTCGATAAGGTCAAGAATGTTCGGGTTGGCGTATGCAACAACCCAGGTGGATCCCATGATGAACACCATGCTGATGGTGTTCAGCTTGCCCACAGAGACCTTCTTCTTGTCGCCCTTATAACCGAACTTCAGGATCAGACCGTTCAGCCCTTCCAGCGTGCCCAGGTAGTGACCAAAGAAGGATTTGAAGATAGCGACCAGCGCGATGATGGAAGCCCCGTATTCCAGTACCGTCGCGAACGTCGATTTGGTTCCCGACATCGAGGCAAAGTGGTTCGCCAGGTATGAGAGCACCGGAATGTTCTGCGCTTTGGCATCCGCCATGTTCTGCGGAGAGAGCGTAAACAGGCAGCTAAAGGCGAAGAACATCACCACGGCGACCATCAGCAGGCTGGCGCGACCGATAATTTTGGAACATTTCTGCTCGGTAAATTCTTTCCCGAACGCCGGCTCATACTCTTCACGCTTGGAGACCACAAACGAGGAGACAATCGGCGAGAAGTTAAAGGAGAAGACCATGATGGAGATGCCCAGCCACACCGTCACCAGAATGCCATCATGGCCGGTGAAGGCGATATCGCTCAGGTTGACCTGGTCGATAACCGCCGAGTTCCAGTAAGGGATCAGCGACAGGGAAATCAGCACCAGACTGGCGATAAACGGGAACACCAGGAAGCTCATTACCTTCACCATCAGGTCTTTGCCGAACCAGATCACAAAGGCCATAAGCAGCAGCAGGAACAGCGCCACCACGCCGCGGTTCAGCGCGGGCAGCTGGAGCTGGTTTTCCCAGAAGGTCATAAAGGTGTTGGTAATGGTAACGCCGTAAATCCACAGCAGCGGGCAAATGGCGAAGAAGTAGAGGAAGGTAATGACCACCCCACCGGTTTTACCAAAATGCTCTTCCACCGTTTCGGTGATGTTGCCGGAGACGTTGCTGCCGGACAGGCACAGACGCACCAGCGCACGGTGGCAGTAAAACGCGATCGGGAAGGCGAGAACCAGCATCAGCAGGATAGGGATCAAGCCACCAAAGCCTGCGCGAATGGGGAAGAACAGCACGCCTGCGCCAATGGCGGTTCCGAACAGGCCAAGCGTCCAGGTGGTATCAGACTTACGCCAGGAGGACGTTTTTGTCTGGCCAACGATAATGCTTTCTGTGTTGCTCATAGGTCACCTTTATGCGTCAACGAAGCCGGTAATTTGGGAAACACGGGAGAGGTCAATATTGCCGCCGGAAATAATGCAGACGGTTTTACGCCCCTGAATATAGTGGTCTAGCTTGCCGCTTAATAACGCGGCACAGGCCAGCGCGCCGGCACCTTCGGTCACCACTTTATTTCGCTGAATAAGTGCAATCATGCTGTCGCGAATGTTCTCTTCACTGACCAGTACGATGTCATCGACCAATTCACGAACAATTTCGAACGTTAATTTACCCGGGCGAGAGACATCGCAACCGTCGGCTAATGTACCGGTGACGCGATGATTCATAATTTCTCCGGCCTGATACGATGCCGCCATGCCGTGAACATTTTCTGACTGCACGCCGATAATATTGATGGTGGGGTTGATGGATTTAATCGCCGTCGCGATCCCGGCAATTAAGCCGCCACCGCCAATTGGCACAATGACGTTATCCACATCGTACAAGTCTTCGAGAATTTCCAGCCCGATGGTGCCCTGTCCGGCGATCACTTTGGCGTCATCGTAAGGCGGGATAAAAATACGCCCTTCCATCTCGACGATTTCGCTGACTTTGGCGATGGTGTCATTGAAGTTCTCCCCGTGCAGCACTACCTCCGCCGAGTAGTCGCGCGTCGCGGCGACTTTAGACTTTGGCGCGCCCATCGGCATCACCACTTTGCCGTCAATGCCCAGCATGGCACAGGAGAGAGACACCCCCTGCGCGTGGTTTCCCGCGGAACAGGCAACCACGCCTTTGCGTCTTTCCGCATCGGTCAGCGAGCTTAATTTGTTGAACGCACCGCGAATTTTAAAGGAGCCGGTACGCTGCATATTCTCAAACTTAAGGAATATTTCACCCTTACAACGTTCGCTGAGGTAATTTGAGCGCGGCATGCCGGTTTTATATATTTTTCCTGCCAGTCGTTTTCTGGCATCCTGAATATCTTCAATCGTTACCGGGAGATCGTAGGTAATATGCATAATATCCTCGTTATAATAATTCATTCTTTTCAGGCAAAGTCAGGGTATCAGAGCACGGCTAAAATAAGCTCTGGGTGTTTTAAAAAGGTTTAATACTTATCCGGGAGTTAATATATCATCGTCGTCTTTCGCCAGTGAGTGACGCATATTGTTTTGCCAGTTCGACTAATACTGACGCCGATTTTTTTATTCTGTAATTTTTTGACCATACGGCGGCATAACGCGCCACGGGTAATTCATCTTCCACTGGCAGGACAATAAATTGGTCGGAACCGAACGGGGCAATCATGTCACGGGGAATGACCGTCAGATAATCGGCATTCAACACAAGGTTATAAATGGTGACGACGGAATCGGTCTGGACGATATTTTCAATGCTGATGTGGTTGTCTTGCAGGGTGGTCAGGAGTTCTTTGTAGTAGCCCATGTCGGTTTGCGGCATCACCCACTGCTCGTGGGTGAGTGATGCCAGTGTCGTCGGGCCGGTGCACGTTCGTGATTTGCTGGCTACCAGCACAAACTCGGATTCAAACAGCGGCTCGACGTGCAGATCCTGCAGCAACATTTCATCGCTCAGCGTACCGATGGCAAAATCCAGCCGACCGTCGCGAATGGCCGGCAGGAAAGATGACAACTGCGCTTCATACATGGAGACACGCGCTTTCGGGAACACTTCCTTGAATTTTTTGATCATTTCAGACAGGAAGGTAAAACCAATCAGCGACGGATAGCCAAAGGAGACGTCCATGACGGTGCTGAAACTCAGGCTGTTGATTTCGCTCACCATGTTTTTCATCTCACGAGTGATCGACTCTGAGTACGAGAGCAGAACCTGGCCCGCGGCAGTGAGTTTTACGCCCGTGTTTTTACGCACCATCACTTCGACGCCAAAGTAGGACTCAATATCGCTGATAATTTTGCTGACGGCGGGTTGCGTCAGCCCCAGCTGTCTTGCTGCAGAACCTATGGAGCCACTTTTAATGACTTCCTGAAATACCACGAGGTGCTGTGTTTTCGGTAGAATAATAGTGTTCATAATATTCTGCGCTTATTTCCCTATGACGGGGTGGATTCTACTCAATAATGTTTCAGGGGGTATGTGCTGTTACTCACAATTTACCTTTTCGCACCCAAACCAGACAGGATGAAAACCCATTAAAATACTTTATTATCAATAGCATAGCGACATCACAACACGCCATTACGCTGATATTGATCAATAAAAACCGTGGTAATAAATTTATTTTATGGCGATAACACGGATAAATTTTCCTGCATTAAAAAAATCAATAAAGACGATCTTTCAGGCAATTAAAGGACAATAAATAACCACTACTCTTTTGAAACATTCTTTTAATTTCTAAAAATTTTCAGGCGTGATTGGGCAGACTGGCGTTAAAGAGTGGAATACGTCACACATTCATGGAGTGAATGTTTTTAATTTCAATATGTTTATATCAAACGAGAAAAAAATCGAGATCATTAAGGTAACAATCATAACAAACTATCAATACCAAAAAATGACCACTTTTTAGCGTGAAATTTTGTGATGACGATCGTCTACAGAAGCGGGATGAACACTGACGGGGCAAAAACAGTGAAATGTGCTTAATGTCGCAAATATGAGAATTGATGTCGTTTGTACGGTTGCCGGGTGGCGCTGCACTTACCCTACCTACACACCCGGAAAGTAAAAACCCCGCCGAAGCGGGGTTTTCTAAGAAGTGAAACTGACCGATAAGCCGGGTTCTGTCGTGGACAGTCATTCATCTAGGCCAGCAATCGCTCACTGGCTCAAGCAGCCTACCCGGGTTCAGTACGGGCCGTACCATGTGAACCCCTATTTGGCCTTGCTCCGGGTGGAGTTTACCGTGCCACGGACTGTTACCAGCCGCGCGGTGCGCTCTTACCGCACCCTTTCACCCTTACCTGATCCCGCTTGCGCGGGCCATCGGCGGTTTGCTCTCTGTTGCACTGGTCGTGGGTTTCCCCCCCAGGCGTTACCTGGCACCCTGCCCTATGGAGCCCGGACTTTCCTCCCCTCCGCCCGTCTCCCCCGAAGGGGACGACGACGAAGCGGCGACTGTCTGGTCAGCTTCGGCGCGCAGTATAGAGGGTTTGCGCGCCGCTGTCACCCTCAGGTGTGGGCAAGACGCGATTAACGGGCGACTTCCACCTTCGCCAGCTTTTCGTAATAGCACGCAAGCGCGCTGTGGTCGGCCGTGCCCAGGCCATCCGCGCGCAGCGCCTGCATCATTTCCATGACCGCCGCCGTCAACGGCAGCTGGGCTCCCACGCCGTGAGAAGTATCCAGCGCGTTGGCCAGGTCTTTAATGTGCAGATCGATACGGAAGCCAGGTTTGAAATTTCGGTCCATCACCATCGGCGCTTTGGCATCCAGCACGGTACTGCCCGCCAGCCCACCGCGAATAGCCTGATAGACCAGGCCCGGGTTGACGCCCGCTTTGGTTGCCAGCGTCAGCGCTTCCGACATGGCGGCAATGTTCAGCGCCACAATTACCTGGTTCGCCAGCTTGGTCACGTTGCCCGCGCCAATTTCCCCCGTATGCACCACAGATCCCGCCATCGCTTTCATCAGGTCGTAGTATTTGTCGAAAACGGCTTTCTCACCGCCAACCATGACCGACAGCGTGCCGTCGATCGCTTTTGGTTCACCGCCGCTGACCGGCGCGTCCAGCATATCAACGCCCTTTGCTTTTAACGCCTCGCTGATTTCACGGCTTGCCAGCGGCGCGATAGAGCTCATATCGATCAGCACCAGGCCCGGCTTCGCACCGTCGATAATACCGTTCTCACCCAGCGCGACCTCTTTGACATGCGGTGAGTTTGGCAGCATGGTGATGATGACATCGCACTGCTCAGCAATGGCTTTGGCGGTGGTGGCCGTTTCTGCGCCAGCCGCCATGAGCTCAGCCACGGCCTGCGTATTGTGATCGGATACCACCAGTGAGTAACCTGCTTTGATGAGGTTCTTACTCATTGGTTTACCCATGATCCCCAGGCCAATAAAACCCACTTTCAGCGTCATAGTTTTTTCCTCAATGATGGTTATTTTTTAAAAGCGTCCGCTAATTTCTGCGTGGCCGAGCGGAATACGCCGAGGTCGCTGCCGACGGCAACAAACGTGGCTCCCCACTCCAGATAGCGGCGTGCATCCGCCTCAACCGGTGCCAGAATGCCGCTGGGTTTGCCGTGCGCGCTGGCGCGGGCAAAGATGTGCTGTATGGCACGTTGTACGTCCGGATGACCGGCATTGCCCAGGTGTCCGAGCGCGGCCGCCAAATCGCTTGGGCCGACGAAGATACCGTCCACGCCGTGGGTGGCGGCAATCGCATCGACGTTATCAACACCCTGCTGGCTCTCGATCTGGACAAGGATGGTGATGTTGCTGTTGGACCGCACGAAGTAGTCCGGGACGGTGCCAAACATGTTGGCGCGGTGCGAAACGGAAACGCCGCGGATCCCTTCCGGGGGATAGCGCGTGGAGGCCACAGCCAGCGCTGCCTGCTCTGCCGTTTCCACAAACGGGATCAGGAAGTTGTAGAAACCTATATCCAGCAGACGCTTAACGATCACCGGCTCATTGGTGGGTACACGCACTACCGGGGCGCTCGGGCTGCCTTTCAGCGCCATCAGTTGCGGAATAAAGGTGCTGATATCATTCGGCGCATGTTCGCCGTCCAGCACCAGCCAGTCGAACCCGGCCAGTCCCAGCACTTCCGTGCTGATTGGGTTTGCCAGCGCGGACCAGCAGCCAATCTGAATCTGGTGCGCCGCAAGGGCCGCTTTAAACTTATTCGGGAAGATATCGTTATTCATCGCGTTTACCTTTTTAATTCCGCAGCCTTGTTCAATATCATTTTATTTATTCAGACACAGCGACAGGATGATATTTATTATTCTGACCTGGTTTGGCGTAATAAAATCGTCATTCAGTATAAGACGCTATTCATGACCACACATTGTTTTAATGCTCAAGCATTACGTTGCATTTTGATAATATTTTGAGCATATGCACAAAGCACTGGGCGCTGATGCACAGAATCAGGCATTACTGGTTCGGGAGCGATCGGGATCACATTTTCATATGTCATCTGCTGACATGCTTTATTTCTGAAAGCCGCGTATTAATTTCTACCATTAGAAAACTGGCTGAATTTATTATCAGACACTTTGCCGGAGAATAGTGAACAATGGCCGACATTGAAATTCGACACACATCGCCGACGGCGTTCTATATAAAAGTGCACGACACCGATAATGTGGCGATTATTGTCAACGACAATGGCTTAAAAGCAGGAACCCGCTTCCCGGACGGACTGGAACTGATTGAGCATATTCCGCAGGGGCATAAAGTCGCCCTGGTGGATATTCCTGCTAACAGCGAAATCGTGCGTTACGGTGAAGTCATCGGCTATGCCGTGCGCTTCATTGCCAGGGGTAGCTGGGTTGAAGAGTCGCTGGTTGAGCTACCGGAAGCCCCGCCGCTGAATACGCTGCCCCTGGCAACCCGCGTGCCGGAGCCGCTTCCCCCGCTGGAAGGCTATACCTTCGAAGGCTATCGCAATACGGACGGCAGCGTCGGCACCAAAAACCTGCTCGGCATTACCACCAGCGTACACTGCGTGGCGGGCGTAGTGGATTACGTGGTGAAAATTATCGAACGCGATCTGCTGCCGAAATACCCGAACGTGGACGGCGTGGTCGGCCTGAACCACCTTTACGGCTGCGGCGTGGCAATTAACGCCCCGGCAGCCGTCGTGCCCATCCGGACCATCCACAATATCGCCCTCAACCCGAACTTTGGCGGCGAGGTGATGGTGATCGGCCTGGGATGTGAAAAGCTCCAGCCCGAGCGCCTGCTGCAGGGCACGGAAGATGTCAAAGCCATCCCGGCCGATGAGGCCAGCATTGTGCGCCTGCAGGACGAACGCCACGTCGGTTTCCGCTCAATGATTGACGACATTCTGCAGGTCGCAGAGCGCCATCTGGACAAACTCAACCAACGCCAGCGCGAAACATGCCCGGCATCGGAACTGGTGGTGGGCACCCAGTGCGGCGGCAGCGATGCATTCTCCGGCGTGACGGCCAACCCGGCGGTGGGGTATGCGTCCGATCTGCTTGTTCGCTGCGGTGCCACGGTGATGTTCTCCGAGGTGACCGAAGTCCGTGACGCCATTCATCTGCTTACGCCGCGCGCCGTCAATGAAGAGGTGGGCAAACGCCTGCTTGAGGAGATGGCCTGGTACGATAACTATCTCGATATGGGCAAAACCGACCGCAGCGCCAATCCCTCTCCCGGCAACAAAAAAGGCGGTCTGGCAAACGTGGTGGAAAAAGCCCTTGGCTCGATTGCCAAATCCGGTCAGAGCGCGATTGCGGAGGTGCTTTCTCCCGGCCAGCGCCCGACGAAGCGCGGCCTGATCTACGCGGCAACGCCCGCCAGCGATTTCGTCTGTGGTACCCAGCAGGTTGCTTCCGGCATTACGGTACAGGTCTTCACCACCGGGCGCGGTACGCCGTACGGCCTGATGGCAGTGCCGGTAATAAAAATGGCGACGCGCACCGAGCTGGCAAACCGCTGGTATGACTTAATGGATATCAACGCGGGCACCATCGCCACCGGAGAAGAGAGCATTGAAGAGGTAGGCTGGAAACTGTTCCACTTCATTCTGGACGTGGCGAGCGGACGGAAGAAAACATTCTCGGATCAATGGGGGCTGCATAACCAGCTGGCGGTGTTTAACCCGGCGCCGGTGACGTGATTTCCCCTCACCCTACCCTCTCCACATAGGGGAGAGGGTAAAAACCTTAAACCAGCACCACCTCAATCCCGCTTTTCCGTAATCCTTCCAGACTCTCCGGCGGAATACCTTCATCGACAATAATCATATCAATCCTTTGCGTATCAATGATTTTATGCAGACTTGAGCGGTTAAACTTGCTGGAGTCAGTGACAACGATAATACGCTCCGCCACCTCGCACATTTTACGGTTCAGACGGGCTTCGTCTTCGTTGTGCGTACTTACGCCGCGGTCGAGATCGATAGCGTCAACGCCCAGGAACAGCAGATCAAAATGGTAATTCTGTAGCGACTGTTCTGCCTGGTCACCGTAGAAGGATTGCGACTGACGACGCAAATGCCCGCCGGTCATCAGCAGTTCAACCCCTTCCGCTTCCAACAGCGCATTTGCCACGTTCATGCCGTTAGTCATCGCAATCACGTCCGAGTGCTGACGCAGCATACGGGCGATTTCAAACGTCGTGGTGCCGGAGTCCAGAATAATACGGTGCCCGGGTTTGACCAGCGCGGCAGCGGCCTGCGCGATACTGCGCTTTACCGCCGTATTCAGCGAGCTTTTATCCTCTACGGAAGGCTCAGCGCCCGGCATGTTGCCTTCGCAAATCAATGCCCCACCGTAGGCGCGAACGGCAATGCCCTGCTTCTCAAGAAAGGCGAGGTCATTGCGGATCGTCACCGTCGATACGCCGTACAGATGAGACAGATCGTTAACCTGCACGCTTCCCTGCGCCCGCAACCGCTGAATGATCTGCTCTCGCCTTTCACTGGTGCCGGTGATGCGCTTTTCTGCGGATGAATCGGTGCTGCTCATACGAGCTCCTTAATCAATATTCTTTCGTTTCATTTCGTTTTGTCTATTAAGGCCTTTCCTTTACGGGAATGCAAGCCCTGCATGGTGACGATACGCAAGCTGGCATCGCGCTGAAACCTTTCATTATGTTTCTTTTGTGAAACAGATCGGAAAACCATTATCTTTCGTTTTATTTTTATATCACCGTGTTGCAGGATTAAATGAAACAAAACGAAAGACAGGTATCATTACCATCCGACATGGAGAGGAAAGTGAAACATCTGACAGAAATGGTGGCGCAGCATAAACGGGGGAAGACAAACGGAATTTATGCCGTCTGCTCCGCACATCCGCTGGTACTGGAAGCTGCAATTCGTTACGCCCATTCACAGCAGACGCCGCTGCTGATTGAGGCTACCTCTAACCAGGTCGATCAGTTTGGCGGCTACACCGGCATGACGCCCGCTGATTTTCACGGATTTGTCTGCCAGCTGGCCGAGTCGCTCGGTTTCCCGACGTCACAGCTGATCCTCGGCGGCGATCACCTTGGCCCTAACCGCTGGCAACACCTGCCAGCGGTTAGGGCAATGGCAAATGCCGACGATCTGATCAAAAGCTATGTCTCTGCCGGGTTCAAAAAGATCCACCTCGACTGCAGCATGTCCTGTGAGGACGATCCGGTTCTCCTGACCGACACGATCGTCGCCGAACGCGCAGCGCGTCTGGCAAAAATTGCCGAAGCGACCTGCCGGGAACAGTTTGGTGAATCCGATCTGGTCTACGTTATCGGCACGGAGGTTCCGGTGCCGGGTGGCGCACACGACACGCTCACCGAGCTTGAGGTCACCACACCAGACGCGGCGCGCGCGACGCTGGAAGCGCATCGTCACGCGTTCGAAAAGGAAGGGTTAGGTGACATCTGGCCGCGCATTATTGGCCTGGTGGTACAGCCCGGTGTGGAGTTCGACCACGCACACGTCTGCGACTACCGGCCGGAAAAAGCCATTGCCCTGAGCGAAATGGTGGAAGCCTACGATACGCTGATTTTTGAAGCGCACTCCACTGACTACCAGACGCCGCAGGCACTGCGCCAGCTAGTAAATGATCATTTCGCCATCTTAAAAGTCGGTCCGGCACTGACCTTTGCCCTGCGCGAAGCCCTCTTCTCACTGGCCGCCATCGAAGAGGAACTTCTGCCAGCGAAAGCCAGTTCTGGCCTGCGCCACGTGCTGGAAAACGTGATGCTCGAACGACCGGAGTACTGGCAAAGCCATTACCGCGGTGACGCTAACGCGCGTCGCCTGGCGCGCGGTTACAGCTACTCTGACCGCGTACGTTATTACTGGCCGGACAGCCAGATTGACGAAGCCTTCGCGCGGCTGGTACGTAACCTGGCAAACGAACCCATTCCATTGCCACTCATCAGCCAGTACCTGCCGCTGCAGTACAGCAAAGTTCGCGAGGGCGCTCTCAAGTCGACGCCTCGGGAACTCATCCTCGACCACATTCAGGACATACTCCAGCAATACCACGCCGCCTGCGAAGGCGTAACGACGCAAAACGCATAATAAAAAGAGGAAAGCACTATGCCAAACATTGTCTTATGCCGCATTGATGAACGCCTGATCCACGGTCAGGTGGGCGTGCAGTGGGTAGGGTTTGCGGGGGCAAATCTGGTTCTGGTCGCCAACGATGAGGTGGCTGAGGATCCTGTTCAACAGAACCTGATGGAAATGGTGCTCGCGGAAGGGATTGCCGTGCGTTTCTGGTCATTACAAAAAGTGATCGACAACATTCATCGCGCCGCGGACCGTCAGAAAATCCTGCTGGTCTGTAAATCTCCCGCCGATTTTCTGCAACTGGTCGAGGGCGGCGTGCCCATCACCCGTATCAACGTAGGAAACATGCACTACGCCAGTGGCAAACAACAAATTGCCAAAACGGTCTCCGTCGACGCGAACGATATCGCCGCGTTCAACGGCCTGAAAACGGCCGGGGTGGAATGCTTTGTTCAGGGCGTTCCGACAGAAACTGCTTTGGATCTCTTTAAACTACTCTGAGGGATTCACAATGGAAATCAGTCTGTTGCAGGCATTCGCGCTGGGGCTTCTCGCCTTTATCGCGGGTCTGGATATGTTTAACGGGTTAACGCACATGCACCGCCCGGTCGTTCTCGGGCCGCTGGTTGGCCTGATTCTTGGCGATCTGCACACCGGGATTTTGACCGGCGGGACGTTAGAGCTGGTCTGGATGGGCCTGGCGCCGCTCGCGGGCGCACAGCCGCCTAACGTGATTATCGGCACTATTGTGGGTACCGCATTCGCCATCAGCACAGGTGTGAAGCCGGAAGTTGCCGTTGGCGTCGCCGTGCCGTTTGCTGTCGCGGTACAGATGGGGATTACGTTCCTCTTCTCGGTGATGTCCGGCGTGATGTCCCGCTGCGATCGCATGGCGGCCAATGCTGATACCAACGGCATTGAACGGGTTAACTACCTGGCCCTGCTGGCGCTCGGCATCTTCTATTTCTTGTGCGCGTTTCTGCCCATCTATTTCGGTGCAGAGCACGCGAAAACAGCCATTGATGTTCTGCCGGCGCGTCTGATTGACGGCCTCGGCGTCGCGGGCGGCATCATGCCAGCTATCGGCTTCGCCGTGCTGCTGAAGATCATGATGAAAAACGTCTACATCCCCTACTTCATTATCGGCTTCGTGGCTGCAGCCTGGCTCAAGCTTCCGGTCCTGGCGATTGCGGCCGCCGCGCTGGCCATGGCGCTGATCGACCTGATGCGTAAATCACCTGAACCGACGGCTCAAACGGCCCAGAAAGAGGAATTCGAAGATGGCATCTAATCAAACAACGATACCGGGCGTGTCTGAAACTGAAGAGACCCTGCTGACCGGCATCAACGAAAACGTCTACGAAGACCAAAGCATCGGTGCCGAACTGACGAAAAAGGATATTAACCGCGTCGCCTGGCGTTCAATGCTGCTGCAGGCCTCGTTCAACTATGAACGTATGCAGGCCTCCGGCTGGCTGTACGGATTGCTGCCAGCGCTGAAAAAGATCCACACCAACAAGCGGGACCTGGCGAGGGCAATGAAAGGCCATATGGGCTTCTTTAATACCCACCCATTCCTCGTGACCTTTGTAATCGGCATTATTCTGGCGATGGAGCGCTCCAAACAGGATGTGAATAGCATCCAGAGCACCAAGATTGCCGTCGGTGCGCCGCTCGGCGGCATCGGTGACGCCATGTTCTGGCTTACCCTTCTGCCCATCTGCGGCGGTATTGGTGCCAGCCTGGCGCTGCAGGGATCAATTCTGGGTGCGGTGGTCTTTATCGTGCTGTTTAACGTTGTGCACCTCGGCCTGCGTTTTGGTCTGGCGCACTACGCTTACCGGATGGGCGTTGCGGCCATTCCGCTGATCAAGGCCAACACCAAAAAGGTCGGCCATGCGGCCTCCATCGTCGGGATGACGGTGATCGGCGCGCTGGTAGCAACCTATGTCCGCCTCAACACCACGCTCGAAATCAAAGCCGGGGATGCGGTTGTCAAGCTGCAGGCCGACGTTATCGACAAGCTGATGCCCGCGTTTCTGCCGCTGGTCTACACCCTGACCATGTTCTGGCTGGTACGCCGGGGCTGGAGCCCGCTGCGGCTGATTGGTATCACCGTGGTATTGGGCGTTGTAGGTAAATTCTGTCACTTCCTGTAAAAGCAAAGAGGTTGCGATGTTAGGCATTATTTTGACGGGTCACGGCGGTTTTGCCAGCGGGCTTGAGCAGGCGATGAAGCAGATCCTCGGCGAGCAGCCACAGTTTATCGCCATCGATTTTCCTGAAACATCCACTACGGCGCGGCTGACCGCTCAGCTTGAGCAGGCGGTGAGCGAACTCGACCCCCGGCACGATATTGTGTTTCTTACTGATTTGCTGGGCGGCACGCCGTTTCGCGTGGCCTCAACGCTCGCGATGCAAAGACCAGGCAGCGAAGTCATCACTGGCACCAACCTGCAGCTCCTGCTGGAGATGGTGCTGGAGCGCGACGGATTAACCAGCGAAGCGTTTCGTCTGCAGGCGCTGGAGTGTGGACACCGCGGCCTGACGAGCCTGGTGGATGAGCTTGGCCGCTGCCGCGAGGAAGCGCCCGCAGAGGAAGGGATATGAGCCAGCTGCTGCGTGCGCGACGGGTGCTGACCGAAAAGGGCTGGCTGGATGACCACCAGCTTCGTCTCGAGAACGGCGTTATCGCGGCGATTGAGCCCATCCCCACGGGCGTTACGACGCGCGATGCGGAGCTGCTCTGCCCGGCGTATATCGATACCCACGTCCACGGCGGTGCGGGCGTGGACGTCATGGATGATGCGCCTGACGTGCTGGACACTCTGGCGATGCATAAAGCACGCGAAGGTGTGGGTGCATTTCTGCCCACCACCGTCACCGCGCCACTGGAGGCCATCCACGCCGCGCTGATGCGTATCGCCCGGCGTAGTCAGTCCGGAGGATCCGGCGCTCAGATCCTGGGCAGTTATCTGGAAGGTCCGTACTTTACGCCTCAGAACAAAGGGGCGCATCCGCCTGAACTGTTCAGGGAGTTGGATATCGCCGAGCTGAACAGGCTGATTGACGTTTCACTGAGCACGCTACGAGTGGTGGCGCTCGCGCCGGAGAAGCCCGGCGCGCTGCAGGCGATCCATCACCTTAAACAGCGAGGTATACGCGTGATGCTGGGCCACAGCGCTGCCACGTACCAGCAAACTCTCGCCGCGTTTGATGCGGGTGCCGACGGGCTGGTGCACTGCTATAACGGTATGACGGGGCTGCATCACAGGGGGCCCGGCATGGTTGGCGCCGGGCTGACGGATAAACGGGCGTGGCTGGAGCTTATCGCCGACGGGCACCATGTTCATCCAGGAGCCCTGCGCTTATGCAGCTGCTGTGCAAAAGAGAGGGTGGTACTGATTACCGATGCCATGCAGGCGGCAGGTATGCCGGATGGGCGGTATACACTCTGCGGCGAAGAGGTCACGATGCAAAACGGCGTGGTTCGAACCGCCTCTGGCGGACTGGCGGGCAGCACGCTGTCGCTGGATGCGGCAGTCAGGAATATGGTGGAACACGCGGGCGTCACCGCTGAAGACACTATTCAGATGGCCTCGCTGCACCCTGCCCGCCTGCTGGGCATCGATCGTCAGCTCGGATCCTTAACGCCGGGAAAAAGCGCCAATATTATTGCTCTGGACGGTGGTTTACACCTTCAACAGATCTGGATTCAGGGCCAGGCTCTCCCCCTTTAGCCCTTTCATTGTGTCTCCTTTTGGCTTTACGGCCTGAAACCGTAAGGCCTTTCTTTTCCTTTCTTTAAATTTGCCCTTTCATTTCACGATCACACTTTTCGTTTTATTTCTTTTCTTTCATTGAACTTTCAGTTTCTTTTCTATAGATTTTATTTAACTGCTGAAGTGAACAAGTGAAACGAAACGAAAGATGGCCACACGTTTGCCAGCGTCTGATGTGGAATTCACACGACTAAGGACTGAGTTATGCCACAAATCACCCCCGCCACCACCACCGGCACCTGGACCGAAGAAGAGATCCGCCAGCAGCCTGCCAGCTGGATCCGCTCGCTCAACAACATCGATAATCTGCGTTCCTCAATTGACGGTTTCCTGACGCCGCTGCTGCGCAAGCGCGATCTGCGGATCGTGCTGACCGGCGCGGGCACGTCCGCGTTTATTGGCGATATCATTGCGCCATGGCTTGCGAGCCATACCGGGAAAAACATCTCCGCCGTACCGACCACCGATCTGGTCACGAATCCGATGGATTACTTCAGCCCGGCACATCCGCTGCTGCTGGTTTCGTTTGCCCGTTCCGGTAACAGCCCGGAAAGCGTGGCTGCGGTAGAGTTGGCCAATCAGTTCGTGCCGGAGTGCTACCACCTGTCGATCACCTGTAACGAGGCGGGCAGCCTGTATCAGAACGCCGTCGACAGCGATAACGCCTATGCCCTGCTGATGCCTGCTGAAACGCACGATCGCGGCTTCGCGATGACCAGCAGTATTACCACCATGATGGCGAGCTGCCTGGCGATATTCGCCCCGGAAACGATCGGAAGCCGCACCTTCCGCGACGTGGCCGATCGCTGTCAGGCGATCCTCTCCTCACTCGGTGATTTCCGCCACGGCGTCTTTGGCAACGAACCGTGGAAAAGGATTGTCTACCTGGGAAGCGGTGGCCTGCAGGGCGCGGCGCGTGAATCGGCACTAAAGGTGCTGGAGCTGACGGCAGGCAAGCTGGCGGCGTTCTACGAGTCCCCAACGGGCTTCCGTCACGGGCCTAAATCATTGGTGGATAGCGAAACGCTGGTGGTGGTGTTTGTCTCCAGCCATCCGTATACGCGTCAGTACGATCTCGATCTGCTGGCTGAACTGCGCCGCGAAGGTCAGGCTCTGCGCGTCGTCGCCATCGCCGCAGAAAATGATCCGGTTATCGAATCGGGTCCGCACATCCTGCTGCCGCCTTCCCGCCCGTTTATCGATATGGAACAGGCGTTCTGCTTCCTGATGTACGCCCAGGTCTTTGCGCTATCCCAATCCCTCAGCGTGGGCAATACGCCCGATACGCCATCTGCCAGCGGCACGGTCAACCGTGTGGTACAGGGCGTTGTTATTCATCCGTGGCAGGCTTAAGAGGATCGCACTATGAGTATTATCTCAACGAAATATCTTCTGCAGGACGCACAGGTAAAAGGCTACGCGGTACCAGCGTTCAACATTCACAACGCAGAGACGATCCAGGCGATCCTCGAAGTGTGTAGCGAAATGCGATCGCCGGTGATCCTCGCGGGCACGCCGGGCACGTTTAAGCACATTGCGCTGGAAGAGATCTACGCCCTGTGCAGCGCCTACTCGCTAACCTACGACATGCCGCTGGCGCTGCATCTCGATCACCACGAATCTCTCGACGATATTCGTCGCAAGGTCAACGCTGGCGTGCGTAGCGCGATGATCGACGGCAGCCACTATCCGTTCGAACAAAACGTGAAGCTGGTGAAGTCGGTGGTCGATTTTTGCCACCTCAACGATTGTAGCGTCGAGGCCGAGCTGGGCCGACTGGGCGGCGTGGAAGATGACATGAGCGTCGACGCCGAAAGCGCGTTTCTCACCGACCCTCAGGAAGCGAAACGCTTTGTCGAACTGACCGGCGTCGATAGCCTCGCCGTCGCCATCGGTACCGCACACGGCCTGTATACCAAACGCCCGAAAATCGACTTCCAGCGGCTGGCCGAGATCCGCGACGTGGTCGCCGTGCCGCTGGTGCTGCACGGCGCGAGCGATGCGCCGGATGAAGATGTTCGCCGCACCATCGCGCTGGGCGTGTGCAAAGTCAACGTGGCTACCGAACTGAAAATCGCCTTCTCTGACGCGGTGAAGGCCTGGTTTGCTGAAAACCCACAGGGTAACGATCCGCGCTTCTATATGCGGGTCGGTATGGACGCCATGAAAGAGGTGGTCAGAAGCAAAATCACCGTTTGCGGCTCGGCAAATCGATTGCTGCTTCCGGCAGAAGCCTGATTAAAATGGAGCTTACGCTGATGAAAAAAATCCTCGCACTCTCAGTGCTGGCCCTGTGCGTTTCCCATAGCGCAGTGGCCGCGAACTACACGCTCAGTAACGACAATATTGCTCTGTCATTTGATGATGCAAACTCAACGGTAGTGGTTAAAGACAGTAAAGCTAACCATCCGCTCACGCCGCAGGAGCTGTTCTTTCTGACGCTGCCGGACGAGACTAAAATCCACACCGCGGATTTTAAAATCAAGCATGTCGAAAAGCAGGACAGCGGGATTGTCGTTGATTTCACCCATCCGGAATTTAACGTGACAGTGAAGCTGAACCTGGTGAAGGGCAAATACGCCAGCATCGACTACACCATCGCCGCCGTTGGTCAGCCCCGGGACGTGGCGAAAATCACCTTCTTCCCGACCAAAAAGCAGGCTCAGGCCCCTTACGTAGACGGGGCAATTAACAGCTCGCCGATCGTCGCAGACACGTTCTTTATTCTGCCGGATAAACCCATCGTTAATACTTACGCCTATGAAGCGACGACCAACCTCAACGTGGAGCTGAAAACACCTATTCAGCCCGCAACGCCGGTCAGCTACACCACGTACTTTGGTACCTTCCCGGAGACCAGCCAGCTACGCCGTAGCGTTAACCAGTTTATCGATGCCGTCCGTCCGCGTCCGTATAAGCCTTATTTACACTACAACAGCTGGATGGATATCGGCTTCTTTACACCGTACTCCGAACAGGACGTGCTGGGGCGGATGGATGAATGGAATAAGGAATTTATCACCGGGCGCGGCGTGGCGCTGGATGCATTCCTGCTTGACGATGGCTGGGATGACCTGACCGGGCGCTGGCTGTTTGGCCCGGCTTTCAGCAAGGGTTTTGGCAAGGTACGGGAGAAAGCTGACAGCCTGCACAGCTCCGTCGGCCTGTGGCTCTCGCCGTGGGGTGGATATAACAAACCGCGCGATACGCGCGTCTCGCATGCAAAAGAGTACGGTTTCGAAACGGTAGACGGGAAGCTGGCGCTGTCAGGCCCGAACTACTTTAAAAACTTTAATGAGCAGATCGTTAAGCTTATTAAAAACGAGCATATTACCTCGTTCAAGCTCGACGGGATGGGCAATGCCAATTCGCATATTAAGGGCAGCCCGTTCGCCTCGGATTTTGACGCCTCTATCGCTCTGCTGCATAACATGCGCAGCGCCAATCCGAATCTGTTTATTAACCTGACGACCGGTACCAACGCCAGCCCATCCTGGTTGTTCTACGCCGATTCCATCTGGCGCCAGGGGGATGATATCAACCTGTACGGCCCCGGCACGCCGGTGCAGCAGTGGATGACCTACCGCGATGCGGAAACATATCGCTCCATTGTGCGTAAAGGTCCGCTGTTCCCGCTGAACTCCCTGATGTACCACGGGATCGTCAGCGCGGAGAACGCGTATTACGGTCTGGAGAAGGTGCAAACGGACAGCGATTTTGCCGACCAGGTCTGGAGCTACTTCGCCACCGGAACCCAGTTGCAGGAGCTGTATATCACCCCATCCATGCTCAACAAGTCGAAGTGGGATGTCCTGGCGCAGGCCGCGAAGTGGTCCCGGGAGAATGCCAGCGTGCTGGTGGATACCCACTGGATTGGCGGTGACCCGACGGCATTGCAGGTTTACGGCTGGGCATCCTGGAGCAAGGACAAAGCGATTATCGGCTTGCGTAACCCGTCGGATAAACCACAAAGCTACTATCTGGATCTGGCAAGAGACTTTGAGATCCCGACAGACGGCACGACGCACTTCAATTTGAAAGCGGTGTACGGCAGTAACGATAGCGTACCGGAGGGGTATAAAAACGCGGTGGTGATTACCCTGAAACCGCTGGAAACGCTGGTGTTTGAGGCGATGCCTGTTAACTAACCGTAGGCCGGGTAAGGCGCAGCCGTCACCCGGCAAAAAAATTCGCAGGGGATTACTCCCCCTGCTGCTCCAGCGCATACTTATAGAGCGCATTTTTCTTCACGCCGTGGATCTCCGCCGCCAGTGCCGCCGCTTTCTTAAGCGGCAGTTCTGCCTGCAGCAGCGCCAGCGTGCGCAGCGCGTCGGCAGGCAGCGCGTCTTCTTGCGCTTTGTGCCCTTCGACAATAAGCACCATCTCACCCTTGCGGCGGTTCTCATCTTCCTTCACCCATGCCAGCAGTTCGCCCACCGGCGCGCCGTGAATGGTCTCCCAAGTTTTGGTCAGCTCGCGCGCCAGCACCACGTAGCGACCTTCGCCCCAGACGGTCACCATGTCTTCCAGGCTCTCCAGCAGGCGATGCGTAGATTCGTAAAAAATCAGGGTACGCGGTTCCGCTTCCAGATCCTTCAGCACGTCACGCCGGCCTTTGGATTTGGCAGGAAGAAAGCCTTCATAGCAGAAACGGTCGGACGGCAGACCCGCGGCGCTCAGCGCAGCAATGGCAGCGCACGGCCCCGGCAGCGGCACAACGCGAATACCGGCTTCACGACAGGTACGCACCAGGTGATAGCCAGGGTCGTTAATCAGCGGCGTACCGGCGTCGGAGACGAGGGCAATGTTCTGCCCTTCCTTCAGCTTCGCCACCAGCGTTTCGGCTTTTTGTTGCTCATTGTGATCGTGCAGGGCAAACAGACGGGCGTTAATGGCGAAATGTTGAAGCAGTAAACCGGTGTGTCGGGTATCTTCAGCGGCAATTAAATCAACAGTTTGCAATACGGTCAGCGCACGTTGGGTAATATCAGATAAATTCCCGATAGGAGTAGGTACAATATAAAGCTGGCCTTGAGAATTATCTGCCGTTTCGTGTTGTTTCATTGTTTCGTCCGTATTGCCGTTTTAATATTGAGCATTGCGTAAAAAATCACTGGATACAGTATGGTACCGTTAACGTTTCTTCGAAAAAAAGCCACGCGCAGCGTGCCGCTTCTGCTGGCAGCCCTGATCTTTGCAGGCTGTGGCACTCAGGCACCTGACCAGAGCACAGCCCATCTTCAGGGGTCTGCTCAGGCTGATTCTGGCTTTTATCTGCAACAAATGTCGCAGAGTTCAAATGATACCAGGATCAACTGGCAATTACTCGCCATTCGTGCACTGCTGAAAGAGGGGAAAACCCAGCAGGCCGCCGAGCTGTTCAACCAGTTGCCGAAAGATCTTAACGACACCCAGCGCCGTGAGCAGAGCCTGCTCTCCGCCGAGCTGAATGTCGCACTGAAAGATTACGCCGCCGCGAAGAAGATCCTCGGCGACATCGACGTGAGCGCGCTGGATAAAAATCAGCAGGCCCGTTTCTGGCAGACGGGCATTACCGCTGAACAGGGACGCCCTTCCCTGACGCTGCTGCGAGCGCTGATTGCCCAGGAGCCGCTGCTTGGCGGTGCGGATAAGCAGAAAAATATCGATGCCACCTGGCAGGCGCTTGCCTCGATGACCCAGGAACAGGCTCAGGCGCTGGTCATCAACGCGGATGAAAACGTGCTGCAGGGCTGGCTGGATCTGCAGCAGATGTGGTTTAACAACCGCAGCGATCCAAAAATGCTGAAAGCCGGTATTACCGACTGGCAGACACGCTACCCGCAGAACCCGGGCGCGAAAATGCTGCCCACTCAGTTGGTTAACGTGCAGAACTTTAAGCCTGCCTCCACCAGCAAAATCGCCCTGCTTCTGCCGTTAAACGGCCAGGCGGCGGTATTTGGCCGTACCATTCAGCAGGGCTTTGAAGCGGCGAAGAACGGTACCACGCCCGTGACCGGCAGCGCAGTGCCCGCCCAGGCCGCACAGGCGGCGAACGTGAGCGACGTTGTCAGCCCTTCCGCCGCGGAGACCAGCGACCTGACCACAGCGCAAACCCCGGCGCAGGGCACGATGCAAAACCCGGTGACGGCCCCGACAACGCCTCCAGCCGCGACGCCAGAGCCAGCCACGCCGGCTCAGGCGCCGGCAGAGACACAAGCCGCGCCGACCACGGCGCCCGCGACAGCGGAACAGCCTCAGTCGCAGACCACTCAGCCCACCGCTCAACCTGCCGCTCAGCCGCAGGCCGTGGCAACCGCCAGCGCTAACCCTGGCGCTGAGCTGAAAATCTATGACACCAGCTCGCAACCGCTTGATCAGGTTCTGGCGCAGGTTCAACAGGACGGTGCCAGCATCGTTGTCGGCCCGCTGCTGAAAAATAACGTGGAAGAGCTGATGAAGAGCAACACCACGCTGAACGTGCTGGCGCTCAACCAGCCTGAGCAGGTGCAGAACCGGGCCAATATCTGCTACTTCGCGCTCTCACCGGAAGATGAAGCCCGCGACGCGGCGCGTCATATTCACGAGCAGGGCAAACAGGCTCCACTGCTGCTCATCCCACGCAGCACGCTGGGCGATCGCGTGGCCAATGCTTTTGCCGATGAGTGGCAGAAGCTGGGTGGTGGCGTGGTGCTGCAGCAGAAATTCGGTTCCGTCTCTGAACTGCGCGCGGGCGTAAACGGCGGGGCAGGCATTGCGCTTAACGGTAGCCCGGTCACCGCGAGCCTGCCGCAGCAGCAGGGGGTGACCATTGGCGGTCTGACGATCCCTGCCCCACCAACTGACGCGCAGATTAGCGGCGGCGGTAAAGTGGATGCAGCCTATATCGTTGCCACGCCACAGGAGATCGCCTTTATCAAACCGATGATCGCGATGCGTAACGGCAGCCAGAGTGGCGCAACGCTCTATGCCAGCTCCCGCAGCGCGCAGGGCACCGCAGGTCCGGATTTCCGCCTGGAGATGGACGGTCTGCAGTACAGCGAAATCCCGATGCTGGCTGGCAGCAACCCGGCGCTGATGCAGCAGGCGCTGGGCGCGGTGCGTAACGATTACTCGCTGGCGCGTCTGTATGCGATGGGTGTCGATGCCTGGGCGCTGGCGAACCACTTTACCCAGATGCGTCAGGTGCCGGGCTTTGAGCTTAACGGCAACACCGGCGATCTGACCGCGACTCAGGACTGCGTGATCAACAGGAAGTTATCATGGCTCAAATACCAGCAGGGGCAAATCGTCCCGGCCAGTTAAGCCGTAAAGAGACCGGCGACGCATGGGAATTAAAGGCGCGTCGCTGGCTTGAAGGCAAAGGACTGCGCTTTATCGCAGCTAACGTTCGCGGACGTGGCGGCGAAATCGATCTGATCATGAAAGAGGGTCAGGTGATTGTGTTTGTCGAAGTCCGCTTTCGACAGTCCTCCCGTTTTGGCGGTGCTGCCGCCAGCGTGACGCTCGCCAAACAACATAAATTATTACAGACTGCCCACTTGTGGCTTGCCCGCCATAATGGGAGTTTTGATACTGTGGATTGCCGGTTCGATGTGATAGCCTTCACCGGAAATGAGATCGAATGGCTTAAAAACGCTTTTGGCGAAGACGCATAATTAAGATTTAAAAGGGATAACGTGCTCGAAAGAATTAAAGTGTGCTTCACAGAAAGCATCCAGACTCAGATTGCCGCGGCGGAAGCCCTTCCGGATGCTATCTCTCGTGCCGCAATGACGCTGGTGCAATCCCTGCTTAACGGCAACAAAATCCTCTGTTGTGGCAATGGGACTTCCGCCGCCAACGCACAGCATTTTGCTGCCAGCATGATCAATCGTTTTGAAACAGAACGCCCCAGTTTACCTGCCATTGCACTTAATACCGATAATGTGGTCTTAACAGCGATTGCTAACGATCGTCTGCATGACGAAATTTACGCAAAGCAGGTGCGCGCTCTGGGTCATGCCGGAGATGTGCTGCTGGCCATTTCCACGCGCGGCAATAGCCGGGATATTGTTAAAGCCGTTGAAGCCGCCGTCACCCGCGACATGACTATTGTGGCCTTAACCGGCTATGACGGGGGGGAGCTGGCGGGTCTGCTGGGGCCGCAGGATGTGGAAATCCGCATTCCGTCTCACCGGAGCGCACGCATTCAGGAGATGCATATGCTCACGGTGAACTGCTTATGTGATTTGATCGATAACACGCTTTTCCCTCACCAGGATGATTAAGGAGTTCTTATGAAGGCTTTATCGACCCTCGCAGTCCTTATGTCTGCATTACTGCTTCAGGGATGTATTGCTGCGGCCGTTGTGGGTACCGCCGCAGTCGGCACCAAAGCGGCAACCGATCCACGTACTGTGGGTACGCAGGTGGATGACGGTACGCTGGAGCTGCGCGTTAACAGTGCGCTGTCGAAAGATGAACAAATCAAGAAAGAAGCGCGTATCAACGTGACGGCTTATCAGGGCAAAGTGCTGCTGGCAGGCCAGGCGCCGAACATGGAACTCGCCTCTCGCGCTAAACAAATTGCGATGGGTGTTGAAGGAACCACTGAAGTCTTTAACGAAGTGCGCCAGGGCAAACCCATTGGTCTGGGTGAGGCCTCATCCGATACCTGGATCACCACCAAAGTGCGTTCCCAATTGTTGGGCTCGGATCAGGTCAAATCTTCCAACGTGAAAGTGACGACGGAAAACGGTGAAGTGTTCCTGCTGGGTCTGGTAACCGACCGTGAAGGGAAAGCGGCGGCAGATATCGCCAGCCGGGTGAGCGGCGTGAAACACGTCACCACCGCGTTTACTTACATTAAGTAATCCACACCCGACTCCAGGCCCGGTAAGCGCTAGCGCCGCCGGGCTTTTTTACATCAGCGCCAGACTCCCCACTATCACCCCACTCAACGCCACCAGCCCCGCGGTGAGCCACAGCGCTTTCGCCGGGAATGACTTACGCAGCATGATGAGTGACGGCAGGCTGATGGCAGGCAGGGTAATGAGCAGCGCCAGTGCCGGCGCGGTGCCCATGCCAGCCAGCATCATGGTTTGTACTATGGGAATTTCTGCGGCCGTCGGGATAACAAACAGGCAGCCTGCAACGGCCATCGCAATCACCCACATCAGCGTGTTGTCGATAGCGCCATCCGCATGCGGGAACAGCCAGACGCGCGCCGCCCCCAGAACCAGTACCGCCAGGATATAGACCGGGATAGTGCTCCAGAAAAGCTGCCATAGCGCCTTGCCCCAGCGTGCGAAGAAACCACCCTGCGGCTCGCTGACGTCCAGCTCAACGGACGCAGGCTCGACGGCAGTATCCTTCACCCATTTTTGCACCAGCGTCGCCACCACCAGCACAGTCAGTAACCCGGCCACCAGACGGATGAACGCGAAATGCCAGCCCAGCACAAAGCCCATAAACACCAGCGTTGCCGGGTTGAGCAGCGGGTTGCCCATCCAGAACGCCAGCGCACCGCCCATCGACACGCGCTGGCGACGCATCCCTGCGGCCACCGGTGCGGCACAGCAGGAGCACATCATGCCCGGCAGGGAGAAAACCGTCCCCAGCAGCGTGCCCTGAAAGCGCGGCTGGCCCAGGGTTTTGATCAGCCAGTGTCGCGGGATCAGCACCTGTATCAGCGAGCCCAGAATGACGCCTAAAACGGCCGCTTTCCAGACGGCAAGGAAATAGACCATGGCGTAATCCCACGCCGCCCGCAGCGGGCTGGCATCAGCCTGCGCGAGAATAGATTTTCCGATGCTGTGTGTTTCGGCGGCAGTGAAGGCTTTGCCGTAGTACGGCTGCCATTTCACATACCAGAGTCCAACAAGGACCACGAGAAAGAAGAGTGCGGGCTTCCACCATTGAACAGGTGTTGCCGCCTGAGATGAAGACTGACCAGTCATAGCATTCCCCGGAGAGTATTAGGTAATTAGCCGGGGGAGTTTACGCCTCGCCCTGTGCGATTTCACGCAGTTTTGCCGACGGGATAATGTTCACCCCTTCTTTCGAAGGAGATAACGCCTCTTTCAGCATCGCGCGCGCCACATCCCGCGCTTCAATTGATTTCCAGTTTCCGGGAAGAATGCGGAACAGCGGTGCGAAGATTGACTCATTAAAACGCCGTTCGTCCCGGTGTCCCAGCAGCATGGAGGGACGAACAATCGTCAGGTACTCCCATTTCTGGGCAATCAGCGCCTCTTCCATTTTGCCCTTCACCTTGTTGTAGAAAAAGGGCGATCCGGCGCTGGCCCCCAGCGAGCTGACCACCAGGAAATGTTTGGCCCCCAGCCTTTTGGTGGTGAGCGCCGTATCAATCACCAGCGTGTAGTCCGCATGCACAAACGCCTCCTTACTGCCCGCCTCACGCCGGGTCGTGCCAAGACAACAAAAGGCGATCTCAATCGGATCCTGCACCTGCGCCAGCGCGTCAGTCAGCTGCGGGTCGTGGGGGTTAAAGACGCCGGAGACGTCGGCGAGCGGTCGTCGCGTCGGGGCGGCGATGTAATTCACGCGACGATCCTGAATCAGCAGGCGCAGCAAATGTCCGCCCACCAGCCCGGTTGCGCCTGTTATCAGTACCTGGCTCATCTTCTCCCCTTTACAGAATTGTCCGTTTGCGAACTCGTCGTGGTCGACCACACTTAGAAGTCTGTTACAGGTAAGTATTTACCACAAGCGGAGAAAAATCAGTCTGAAGCCAAAACAACGGAGGAAGCATGGGCAAGAAAATCGCAGTCTTGATTACCGACGAGTTTGAAGATTCAGAATTCACCTCTCCTGCAGAGGCGTTCCGCAAGGCGGGACATGAAGTGATCACCATTGAGAAAGAAGCGGGCAAAACGGTGAAAGGCCATAAGGGCGAGGCCAGCGTGACCATCGACGAGACTATCGATAACGTTAGCCCCTCCGATTTTGACGCCCTGCTGTTACCCGGCGGCCACTCGCCGGACACCCTGCGCGGGGACGAGCGCTTCGTGACCTTCACTCGGGATTTTGTCTCTACCGGCAAACCGGTCTTTGCCATCTGCCACGGCCCGCAGCTGCTGATCAGCGCGGAGGTGGTACGCGGTCGTAAGCTCACGGCGGTGAAACCGATCGTTATCGATCTGAAAAATGCGGGTGCCGAGTTTTACGATCAGGAGGTGGTCAACGACAAAGACCAGCTGATCACCAGCCGGACCCCGGACGATCTCCCGGCGTTTAACCGCGAAGCGCTACGCCTGCTCGGCGCGTAACCAGTGCAGCTTCTTGCCAAAGCCCAGGGTGTTGTCGGTAAATTTCAGCTCATCGAGGCGGATTTCCCACACCGGGGCTTTTAGCGCAGCGGCAACCGGAAAGCGGCGCGTGTAGTGCTTACGACGCGCGTCGCTCTCTTCTCCATCCAGACGACGGATTTCCCCTTTAAACTGCACCCCACGGATCAGCGCGACCGTTTTAGGCTGACCATTCACCGTGCCCGCGACTTTTGCCTGCTGGCCGGTCATCTGCGCATGACGCGTTTTGTCTTCGCTCATAACGTAAAACGCGACGCGCTCAGGATCGTAGTAGTAAAACGCATTTGCGCACCACATTTCTCCCTCGTGGTATACGCACCAGGTGACGACATGCTGCTTCGCCAGCCAGCGGTTAATGGCGGCCAGTGTTTCCATTTTCGCTCTCTCTCATGCTATGGTGCGGTCACCTTAACATACTGAATCTGTTTACCGTGTGCTGGTTTCTCTATCTTGTCCGAACCGCTGATAACGCCCTCTACACCGGGATCACCACCGATGTGGCGCGGCGTTTTTTACAACATCAAACGGGGAAAGGCGCAAAGGCGCTGCGGGGGAAAGGGGAATTGCAGCTGGCATTTTCAGCCGCCGTGGGCGATCGTTCCCTGGCGCTGAGGCTGGAATACCGCATTAAACAGCTGACGAAGCGCCAGAAAGAGCGCCTCGTGACCGGAGACGGCTCTTTTGAGGCGCTACGCGAGAGCCTGCTTAAAAGCGATTAAAATGGTCGTGGTACTCTACCAGGCCATGCACGCCGTTGAGCGCGTCGTCCGCCAGACGATGAACCTGGAAGGCGGATTCGGTGCCCGGCCAGCGGCAGCGAAGATCGTAATGCGCGGCCTGTTCAAAGCCTAAACGGCTATAAAACGCGGGATCGCCCAGCGTGACAACGGCCGCGTAACCGAACTCATTCAGTGAATCCAGCCCTTCATAGACCAGCTGGCGCGCCAGCCCCTGCCCGCGATAGCTTTCATCCACCGCCAGCGGTGCCATTCCTACCCACTGGAGCTCTTCGCCCTGAACGCTGACCGGACTGAAGGCCACATAGCCCACCACCTGACCTTCGTCATCGGTGGCAACCAGCCCCAGCGTAATCAGGCCGTCTTCGCGGAGATCGTGGACCAGTTGGGCTTCGGCATCGCTCTCAAAAGAACGTCGCAGCAACGCATCAATCCCCGGCGCATCAATCCCAATTTCGACTCGAATCAGCATGGCTCACCTACTGAAGTGTGTTTACTGTCCGGCGGGGTTGTCAGCCCGGCCTCAACGAAATCTGCCATTTGCATTAACATCACGCGCAGCGCTTTCGGCATCTGCTCCAGCTCAATGGCATCCATTAAATTTTTCACGTACAGGCCCAGCTCCGTATCGCCTTCAATCACCAGACGGCGCTGGAAGAAGAGCGTATCCGGATCCTGCTTACGCGCGGCAATCATCAGCAGATCGCTGGCGTTGGCGCTGAAGCTCACGTCCGCGTCAGCGGATTCGCGTACGATCAGCTGGTCATTCTCAACCGAGGTAAACCAGCGCAGCCCGATGTCACGCACGTCGATGCTTAACCAGCGTCCTTCCAGGAACTCCAGCTCGCCATCCTGCAACGCCTGACGGAACTGCCAGCTCAGGACCTGCTCCAGCACCTGACGTTTAAGCGCGAACGGCGCCAGTTTTACCGGCACGCTCAGCATTGATGGACCAAATTGTACGAGACGTGAACGCAGTTTATCCAGCACGAGCTTTACTCCCTGATAGCTATAGTCCCGCTATTTTGCCATATCCGGCACATAACATAGCGGCGTAAATCAACAAACCGTCGTCCGGTGACGCTCATTATTGGTGCCATCAATACGCCATTAGCTGCCTTAAATCAAAAATTGTCGCGTATGGGTTAATTAAAATCCCAGCTCGTTAACATTTTTGCGATCGACTACATCAGGATAAATTATGGAGCTGCTCTGCCCAGCCGGAAACCTTCCGGCGCTTAAGGCGGCCATCGAAAATGGGGCCGATGCGGTCTATATCGGGCTGAAAGATGATACTAACGCCCGCCATTTTGCTGGCCTCAACTTTACGGAGAAAAAGCTTCAGGAAGCCGTTAACTTCGTTCACCAGCACCGCCGCAAACTGCACATTGCCATTAATACCTTTGCCCATCCTGACGGTTACGCCCGCTGGCAGCGCGCGGTGGATATGGCCGCACAGCTGGGAGCCGATGCGCTGATTCTGGCCGACCTCGCCATGCTTGAGTATGCGGCAGAACGCTATCCCCATATTGAGCGCCACGTCTCTGTTCAGGCATCTGCCACCAACGAAGAGGCCGTACGTTTTTATCACCGAAACTTTGACGTAGCCCGCGTGGTGCTGCCGCGCGTACTCTCCATTCATCAGGTTAAGCAACTCGCGCGCGTCACGCCAGTGCCGCTGGAAGTTTTTGCCTTTGGCAGCCTGTGCATCATGGCCGAAGGCCGTTGCTATCTCTCCTCCTATTTAACCGGTGAATCACCCAATACCGTCGGGGCCTGCTCCCCTGCCCGCTTTGTTCGCTGGCAGCAAACGCCGCAGGGGCTGGAGTCTCGTCTGAATGAGGTGCTGATCGACCGCTATCAGGACGGCGAAAACGCTGGTTATCCAACCCTCTGTAAAGGGCGCTATCTGGTCGACGGCCAGCGTTACCACGCGCTGGAAGAGCCCACCAGCCTCAACACGCTGGCGCTGCTGCCGGAACTGCTGGCGGCCAATATTGCCTCGGTGAAAATCGAAGGTCGCCAGCGCAGCCCGGCCTACGTGAGCCAGGTTGCGAAAGTCTGGCGTCAGGCCATCGACCGCTGCATGGCGGACCCGCAGCACTACGCCCCGCAGCCGGCATGGATGGAGACGCTGGGGTCGATGTCGGAAGGCACGCAAACCACGCTGGGCGCGTATCACCGTAAATGGCAGTGAGAAAATCATGAAATATTCATTAGGGCCGGTGCTTTACTACTGGCCAAAAGAGACGCTGGAAGACTTTTATCAACAGGCCGCCAGCAGCAGCGCCGATGTGATTTACCTCGGCGAAGCGGTATGCAGCAAGCGCCGGGCCACCAAAGTGGGCGACTGGCTGGAGATGGCGAAGACCCTCGCCGGAAGCGGCAAACAGGTGGTGCTTTCGACGCTCGCCCTGGTACAGGCCGCTTCTGAACTGGGCGAGCTAAAGCGCTACGTGGAGAACGGCGAGTTCCTGCTGGAAGCAAGCGATCTCGGCGTAGTGAACATGTGCGCCGAACGCAGGCTGCCGTTTGTCGCGGGCCATGCCCTGAACTGCTACAACGCCGTGACCCTGCGCCTGTTGCTGAAACAGGGAATGACGCGCTGGTGCATGCCGGTTGAGCTCTCCCGCGACTGGCTGGCAAACCTGCTCACGCAGTGCGAAGAGCTGGGCATTCGCAACAAGTTTGAAGTGGAAGTGCTGAGCTACGGGCATCTGCCGCTGGCCTATTCCGCCCGCTGCTTTACCGCGCGCTCGGAAGACCGTCCGAAAGACGAGTGCGAAACCTGCTGCATTAAGTACCCGAACGGGCGCAGCATGCTGTCGCAGGAGAATCAGCAGGTGTTTGTCCTGAACGGCATTCAGACCATGAGCGGCTATGTCTATAACCTGGGCAACGAGCTGGCGTCGATGGATGGGCTGGTAGATATGGTGCGCCTGTCGCCGCTCGATAACGGCGTGTTCGCGATGCTGGATGCCTTCCGCGCCAACGAAAATGGTGCCGAGCCTCTGGCGCTGCAGGCTAATAGCGACTGCAACGGCTACTGGCGACGTCTGGCCGGGTTGGAGCTGCAGGCCTAAAAAAGGCTCACTTTGTTAACAACGGTTATCATTTTTTAATGCACTATTAATGATTGACCGTCGACAAAGTGAGCTGTTATGACTGACAAAACCCTTCCGTTTTCGGTGCTGGATCTGGCGCCGATCCCTCAAGGCTCCTCGGCGCGAGAAGCCTTTTCGCACTCGCTCGATCTCGCTCGTCTGGCCGAAAAACGTGGCTATCACCGTTACTGGCTGGCCGAGCACCACAACATGGTCGGCATCGCCAGTGCGGCAACCTCGGTTCTGATTGGCTATCTGGCGGCAAATACGACCACTCTGCACCTGGGGTCCGGCGGCGTGATGCTGCCTAACCACGCCCCGCTGGTGATTGCCGAGCAGTTTGGCACGCTGAATACGCTCTATCCGGGTCGTATAGATTTAGGGCTTGGCCGTGCGCCGGGGAGTGATCAGCCCACCATGCGCGCCCTCCGCCGCCATATGAGCGGCGATATCGACAACTTCCCACGCGACGTGGCGGAACTGGTGGACTGGTTCGATGCGCGAGACCCGAACCCGCACGTGCGCCCGGTACCCGGTTATGGTGAGAAGATCCCGGTCTGGCTGTTAGGCTCAAGTCTGTATAGCGCGCAGCTTGCCGCACAGCTGGGGCTGCCGTTTGCGTTTGCCTCGCACTTCGCGCCGGATATGTTGCATCAGGCGCTGCATCTCTACCGCACCCATTTCAAACCGTCTGAGCGTCTGGAGAAACCGTACGCGATGGTGTGTATCAACATCATTGCCGCCGACAGCAATCGCGACGCAGAATTCCTGTTTACCTCTATGCAGCAGGCGTTTGTGAAGCTGCGTCGTGGTGAGACGGGCCAGCTTCCGCCGCCAGTGGAAAATATGCATCAGCTCTGGTCAGCCTCCGAGCAGTATGGTGTTCAACAGGCGCTGAGCATGTCACTGGTGGGTGATAAAGCGAAGGTGCGTCACGGGCTGGAAGCGGTGCTGCGTGAGACGCAGGCCGATGAGATTATGGTTAACGGCCAGATCTTCGATCACCAGGCGCGTTTGCACTCCTTTGAGCTGGCGATGCAGGTGAAAGAGGAGCTGGTGGGGTAGCCCTTTTGCCCGGTGGCGCTTCGATTACCGGGCCTACGGGATCGCGTAGGCCGGATAAGGCGTAGCCGCCATCCGGCACAAAAACTTACTGATACACAGGCAACAGGTTAAAACTCGACAGCACGTGAACCAGCGCGTTACCCACCCCAAACACCAGAATCAGTACAATCATCGGTTTGCCGCCCCAGACGCGGAATTTAGGGCTGCCGAAGCGTTTACGTGATTTGCGGGCCAGCAGCGCCGGCACAATTGCCGCCCAGATGGTCGCAGCCAGACCGGCATAGCCGATGGCGTACAGGAAGCCGTTCGGCCACAGCAGGCCACCCGCGACTGGAGGCAGGAAAGTCAGCAGCGCAGTTTTGAAGCGTCCCATCGCGGAGTCATCGAAGCCAAACAGATCCGCCAGGTAGTCAAACAGGCCCAGCGTCACGCCGAGGAACGAGCTTGCCACCGCAAAGTTGGAGAATACCACCAGCAGCAGATCCAGACTGCGGCTGTTCAGAACGCCACTCAACGCCTGCACCAGCACATCAATGTTACCGCCCTTCTGCGCAATGCCAATAAATTCCGGACGCGGGATGTTGCCCATGGTTCCCAGCAGCCAGATGACATACAGCCCCAGTGCCAGCAGCGTACCGTAGACCAGACATTTCACGATAGTGCGCGGATCTTTGCCGTAGTACTTCATCAGGCTCGGCACATTACCGTGGTAGCCAAACGAGGCCAGACAGAACGGCAGTGTCATCAGCAGATACGGCGTATACGAGGTGTTCACCTCGGCGACATTAAACAGCGTTGCCGGCGTTACGTGCCCCAGCAGGCTGCCGAACGTCAGGAAGAAGGTGATCACCTTTGCGCCCAGTACAATGGCCGTCATCCGGCTCACCGCTTTGGTACTCATCCAGACGATAAACGCCACGCCCAGTGCAAAGCACAATCCTGCCAGACGCGCCGGAACGTTCAGCGACATCTCCGAGAAGGTATGATGCAGAATCGAGCCGCTCGCCGAAATGTAGGCGTAGGTCAGGATGTACAGGACAAACGCGATGGAGAGTCCATTGACCAGGTTCCAGCCTTTGCCTAACAGATCTTTGGTGATGGTGTCGAAGCTCGCGCCAATGCGGTAGTTCAGGTTGGCTTCGAGGATCATCAACCCGGAATGAAGCATACAGAACCAGGTAAAGACCAGTGCGGCCAGCGACCAGAAGAACCACGCACCGGACATGACCACGGGCAGGGAAAACATCCCGGCACCTATAATGGTTCCGCCGATGATCACCACGCCGCCAAGCAGCGAAGGTGACGTTTGGGTGGTGGTTAGTGTCGCCATACAGCCTTTTCTCCAGTCAATCATGCGGTTCTGCATTTTAATGTGACGCACTGTACCAGTACAAGAGTACAAAGGGAATAAAAAAAGCCCCGATAGCGTCTATCGGGGCTGTATATTTTACTTTACGTCAGAAGTGCAAGGCTTACGCGTCACCGAAACGACGACGGCTGGTGCCTTCTTCACGACGTGGGCCACGGTTTTCGCGACGCTCGCCGGAGAAACGACGACCTTCACCACCGCGACCTTCGCTGCGACCGCCTTCACGACGCTCGCCACCGAAACCGCGGCCGCCGCCACGACGTTCGCCGCCACGGTCAGGACGTGGCTGTGCATCGCCCAGCAGCTGCATGTTCATCGGCTTGTTCAGGATGCGGGTACGCGTAAAGTGCTGCAGTACTTCACCCGGCATGCCTTTTGGCAGCTCAATGGTAGAGTGGGATGCGAACAGCTTGATGTTACCGATGTAACGGCTGCTGATGTCGCCTTCGTTGGCGATCGCGCCAACGATGTGACGCACTTCAACGCCATCATCACGGCCCACTTCAATGCGGTACAGCTCCATATCACCCGCATCGCGACGTTCACGACGTGGACGGTCTTCACCACCACGCTCTGGACGGTCGCCACGTGGGCCACGATCGTTACGGTCGCCACGACGTTCGAAGCGATCGTCACGGTCACGGAATTCACGCTTAGGACGCATCGGTGCATCTGGCGGCACGATCAGGCTACGTTCGCCCTGCGCCATCTTCAGCAGTGCTGCTGCCAGGGTTTCCATATCCAGCTCTTCGCCTTCAGCAACAGGCTGGATCTGGGACAGCAGCGCACGGTACTGATCCAGATCGCTGCTTTCCAGCTGCTGCTGGACTTTCGCGGCGAACTTTTCCAGACGGCGTTTGCCCAGCAGCTCTGCGTTTGGCAGATCGGCTTCTGGAATGGTCAGCTTCATGGTGCGTTCGATATTACGCAGCAGACGACGCTCGCGGTTCTCAACGAACAGCAGCGCACGGCCCGCACGACCCGCACGACCGGTACGACCGATACGGTGAACGTAAGACTCGGAATCCATCGGGATGTCGTAGTTAACCACCAGGCTGATACGCTCAACGTCCAGGCCACGTGCTGCCACGTCGGTTGCAATCAGGATATCCAGACGACCGTCTTTCAGACGCTCCAGCGTCTGCTCACGCAGGGCCTGGTTCATATCGCCGTTCAGCGCTGCGCTGTTGTAGCCGCTACGCTCCAGGGCTTCAGCCACTTCCAGGGTCGCGTTTTTGGTACGAACGAAGATGATCGCCGCATCAAAATCTTCCGCTTCCAGGAAACGTACCAGCGCTTCGTTTTTGCGCATGCCGTACACAGACCAGTAGCTCTGGCTGATGTCCGGGCGAGTCGTCACGCTGGACTGAATACGCACTTCCTGCGGCTCTTTCATGAAGCGGCGGGTAATGCGACGGATAGCTTCAGGCATGGTGGCAGAGAACAGCGCGGTCTGATGACCGTCCGGGATCTGCGCCATGATGGTTTCAACGTCTTCGATGAAGCCCATACGCAGCATTTCATCTGCTTCGTCCAGTACCAGACCGCTCAGTTTAGAGAGATCCAGCGTACCGCGCTTCAGGTGATCCAGCAGACGGCCCGGCGTACCGACAACAATCTGTGGGCCCTGGCGCAGGGCGCGTAACTGCACGTCATAACGCTGGCCGCCGTACAGGGCTACCACGTTTACGCCGCGCATATGTTTAGAGAATTCCGTCATGGCTTCAGCAACCTGAACAGCCAGTTCACGGGTTGGAGCCAAGACGAGGATCTGCGGTGCACGCAGGTCCGGATCAATGTTGTTCAGCAGCGGCAGCGAGAACGCTGCAGTTTTACCGCTACCAGTCTGGGCCATGCCCAGCACGTCACGACCAGAAAGCAGGTGTGGGATACACTCAGCCTGGATCGGAGATGGTTTTTCGTAACCCAGATCGTTAAGGGCTTCAAGGATAGGAGCCTTCAGGCCCAGATCTGCAAAAGTGGTTTCGAATTCAGCCATGTAGTACGAGTGCCTCAATGTCAATGGCGGCCAGTCTACTTAGCTCATCGTGAAAATGATTAGCAATTTTCATTGAAAAGTGTGAACCGGCTCAAAGTAGGTGTATTGACGAACAACAACGCCCTCACCAGTTAAGGTGATGGCAATCAAAAGATTACGGGCTGATGTTTATGTCGTCAGCTATTGCTGGTCCGATTCTGCCAGGTCGTCTTGCTCCTGGCCCAAGAGCGATAATTCCAACAATGCATAACGGTGCTCAACGAAGTTGTGTACGTTGTTAGCAACCGCTAATTTGAACAGTGCCGTAGCGCTGTCCTTATCCCCCAGACTTAGGTAGTACTTACCTAAATAGAAGTTGGTTTCACTGAGATGCTCAGCGAGCGAGGTGTTATCCGTTGCGTCCGCCTTGAGGCGTTCCATCAGCGTTGCTTCGCTAATGTTGCCCAGGTAGAACTCGACAATGTTCCATCCCCACTGTTCCTTATCCGATTTATCGAAGCGCTGTTTCAGTGCCTCTTTTGCCTGCTTCTCATCGAGCTTCTGCTCAACGATGTAAAGCCACAGGCTACGGAAAGGATCATTAGGATCGTCTTGATAAAACGCCAGCAGATCATCTTGCGCTAACTTATCACGACCGCCGTAATACAATGCGATACCGCGATTCAAGTGCGCGTAGTTGTAAGTTGGATCAAGCTCAAGTACAGAATCAAACGCTTCATAGGCAGCATCAAAATTGCCTGCCTGCGTTAAATAAATGCCTAAGTAATTGAATACTTCAGGCATATCAGGTCGGATAGCCAGCGCTTGTGAAAAATCATTCCGCGCTAATGCCCTCAGACCAAGACTATCATACAACACTCCGCGCTCATATAAAAGCTGTGCGCGTTCGTCATCGGTTAAAGCCCGACTGGCAAGTATTTGTTCCATGCGTGCCAGAATCACTTCCTGCTGCAAAGTCGGTTGCAATGGCACTGCGAGGACTTCGCTCTTACGCCAGGCAGAGTTGCTGCATCCTGCCAGCGTTAAAGCTGTCGCAACGAAACACCAGCGCAAAAAAGGCTTCATTTCCCACTCCCGAAGACAACTATTGGATGAACGTCCTGTCCCCCGGCGGCTTAACAAGGCGTCCTGCCTGATACCAGGCCCTCCGCAAAGCGGAGGGCAAATCGCAACTTACTCGCCTTGCTGTTCTGCAGCCTGTGCTTCAGGCGCAGCAGCTGGCTGAGACTGCTCAGTTGCTTCTTTAATGCTCAGACGGATACGGCCCTGGCGATCAACTTCCAGAACTTTAACCGGTACTTCCTGACCCATCTGCAGGTAATCGGTCACTTTCTCAACGCGCTTGTCAGCGATCTGAGAGATGTGAACCAGACCTTCTTTACCGCCACCGATGGCAACAAATGCGCCAAAGTCAACGATACGGGTCACTTTACCACTGTAGATACGGCCCACTTCGATTTCTGCGGTGATCTCTTCGATACGACGGATCGCGAATTTCGCTTTCTCGCCGTCGGTTGCTGCGATTTTCACAGTACCGTCATCTTCGATTTCGATCGTGGTGCCCGTCTCTTCGGTCAGCGCACGGATAACGGAACCGCCCTTACCGATAACATCTTTGATCTTGTCTGGATTGATCTTGATGGTGTGAATGCGCGGAGCGAATTCAGAGATATCACCACGCGGCGCGTTAATCGCCTGTTCCATCACGCTCAGGATGTGCAGACGTGCACCTTTAGCCTGGTTCAGAGCAACCTGCATGATCTCTTTGGTGATACCTTCAATTTTGATATCCATCTGCAGCGCAGAGATACCGTCGCGGGAACCCGCCACTTTGAAGTCCATATCGCCCAGGTGGTCTTCGTCGCCCAGAATGTCAGACAGAACAACATAGTTGTCGCCTTCTTTCACCAGACCCATTGCGATACCCGCAACGGCGGCTTTGATTGGCACGCCTGCATCCATCAGCGCCAGAGAGGCACCACATACGGAAGCCATAGAAGAAGAACCGTTGGATTCGGTGATTTCAGAAACCACACGGACGGTGTACGGGAATTTGTCCGCATCTGGCATCACAGCCAGCACACCGCGCTTCGCCAGACGACCGTGACCAATTTCACGACGCTTCGGCGAACCAACCATACCGGTTTCACCAACGGAGTACGGAGGGAAGTTATAGTGGAACAGGAAGCTGTCAGTGCGCTCGCCCATCAGTTCGTCGATGATCTGCGCGTCACGTGCAGTACCCAGCGTCGCAGTTACCAGCGCCTGCGTTTCACCACGGGTGAACAGCGCAGAACCGTGAGTACGTGGCAGCACGCCAGTACGCACATCCAGACCACGGATCATGTCTTTTTCACGGCCATCGATGCGTGGCTCACCTGCCAGCACGCGGCTACGCACCACGTTTTTCTCGATGGCATGCAGAATTTCGCTCAGCTCGTTAGCATCCAGCGTTTCGTCTTCAGCAACCAGCGTGGCGATGGTTTCGTCTTTGATCACGTCAACCTGAGCATAACGCTCCTGTTTGTCAGTGATACGGTAAGCATCGCTCAGGCGAGATTCTGCCAGTGCAGCAACGCGTGCGTTCAGCGCGTCGTTTGCTGCTTCAGGCTGCCAGTCCCAACGTGGTTTACCGGCTTCTTTCACCAGTTCGTTGATGTTCTGAATAACAACCTGCTGCTGGTCGTGGCCGAAGACCACAGCGCCCAGCATCTGGTCTTCGCTCAGCAGTTCAGCTTCGGATTCAACCATCAGCACAGCGGCTTCAGTACCGGCAACCACCAGGTCCAGCTTGCTCTCTTTCAGCTCTTCCTGAGTCGGGTTCAGCACGTACTGGTCGTTGATGTAACCCACGCGCGCCGCACCGATTGGGCCATTGAATGGAATACCAGACAGTGACAGGGCAGCGGACGCACCGATCATCGCAACGATGTCCGGGTTAACCTGTGGGTTAACGGACACAACGGTCGCGATAACCTGAACTTCGTTAACGAAGCCTTCCGGGAACAGCGGACGAACCGGGCGGTCAATCAGACGCGCGATCAGGGTTTCGCCTTCGCTTGGACGGCCTTCACGACGGAAGAAGCCACCCGGGATTTTACCGGCAGCGTAAGTACGCTCCTGGTAGTTAACGGTCAGTGGGAAGAAGTCCTGACCTGGTTTAGCTTTTTTCTGACCCACAACGGTAACGAATACCGCGGTGTCATCCATGCTTACCATAACGGCAGCAGTAGCCTGACGAGCCATCATACCGGTTTCCAGCGTGACGGTATGTTGACCATACTGGAATTTACGAACGATCGGATTCAGCAAAATTCTGTCCTTTCTTAAATGTTTGACAGCACACCACCGGTGTGCTGTCGATTTGACCCGACCTTCTTCGCATCCTCGCGACTAATGACAACCAACACCCCCATGGGTGAAGCCTCTCATTAGCCGCGCGAACCTCTGCAATGAAGATCATTTATAGCAACAATACAATAGTTTCCAGTGAATTGCTGCCGTCTGGTTGAAAAAAGGGGCCATCAGGCCCCCTTTTCTGAAACTCGCAAGACTTAGCGACGCAGACCCAGACGCTCGATCAGCGCGGTGTAGCGTGCAACATCTTTACGTTTCAGGTAGTCGAGCAGTTTACGACGCTGAGAAACCATACGCAGCAGACCACGACGGCTGTGGTGATCTTTTTTGTGCTCTGCAAAGTGACCCTGCAGGTGGTTAATCTGTGCAGTCAGCAGTGCAACCTGAACTTCGGTAGAACCGCTGTCGTTAGTACCACGACCAAACTCAGAAACGATTTTAGCTTTAGCTTCAACGCTTAGAGACATTTTCAAACTCCAAAGTATAAAGAATGTAAGGGTGCCGATCTCTAATTCAGCGACCCCATGTACGCCTCGCGGATTGTTAAACAATTCACCAGGCGTTAAGCGGCGATATTCTACTCGTCTCCCCTGCTTATCGCAAGGTGAGCCGTTATCGCCGTCACGCGTCGACCGGATATTCGACGACCAGACGACGCGGCGCAACGCGCCCTTCGCCATCCATTTCGCCCATTCCGATGAACTTACCGTCGTCACCTTCAGTCACGCGAACCAGCCCTTCCTGCGGCGCTTGCGCCGTACGAACCGGGTTGCCGTTCTTAAAGTAAACGGACGATATTAAAGGAAGATTAACCACCGGGAAATCCGCTGCCGGGCTATCCATCGGCATCAGCAGAGGATCGAGCAAATCGGCCGGCGCTATCCCCTGCGCGTGTGCCTGTTCAACCAGCGCGTGCAGCTGTTCCAGGGTCACCATCCGCTCAACCGGGTATTTACTGACCGCCAGGCGACGCAGGTAGATCACATGCGCGCCACAGCCCAGCTTCTCGCCCAGGTCATCGATGATGGTACGAATATAGGTGCCTTTCGAACAGTGTACTTCCAGTTCCAGCTCATCACCTTCGTGGCGAATAAAGAGCAGCTCATACACGGTGATCGGACGGGCTTCACGCGGGACGTCGATGCCCTGGCGCGCATATTCGTAGAGTTTTTTTCCCTGATATTTCAGTGCCGAATACATCGATGGCACCTGCATCGTGTCCCCGCGGAAGCTCTCCAGGGCAGCATCAAGCTGTTCCGCACTGAACGTCACCGGGCGCTCTTCGACCACCTGGCCATCAGCATCGGAGGTATCCGTGCGCTGGCCCAGTTTAGCGATAACGCGGTAACGTTTATCGGAGTCGAGCAGGTACTGGGAAAACTTTGTCGCCTCTCCCAGGCAGACCGGCAGCATGCCGGTTGCCAGCGGATCGAGCGCGCCAGTGTGGCCCGCACGGTTGGCGTTGTAAATGCGCTTCACTTTTTGCAGCACGTCGTTGCTGGAAGCGCCCTGGGGTTTATCCAGCAGCAGCACACCATGCACGTCGCGACCACGACGACGAGGACGACTCATCAGTCCTCCTTGCTGTCGTCCGCCGGGTTAACACGACGCTCGTCGTCATGTTTCACCACGCTGGTCACCAGGTTGGACATACGCATCCCTTCAACCAGCGAGTTGTCGTAGAAGAAGGTCAGTTCTGGAACGATACGCAGACGCATTGCTTTGCCGAGCAGAGAGCGGATGAAACCTGACGCTTCCTGCAGCGCTTTAATGCCGTTTTTCACTGCCGCTTCGTCCTGGTCGTTCAGGAAAGTGACGAACACCTTGGCATAGGCCAGGTCGCGGGACATTTCTACACCCGACACGGTGGTCATCATGCCGACGCGGGGGTCTTTAATTTCACGTTGCAGAATGAGGGCGATCTCTTTCTGCATTTCCTGCGCGACGCGCTGTGGGCGACCAAACTCTTTCGCCATAATAAATTCTCCAGACAAAAAAGGGGCATTCAGCCCCTTTTGAAATAGTTGCCGGGTGGCGCTTTGCTTACCCGGCCTACAATCAGCAATCTTAACGAAGATTAAGCGATGGTACGCTGGATTTCGATGATCTCGAACACTTCGATCATATCGCCTACGCGAACGTCGTTGTAGTTCTTCACGCCGATACCACATTCCATGCCGTTACGGACTTCGTTAACGTCATCTTTGAAGCGGCGCAGGGATTCCAGCTCGCCTTCATAGATAACCACGTTATCGCGCAGAACGCGGATTGGGTTGTGACGTTTGATGGTACCTTCGGTAACCATACAGCCCGCGATTGCACCGAATTTCGGTGATTTGAAGACGTCACGTACTTCAGCCAGACCGATGATCTGCTGTTTCAGCTCAGGCGACAGCATACCGCTCATCGCTGCTTTCACTTCGTCGATCAGGTTATAGATGACGGAGTAGTAACGCAGATCCAGGCTTTCAGCTTCGATCACGCGGCGAGCAGAAGCATCAGCACGCACGTTGAAGCCAACCAGGATGGCGTTGGACGCAGCAGCCAGGGTAGCGTCGGTTTCGGTGATACCACCGACACCAGAACCGATGATCTTCACTTTCACTTCGTCAGTCGACAGTTTCAGTAAGGAGTCGGAGATCGCTTCCACAGAGCCCTGAACGTCAGCTTTCAGTACGACGTTCACTTCATGAACTTCGCCTTCAGCCATGTTCGCGAACATGTTCTCGAGTTTAGATTTCTGCTGACGAGCCAGTTTAACTTCACGGAATTTGCCCTGACGATACAGTGCAACTTCACGCGCTTTCTTCTCGTCACGCACAACGGTCACTTCGTCACCGGCAGCCGGTACACCGGACAGGCCAAGGATTTCCACTGGAATGGACGGACCTGCTTCCAGCACTTCCTGACCCAGTTCGTTACGCATCGCACGCACGCGACCGTATTCGAAACCACACAGAACGATATCGCCTTTATGCAGGGTACCTTCACGAACCAGAACGGTAGCAACCGGGCCACGGCCTTTGTCCAGGAAGGATTCGATAACCGCACCGCTCGCCATACCGTTACGGATGGCTTTCAGCTCCAGAACTTCAGCCTGCAGCAGGATCGCATCCAGCAGATCGTCGATACCGGTACCCGCTTTCGCAGACACGTGTACGAACTGGCTTTCGCCGCCCCACTCTTCCGGCAGGATGCCGTACTGGGACAGTTCGTTTTTAACACGATCCGGATCCGCTTCTGGTTTATCGATCTTGTTCACTGCAACCACAACCGGCACACCCGCCGCTTTCGCGTGCTGGATAGCTTCGATGGTTTGTGGCATTACGCCGTCGTCTGCAGCAACAACCAGAACAACGATATCCGTCGCCTGCGCACCACGAGCACGCATTGAGGTAAACGCGGCGTGGCCTGGGGTATCCAGGAAGGTGATCATGCCGTTGTCAGTTTCTACGTGGTATGCACCGATGTGCTGGGTAATACCACCCGCTTCACCGGAGGCCACTTTCGTAGAACGAATGTAGTCGAGCAGAGAGGTTTTACCGTGGTCAACGTGACCCATGATGGTCACTACCGGTGCGCGCGGTTCTGCCGCAGCACCCGTATCACGGTCGCTCATTACCGCTTCTTCCAGTTCGTTTTCACGACGCAGGATAACTTTGTGGCCCATCTCTTCAGCAACCAGCTGTGCGGTTTCCTGGTCGATCACCTGGTTGATGGTCGCCATGGCGCCCAGTTTCATCATCGCTTTGATGACCTGAGAGCCTTTTACCGCCATTTTGTTTGCCAGTTCGCCAACGGTGATGGTTTCGCCGATCACAACGTCACGGTTAACCGCCTGAGCTGGCTTCTGGAAGCCCTGCTGCAGAGAAGAACCTTTACGCTGTTTACCACCTTTACCGCCACGCACGGCTGCACGCGCTTCTTCACGGTCTGCTTTAGACTCAGCGTGTTTGTTGCCTTTTTTCGCCGGACGCACCGCTTTCGCATTGCGACCACGGCCACGACCACCTTCTACTTCACGGTCGTTGTCATCTTCAGCCTGACGCGCATGCTGAGAAGTGGTCACGTGATAGTCGCTGGTATCTTCAGACTGCTCAGCGGTATCAACACCGTTCTTCTCGTTTTCTTCTGCCATACGGCGCGCTTCTTCAGCCACACGACGTGCTTCTTCTTCCAGCTTGCGGCGGGCTTCTTCTTCCGCTTTACGCTTCAGCTCGGCAGCTTCATTTTCACGGCGGGCTTTTTCAGCCTGGGCGGTTTTGGTCATTTCGTCTGTCTGTTGATTGCTCACTTTGTCTTTTTCCGCAGCGTCACGCTTCACTTTATCACTTGCGTCGCGTTTCGCTTTTTCTGCGGCCTCACGTTCAGCTTTTAATTCTGCCTCACGTTTGGCGGTTGCTTCCGCTTCACGCTGAGCTTGTTCTTCCGCTTCACGCTGTGCCTGCTCTTCCGCGGCAAGACGTTCTGCCTCTTGCGGATCACGTTTTACAAAGGTGCGCGTCTTGCGGACTTCAATTTGTACCGATTTACTTTTGCCACCGGTACCAGGGATATTCAACGTGCTACGCGTTTTGCGCTGCAGCGTCAGCTTGTCAGGCGTAGAGCCGTGTTCACGGTTCAGGTGCGTTAACAAGGTTTGTTTTTCTTGCGCGGTCACCGAGTCATCAGCGGACTTCGGGATCCCTGCATCAGCAAATTGCTGTACCAGGCGGTCCACGGAGGTCTGAATCTCGGCAGCCAGCGATTTTACAGTTACATCAGTCATGCTGTTCCTTCCTGCTACAGTTTATTACGCTTCGTCGCCGAACCAGCAAATATTACGTGCGGCCATGATGAGCTCGCCGGCTTTCTCGTCGGTTAAACCTTCGATATCAGCCAGGTCATCAACGCCTTGCTCGGCGAGATCTTCCAGCGTACAAACACCACGGGCAGCCAGCTTGAACGCAATCGCACGATCAAGACCTTCCAGATTCAGCAGGTCATCAGCCGGCTTTTTATCGCCAAGGCTTTCTTCCTGAGCCAGTGCCAGGGTGGTCAGTGCGTTTTTAGCGCGTTCACGCAGGGCTTCAACGGTTGGTTCATCCAGACCGTCGATTTCCAGCAGCTCTTTCATTGGCACATAGGCCAGTTCTTCCAGCGTAGAGAAACCTTCTTCAACCAGAACAGTGGCGAAATCTTCGTCAATATCCAGGTATTTAGTGAAGGTATCGATCGCCGCATGGGCTTCAGCCTGATGCTTAGCCTGCAGGTCATCAACGGTCATCACGTTGAGTTCCCAGCCGCTCAGCTGTGACGCCAGACGTACGTTCTGACCGTTACGGCCGATTGCCTGCGCCAGGTTGCCCGCTTCAACAGCGATATCCATAGTGTGTTTGTCTTCGTCAACAACGATAGACGCCACATCAGCTGGAGCCATTGCGTTGATCACGAACTGTGCCGGGTTGTCATCCCACAGAACGATATCAATACGTTCGCCGCCCAGCTCAGTAGAGACTGCCTGGACACGCGCACCACGCATACCGACGCAAGCACCGACCGGGTCGATACGCTTGTCGTTGGTTTTCACCGCAATTTTCGCGCGGGAGCCCGGATCGCGAGCCGCCGCTTTAATTTCGATAACTTCTTCACCGATTTCCGGTACTTCGATACGGAACAGTTCAACCAGCATTTCTGGTTTAGAACGGGTCACGAACAGCTGCGCACCGCGCGCTTCTGGACGGACAGCGTACAGAACACCACGGATACGGTCGCCTGGACGGAAGTTTTCACGCGGCAGCATATCTTCACGCAGGATCACAGCTTCAGCGTTACCCGGCAACCCTTCGGATTTGATCTCCAGGGAGATGTTGTCGCGGTTCACTTTTTTCACCACGCCGGTGATGATTTCGCCTTCCTGATCGCGGAACTGATCGACAACCAGCGCGCGCTCGGCTTCGCGCACTTTCTGCACAATAACCTGCTTGGCGGTCTGGGTGGTGATACGGTCGAAGGTCACAGATTCGATCTGATCTTCAACGTAGTCACCCACGTTCAGACTCTCGTCTTCAAAACGTGCCGCTTCCAGCGTGATCTCTTTGGTCGGCTGGGTCACTTCTTCAACGATTACCCAACGACGGAATGTATCGAAGTCACCGCTTTTACGATCGATTTCTACGCGAACATCGATCTCTTGCTCGTATTTTTTCTTGGTTGCTGTAGCCAGTGCACTTTCCAGCGCTTCGAAAATCTTCTCACGCGGCAGTGATTTCTCGTTGGAGACGGCTTCAACAACAGCCAAAATTTCTTTGTTCATCGCGGGCTTTTCACCTCAATCCAGACTGTTAAAAGTGGGGAACCAGGTTCGCCTTCTGGATATTACTCAGCGCGAACACTTCATCTTTGCCTTCGACTGTCACCGTGATCATTTCACCATCAACGGCTTTGATAATTCCCTGCCATTTACGGCGGTTCTGTACGGCCATACGCAGAACGAGAGCCACTTCTTCACCGGTAAAGCGCACATAGTGCTCGGCCGTGAACATCGGGCGATCGAGGCCAGGTGAGGAAACTTCCAGGTTGTACGCAACGGTAATCGGATCTTCAACATCAAGAACCGCACTCACCTGGTGGCTGACATCAGCACAATCATCAACATTGATGCCATCTTCACTATCAATATAGATGCGCAGCGTCGATGTACGGCCGCGAACGAATTCGATGCCGACCAGTTCGTAGCCCAGTGCTTCGACCGGTGCAGTAATCATCTCTGTTAATTTTTGCTCTAATGTGGACAAGCCCACCCCCAAGACATAAAAAAAGGGCGTAAAGCCCAGTTATTCTGTAGTCAGATAACAAAAAACCCCGATAAATCGGGGCTTTAGATAACTGAACCCTATAGCCACAACTGTGGCCTGGAGCACTCTCCGAAAGAAATTTTTCAAATCCAGCTACGAAGGCTCTAAGTCTTCACAGTATATTTGAAAAAGAACTTTATGGGAAAG
>NZ_POVL01000204.1 GCF_002939185.1 Enterobacter sichuanensis | reverse complement strand
GACTGACCGTTAACCGTGACCTTTAGCGAATTGATTTGCGTAGCAGACGCCTGGGTAAAATCAGCAAGTGTCTTCGACAAGTCAGTGACATTCGCCGTGTTCCCACCGGTGCTGGAATCCAAAGCGCGCAATGACTCAGCGACAGCTTTACTGGCGTCGGCCATCACATTGTCTACTCGATCGATACTGGCTTTGTTATCTCCATA
>NZ_POVL01000203.1 GCF_002939185.1 Enterobacter sichuanensis | reverse complement strand
CGCCTGTTTGCCCGATTATCCCTGGATAGCGCCCTGCCGGATCGCACCACCATCATGAATTTCCGCCACCTGCTCGAGCAGCATCAACTGGCCCGTCAATTGTTCAAGACCATCAATCGCTGGCTGGCCGAAGCAGGCGTCATGATGACCCAAGGCACTTTGGTGGATGCCACCATCATTGAGGCACCCAGCTCTACCAAGAACAA
>NZ_POVL01000202.1 GCF_002939185.1 Enterobacter sichuanensis | reverse complement strand
CATGAAAATGCGGGCTTTTTTTTCGCATGTTGCACACCTCTGGGGGGATGAGAATCCCCGACCGGGGTTCGACAACTGGCGACAGCCAGTTGGACAGACTGGGAGCGCAGCGAACAGGCTGCCCGCAGGGCGAGCGCAGCGAGTCAATCCCCCCCGGAGCCAGATGCAGCTCGGTGCGGTCTGAGCCCCTCACCCTGGCCCTCTCCC
>NZ_POVL01000201.1 GCF_002939185.1 Enterobacter sichuanensis | reverse complement strand
TAAAAGTAACGAACATCTGCGAAAATGGCGAGAAATCCAGCAAACAAATAACGTGTTGCAACGACCAGAAATCTACCGTAGCTAAGAAAGGAAAAAGCCCCGCTTTGCAGCGAGGCCTTATGAATAGTGGTGCCCGGACTCGGAATCGAACCAAGGACACGGGGATTTTCAATCCCCTGCTCTACCGACTGAGCTATCCGGGCAACGG
>NZ_POVL01000200.1 GCF_002939185.1 Enterobacter sichuanensis | reverse complement strand
AGCAAGGCGTCTTGCGATTGAGACTGACACGTCCCCTTCGTCTAGAGGCCCAGGACACCGCCCTTTCACGGCGGTAACAGGGGTTCGAATCCCCTAGGGGACGCCACTTGCTGGTTCGTGAGTGAAAGTCACCTGCCGTCATATCTCAAAACTGACTTACGAGTCACGTTTGAGATATTTGCTCTTTAAAAATCTGGATCAAGCTGAAAAT
>NZ_POVL01000020.1 GCF_002939185.1 Enterobacter sichuanensis | reverse complement strand
GGGATGAGGGCATCAGGCCGCACAAAATGCGCCTAGCCCAGCGCCTGAATCGCCTTCTCCAGCGCTTCGCGCAGCAAGTGCCTGTCATGACGATATTTGATATCGCTGGCCTCCAGCGGCTCCTGTATCACCAGGCGTTCGCCAATCCCTGACACATCAACTTTCGGTCCCACTACCACGCCGTCGATAATTTTCTTCCCGACGTACTGCTCCATCAGCTCCAGCTTGTCCGCCAGCGACAAGCTGGCCGCAGCTGGGCTCAGTTCACGGCCCAGGTTACCGATGTAGACCATCGGAGCAGGGGTTCTGCGCAAGGCCTGCGCCAGCTCTTTCACCAGCAGAATCGGCATCAGGCTGGTGTAAAAACTGCCGGGTCCGATCAGGATCACATCCGCCTCGGCGATGGCCTCAACCGCTTCGCGCGTGGCGGGAACGGCGGGGTAGGTCATCAGCTCTTTTGGCGGCAGGGTTAGCTGGTCGATATTCACTTCGCCATACACTTCATGGCCATCCACGTCGATGGCCATCAAATCGACCGGCTGTTCAGACATCGGGATCAGGAACGCATCCACTTTTAGCAGATTACGTATCAGATTGATGGCTTCCAGCGGGCGCACGCTCAGGTGATCGAGAGCCTTAAGCATTAAATTTCCGAGGTTATGCCCGGAAAGTTCCCCATTCCCGCCGAAACGGTACTCAAACATCGCCGAGGCGACGCTCGGTTCGGTAATCAGCTGGTTCAGGCAGTTGCGCATATCGCCCCAGGCGATACCCCCTTCCGCACGTCGGATGCGCCCCGTAGAGCCACCGTTATCCGTGGTTGTCACTATCCCTGTCAGTCTGGAGCCGAGTGAAGACAATGAGGACATCACTCGCCCGAGACCGTGGCCTCCGCCGAGTGCGACCACACGGTCAAGATCCGCAAAAGTGCGATTGCGCATACCTGTTCCTTATCACGTTTGATCTGCGTAACACTACCTTAACTACCCCTAAAAGACGATGCCCTACCGGACGCAAAATGACACATATCAATGCGAAGAGGCTGTTTTTGAGTATTCTGTAGCGAAAATACACGATTATGTCGTTATGTAGTTATTTATATAGCGTTAAGCGAGAATAGCGGTGAGAGGATTTACGCGCTACTATCGCCATAACCACGTTTTCAAATTTGAAAACATACACTCTAGCCTTTGTGCCTGTGTCGAAAGATATGGCGCTCTGGCCGTGGCGAATTTGCCACCAGGGTACAGAAAGAAATGACTGTGCCTCCCGTATCTGGAAAGGTGTACATGGCTTCACAACTTACTGATGCTTTCGCGCGTAAGTTTTATTACTTACGTCTGTCGATTACCGATGTGTGCAACTTCCGTTGCACTTACTGTCTGCCCGACGGCTACAAACCGGGCAGCGTCACCAATAACGGCTTTCTCTCCGTGGATGAAGTGCGCCGCGTCACGCGCGCCTTCTCTGAGCTCGGCACCGAAAAAGTGCGCCTTACCGGCGGAGAGCCCTCGCTGCGCCGTGATTTCCCCGACATCATTGCCGCGGTGCGTGAAAACGAACGCATTCGCCAGATTGCGGTGACCACCAACGGTTACCGTATGGCCCGCGATGTGGCCATCTGGCGTGATGCGGGGCTGACGGCGATCAACGTCAGCGTCGATAGCCTGGACGCCCGTCAGTTCCACGCCATTACCGGCCAGGATAAATTCCGGCAGGTCATGGACGGCATCGACGCGGCATTTGCGGCTGGCTTCGAAAAAGTCAAAGTCAACACGGTGCTGATGCGTGATGTAAACCATCACCAGCTCGACACCTTCCTGGCGTGGATCAAATCCCGCCCCATTCAGTTGCGTTTTATTGAACTGATGGAAACCGGCGAGGGCAGCGAGCTGTTCCGCCGCCACCACATCTCCGGCATGGTGCTGCGCGACGAGTTGCTGAAACGCGGCTGGATCCACCAGATCCGCCAGCGCAGCGACGGCCCGGCGCAGGTCTTCTGCCACCCGGATTACGAAGGTGAGATAGGGCTCATCATGCCCTATGAGAAAGACTTCTGCGCCAGCTGTAACCGTCTGCGCGTCTCCTCCGTGGGCAAACTGCACTTATGTCTGTTTGGCGACGGTGGCGTTGAGCTACGCGATCTGCTGGCAGATGATACCCAGCAGAGTGCGCTTGAAGCGCGGATCTCTGAGGCCCTGACGCATAAAAAACAGACCCACTTCCTGCATCAGGGCAATACCGGCATTACTCAGAACCTGTCCTACATCGGCGGGTAACCAGTCTTAAGAAGGAATCAGAAGATGAGTCAGGTCAGCGCGGAATTTATCCCGACACGCATTGCTATCCTTACCGTTTCCGATCGCCGTGGCGAAGAGGATGATACCTCCGGCCACTGGCTGCGCGAGGCGGCCCATGACGCAGGACATAAGATCGTCGATAAAGCGATCGTCAAAGAGAACCGCTACGCCATTCGCGCGCAGGTCTCTCAGTGGATCGCCAGTGATGAGGTGCAGGTGGTGCTGATCACCGGCGGCACCGGCTTTACCACGGGCGATCAGGTACCTGAAGCGCTGATCCCGCTGTTCGACCGCGAAGTGGAAGGCTTCGGCGAGGTGTTCCGCATGCTCTCCTTTGAAGAGATTGGGACTTCCACGCTGCAGTCGCGTGCCGTTGCCGGGGTGGCTAACAAAACCCTGATTTTCGCCATGCCGGGTTCGACCAAAGCCTGCCGCACCGCGTGGGAAAATATCATCGCCCCGCAGCTGGATGCCCGTACCCGTCCGTGTAATTTTCATCCCCATTTAAAGAAATAAGCTATGTCACAACTGACCCACATTAACGCCGCTGGCGAAGCGCATATGGTGGACGTCTCCGCCAAAGCGGAAACGGTGCGCGAGGCGCGCGCGGAAGCGTTCGTTACCATGCTGCCTGAAACGCTGGCGATGATTATCGACGGCAGTCATCACAAGGGTGACGTATTTGCCACGGCCCGTATTGCGGGTATTCAGGCCGCGAAACGCACCTGGGACTTAATCCCGCTTTGCCACCCGCTGATGCTGAGCAAAGTGGAAGTGAACCTGCAGGCGCAGCCGGAGCACAGCCGCGTGCGCATTGAATCGCTGTGCCGTTTAACCGGGAAAACCGGCGTGGAGATGGAGGCGCTGACGGCAGCCTCCGTCGCCGCGCTGACCATCTACGACATGTGCAAAGCGGTACAGAAAGATATGGTGATTGGCCCGGTTCGCCTGCTGGCAAAAAGCGGCGGCAAATCCGGTGATTTTAAGGTGGACAGCGATGATTAAGGTGCTCTTTTTTGCCCAGGTGCGTGAACTGGTGAATACCGACAGCCTGACGCTGGATGCCTCTTTTGAAAACGTTGCGGCTCTGCGTGCGCATCTGGCGGCACAAAGCGACCGCTGGGCGCTGGCGCTGGACGAAGGCAAGCTGCTGGCCGCCGTGAATCAGACGCTGGTGGAATTCATCCATCCGCTGAAGGCAGGGGATGAAGTGGCTTTCTTCCCGCCGGTGACAGGGGGCTAAGATGGCGGAAACCCGAATTCTGGTAGGTCCTGAGCGCTTCAGTGTTGGTACAGAATACAGCTGGCTGGCGGAGCGCGATGAAGACGGTGCCGTTGTTACCTTCACCGGCAAAGTGCGCAACCACAACCTCGGCGACAGCGTGAAGGCGCTGACGCTGGAACACTATCCCGGCATGACGGAGAAATCGCTGGCGGAGATTGTGGACCAGGCGCGAAGCCGCTGGCCGCTTGGGCGCGTCACGGTGATTCACCGCATCGGTGAGATGTGGCCTGGCGAGGAGATTGTCTTCGTCGGGGTGACCAGCGCACACCGCGGCAGCGCGTTTGCCGCCGGGGAGTTCATTATGGATTACCTTAAAACCAGAGCGCCGTTCTGGAAGCGCGAGGCCACGCCGGAAGGCGAACGGTGGGTTGAATCCCGCGACAGCGATAAACAGGCCGCCAGCCGTTGGTAGTCGGTTTACGTGGATGTGTTACTCTTAACGTGTGTGTCTACTTAATCTTAATCAGGAGTGAATCATGGACCGATTTCCGCGTTCCGATTCAATAGTACAGCAGACCCGTAGCGGGCTGCAGACGTATATGGCTCAGGTGTATGGCTGGATGACGGTCGGCTTACTGCTTACCGCGTTTATCGCGTGGTATGCAGCGAACACCCCTGAGCTGATGATGTTTATCTTCTCCAGCAAAATCACCTTCTTTGGGCTGATTATCGCGCAGCTGGCGCTGGTGTTTGTGCTCTCAGGCCTGGTGCAAAAGCTGAGTGCCGGCATGGCAACGACCCTGTTTATGCTCTATTCGGCGTTAACGGGGCTGACGCTTTCCAGCATTTTCATCGTTTACACCTACTCTTCCATCGCCAGCACCTTCGTGGTAACCGGCGGGATGTTTGGTGCGATGAGCCTCTACGGTTACACCACCAAACGCGATCTGAGCGGCTTCGGCAGCATGCTGTTCATGGGGCTGATCGGGATCGTGCTGGCGTCGCTGGTAAACCTGTGGCTGAAGAGCGAAGCGCTGATGTGGGCGGTGACCTACATTGGGGTGGTGGTCTTCGTGGGACTGACGGCGTATGACACCCAGAAGCTGAAAAATATTGGCGAACAGATCGACGTGCGCGACAGCTCCAACCTGCGCAAATACTCGATTCTGGGCGCGCTGACGCTCTATCTGGACTTCATCAACCTGTTCCTGATGCTGCTGCGCATTTTCGGCAACCGTCGCTAAGGTTGTTTTGCCGGGTGGCGGTGCGGTCTGGTGCCCTCACCCTGACCCTCTCCCACGGGAGAGGGAACAAACACTAAAAACGGCAACAAGGTTGCCGTTTTGCTTTTATTTGGCCATCGCCTTCTCGTTCTTCGCCCGTAACTTCTTCGCCCGACTCTCCAGCACCAGATAACAGACCGTTGCCAGCGCCAGCGGCAGGAAGTAATAGAGCATGCGGTAGGCGAGCAGGGCCGCAATGATGGTGCCCTGAGAGACATGTTCTCCGGCCAGCAGAGCGATGAAGACCGCCTCCAGCACGCCGATCCCCGCCGGAATATGCACGATCACCCCGGCAATACTGCTCACCAGCAGCACGCCCAGCACGAAGAAGTAATTCACGTCTTCACCCATCAACAGCCAGATAATCGCCCCCATCGCCATCCAGTTAGCACTGGACACGGCCATCTGCAGCACTGCGAACTTCCACGAGGGCAATACCAGTTTTTGCCCTTTGATCGTCATATGACGACGTTTCGCAAACGCGCAGGCCCAGAGATAAACGGCGATAATCAACAGCAGCACGATGCCCAGTATGCGCAGGGTGGTTTCGTCGATATACCAGTGCGCGGGCAGCTGTACCACGCCGACAGTAAATATCACCCCGCCAAGCAGAATATAGCCCAGCCAGTTGGTGGTGATGCTCAGGGAAAAAATGCGCGTAATTGTCCCGCCTGGCAGCCCCAGGCGCGAGTACAGGCGATAGCGCATGCCAATCCCCCCGACCCAGGTGCTCAGCGTCAGGTTAAAGGCGTAGCAGATAAACGACACCAGCATGACCTGACGTTTGGCCAGCTTGTGGCCGCAGTAAGCCCGGCCCAGCAGGTCATAGCAGCCATACATCAGGTAGCTCACGATAACCAGCCCAAGCGCCCCCAGCAGCACCATCCGGTTATAGTTGCGGATAACTTTCCACACCTCTTCCCAGTCAACTTTCTGCGCGTAGACCACCAGCAGAACCGCGACGGCGATGAAAAACAGCCAGGTCAGGATCTTTTTTGCCAGCCGCCAGCGCGGATGTGATTTCGACATCAGGGTTTGCCTCCGTCTTCCGCTTCAATACGGTCCTGGGTTTCCATTTCCGGTTGTACCGGCGGGTCCACCTGCGCCAGTTTCGGCGTATGCGCCGGCAGCCAGCCGACCATCGCCGGGAAATGGCGCAGGAAGTGGAACACCACCACGCTGATGCCCAGGTTCCACCAGGTGCGTTTGGGGACCATGGATTCATCCACCCGCACGCAGTCGTTGACGATCAGCGCCTGCAGGTTATCCCGCAGGGTCTGGTTAAACTGGCGATCGTGAATGATCAGGTTGGCTTCCAGATTGAGCGACAGGCTAAGGGGATCAAGGTTACTGGAACCGACGGTTGCCCAGTGGTCGTCCATCAGCGCGACTTTGCCGTGCAGCGGCCGACGGCGATATTCGTAGATCTGAACGCCGCCTTTCACCAGATAGTTATACAGCAGCCGCGCCCCGACTTTGACGATGGGCATATCCGGCTCGCCCTGCACAATCAGCTTCACCCGCACCCCGCGTCGGGCCGCATTGCGCATGGCATGCAGCAGGCGATAGCCCGGGAAAAAGTAGGCGTTGGCGATGATCACTTCGCGCTTCGCGTTGGCCAGCATCTTAAGATAGTGACGTTCAATATCGTCCCGGTGCTCACCGTTATCCCGCCAGACGAAAAGCGCCTGCGCTTCGCCGGGCTTGCGGTTCTCTTCCGGGCGATGATGGCGTCGCCACCAGCGGCGAACGGCCTCTTTCCCCGGCAGGTTTTCCAGCTCAAACAGTAAAATGTCCTGTACCACCGGGCCTTCAATGCGGATCGCGTAGTCCTGCTTCGCTTCCGGGCCATAGTCGGACATATGTTCCGCGGAGTAGTTAATGCCGCCAACAAACGCTACCGTCTCATCCACCACCACAATTTTGCGGTGCATCCGGCGGAAAAGGTTGGTCCGCATGCCGAACAGGCGAGGGCCAGGATCGTAGTAGCGGAACACCACGCCCGCGGCGGTCAGTTCATTAACGAACGCGTCGCTGAGGTCCGGCGAGCCATAGCCATCCAGCAGCACCTCAATTTTGACGCCGCGTCGGGCGGCGCGCAGCAGCACGCTGTGCAACTGCTTGCCAACGTTATCTTCGAACCAGATAAAGGTTTCGAGGATCACCTTCTGCTGAGCGTTATCAATTGCCTTAAACACGGCCGGGTAATACTCGTCCCCGTTGACCAGCAGCGTGATCCGGTTGCCTTCCTGCCAGGAACATTTCATAAGTGGATCTCCGCGCTGAGCGGGGCATGGTCGGAAAGATGCCGCCAGTTGAGGAGCGCCAGCGCGGTAGGGCTGCTGGCATGGGCATTTTTCACGTAAATGCGATCAAGGCGCAGCAGCGGAAACCGCACCGGAAACGTGCGCGCAGGCCTGCCGTTCGCCCGGGTGAAAATCTCCTCCAGCCCGGCATCCACTTTCAACGGATGGTTTGCCCGCTGTCGCCAGTCGTTGAAATCGCCTGCCACGACAACAGGTTCACCGTCAGGCAGCGCGTTGGCCCATTCGGCCAGCATTTTCAGCTGCGCCTGACGATGGGCTTCGCGAAGTCCCAGGTGAACGCAGCCGACATGGATCGGCAGATCAAGATCGGGCGGTGTAATGCGGCAGTAAAGCAGCCCGCGTTTTTCACTCTCCCCGACGGAAACGTCGCGGTTTTCGTAATGTTCAATGGGATAACGCGACAGCACCGCGTTGCCGTGATGCCCTTCAGGATAGACCGCATTGCGGCCATAAGCGTAATCACTCCACATGGTGTCGGCCAGAAATTCGTAGTGCGGCGTGTCGGGCCAGTTTTCAAAGTGGAGCGGATGCACTTCGTGGGCGCCCATCACTTCCTGCAGGCAGACAATATCCGCGCTGACGGTGCGCACCGCGTCGCGCAGCTCCGGTAAAATGAAGCGGCGGTTAAATGCTGTGAAGCCTTTATGAATGTTTATCGTCAGCACTTTAAGCGAGAAATGCTGCATTTTTTTCGTCATAAGCTCCTTCCTGAGTGACTATCCCGATGAAAATAAAGTGTAGTCGTCGTCACAAAAAGATGCGGCGTTACGGAATTTTCCGTAAAGTGCGGTAGTCTGATTAAGCAGAGAAAAATCCTTCAGGAGAGAAGCCATGAAGTGGCAACAACGTGTTCGTGTCGCAACTGGCCTGAGTTGCTGGCAGATAATGTTGCATTTACTGGTCGTGGCCGTACTGGTGATGGGCTGGATGAGCGGCACGCTGGTGCGTGTTGGCCTGGGACTATGCGTCCTTTATGGCGTCACCGTACTGTCGATGCTGTTTTTACAGCGCCACCATGAAGCGCGCTGGCGCGAGGTGGGTGACGTGCTCGAAGAGCTCACCACCACCTGGTATTTTGGTGCAGCGATGATTGTGCTTTGGCTATTGTCTCGCGTACTGCAAAACAACCTGCTGCTGGCCCTGGCCGGTCTGGCTATTCTTGCCGGGCCTGCGGTGGTCTCGTTGCTGACGAAAGAGAAAAAGCTACGCGATGTTGCGTCTAAACATCGCGTACGCCACTGAGCCCGTCGTGGCCGCGATGACCAGTAGCGGCCACAAACTTCCCCAGACAATATCCAGACTCGCATCCTTCAGATAAATTTGCTTGGTGATATCCGTAAAGTGACGAATCGGGTTTATCCACGTCAGATCCTGTAGCCACACCGGCATATTCTCAACGGGCGAGACATACCCCGAGAGCAGGATCGCGGGCATCATAAAGACGAACACCCCGATAAACGCCTGCTGCTGCGTCGAACAGAGCGCGGAAATCAGCAGTCCAAACCCCACCAGCGACAGCCCGTAAATCACCATGGTGAAGTAAAACAGCGCCAGCGAGCCGGCGAACGGGATCTGGTAGGCCCAGATACCCACCCCCAGCACGATGGTGGCCTGGAAAGTGGCGACAATCAGCGCCGGCACCGCTTTGCCGACAAAGATTTGCCAGGTGGCGAGCGGGGAAACCAGCAGCTGATCCAGCGTGCCCTGTTCGCGCTCGCGGGCGACGGAGAGAGAGGTCACAATCATCACCCCGATGGTGGTGATCATGGCGATCAGCGACGGCACCACAAACCATTTGTAGTCCAGGTTCGGGTTGTACCAGTTACGCACCACCAGTTCACTGTTGTTGGGTTTCGGTTTTCCCGCCATTAGCTCCTGCTGGTAATCCTTCACTATCTGCTGCAGATAGTTGGCCGCGATCTGAGCGCTGTTGGAGTTACGTCCGTCGAGGATCAGCTGAATCGGCGCGGTCTGGAAGGTGTCCAGGTTGCGGGAAAAATCCGCCGGGAAACGCACCAGCAGCAGCGCTTTTTGGGTGTCGATAGTGGGCTTAATCTCCTGCGGGCCTCTCAGCAGCAGGACATGGGTAAAGGCTTTCGCACGGGCAAAGCGCTGGGTCAGTTCGACGGCATGTTTGCCGTTGTCTTCGTTGTAGATGGCGATGGTGGCGTTGGTCACCTCAAGGGTGGCGGCAAACGGAAACAGTAAAACCTGGATCAGCACCGGCAACACCAGAATGGCGCGGGTTTGCGGCTCGCGCAGCAGGGATTGCAGCTCTTTGCGTATTAACGTCCATAAACGGTGAAACATGTTCGCTCCTTAATCCAGTCGCCGTTTGGTTTTCATCCACGTCAAACCAATAAACATCACCGCTGAGGCCATTAAAAACAGCGTGTTGATAATCAGCACCACCGGAATATTCCCCGCCAGGAACAGGCTTTGCAGGGTGCTCACGAAGTAGCGCGCCGGAATCACGTAGGTCACGGCGCGGATCACGGCAGGCATACTGTCTATCTGGAAGATAAACCCGGACAGCATAATCGACGGTAAAAAGGCGGCGTTGAGGGCCACCTGCGCGGCGTTAAACTGGTTGCGGGTAATGGTGGAGATGAGCAGCCCCATGCCCAGCGTGCTGAGTAAAAACAGGCTGGTGATAAAGAACAGTACCACCAGCGAGCCGCGATACGGCACGCCGAGGATAAAGACGGACACCAGCATGCAGAGCAGCATCGCCAGCATGCCGAGAAAGTAGTAGGGAATAAGCTTGCACAGCAGCAGCTCGACGCGCGTCACTTCGGTTGAAAGCAGCGCCTCCATGGTGCCGCGCTCCCACTCGCGGGCGATCACCAGCGAGGTCAGTATCGCGCCAATGACCGTCATGATAATGGTCACCGCGCCCGGAATAATAAAATGCTGGCTGATGGCGGCAGGGTTAAACCAGTAGCGCGTCTCGACTTCGATCAGCGGTTCAAACGTCTCGCCACGATCCTCGGCGCGCTGCATTTGCCACAGCTGCCAGATACCTTCCACATAGCCCTGAACGAAGTTCGCGGTATTCGGCTCGCTGCCGTCGGTAATGACCTGGATCGGCGCATCGGTATTCGCACGCGCCATGTTGGCGGCAAAATCCACAGGAATAACGATCAGACCGCGAATTTTCCCGGCCTGCATTTTCTGGATTAATTCCTGCCGGTTATCGCTGATGGTGGCATCAATGTAGGGCGAGCCGGTCATGGCGTGGGTGAAGTCCAGCGCCTCTTCGCTCTGCTGTTCCAGCAATATCCCGACCCGCAGCTTGCTGGAGTCCAGATTAATGCCGTAACCGAAGATAAACAGCAGCAGCAGGGGGATCACCACCGCAATCAGCCAGCTACTCGGGTCACGCACGATCTGCCGCGTCTCTTTAACGCACAGCGCGCGGACCCTGCGCCAGGAAATGGCATTACTGCGCATGGGCATTCTCCTTATCCCAGTCGTGGATGAGGGTGATAAACGCCTGCTCCATGGTCGGGTCCGGAACCTCATCGTCGGCGGCCTGCGCCTTCAGGTCGTCGGGGGTGCCGTGAGCAATCAGCTTGCCGCGATACACCAGCCCGATGCGGTCGCAATACTCTGCCTCGTCCATAAAGTGGGTGGTGACCATGACGGTCACCCCTTTTTCCACCATGCTGTTGATATGCAGCCAAAACTCGCGGCGGGTGAGGGGATCAACGCCGGAGGTTGGCTCATCCAGAAACAGAATATCGGGCTCGTGCATCAGCGAACAGGCCAGCGCCAGCCGCTGCTTAAAACCGAGCGGCAGTTCGTCGGTGGCGTGAGAGGCGATGCTGGTTAACCCGAAGGCCTCGCTCATGCGGCGAATTTTCTCATTCTGCGCCCGCCCACGCAGGCCATACACCCCGGAGAAAAAGCGCAGGTTTTGCTCAACGGTCAGGTTGCCATACAGGGAGAACTTCTGCGCCATATAGCCCAGATGCTGGCGCGCTTTACCGGAGCTGACCTTAAGATCCATATCCAGCACCAGCGCTTTACCAGATGTTGGGACCAGCAGGCCACACATCATCTTAAAGGTGGTGGACTTCCCAGCGCCGTTCGGCCCGAGCAGGCCAAAAATTTCCCCGCGCTTCACTGCGAAGTTGACGTTGTCGGTGGCGGCGAAATCACCAAACTTTTTGGTCAGGGATTTGGCTTCAATCACTGTTTCGCCGGGTGTCCCTTCCACCGTGTGCAGGATTGCGCCGAGGGGGGACTCCGATGTGCCAGCCCCGCCCAGCAGGTCGATAAACGCATCTTCAAATCGCGGCGCGGTTTCTTCCATCTCGAGCTCAGGCATGCCCTGCGCACGGCGAATATCGTCAACGGTGGCCTCTTTTTTGAGGATCACCCGCACCGAGCGGCCCTGAATCATCCCGTCGCTGATCTGCGGCAGTTTCAGTACCCGCTGCAGCAGCTTGCGGTTGGATTCCTGCGGACTGTGCAGCAGGAAACTGCGCCCGGCCATGCTCTGCGTCAGCGTCGTCGGCTCGCCCTGGTAGAGAAGTTCGCCTTCGTTCATCAGCAGCACGTCCCGGCACTGTTCGGCTTCGTCAAGGTAGGAGGTACTCCAGAGGATCAGCATCCCGTCGCCTGCCAGCTCGTGCACCATCTGCCACAGCTCGCGGCGCGAAATCGGGTCAACGCCCACGCCGGGCTCATCCAGCAGCAGGACTTTCGGCTCGCCCACCAGCGTGCAGGCCAGGCCCAGCTTCTGTTTCATCCCGCCGGAGAGCTTGCCCGCCAGGCGGTCCGTGAACGGACCGAGGGAGGTAAACGCCAGCAGGCGGGCGAAGGTTTTCTGCCGCGTTTCGCCGGTAACGCTGCGCAGATCGGCATACAGGTTCAGGTTTTCCATCACCGTCAGATCTTCATACAGGCCAAACTTCTGCGGCATATAGCCAAGCATGGCGTGCAGCGCACCGTCGTCCTTAATCGGGTCAAGACCCAGCACGCTGGCCGAGCCTTCATCCGGCTTCAGCAGGCCGGCCAGCATCCGCATCAGGGTGGTTTTGCCTGCGCCGTCCGGGCCCACCAGCCCGGTGACATAGCCTTTCTGGATGGTGCAGTTCAGCGGGGCAACCGCGGGTTTATCCATTCCCTTAAAGCGTTTAACCAGATTGTTGAGCTGAATAACCGCGTCATTCATGTCGTTCCCCGTTGTTCACTTTTACGGTAACAGGCATGCCCTGACGCAGCGCGTCGTCCGCATCGGTTACGATGATGCGCAGGCGATAGACCAGGTCGGTGCGCAGGTCTGGGGTTTCAACGGTTTTCGGTGTGAATTCGGCGGTAGGGGAGACAAAGCCCACTTTGCCGTGATACGGCTTGTCCGGGCGGCCATCCGTATAGAGCAGCAGCTCGCGGCCCGGCTGCATCTGGCCGAGATTCGGCTCGTCGATGTATGCGCGTACCCAGACCGGGCGGGTCAGGGAGAGGGTTAAGACGGTGCTGCCCGCGCTGAGCATGCTACCCGGTTCCACGGCGCGGGTCATCAGCGTGCCGTCAGACGGTGCCACCAGCGTGGTGTCATGCAGATCCAGTTCCGCCTGGGCCAGCTGCGCCTGCGCCTGCTCAAGGCTGGCTTTGGCCTGAGCAATGTCCTGCGGACGGTTACCGGTGCGGTACTGGCTCAGCTTGTCCTGGGCGGATTTCAGCGTCGCCTGGGCCTGATCGCGTGATGACCGGGCATTTTCCAGATCGTTAGCGGAAATCGTACGGCTTTTCCATAGCCCCTGCTGGCGGGCATAGAAGTTCTGCGCGTAGTCATAGGCCGCCTGCGCCTGTTTGACGGCCGCCGCGGCCTGGGCAATCTCTTCATCGCGGTAGCCGGCCAGCATCAGATCATACTGCGCCTGGGCAACGGACACGCCGGCTTTGGCCTGCAGCAGCGCATTTTCAAAAGGCGCTTTGTCGAGCATACCCAGCGTCTGGCCCGCCTTAATGGCATCGCCTTCGTCAACGTTCAGCGAGGCGAGACGTCCGCCGACCCGGAAACTCATGTTCACCGTGCGAATATCAACATTACCGTACAGCGTCAGGCCCCGGTCCTGATGGCTCTGATACCACAGCCAGCCACCGACTCCCGCAGCAAGCAAAACAACAACCACCAGAAGGATGGCGACAGGTTTTTTCATGACTTCAGGCTCCTTTGCGTTAAGCCTTGCAGGATCAGATCGAGATGACAGGCGATGACCTGGCTAATCTGCGCGGCTTTATCCTCATCAAATTGTGTCCAGCCGGTGCGTAACAGGATGGTCTCCCGGCCCAGACGGAAGGCCAGGATTTCACCCAGCAGGGCGTGGGTATGCAAAATTGTCCCGGTATCGTCGGCATCCCGTCCGGTATAGGCGGCAATGAGCCGGGTCAGGTGGGTATGCATCGGGGCAATCACCCGATCGTGTACCCGCTGGTAGGCGGCAGTGGGGGAGAGCTGCTCGCGGGAGATAAACTTGCTCAGGTTGAGCGTATCGTCGTGCGTCAGCAGGCGGATCATGTTGTGACAGGCATTAAGAATCAGCTGGCGGATGGCCTCGCGATCGGGCGCAGGCTGGCTGAGCAGCGCGGTGGCTTCCTCGACGTGCGGGTGAAATTGCGTGCCGATAAAATCGGCGATCCAGTCGGCGCAGGCGAGGTATAAATCCTCTTTTGAGCCAAAATAGTAGGGAATGGCAGCGATGTTCTGTCCGGCCAGCGCCGCGATATCCCGGGTAGTCGCGTGCAGCCCGTACTCGCCAAACTGCGCCAGCGCGGCGGCAATAAGCTGATTTTTGGCCTGTTCACCTTTTGATGTCGTCGGGGTTGTATTCATGGCGGCATTAAAAATTAATCAATCGATTGATTAAGACTATGCCTGATTCCCCTTCTCGTCGAGGGAACTGAGGGATATTTTATGCGCCACGTCACAAAAGCTGCTACACTCCGCCCCTTCGCGACATTGTGGTTTTTGTCCTCCTAATTGTTATATCTCCCTGAAAACTACACCTGTGATGGTCGGGGCGGTTCGGAGTTTTTATGTCTTTTGATTCCCTTGGCCTGAACCCGGAAATTCTGCGCGCGATCGCAGAGCAGGGCTACGTTGAGCCAACCCCAATCCAGCAGCAGGCGATCCCCGCCGTCCTGCAGGGCCGCGACCTGATGGCCAGCGCCCAGACCGGGACCGGTAAAACCGCGGGCTTTACCCTGCCGCTGTTAGAGCTGCTGGTAAAAAATCAGCCGCACGCCAAGGGCCGTCGCCCGGTCCGCGCGCTGATCCTCACCCCAACCCGTGAGCTGGCCGCCCAGATTGGTGAGAACGTGCGTGACTATAGCCGCTATCTCAACATTCGCTCGCTGGTCGTTTTCGGTGGTGTCAGCATTAACCCGCAGATGATGAAGCTGCGCGGCGGTGTGGACGTGCTGGTAGCCACGCCGGGCCGTCTGCTGGACCTGGAACACCAGAACGCGGTGAAGCTGGATAACGTTGAAATTCTGGTGCTGGACGAAGCCGACCGCATGCTCGACATGGGCTTTATTCACGACATTCGCCGCGTGCTGGCTAAACTGCCGCCGCGTCGTCAGAACCTGCTCTTCTCCGCGACCTTCTCCGACGAAATCAAGGCGCTGGCGGAAAAACTGCTGCATAACCCGCTGGAAGTGGAAGTGGCGCGCCGCAACACCGCCTCCGAACAGGTGACACAGCACGTTCACTTTGTGGATAAAAAGCGTAAGCGGGAACTGCTCTCGCAGATGATCGGCCAGGGAAACTGGCAGCAGGTGCTGGTCTTTACCCGCACCAAGCACGGCGCGAACCATCTGGCGGAACAGCTTAACAAAGACGGCATTCGCAGTGCGGCGATCCACGGCAACAAGAGCCAGGGCGCGCGTACCCGTGCGCTGGCGGACTTCAAGTCTGGCGATATCCGCGTGCTGGTGGCGACCGACATCGCCGCCCGTGGCCTCGACATTGAAGAGCTGCCGCACGTGGTGAACTACGAGCTGCCAAATGTGCCGGAAGACTACGTGCACCGTATTGGCCGTACCGGTCGCGCGGCGGCAACCGGTGAGGCGCTTTCTCTGGTGTGCGTGGATGAGCACAAACTGCTGCGCGATATCGAACGCCTGCTGAAGAAAGAGATCCCGCGTATCGAAACCCCGGGCTATGAAGTGGACCCGTCCATTAAAGCGGAGCCGATTCAGAATGGTCGTCAGGGTGGTCGTGGTCAGGGCGGCGGCGGTCGTGGCCAGCAGCCACGTCGTGGTGAAGGCGGTGCGCCGAAGTCATCGGGCAAACCTCCGCGTCGTAACAACGAGGCCAAACCTGCCGGTGAAAATCCGTGGCGCAGTGGTGAAGGCAAGCCAGCAGGGGAAGGGCAGCGCCGACGCCGCCCGCGCAAACCTGCTAACCCGCAGTAATATGGAAGCCCGGTCGTAAAGCCGGGCTTTTCTTTTTGCGGCAGAGAAGAGAAAGTGCCACAATAGTGGCTGTTTATACAGTGTTTCAGGTTTTCCGATGGCTTTAACCGCTGCGCTCAAGGCGCAAATTGGCGCATGGTATAAGGCGCTACAGCAGCAGATCCCCGATTTTATCCCCCGAGCGCCGCAGCGGCAGATGATTGCTGATGTGGCAAAAACGCTCGCCGGGGACGACGGGCGACATCTGGCGATTGAAGCCCCGACCGGCGTCGGTAAGACCTTGTCGTATCTCATTCCCGGCATCGCGATTGCCCGTGAAGAGGACAAAACGCTGGTGGTCAGCACCGCCAACGTGGCGCTGCAGGATCAGATCTTCAGCAAGGACCTGCCGCTGCTGCGCAAAATTATCCCCGACCTGCGTTTCACCGCAGCGTTTGGGCGCGGGCGCTACGTGTGCCCGCGCAACCTGGCCGCGCTCGCCAGCAGTGAACCCGGTCAGCAAGATTTGCTGGCGTTTCTCGATGACGAGCTAACGCCGAACAACAAGGTCGAGCAGGAGCAGTGTGCAAAACTGAAAGCCGACCTCGATGGCTATAAGTGGGACGGCCTGCGCGATCACACCAGCCAGGCCATTAGCGACGACTTATGGCGCAGGCTCAGCACCGATAAAGCGAGCTGCCTCAACCGCAACTGCCACTACTACCGGGAGTGCCCGTTCTTTGTTGCCCGCCGCGAGATTCAAGAAGCGGAAGTGGTGGTCGCCAACCATGCGCTGGTGATGGCCGCACTTGAGAGCGAAGCCGTATTGCCGGAGCCCAAAAATCTGCTGCTGGTGCTCGATGAAGGCCACCATTTGCCGGACGTGGCGCGGGACGCGCTGGAGATGAGCGCCGAAATCACCGCGCCCTGGTTCCGTCTGCAGCTCGATCTCTTCTGCAAGCTGGTGGCAACCTGCATGGAGCAGTTCCGCCCGAAAACCACGCCCCCGCTGGCGGTGCCCGAGCGGCTGAGCGACCATTGCGAAGAGGTCTACGGCCTGATTGCCTCGCTCAACAACATTTTGAATCTTTATCTTCCGGCAGCCCAGGAGGCCGAGCACCGCTTCGCCATGGGAGAGCTGCCGGAAGAGGTGATGGAGATTTGCCAGCAGCTGGCGAAGCATCTGGAAAAGCTGCGCGGTCTGGCAGAGTTGTTCTTAAACGATCTCAGCGAGAAAACGGGCACCCACGACGTCGTGCGCCTGCACCGCATTCTGCTGCAGATGAACCGCGCGCTGGGGATGTTCGAAGCGCAGAGCAAGCTCTGGCGGCTGGCCTCAATGGCGCAGGCCTCCGGCGCGCCGGTTACCAAATGGGCCACCCGCGAAGTGCGCGACGGGCAGGTGCATCTCTTTTTCCACTGCGTGGGCATCCGCGTGGCCGACCAGCTGGAAAAGCTGATCTGGCGCAGCGTACCGCACGTGGTGGTGACCTCTGCGACTCTGCGCTCCCTTAACAGTTTCTCGCGTCTGCAGGAGATGAGCGGCCTGAAAGAAAAAGCGGGCGACCGCTTTGTGGCGCTGGACTCGCCGTTTAACCACTGCGAACAGGGCAAGCTGGTTATTCCCCGCATGAAATACGAGCCGCTGATTGACAACGAAGAGCAGCACATCGCGGAGATGGCGGCCTACTTCCGCGAGCAGGTCGAGAGCAAAAAATACCCCGGGATGCTGGTGCTGTTTGCCAGTGGGCGCGCCATGCAACGGTTCCTTGAGCACGTCACCGACCTGCGTTTACTCCTGTTGGTGCAGGGCGACCAGCCGCGCTACCGGCTGGTGGAAACGCACCGCAAGCGCATCGATGGCGGTGAGCGCAGCGTGCTGGTGGGGCTGCAGTCGTTCGCTGAAGGGCTGGATCTAAAAGGGGATTACCTGACGCAGGTGCATATCCATAAAATCGCCTTCCCGCCGATCGACAGCCCGGTGGTGATCACCGAAGGGGAGTGGCTGAAAAGCCTCAACCGCTATCCGTTTGAGGTGCAAAGCTTACCGGCAGCGTCGTTTAACCTGATTCAGCAGGTGGGACGCCTCATCCGAAGCCACGGCTGCTGGGGGGAGGTCGTTATCTATGACAAACGTCTGCTCACCAAAAACTACGGCCAGCGGCTGCTGAATGCCTTACCGGTGTTCCCGATAGAACAGCCGGAGGTACCGGAAATAAAAAAACGCCCGGCAAAACAGACTGCCGGGCGTCGGAAAAGCATCCGTGCTAAGGGGCGCGGTCCTACTGGTAAGTAAAGGTGGCCTGAACAACGCTACTGAAGGTGCCAGCCGTTACCGGCATCGATGTTGCGTAATAGCGTGCGGCCATCGGAAAATCAGCAGTATGGGTTGAGCCGTTAATCATCGTGTTGAAACTGGCTTGTGGGGCGAGGGTGATAAAATCTATCCGGTCTGCCAGTTCAAGGGCGAGGCCACCTGCTGTTCCCGTGTTGGCGTACTTGTTGGGATGCTTTGCGTCCGGCTGGCCATTGACCGTGATGGTGGCGACCATCAGGCTGGCAGGACAATTTGTCAGGAGAAGGTCAAAGTCTTTCCATTTCCCCGTATCACCGACGGATTTAAAATTGCTGGAAAGCGTCTGACCCAGATCGACCACCATGTTCTGGCTGCTGCTGTCCACCTGGCAGGTGGTATCGTAAATATTCCCTGCAATATTGACGGTGACGTCGGTTGCGGCCACCGGGAGAGTCGCCAGCCAAAGACAGTACAAAAACGGTTTCATCGGTTCATCCTTACTGATATTCAAGATCGATGGTGGCAACGGTATTGGCTGTTCCGGCCGTTACGGTGGCATCAGTCTGGTAATACTGAACGGAAAAGGGGATGACGTCGGGCACGTTGGGCTCGGTACTTCCGCCCACCGGAATAGGGTAGTTGTAGCGAAGATCGACGCCGTCAAGCAGCATTCTCACGCCGATACCCGTGGCGCTACCGCTGCCAGGCGTCAGGTTCAGAACATCAGGATACTGGCTGTTATAGCCATTCGCGCTGGTGACCGACGCGGTAAGATTCACCGTTTCTGTACAGGTTGCGGTGATATTGAATGATTTCCATGCCGTATAACTGCCCACATGGGTAAATTGTGAGACCGGGAAGTCCCCTAACGTGACCGTCAGATTGAGCGGGTCAATGGAGCAGGTGGCCGTTCTCTCCGAAATCGTGGTGGAATAGTGGCTGGTATTGCGGGCACCAGAAATACCGACAGAGTTATATACCCCGAATCCAAACGGATCCTGCGCACTGGAAACTGTCCCCGCTGCGATGTGTGAGGCGGTTTTAATTAACCGTTCGGTATAGCTGAAAGAGAATGTTTGCCCGCTGTCGCTGCTGACACTGCCTACCGGCGTAGCGCTTGAGTCACAGGTATACCCCGTTCCGCGAACGACCTGCCCGCTGCTGTTCAGAAGTTCAATGCCAATGCCGTCAATATTGGTGGCATAAACGCCTGGCATGCCCGGCACTTCAGCTCCCGTCCCGTAATAACAGGCAATAAGGATATGATTTGCAAGCGTTCCGGTGCAGCTGCCGCTGACGGTGTGCGTCTTTGCGGATCCCGGAATGACGCTGCCCGTGTCGAGGGTTGTTGGAACGGACAGCGTGCCGACATTAATGTTATAGGGCAGATCGGCACTGTCGCAGGTTGTCGCCGCATGGGCGTGCGGCATGAGACATACGCTGGTGAGGAGCACCAGTAGCGCAAAGGCATATTTAAACATGTTCATTTTTCCCCGGAAAAGTCATACGCATTGCGCCGTGATGTTAAGAACCGCACTGTCGTCTTTCGACGGCAGGTGATACGCCGCGGTACAGTGGCTGTCGGCGGTTTTTCCCCAGCTGACCTTCACCGTGCCTTGCTCATGCATACCGGTCAGGTAGACCTGACCGCCGTCACCGACAATAAATTCCCCGTCCTGATGGGCCTGCGAGGCCGTTGCCCCAAACGGAATCGGCCGACCATCCGCGCGTGTTAAGGTCATCAACACCCGGCTGCCGACGTGGGTTTCATAATGTGCGCGCACAATCGCGCCGCGCGTTGGCGTCACTGTTTTCGCGGCCTGGTCAATATCCGCATTGCCCGGCAGGGTCTCGGTATTCAGCGCGAGGGTGTTATGTCGATATGGCGTGACGTACGGCACAATGGCGTAGCCGCGGAAATCAGTATTCACGCCTGTCTGGTTGGTGATGTTCGTGTCGTCTGCGCCCGGCGCTTCCACCAGCGCTGCGGTCTCACCCATTGGTTGACCGAGGGTGATGCCGTGAGCATGGGCAATCACACTGCCCTGAAGACCGATGTTGAGCTGTTGCTGCTGGTTGTCCTGCGAATAGCCGGCGCTCACTTCACCATAGGTGCCTTTGTAATCGCCGTTCAGGCTGGTGCTGTCGCCGCTGCTCTGGCTGTGGCCCTGCTGCACGCCCCAGCTGAGATTATTGCCCGCCAGCGCGGTGCCGTTCAGGCCTACGCTTTGGGTTGTGTCGTGTCTGGTGCTGTTCAGGTTGTAGTTCACCCAGGTGTTGCTGAGCCAGCGATCGAGGGGAACAGAGACGTTGAACGCGAGGGTCTGTTCGCTGGTTTTCTCATTATTATCGTCACTGCCGCCACGCGTGTTTTTATCCAGCCCGTAACTCAGACCGTAGCTGATCCCGTGCCAGGCGTTGTTGTAGCCGAGGCTCAGGGAGGTCATCCCCTGGCTTGCGTTCCAGTAGTTCTCTTTCACCAGGCTTAACGTCAGCGAACCAAACGTGCCGCCGAGCGACTGGTCGACAGTGGCCTCTTCACGGCTGCGCCGGGTATCCGGGGTTTCCCAGTCATCATTGCGGGTATGGGAATCCAGGGTGTCCTGCAGGGTGTAGAACCCCTTGCTGTTATAGCGATAGCCGGCAATGGAAAAATGGGTGCCAGTGGTGGCGAAATCTTTGCTGTAGCGGATGCGCCAGGAGCGACCGTGGGTGGCATCCTGGTCCTGCATCTCCGATCTGGCGTCGGTGACATCCACTGAAAACGCGCCGAGCTCGCCGATGTTCTTCCCGAACCCCAGCGCCAGCGCTTCGTAGTACTGGCTGGCCTGCACGCCGCTGTAGGCCGTAAAGCCATAAGGCAAACCGTAGATTGCGGTCCCCTGGATGAACGGCGTTTTCTCGACGTCGCTGTCATAGCTGCGATAGCGCCCCGCGGTAAGGCTGTATTTAAAGTGGCCTTCACGCTGCAATACCGGCACCGACGCGTAGGGCACGACAAAATGTTGTTCGCTGCCGTCCGTCTCTTTCACGGTGACGTTCAAATCTCCACTCCCGCCGGTGGGGTAGAGGTCGTTAATCTCAAACGCGCCGGGTGCGACATAGTTCTGGTAAATGACGTAACCGTTCTGGCGGACAATCACCTGAGCGTTACTGTGCGCGGTACCGCGGATCACCGGCGCAAACCCTTTCATGCTGTCCGGCAGCATATCGTCGTCCGAGGCGATCTGCGCCCCGGTGAAAGAGATGCTGTCAAACACGTCCGCAGGGGAAGAGCTTTGCCCGAATTTGACGTTACCGCCAAGCGGCACGATATCGCGCTGGGCATAGGTATAGACGGAGGAAAACGCACTCTCCGCGTCACCGTCACTGCTGGTTTTGCTCCAGGTGGAGTAGTTCCGTAAACGCCACGCCCCGAGGTTAAGACCCGGACGCAGGTTAAGAAATTCACTGTGCTGATCGGTACTGTTTTCACCTTTGCCGCGGTTGTTCCCGGCGCTGAAGCTGTAATTCAGCAGCAGGGCGTTAATTCCCTCGTCGTATTCCTGTGGGGCGACGTAATCTCGCGGGACCTGGGTAATCGCGGTCTGCGGAATGCTTAACAGTAATTGCTGAGGATTAACATGAAACGTTGCGCTGGCGGAGGGGATGAGGCTCAGATCAATACATTGGGCCTTATCGTCCTGCACGTATTTATCGATATTAATGCCGAAGCTTTTTAACTGAGCCGCGCTCAGGCACGGCTGCAGCGTTGATTTTCCGCTGGCGTCTTTTTTCAGCGTGAATTCAATCTCTTTGGCTGCAACTTTATTGTTGTTAACGAACACGTCGACGTGGTATTTACCCGGCGCCTGGCCAGGGCCGATCTCAAAGATACTCAGGTCAGTCTTTCCCTGGCTCGGGTTGTCAATATCCAGCAGCGCCGGGTTGAAATAATCATCGGCCAGAACTTTTTGCACACAAACACCCAACAGGGTACAACTCAATGCAATCAGCATTGAGCGCCCGTGTTGTTTGGGTGGTTCGGTGGAATATTCCCAGCTCATAATGATGTTTAGCGAATCCAGCGGTTATTTAATTTGCGCAGAATATGACTGGCTAATACCGCCGTAGTCATTGATGATTTTCCAGCTCACGGTATGTGCAGTTATATTTCTAGGGGTGGTGAAAACCGTTTCACTTTTCGGTGCGGCATAGGTGGCTTTGTCAACTTTTTCACCGTCGAGTTTTATTTCCTGGAAATTCATATAAAACGGCGTGGGGTTTTCGATAATCAGCTGATTTCCCCGCGTGTGCCAGGATAATTGCGTGGTCATATCTTCCGGATTACCGGTAATACTCGCCGGGCGATACAGCAATTTAATTCGGGTTTTAATCGCGATCTGCAGCGTGTTGATGTTTGCATTGCGCTCAGAAGAGGGAATGGATTTAATATTCAACCAGAACAGCGATTCGCGATCGGCGGGTAAATCCCCCCCGGTTCTGATGATACGCAGCACGTTATCCTGCTTTCCGTCAAGGCGGAACAGGGGCGGCGTGATCAGGAACGGGGCTTTCTCGCGTGCGTTATCTTCCGTTTCCACCCATGACTGGACAAGGTAGTCGAGGTTGTCCGGGTTGGTGATTCCAATGGAAGACTCTTTTTTATTTTCTGGATAGACCACGCGCGTACCGCCGATAGTAATACCGGCATGGGCGACAGAGACAATAAATAAAAAGGAGGAGGCCAGAAGATATTTTCGCATAGTGAAACCGTCATCAAGAAATAACAGATATTAGCCACTGGGGTAGCTAATATCTGTTTTATTAGTTGTAAACGATGGTGAAGGTGGATGCAGCATTCGCCACGCCGGCGGAAACGGTTCCTCCGGTCTGGATATAGCGTGCACCAAACTCCAGATCGTTCGTTGTAGTACCTGACGTGAGGGTATACGCAGCGGAAGACGTATATAAACTCAGTGGGGTTTGCGTTTTATCCAGCAACTGGACACCCACTCCTGACGCGGTACCGGTTCCTGACGTCACAGCAAGGATATCCTTATTGTTACCATCAGGTGTCCCGCCGAATGTTACCGAGGCGCTGGTAACAGTATCGGGACAATTTTTAAGTTGAATACTAAAGCGGGTAGTCGACGTCGTCGAACCACTTCCGGTAAATGCCGATTTCGCAACCTTACCTAATGATACGGTAAGTGGATTGCTTAAACCGTTTACAACCGTACATGCCGAGTCAATAACTTCACCGGTGAAATTAATTTGACCCTCACCACTGGATGCAAAAGCAGAAACGGAAGCACACGCCATCCCGGCAGCGATCCCCGCAATAATTAATTTTTTCATTTAAATCCTCTGAATGAAAATAGGGCACTTCGGGTATTAATCATCACGTGGCTGATTAATTCGGCAGGAACTATCGCTGAGAACTATTTTTCGTTCAATTTATCTTCAGACCATTTTTACCCTCGAAGCGCCTTCGGCGGCACGGGGAGAGGAAAATGATTACCCGCCAGGCATTTATCAGGGCTATAGTATCTGCAAAGAGCCGCAAGGAGAGATGTCGTGGATTATCGTAAAATTATCAAAGAGGTAGGGCGAGGAAAAAACCATGCCCGCGACCTGGATCAGGAAACGGCCCGTGCCCTGTACACCCATATGCTCAACGGCGATGTTCCCGATCTGGAGATGGGCGGTATCCTGATTGCGCTCCGTATTAAAGGCGAAGGTGAAGCGGAGATGCGCGGCTTCTATGAAGCGATGCAGGCGCAAACGCTGCGTTTAACCCCCCCGGTGGCAAAACCGATGCCGATTGTCATCCCCACCTATAACGGCGCGCGCAAGCAGGCGAATCTCACCCCTCTGCTGGCGATTCTGCTGCACAAGCTGGGTTTTCCGGTGGTGGTCCATGGCGTCAGCGAAGATCCCACGCGCGTGCTGACGGAAACCATCTTTGGCATGTTAGGTATTGAACCGACGCTGCACGCCGGCCAGGCGCAGGCGAAGCTGGATGGCCATCAGCCAGTCTATATTCCGGTGAAGGCACTCTGCCCGCCGCTGGAAAAGCAGCTGGATATGCGCTGGCGCATGGGCGTGCGCAACAGCGCACACACGCTGGCGAAACTCGCCACACCCTTTGGCGAAGCGGATGCCCTGCGCCTCTCCAGCGTGTCGCATCCGGAGTACGTGACGCGTGTAGGCACATTTTTTGAAGAGATTGGCGGCAGGGCACTGCTGATGCACGGCACAGAAGGGGAGGTATACGCCAACCCGCAGCGCTGTCCGCAGCTGGTCTTAATCGATCCCGCAGGCACGCGGCCCGTACTGGAACGTCAGGAAGAGAATGTCGGCGTGATAGTGCCTGAGGCAAAAGATCCGCATACCACCGCCCACTGGATTGAGCAGTGTCTGGCCGGAAATGTGCCTGTTCCGCATTCGATCAAACTCCAGATGGCCTGCTGTCTGCTGGCGACCGGAGAGGTGGAGTCAGTCGAGGCCGGGCTTGCACGCGTGGCGCAGGCGTTTTAGATAAAAAAAAGCCCGTCCAGTGGCGGACGGGCAAGCAAGGGTAACAAACAACAGGGTCAATGAGGGTTGGAGCAGCTCACCAGAGGGTATGGTGAGGGGACAGCATTCATTCAGTCGATTATTTGTAGATAACCGCAGTACCGCTCAGCTTGTTATTGGTGTTCGCGGAAGTGATGCTGTATCCGCTTGCACCAGCAGCTGCCGCTTTCTCAGCCAGTTTGGCTTCCAGACCGTCCAGCGTGGTCGCGCCTTCTGCACTCACCACACCGATTTTATTCATGTTTTGCGCCTGAGCTGGAGAAACCGGTTCTGCAGCGAATGCACCAAAAGACAGAGCAGACAGGGCAACAGCAGCAACAGCATATTTGATGGTTTTCATAATTAATCTCTCGCAGGTTATTCTGTTAAGGGGACGATGTTCCGTCGATGTGATAAGTATCACGCTTTTTTCCGACAGATAAAATCGAAGAGAATTGACGTGGTTGCTCAAAAAAATTGAATGACAAATAACTTATTGAATATTAATAAATTCAGAAGAGAGATTTACATTTCTTGTCGCTGCGCTTTACAGAGGCGTGATGAAGGGCACATTTTGCTACGCGGCGGGCGAAAAATCGTGAGCGTAAAGGAACGCACTTTCGGGGTTTACTTAGGTAAAGGAAAGTCAACGTAACTGGCTGTCTTTCGATCCTCTGCGATTATATCCCGAATGAGATGCATTTTTCGAATCTTTATTCTGCTGACACTGGATGCATAACCGCACGCCGGGAATGGCTTTACGCCGCGCCTCCGGGATGGGCTCTCCACATTCTTCACATTCCGTTAAGCTCTCACCGCGCGGAATTTCGCCGCGAGCGCGGGCAACGGCATCTTCAATTGTACTGTTGATCTGTTCGTTAACGGCGTCGTCATTCGCCCATCCGGAAGCCATGGCATTCTCCTCACGCGGGGGTTATCTGAGTCATATGGGGTCAAAAAATGTGCAATCAAGACAGGGGGATGAGAACTGCACCTGTCGGCCAGATGCAGTGATTCTCAGAAGGGGAGACTATTTATAGATGGTTGCTGTGCCATACATGTGGTTATCGCCACCGGCGGAATTCACCACGAAGCCTTTCGCACCTTCCTCGCGGGCTTTTTCAGCCAGTTTATTTTGCAGATCGTCAAGGTTGCTGGCACGGCTTACCGACACGGTGCCCGCAGGGCGGAGCTGGCTGGTATCGGTACTTTGGGTCAGTGACTGAACGGCCATGGCAGAAAATGACGCGGTGGCCAGAACACCGGCAACAACGACAAGGGTCAGATATTTTTTCATAATCACATCCTCAGGGGAAACAACAGGTGATTCCCTTTAAGTTTAGAAGCCGGACGAGTGTGATTAGGCGCAAATATTTGATGATGATCTGCTTATTTTTTGAACGATGTTAATTGACAATTCGCTGACAGATCATAGACATAAAGGTGTTTGATTTATGGCGTTTTTTTAAGCGCAGAAGAGAAAGATTTACCGTTGGGCCAGCAAAGGGTATCTTACGCCGCTGTTTAAAGGAGAATGCCATGACTTCCCAAAAGCCGGGATTGCACCCGCGAAATCGCCACCGCAGCCGCTACGACATGAAGGCCTTATGCCTGAGCTGCCCGCCGCTGCAGGATTACCTTGTTCAGACCCCAGCAGGTGAACCGTCGGTCAACTTTGCTGACCCGCAGGCGGTTAAAATGCTGAACAAAGCCCTGCTGGCGCATTTTTACGGTGTGGCGCACTGGGATATTCCGGAAGGCTTTCTCTGTCCGCCTGTACCAGGCCGCGCGGATTATGTGCACCATCTTGCCGATCTCCTCGCAGACGATCGTGACGGCGTGGTACCCCAGAACGCTTCCGTGCTCGATATCGGGACCGGCGCGAACCTGATTTATCCGCTGATCGGCGCGCATGAGTATCACTGGCGCTTTACCGGAAGCGAAATCGGTGCCGAGGCCTTCGCCAGCGCCCAGGCGATTATCAGCGCTAACCCGGGATTAAGCCGTGCTATTCGCCTGCGTCGTCAGAAAGACGCCGCCTCTATTTTCAACGGTATTATCCATAAAAATGAAAGCTACGACGCGACGATGTGCAATCCGCCGTTTCATGATTCAGCCGCCGCCGCCCGCGCGGGCAGCGAGCGCAAGCGCCGCAATCTCGGTCAGGCGGAAGACGCTGCGCTGAACTTTGGCGGCCAGCAGCAGGAGCTGTGGTGTGAAGGGGGCGAAGTCGCGTTCATTCTGCGCATGATCGCAGAAAGCAAGCAGTTTGCCCGTCAGGTGAAGTGGTTCACAACGCTGGTTTCCCGGGGAGATAACCTGCCGCCACTGTACCGCGCGCTGACCGAAGCCGGTGCCGTCAAAGTGGTGAAAAAAGAGATGGCGCAAGGCCAGAAACAGAGCCGTTTTATCGCCTGGTCGTTTATGGACGATAACAAACGTCGCAAATAACACGCCGTCGTAGGCCGGGTAAGGCGAAGCCGCCACCCGGCTCGGTTACAGCGTCGGCTCCTGAGGAGGGAGCGGTGAGGCAGGCGGTGACAAGACCTGATACGTCTGCACCGGCATCCTTACATTTGCCAGATCAAAGTGTTTCTTCACCATGCTGTCGAGGGCAAAGCGCACCGTCCACTGCTTCAGCGGCTGGGTGGTGAAGGAGACGCGAAGGGTAAATGCCGTATTCGTCAGCCCGACAATGCCGGCAAATGATGGCTCGCCAATCACCAGCCCGCGAATATCCTCCATCTGCATCAGCTCTTCTACCGCATCTTTCAGCGCCTGCTTCGCTTTGTCTGCATCCTCATGACGATCCACATCGTAGTTCGCCACGACGGAACCAATCCCGCGCACAAAGTTGGCGAAGGTAGTGATCGAAGACCAGGGAATAATATGGTACGCCCCGGTGTCCTGACGCACGCCGACAGATCGGATGGACATGCGCTCCACCGTGCCGGTGAGCGGCCCAATCGTCACCAGATCGCCGGTATTCATCCCGTTCTCAAACTGGATAAAGATGCCGGTAATAATATCCTTCACCAGCGTCTGTGACCCGAAGGAGATCGCCAGCCCCAACGCACCGGCACCGGCCAGCAGCGGGGCGATATTCACGCCAATCTCGGACAGCACAATCATGATGGTGATGGTACTGATAATTACCGCCAGCGCATTGCGGAACAGCGTCAGCAACGTGCGGGCACGCGCGCTGGGCAGCGGCCTGCCGTGAATGTCGGAGACCAGACGGTTCTCTATCAGGCTTGCCAGCAGCGTCCAGCCGACGGCAGAGAAGAACAGGATCAGCGCGATTCGAATTAAAATATCAACGGTCTTTTCCCCGGCACCGTTATGCAGCCAGTTCCAGAAATCGAACAGCCCCCAGGCGTTGAGCAGCAGCATAATCGCCACGCAGACGGTCAGGATGCGCGCGACCTTGAGCGAGACTGACATCCAGCCGTTCACCCGTTTTTGCAGTTCCGGGTAATTGCGCTGCACCTGCGGTGAGAGGGTGATGGTTTTTGATATCCAGCGGGATAACAGGCCCGACACAAACGCCGCGATGCCGATAATGGCCAGGCTTTTGAATGTGGCACCCATCATAAATTTCAGGCTATTACCCGGGTCGAACAGCGAAAAGAAGCACAGCACAATGAAATAGGCGCTGGCCAGCCAGTGCCACACGAGGGCGAAGGCGCGAATAAAGAGGCTAAAGAACGAGAGGGAGCGATCGGCCAGATGCAGCAGACTCTCGGTGATGGTCTTTTTATTATGGAAGATGAGGTACAGCGACCAGACGGTAATGCACAGCATGATCACCACGTTTGCCAGCGCGCCAAACTGGACGTTCACCTGGTTCGAGATGATCGGCACCGCCACCAGCAGACCATAACCAATTAACCCGCTGAGCACGCTCAGACGCAGCGCCCAGTATTTCGCGCTCTCATCCCGTATGGAAAAAGGACGCAGTTCCGGCACGTGGGGGCAAAACAGTAGCCGCAGCAGTGCCTTGAAGAACTCAATCAGGGCAAAGGCATTGAGGAACAGCGATTGCTGGAAGGCGATGGTTTTGTTGCCCGCATTCAGCCTGTCGGCCAGCATCTGGCCTAAAAACAGCGTCAGCGCCAGCAGTAGTAAATCGATGATAAACGCTGACGCGATCATCAACGGCAGGTGGAGCCAGCTGCTTCTCTGCTGATTCTTCCTGCGACCCCATTGCCCCATTTTGCGGTACAGCGGCCACGCGCTCAGACGCACCAGCCAGTAAAAAAGAAATACTGCGCCCGCCAGCATCAGGAACTGCGTGGCGGCGACGGTAAACGTTTGTGGGTTAAAGGGCTTATGCGGTGAGCCAATCAGATTACGATAGAGCTGGGCAAAGCGTGAGGAGAGGGCTTCGCCATAGTGGCGGCTGACGTCGGTGACGTTTTCAAGCACCGTTTTTTGCTCTTCCACCTGCGGAGGGATGATGTCAGGGACCGGCTCCTGAGACGGCGTGGCGGCGACTTTTCGCAGCTGGCTGATGAGCTCCTGGCGGGAAGCATCGTTCTCAAGAACGTCGGCAAGGGCGCTGTAGGCGGCTTTTTTCTGTTCGACATCGGGCTCAGGTGGCGGTGTATTTTCCTTCGTCGCGGTCGTTCCGGTGGTGACGCCGGGGATCGTAACGGCGAACGATGGCGCACTAAACAGGCTTATCAACAGCAACAGGATCCACGGCACGGCGTCCTCCGGTGAAAATGTCGAACAAAATGATAAGTATAGAAGTCGGGACGCAGAGGAGGATTTTTGAGAACAATCTGGCGTAAAAAAGCCGGGCATGCCCGGCTCAGCGTAATGCGGTGGATCAGGAGACGTGCTGCAGGAACTCCTGCAAACGCGGGCTCGGCGGATTCGCAATCAACTCCTGCGGGTTACCATCTTCCGCGATACGGCCTTTATCAATAAAGATCAGACGGGAAGCCACTTTCTCGGCAAAGCCGATTTCGTGGGTCACGATAACCATCGTCATCCCTTCTTCGGCCAGATCCTGCATGACCTTCAGCACTTCATGACGCAGTTCCGGGTCAAGCGCTGAGGTTGGCTCATCAAACAGCATCATTTTCGGTTTAACCGCCAGCGCGCGGGCAATCGCCACACGCTGCTGTTGGCCGCCGGAGAGCTCAGAAGGGTAGTGGTGCGCACGCTCTGCCAGACCCACTTTCGCCAGCAGATCTTTTGCCAGCGCTTCGGCCGCCGCTTTGTTGGCGCCGCGCACGCGCAGCGGGCCAAACATCACGTTTTCCAGCGCCGTCAGGTGCGGGAAGAGGTAGAACTGCTGGAACACCATGCCCGCTTCCTGACGAATCAGGCGGTCATCCACTTTCGGGTCATTCACCTTCAGACCATCGACGATCAGATCGCCGCTGGTGATCTCTTCCAGCTTGTTGATGCAGCGCAGCAGGGTCGATTTACCGGAGCCGGACGGCCCGATAATCACCACCACTTCACCCTGTTTGATGCTCAGATCGATATTGTGCAGCACCTGGGTTGGGCCAAAGTGCTTGGAAACGTTTTTAAATTCAATCACAGGATTTTCATCCTTCTTTCAAGACGACGCAGAACGAAGCTCAGAACCAGAGTAATGATCAGGTAGACAACGGCTACCGCACTCCAGATTTCCAGCGCACGGAAGTTGCCAGCGATGATCTCCTGGCCCTGACGGGTCAGCTCAGCCACGCCGATAACAATGAACAGCGACGTATCTTTAATGCTGATGATCCACTGGTTACCGAGCGGCGGCAGCATGCGGCGCAGCGCCAGCGGCAGAATAACGTGACGGATCGTTTCGCGACGAGAAAGACCTAACGCCAGACCGGCTTCACTGAAACCTTTATGAATCGACAGCACCGCACCGCGGGTGATTTCCGCAATGTAGGCGCCTGAGTTGATCATAATGGTGACGACGGCGGCGCTGAACGGGTCGATGCGCAGGTCGGTGAACGCCATGGGCAGGGCGAAGTAAATGAACATGACCTGCACGACAATGGGCGTGCCGCGGATCACTTCGATGAATACCAGTGCGATGTGGTTTGCAATCCAGCCGCCGTAGGTGCGGGCGAAACCGGCGACAAGACCGATAATCAACCCACCAACCAGACCCAGGACCGAAATCCACAGGGTCATTTTAGCGCCTTCAAGCAAGAGTGGAATGGCAGGCCAGATGGCGCTCCAGTCAAACTGCATGATAATTTCCTGTTACTGTTACCGTGTTTCAAAAATATCAGGGGCGAAAGGTCGCCCCCGAGTGAACGTCATTTTTACGTCTTATTATTTAGGCTCGGTACCGAACCATTTTTTGTAGATTTCGTTATAAGTGCCGTTCTCTTTCAGCGTTTTCAGCGCGCCGTTAACTTTGGTGCGCAGCTCGTCGCTGCCTTTCGGGAAGGCGATACCGTACTGCTGTGCTTCCAGAGACTCACCCACCGCTTTGAACTTGCCGTTGCCCGCCGTTTTGATGAAGTACAGGATGTTAGGCGTGTCGTGCAGAACCGCGTCAGCGCGGTTGGTGCCGAGTTCCATGTAGGCGTTATCGATATTCGGGAACTGACGCAGGTCTTTGGTTTTGATATTCGCTTTGGCGTAATCAACAGAACCGGTGCCGCTCTTCACAGCAACCACTTTGCCGTCGAGATCTTTCACACTTTTTACGTCGTTATTATCGGCTTTGACCATCACCAGCAGGCCGCTTTTGTAGTAGCCGTCAGAGAAGTCGATCGCTTTTTTACGCTCATCAGTGATGGTGATACCCGCCAGCGCCAGATCTACGTTTTTGGTTTGCAGTGCCGGGATAATGCCGCTGAAGTCCATTGGCTTCAGGGTGTAATCCAGCTTGAGTTCTTTTGCAACAGCGGCCCACAGATCCACATCAAAACCAACGTATTTATCACCCTGTTTGAATTCAAACGGAACGAACGCCGTGTCGGTCGCTACAACCAGTTTGTCGGCAGCCTGAGAGGACACCGCAAAAGCCAGGGTAAGTGCAGCCAGTGAAACTTTTAATACAGACTTCATAGCATTTCCTTTTATATCCACGGGGCGATCCCCTGCGAGAACACGTGGCACAATGAAAAAATCGTGCCAACTTTACAAGCTATTGTTTTGTAAAGGGGATGATGTCATGCATTGCACAATAAACGTGGCAATGGCGTTCTGTTGCACCAAAGTGAAGCACTGTTTTGGTGCGTCTGGTTTGGTGCAACTGACCGGGAGACATTTAGCGGAAATTCTGACGAAAAAACAATCTTTCGTTAACGGTTGTGTGAGGTGATTATTACAATTTCTTCACTTTTGCACGGTCTCAGGCAAAAAGTGTGCACCATAGATGTGCAAAACCCTCGCCAGCGGGGCGAGGGCTTAATAGATAATTCGTATGAATTATTCGATGTTAGATTCGATAAACCACAAGAATTGATCCAGGTCGCGGGAGGCAGCAGTGAAGATGTCTGCGGTATCTTCGTCTTTCGCCTGGCTGATGGCTTTACGCACATCGTTTGCCACGATGGCATAACGGTCCGCCAGCTCTTTCAGGTGCTCCTGAACGGTATGGATATCCAGCGGATAGCTTTTCAGTGGCGTCTTGCTGTTGATCACCTGCGTGGTACCCAGCGCCACACCGCCCAGTTGCACAGCGCGTTCGGCCATGGTATCGAGGTGGGTCACCAGTGCTGTGCGGAAGCCATCCAGCATTTCATGAACGGCAATAAAGTTTGCACCGCGCATATTCCAGTGGGCCTGTTTGGTGATCAGCGAAAGATCGATGAACTGGATCACCTGGCGATTGAGCAACTCAATCGTTGCTTTTTTGTCGCTGTCCGATACATCGTTACGGGTATAAAGCAGATTAGACGCTTTCGTTTTCACCAGTTTAGCGGTACTCATAATCTCATATCCTCTTGATGTTTATGTCCCAGGTAATTACGGAACTAAGTATAGCACCGGATTTTTTCCCTGCGGTCTGGCTGTGCCTATTGGTTTAATAGCAAGAAGTGCGTTGTATTTTTAAGTCACTGAAAGTGAGGGGGAATTCTGGAATTGATGCAGATCAATCTTAATTCTGCTTGCCGCTTCAGGTACGAGGAGAATATGTCTTCTTTGTGACAAAGCTTGTCAGGAAATATAAGGATTTTCTCCCTGGCATTTATTCTGCATGACCATGAAGCCATGCAGAATATACGTCATTAGCTAAGGTCTACTTTCTGAACTTTTGACTCGGGACGCATGGTGAGCGTCGAGCCCATAGATGCCGCAATAATGGAGCACAGTGCCAGCGTCTGGGTAAAGGTCAGGGTTTCACCGAGGAAGATCATCCCGGAGATAGCGGCAAGCGCGGGCTCCATGCTCATCAGCGTACCAAAGATGCGTGTGGGCAGGCGGGTGAGGGCAATCATCTCCAGCGAATAGGGCAGCGCAGTCGAGAGGACGGCGACAGCGAGCCCAACCGGCATCACTGACCATTGCCAGATGGACTCCGTGGCCTGCGCCATGCCGAGAGGCACAAAGATGATGGCCGCTATTAATGACCCCAGCGCGACGGTCGCCGGCCCATGCTCTTCCCCGGCACGTTGACCCGTAAGGATATAGACCGCCCAGCAGGCACCTGCCCCCAGAGCCAGCGCGGCCCCCGTCAGGTCGATCTCTGAGACGTTCTGGCCCAGCGGTAACAGGAACCATAATCCCAGAACGGCTAATATCACCCAGATAAAGTCAACAGGCCGACGGGACGCGAAAAGCGCCACTGCCAGCGGGCCGGTAAATTCCAGCGCGACGGCAATGCCCAGAGGAATGGTCTGGATAGAGAGATAGAACATATAGTTCATAGCCCCCAGCGCCAGCCCGTAGAAAAGCAGCGGAAGTCGCTGTGCTTTCTGGACGCGCAGCCGCCAGGGTTTAAAGATGACCACGAGGATCAGGGTGCCTAATGCGATACGCAGCGCCGTCACGCCCGGCGCGCCCACCAGCGGGAAGAGTGATTTCGCGAGTGATGCGCCGCTCTGAATGGACAACATCGCAATCAGTATTACAGCTACCGGCATCCAGACCGACGACCTGCGGGATAACCCTGGCATCCTTTCTCCTGTCATGTTTTGTCAAAAAGGGTAAAAGCCGCAGTGTAATGGAAATATGGCGCAACGGTTGAGCTACTGTTGAAAAAAAACCAGGGAAAATCCGTAAAATAGATAAGCACTGCTGGTTTTATCGCCTGTCAGATTAGGAATAATCTGGATGAATGTAACGGCATTGACGCGCACTATTGGCGTTTTGCAGCAGAAAACCTTCGTGATTTGAATAAGATAACTGTCGATGGAAACGTTCTGTTACAGGAAAGGCTTCGTTAGACATCACGAATCACAAAGAGTTTCGCAAATTTTTTTGATATATTTAAAACTTACGGACTTACTTGAAGCACATTTGAGGTGGTTATGAAAAAAATTGCATGTCTTTCAGCACTGGCCGCTGTACTGGCTGTTTCCGCAGGTACCGCTGTAGCTGCTACTTCTACTGTAACTGGTGGTTACGCTCAGAGCGATATGCAGGGCGTGATGAACAAAGCTAACGGTTTCAACCTGAAGTATCGTTACGAGCAGGATAACAACCCACTGGGCGTGATCGGTTCTTTCACCTACACCGAGAAAGATCGTTCTGAAAACGGCGCATACAACAAAGGTCAATACTACGGTATCACCGCAGGTCCAGCTTACCGTCTGAACGACTGGGCAAGCATCTACGGTGTTGTTGGTGTTGGCTACGGTAAATTCCAGCAGACCGAAAACGAAGGTCTGAACCGCACTGCAAGCAACAGCGACTATGGCTTCTCCTATGGCGCAGGCCTGCAGTTCAACCCAATCCAGGACGTAGCTCTGGACTTCTCCTATGAGCAGAGCCGTATCCGCAACGTTGACGTTGGCACCTGGATCGCGGGCGTAGGTTACCGCTTCTAATCACTTCGGTGATTAAATAAAAAATCCGCCCACTGTGGCGGATTTTTTTTTGCAAGGTAAAAGCAAAACGGCAACCCTGGGTTGCCGTTTTTACTGTTTTTTCCCTCTCCCCGTGGGTGAGGGCATCAGGCCGCTACTTACTCTTAATATCGAAAATATCCGTACCCAGATGGTTGTAGTCAACTTTCTGTAACTTGAAGTTGGTAACGTACACTGGGGGCGCTTTCTTGTTTGAGACAAACGGGTAAGCATTTTTTATCTGTTCGGCAGTAATCCCCGTCCACTGCGAGAAGAACTGCAGGAAGTCATTTGCCGAACGACGCGCTTTAATGATGCGGTGCGTTTTATCATCACTCGACAGCACCATAAACGGTACCTGGAAGTTCTGCTGGAACTTGTCATCGTGCGCCAGATACTGCACCTCTTTGCCGCGCTCTTTAAACGCCAGCCCGTGATCCGAGAAATAGACCATGGAGAAGCTGTCGCCTGTATTGCGTAACTGCTCGTACAGCTTGCTGAGCAGGTCGTCGGTTTGCGTCATGGTGTAGAGATAGCACGAGGTCTCTTTGGACTGCACAAACTCCGCGTACTTCCCGCCAGTACGGTCGCACGCCTGCGGGTGTGACCCCATCAGGTGCAGGACAATCAGCTGAGGCTGCGTGCGCTGGGTGGCAAAGACCTGCGCCGTCATCTTAAGCAAAGCTTCGTCTTTGGTGTTTTTATCGGCTTCAAAATCACCGTTTTTCAGGAACTGCACTTCATCAGCCCGTTTGGCGATGCTGGCGATGGCGGTATCGTATTCGCCAATTTGCCCCTGATTGGAGAACCACCACGTCTGAAAACCTGCGCGGTTTGCCAGAGTGACGAAATTATCCTGATACTGGGGTTTGCCATCCACCACCCGGTTAAGAGTCAGGCCGAGCGATTTCTGCGTCGAGCCGCTGGCCGCGACATAATCGGTAAACAGGGTCCCCTTGACCGAATCAGCAAACGGGGTGTTATTCCAGTGCCCGCCAAACGCCCCCATGGCATCGCGACGCGCGCTTTCACCAATCACCACCACATAAGTGTGATATTTCGGCTTCACCGCCAGCACGTTCCAGGTGTCTTTCATATTGGAAAGCTCAGCCATACGCGCCTGTTCGTCGAGCACCTCTTTATTGTTCACCACCACATCTTTCACGAAGCGGAAAACCGGATAGCCGATATTGGTGAGCCTTAGCTTGCCGTCCCAGGGAATATTCTGGATGGGGGCGACAAACGCCACGGCAACGCTGAACACCAGACAGAGTACTTCGATCTTACCCCAGGATTTTTTCTCGTCAGACTGACGACGTATGGCGATAACGCCCAACGCGAAGATAAAGAGCCCGACCACGTAGCTGTACCACGGGAAGATCGTCAGGATCTCCGTCGACTCTTCCATGTTGGTCGAGTGCAGCGCCAGCAGGGTATTAAAGTTTGGCGAGCCGTACGCCTGACCAAACGGAAAATAGAGCGCAGCAACCAGCGAACAAATGCCGATTAACGCTTTTTGCGCACGTGGCGCGGTTCGCCACAGCAGGTGCAGAATGCAGGTAAAAGCCACTGCGTAGAGCAGGCTAAAGGGATAACCGAGTGCAAAGTTAATCAGTAATGACTGCAAAAAGTAAAATCCCGTCCACGGGCTTAAGGCCCGACTGCGGGTCACAACGGTATCTATCAGGGTTAAATTCATAGGTCACTATCATGGATGAAAACGCCATGTGCTCACCCTGGCGTCAAGGGTCATAACCTGCCTGACAGTGCGTGGAGAGGGAATGAGGGTCCGCTTCAGCGAGCCGCAAATTGTGCAGGGCTGCAAGAAGATAGTGCGAGCGCTAAATAATATCAACAGTTGCTAAGCAGATGTTTTGCGAAGGGGATTGCAAATCCGTAAAAAAGATCGGGAATAGGGCGGCTAAAAGCCAGTTTACAGCGAGAGTGTGACGGGAAAATGACGCGGCGTACCGCAACGCCGCTTAGTGGGAAGGTTTGTCGTCCTGATGCGGTTTGTTGTTAAACATATCGCACAGCATGTTCAACAGCATTAAGCGCACTTTAAAAGGAGAGTGGGTAAACACGGTCATACACCTCTTGAATTCGTTCATAAGACCTCCTGATTTTTGATCCCTTCGATCCGTGAAGGGTGACTGCATTACATACAGATATAGCACAGGCTATATTGTATAGCTATGGCTATTTCGTTAATTTTTTGTGCTTGCAGAGCTATGGTTTACAATGTGCGCTCTCGATACCGGGCGCTGGAAGCGTCACCCCACTGAGGAAGTACAATGAACCGTCGCGCAGGTAAGCCAGCAATGAGGAAAACGACGCAACTGGTGAATGTTGAAGAACATGTCGAAGGTTTTCGCCAGGTCCGTGAAGCGCACCGGCGTGAACTGATTGATGATTATGTTGAACTCATTTCCGATCTGATCCGTGAGGTTGGGGAAGCGCGCCAGGTCGATATGGCCGCCAGGCTGGGAGTGTCGCAACCAACCGTTGCGAAGATGTTAAAACGGCTGGCTTCTGTGGGATTGATCGAAATGATCCCCTGGCGCGGGGTTTTCCTGACGCCAGAAGGGGAGAAACTCGCGCAGGAGAGCCGCGAGCGCCATCAGCTTGTCGAGAATTTTTTACTGGTGCTGGGCGTCAGCCCGGAGATTGCCCGCCGGGATGCGGAAGGTATGGAACACCACGTCAGCGAAGAGACGCTGGTGAAGTTTCGCGAATTTACCCTTAAATATGGTCCCTCCGCTGAATGAAAATCCCTGGACTGCAGGCCCTGGCACGCGATCGCTTCTTTCATCTGTTATTGATCACTGGCGCAGGGTTAAGCCTCTTTGTGCCGTTTGCGCCGCACGCCTGGCCTGCTGCGATTGACTGGCGCACCATTATTACCCTGAGCGGCTTAATGATGCTCACCAAAGGGGTCGAGCTGAGCGGCTATTTTGACGTGCTGGGACGTAAAATGGTGCGCCGCTTTGCCACCGAGCGCAGGCTGTCCCTGTTTATGGTCTTCTCCGCCGCGGTACTGTCGACGTTTCTGACCAACGACGTGGCGCTGTTTATTATCGTGCCCCTCACGCTCACCCTGCGTAAGCTGTGCGAGATCCCGGTTAGCCGGCTGATCATCTTTGAAGCGCTGGCGGTCAACGCGGGTTCGCTGTTAACGCCTGTCGGCAACCCACAGAACATCCTTCTCTGGGGACGTTCCGGGCTGTCGTTCGCCGCATTCACCTGGCAGATGGCGCCGCTGGCGCTGGTGATGATGGCGTCGCTGCTGGCGGTCTGCTGGTTTGCGTTTCCGGATAAAAAGCTGCAATACCACAGCGGTACAACCGGCCCGCAGTGGCAGCCTCGTCTGGTCTGGAGTTGCCTTGGGCTATACATCGTCTTCCTGTTCGCGCTGGAGCTGAAGTATGAGCTGGCGGGCGTGCTGCTCGTGGCGGCGGGGTTTGTCGTGCTGGCGCGTCGCGTGCTGGTGAGCGTGGACTGGACGCTGCTGCTGGTCTTTATGGTGATGTTTATTGATGTGCATCTGCTCATCCAGCTTCCGGTGCTGCAAAACGTGCTGCACAGCGTCAGTACGCTGTCTCAGCCGGGACTGTGGCTGACGGCGATTGGCCTGTCGCAGGTTATCAGCAACGTGCCTTCCACCATTCTGCTGCTCAACTACGTTCCGCCGGACACGCTGCTGGCCTGGGCCGTTAACATTGGCGGGTTTGGGCTACTGCCTGGATCGCTTGCCAACCTGATTGCCCTGCGGATGGCGAACGATCGCCGTATCTGGTGGCGCTTCCATCTCTGGTCGATCCCGATGCTGTTATGGGCCGCGACGATCGGTTTCGGAATATTCCTTCTCATATAGTGCGCAATTTGTCAGTTTTTCCTGGCAAACGTATAGCAACGTCCTAGCTTTAGTGAACGGCATAGTGTGATGCCGCTCACTGACAGGACTGTTGCTGACCTATGGCTGAAGATCAAAATCCGCCTGCTGACGAGCAGGACAAAAACAATAATGAGCGTAAGCGTCCGGGCAAAAAACCGTTAATCATCCTCGGCATTGTCGTGGTGATCATGGTCGTTGTGGCGCTGGTCTGGTGGTTTTTAACCCGTAACGAAGAGACAACCGACGACGCCTTCACCGACGGCGACGTGGTGACGATTGCCCCCAAAACGGCAGGCTATGTCACCGAGCTGCGCGTGCGCGATAACCAGCGCGTGAAAAAGGGTGATCTGCTGGTGGTCATCGATCCGCGGGATACCACCGCACAGCGCGATCAGGCTCAGGCCCAGCTTGGGCTGGCTATCGCGCAGCTGCATCAGGCCCAGGCGCAGCTGGCGCTCTCCAGAGTGCAGTATCCCGCCCAGCGTGATGAGGCCAGAGCGCAGATGCTGAAAGCGCAGGCCGATCTGGCGAACGCGCAGGCAGAGTATCGCCGCCAGCGCGGCGTCGACCCGCGTGCGACCACCCAGCAAAGTATTGATTCCGCGAATGCGCAGCTGCGCAGCGCCCAGGCGGGTCTGGCCAGCGCCCAGGCGCAGCTGGAAGTGGCAGAGCAGGTACAGCTGCAAATCCGTCAGCAGGAAACCAACGTTGAAGCGCGCGAGCGTCAGGTCGAGCAGGCTAAAGCGCAGCTGGAAACGGCAAACCTGAACCTCTCCTATACCGAAGTCCGCGCCCCGTTCGACGGCGTTGTCACCAAACGCAACGTGCAGCCCGGTACGCTGGTGCAGGCGGGAACGGCGCTGTTCTCGCTGGTTTCCCCCAATGTGTGGGTCGTAGCGAACTTCAAAGAGTCGCAGCTTGAGCGGATGAAGCCGGGTGATAAGGTCACCGTCTCCGTGGATGCATGGCCGGATATGGAACTTGAGGGACATGTCGACAGTATCCAGCAGGGGAGCGGCTCGCGTTTCTCCGCCTTCCCGGCTGAAAATGCCACCGGTAACTTTGTCAAAATTGTGCAGCGCGTGCCGGTGAAAATCGTGATTGATAAGGGGCTCGATCCGAACAAACCGCTGCCGCTGGGGCTGTCGGTGGCACCGAAGGTGACGGTGGAATGACGGATCACAGCCACGACAAATGGAAACCCGCCAGTAATCCATGGGCGGTGGCGATTGTCGTCACGCTGGCGGTGTTTATGGAGATCCTCGACACCACCATCGTCAACGTGGCGCTGCCCCACGTGGCGGGGTCGCTCTCCTCCAGCTACGACGAATCCACCTGGGTGTTAACCAGCTATCTGGTCGCGAACGGCATTGTGCTGCCCATCTCGGCGTTTCTGAGCCGCGTGTTCGGCCGCAAGCAGTTCTTCTTGATCTGCATCGTGATGTTTACGGTCTGTTCGTTCCTGTGCGGGATTGCCACCGAGCTGTGGCAGATCATTCTGTTTCGCGTGATGCAGGGCTTCTTTGGCGGCGGCCTGCAGCCTACCCAGCAGTCGGTACTGCTCGACTACTTCAAGCCCGAGGACCGGGGCAAAGCGTTTGGGCTCTCGTCCATTGCGATTATCGTTGCCCCGGTACTCGGCCCGACGCTGGGGGGCTGGATCACGGATAACTACTCCTGGCGCTGGGTCTTCTTTATCAATATCCCGGTGGGGATTGTTACGGTGCTGGCGATCTACCAGCTGTTGGAAGATCCGCCCTGGGAGAGTAAATCGAAAGAGAAGCTGACCATCGACTGGACGGGGATCGGCCTGATCGCGCTCGGCCTCGGCTGCCTGCAGGTGATGCTCGACAGGGGCGAAGACGAGGACTGGTTCTACTCGCACTTTATTCGCACCTTCGCGGTGTTAACCCTGATCGGCATTATCGGCGCCATTTACTGGCTGATGTATGCCAAAAAACCGGTGGTGGATCTGCACTGCATGAAGGACCGCAACTTTGCCGTCTCAAGCCTGCTGATGGCGGGGATGGCGATGATCCTCTACGGCAGCTCGGTGGTCATCCCGCAACTGGCGCAGCAGGATTTGGGCTATACCGCCACCTGGTCCGGGCTGGTGCTGTCCCCTGGCGCGGTGTTGATTGTGTTGACCATCCCGCTGGTGCTGAAGCTAATGCCGGTGGTGCAGACGCGCTGGATTATTGCCTTTGGCTTTACCTGTCTGGCGGTGTCGTTCTTCTGGTCGCGCACGCTCACTCCGGATATCGACTTCGAAACGCTGGTGCTGTTTCGCAGCGCCCAGTCGCTGGGGCTGGGGTTCCTGTTTGTTCCGCTGACCACCATTGCCTTTATTTCGATCCCGCGACGGCTGAACGCCGATGCGGCGGCGCTGTTTACCATGTTCCGTAACGTTGCGGGCTCGGTTGGGATCTCGCTGTCGACGGCGGCCATCACCGAACGCTCACAGGCGCACAGCGCGCATCTGGCGTACCACGCCTCGCCGTTTAACGAGCAGTTCCAGCAGGCGATACGCGAGAGCGCCCAGGCGATCCAGAATTTCACCACCCAGGTGGGGGATCCCACCGGGATTGCCACCGGACGCCTGTACCAGACCATGATTGAGCAGTCGCGCTTCCTGGCCTACATCGATGTCTTCACCCTTCTGAGCGCGGTGGCCTTGTTGCTGATTCCGTTTTGTTTGTTGCTCTCGCCGGTTAAGAGCGAGGGGAGTGCAGGAGCACACTGATGATACACAGACGTTTACACCCCCTGATGATAATGATGCTGCTGGCCGGCTGCGCCGTCGGGCCGGATTATCAGCCGCCCGCGCCGCCTGCCGTGACGCACTGGAACGACAAAGGCGACGGCGCGGTGAAATCGCAAACCACCTCCGCCGCGACCAACCCGCGCTGGTGGAAAACCTTCGGCTCGCCGCAGCTCGACAGCCTGGTTGAACGCGCCATCGCCGGAAACCTGACGCTGCAGCAAACGGTGCTGCGCATTGCGGGAGCGCGTGAACAGATTAACCAGGCGGGCGGGGCGTTTTACCCGTCGGTGAACGGCAATCTGCAGGCGACGCGCCAGCAGCTCGGGCTGGAAGGGGAGCTGAAATCCCACGGGGTGTATGACCAGCTTGATAATGTCGATCCTGAGTTGCGGGGCGCGTTAGGACCGCTGACGCAGCCGATCAACCTCTATCAGGGCAGCTTTGACGCCCAGTGGGAAATCGACCTGTGGGGCAAGGTGCGCAGGCAGGTCGAGGCGGCACAAGCGCAGCAGAAAGCGGCTATTGAACAGCGTAACGATGCGCTGGTGTCGCTGGAAGCGGAAGTGGCCCGCGCCTGGCTCCAGCTGCGCGGGGCGCAGAGCATTATCGCCACCCTGAACACGCAGATTAAAAGCGCGCAACAGACGCTGGATCTCACCGAAAGCCGCCAGCGCGGCGGGCTGTCACCGCAGATGGATGTCGAAAACGCCCGGGCGCAGCTGGGCAATCTTGAAGCACAGCTGCCGCAGTATCAGGCGCAGGAGCGCCAGGCGATGAACGGTCTGGCGATCCTGCTTGGTAAGCCGCCGGGCGCGCTGGATGCGGAACTGCAATCCGCGCAGCCGATGCCGGCGCTGCCGGATATCGTACAAACGGGCATTCCGTCGACGCTGGCGCGACGCCGCCCGGACGTGCGTGAAGCGGAAGCGAATCTTCATGCCGCCACGGCGCAAATCGGCGTCTCGGTGGCCCAGCTGTTCCCGAGCTTTACCCTTTCCGGGCAGTTTGGCCTGCGAAACAGCGAAACCAACTGGCTGACCGACTGGAGCAGCCATTTCTACAGTTTTGGTCCGCAGGTATCGATTCCCATCTTCCAGGGCGGACGGCTGGTCTCCAGCGTGAAACTGGCGCGCGCGCAGCAGGGGGCGGCGGTGCTGGACTATCGCCAGACGGTGCTGACCGCGCTCGGGGATGTGGAAAATGCGCTGGTGAGCTACCGTACCGATCAGCAGCGTGAAGCGGGCCTGGCGAAAACCATCGACGCGCTGCAAAACGCCTTTGACCTGGCGAGCGACAGCTATCGACAGGGGATCGCCAGCTTTATCGACGTGCTGGACGCCCAGCGACAGCTGGCGCAGGCCCAGCAGCAGCGCGCCCAGGCGCAGGTGCAAAGCGCCCTTGACCTGGTGGCGCTCTACAAGGCGCTCGGTGGCGGCTGGGAGCCGTATCAGCAGGTGCAATTACCGGACTACACCGTCTTTGGCGATGCCCCGCGCGGATAAATTTTCAGAGGATTGGGCAAGAAACGGACAGGAACGCCACATTCGCGATGGCTGAGAGGCGGGTATAACTATCGGGTACCCAATCGACATGCGAGGAATGACATATGCGTTATCAAAAACTGGGCAACACCGGTCTGTTTGTTTCTGAACTCTGCCTCGGCACCATGACGTTCGGCGGTGAAGGCGGCATGTGGGGCAAGATTGGCCAGCTGCAGCAAAATGAGGCCGAGCAGCTGGTGGGCCGCGCGCTGGATGCCGGGATCAACTTTATCGACACTGCGGACGTCTATTCGGAAGGGCGCTCGGAGGCGATTACCGGTCAGGCGCTCAAAAACCTGAAAATCCCGCGCGAAAACGTGGTGGTGGCTACCAAAGTATTCGGCGAAACGGGGACGGCAGGGGTGAACTCACGCGGCAGCTCGCGCTACCACATTATTAGCAGCGTGAAGGAGAGCCTGCGCCGTCTGCAGCTCGATCATATCGATCTCTACCAGCTTCACGGTTTCGACCCGGCCACGCCGATTGAAGAGACGCTGTACGCGCTGGATAACCTGGTGCAGCACGGCCATGTGCGCTACATCGGCGTCTCGAACTGGGCAGCATGGCAGATTGCCAAAGCGCTCGGTATTTCTGAACGTCTCGGCCTTGCGCGTTTCGCATCGCTCCAGGCGTATTACACCATCGCCGGACGCGATCTGGAGCGCGAGCTGGTGCCGATGATGCAGAGCGAAGGCGTCGGGCTGATGGTCTGGAGCCCGCTGGCGGGCGGTCTGCTGAGCGGAAAATATGGCCGCGACGGGCAGAGTGAAGCCGGTGGTCGTCGTCTGGAGTTCGACTTCCCGCCGGTGAATAAAGAACGCGCCTTCGACTGCGTGGACGTGATGCGCGTGATTGCGCAAAGCAAAGGCGTTTCCGTGGCGCAAATCGCACTGGCGTGGCTGCTGCATCAAAAAGCCGTCACCAGTGTGATCATTGGTGCCAAACGCGTCGAACAGCTGGATGACAACATTGCCGCTACCGGGATCCGCTTAAGCGAAGACGAGCTTAAACAGCTTGATGCGGTAAGCGCGCTGCCGCGGGAATATCCCGGCTGGATGCTGGAGCGGCAGGGGGAATATCGTCGTAATCAGCTCGCACAACAATAACCTTCCTTTCCCCGGTAGGCGCTTCGCTTATCGGGGCTTTTTTCCCGCCTTGCTCACAAAAAACGATCCTCCTCTTTGATCGCTTTTACCTCTTCGTCTATATGACTAGTCATGAAATTTAAATGACTAGTCATATAGGGAGAGACCATGAACAATCAGCTGCCAGCCAACTTTTTATGGGGCAACTCGGTATCCAGCATGCAGACGGAAGGAGCATGGAATGAGGGCGGAAAGGGGATGTCGGTCTACGACATTCGCGAAGCCGGGGAGAACATCTCTGACTGGAAGGTGGCGACCGACTCCTACCACCGCTACCGGGAAGATTTCGACCTGATGCAGGATCTGGGGATGAACTGCTACCGCTTCCAGATCTCCTGGAGCCGGGTCTGCCCGCAGGGGGACGGTGCGTTCAACGACGAGGGCATCGCGTTTTATGACCGCTTTATTAACGACCTGATCGCTCGCGGTATTGAGCCGATGGTCTGCCTCTACCACTTCGATATGCCGCTGGCGCTGGCGCAGGAGTACAACGGCTTCAATGACCGCCGGGTGATGGACGCCTTTATCCGCTACGGCAAAAAGATGATCGACTGCTTCGGCGACCGCGTGAAGTACTGGCTGACGTTCAACGAGCAGAACATCTTCCATATGCCGGAAGCGTTTCGTATTTCCGGCTACATGAAAGGGGAGAAAACCCTGCGCGAGCTGTACGAACTGCAGCACCATACGATGGTGGCGCACATGGCGCTGACCGAGTATCTGCACCAGACCCGCCCGGGCCAGCTGATGGGCGGCATGCTGGCGCATCAGCTGATCTACCCGGCCACCTGCAAACCGCGCGATATCTTCTGCGCCCAGCAGTACGACGAATTCCTCAACCAGAACCTGCTGCGCGTTTTTGCCGGTCAGGGCTACAGCCCGGCGGTCATGGCGGTGGTGGAGCAGGAAGGATTTGGCGATCTCTACCGCGCCGAGGATTTAGCGCTACTGGCGCGCACCAAAAACGACTTTATGGCCTTCAGCTATTACGCCAGTAAAACGCTGGACAGCGATGCGATCCCGGAGGGCACGCCGGTCAACTATTACCTGCTGCACGGCGAGAAAAATAACCCATACCTGAAAGCCACCGAGTGGAACTGGCAGATCGACCCGCTCGGTTTTCGCACCATCATTACCCGCTACGCCAACGACTGGCGCATGCCGGTATTCCCGATTGAAAACGGCATTGGCGTGATTGAGTCATGGGATGGCGTCAACCCCATCGAGGATACCTATCGCATCGACTATCACCGGGCGCATATTGAGGCGATGAAAGCCGCGATATTTGAGGATGGTGCAGAGGTGATGGGCTACCTCGGCTGGGGGTTGATCGACATTCTCAGCTCCCAGGGCGATATGCGTAAGCGCTACGGGGTGGTCTATGTCAACCGTGAAAACCACGACCTGAAAGACCTGAAACGTGTGCCGAAAAAGAGCTACGCGTGGTTAAAACAGGTAATCCATACCAACGGACGCGAGATGTAAGCCGTACGCTGCCGGGCCGTTTTTGTGACTGATTGATGGGAACTATCCGCTATGTCTGAAACAAAAATCACACCGCATATGCAGTCCTTTGTCGACAAATTTGTTGAGTTCTCGGCGCGCCTGGCAAACCAGGTGCACCTCCGCTCCCTGCGCGACGCCTTCGCCACGGTGATGCCGATTTTCATCCTCGCCGGACTGGCAGTGCTGGTGAACAACGTGGTGTTTCCGTGGATCCTGGAAGGCGACACGCTTACCCACTTTAAGGTGTGGGGCGAGGCGATCATCAACGGCACGCTGAACATCGCCGCGCTGCTGCTGGCACCGATGATTGCCTGGTCGCTGGCACGCAACAAAGATTTCGACAATCCGGTCTCGGCAGTGGTTATTGCCGTCAGCAGCTTTATCATCATGATGCCGATGCGCTTACAGGTCACGCCCGTCGGCAGCGACACCGCGGTTAACGTCACCCAGGTGCTGACCTTCGCCAATATCGGCTCGACCGGGATTTTCGCCGGCGTGTTGATTGGTCTGCTGTCGACGGAGCTGTTTATCGCCATCTCGCGGCTGAAGGCGCTGCACATTTCGCTCGGGGAAAACGTGCCGCCGGCGGTGAGCAAATCCTTTACCGCCCTGATCCCGACCATCCTGACGCTCTCGCTGTTTGCTATCCTGGCAGCTCTGCTGGCAAACGTGCTGCACACGGATCTGATTCATCTGATCACCACCTTTATCCAGCAGCCGCTGCGGCTCATCAACACCAGCCTGCCGGGAACGATTTTCATCTATAGCTTTGGTAACTTTTTGTTTACGCTGGGGATCCATCAGTCGGTGGTGAACAGCGTGGTGCTGGAACCGTTCCTGCTGATCAACACCAATGAGAACATGCTGGCCTTCGCCAACGGTCAGCCGATCCCGCATATCATCAATAACATCTTCGTGCCGACGTTTGGCATGGTGGGCGGAACCGGCAGCACGATCTCTCTGCTGATCGCCATCTTTATCTTCTCGCGGCAACAGTCGGCGAAGCAGGTGGCGCGTCTGTCGCTGGCGCCGGGTCTGTTCAATATCAACGAGCCGGTGATTTTTGGGCTGCCGATTGTCTTTAACCTGCCGCTGATGATCCCGTTTGTGCTGTTACCCGCCATCGGCATCTATTTTGCCTGGCTCTGTACGACCCTGGGGTTGATGTCGCGCTGCGTGGTGATGATCCCCTGGACGACACCGCCGATCCTGAGCGCCTGGCTGGCGACGGCGGGGGACTGGCGGGCGGTGGTGGTGCAGTTGGCAATCATCGTATTTGGTGTATTCTTCTACCTGCCTTTCCTCAAGATTGCCGAGAGAGTGGCGTTAAAAAACAGCGGGATAGAAACTAACTGAAAGGAAGGACGATGGCGGCGAAGTACATCACCATAGCGCGGGAAATCAAGAAACGCATCATAAGCCAGCAGTACGCCGCCAATGAACCGCTGCCGGACCAGTTTGCGCTGGCCGCGGAGTTCAATACCAGCCGGATGACCATTCAGCAGGCCATGCGTCAGCTGATTGTCGAAGGGCTGGTGTATACCCGCCAGGGGCAGGGGACGTTCATCCGCAAGAATTTTCTTCAGCTGTCGCAGTGGGATCTCTCCGGCAGCGACTACTTTGGCGCGACCAAAACCTGGGAGCATCTGGGTACGGTGACCAGCCAGGTGGTGCATTTTGAACTGCGTTTTCCGAACGAGAAAGAGCAGGCTTCGCTGATGATCAACGTCGATACGCCCGTCTATGATTTCATTCGCCTGCGTCTGCTCAACGGTGAGCCGATGTCGCTGGACGCCACGGTGATGCCGCTCAATCTGGTGCCCGGCCTGAATAAGAGCCATCTTGAAAGCTCGGTGTTTCGCTATGTCCAGGAGACGCTGGGGCTGAAGATTATGGGGTCGTACCGGGTAGTGCGGGCATTAAAGCCGAATGCGCTGGACATGCAGCATCTGGTCTGCGAGGAGAGCGACCCGGTGCTGGAGGTGGAGCAGGTGATCTATCTGGAAGATGGCACGCCGCTGGAGTATGCCCACTGCCACTACCGGTACGACCACGGCGGGATTGTGATCGTCAATAACGGGTAAAAAAAAGCGGGCATCGAAGCCCGCTTTTTTCTTTTTGGCGATTAGTTCAAACGCACCGGCATACCGGAGCGGTTCTGCACCGCCTGGTCAACAATCGTCGTCTCGACGTCAGGCTGAGAGGTCACTGCCTGCACCGCACTGTTCAGCGTAATCGGTACGATTTCGTTATTGTTGATCTGATCTTCGCTGGTGGACAGCGGGTTGTGCACTTCGATGTAACGGCTACCGTCTGGCTCAGACGTGGCTTTCACCGGTTCGTTGATGAACTGCACACGCGTCCCGACAGGTACGTTTTCGAACAGGAATTTGATGTCGTCGTTACGCAGACGTACGCAGCCGTGGCTCACGCGCAGGCCGATACCGAAGTTGGCATTAGTACCGTGAATAGCATACAGACGGCCAATGTACAGCGCGTACAGACCCATCGGGTTATCCGGGCCTGCCGGGACCACGGCTGGCAGCGGCTCGCCTGCTGCGATGTATTCCGCGTGCATTTTCGCCGTTGGGGTCCAGGTTGGGCCTGCTTTCTTACGCTCAACTTTGGTGGTCCAGTTCAGCGGGGTGTCTTTGCCCAACTGACCGATACCGATTGGCAGCACGATCACGGTGTTGGTGCCTTTCGGGTAGTAATACAGACGCATTTCCGCGCTGTTGATGACGATACCTTCATGAACGGTATCCGGCAGGATCAGCTGCTGAGGAATGTTAAGCACGGTCCCGGCTTTTGGCAGATACGGGTCAACGCCCGGGTTCGCTTCCAGCATGTTAGACAGGCCCAGCTGGTACTGCGCCGCAAAATACTCCAGCGGCTGAGTGTTACCCTCAGGCACCGTCACTACCTGGTTTTGACCCACCAGACGGCTACCGTCTGTCGGCAGCGGATAAGTCACCGCAGAAGCGGTTTTGCAAAAACCTACTACGGCTAACGCCGCCGCAAAAAGCGTTGTTAATTTCATGTTCATGTTGTGCGAGGTATCTAAGCCATTCAGGCGTGAGTTGATAAGTCTGAATCTGTGATGGGAGCGCATTATATGTGCATTCCCGCTAACAGGGAATTCAGATGTGTACGAAATCACATTTTTTTCGATTTTGTTAAAGTTTAGTGGAGCGTCGCAACACGGGATCTCAATTCGGAATTGTGGCATAATGCCGTGTTTATCACACTTTTCGCAGGAATCTCCCCGTGTTAGTTACCAGCAACGTCACTATGCAGTTTGGCAGTAAGCCGCTGTTCGAAAACATTTCCGTCAAATTTGGCGGCGGCAACCGTTACGGCCTGATTGGTGCCAACGGTAGCGGTAAATCCACCTTTATGAAGATCCTCGGCGGTGACCTGGAGCCGACCCTCGGCAACGTTTCGCTCGACCCTAACGAGCGTATCGGTAAGCTGCGTCAGGATCAGTTCGCCTTTGAAGAATTCACCGTGCTCGACACGGTGATCATGGGGCACGCGGAGCTGTGGGAAGTGAAGCAGGAGCGCGATCGTATCTATGCGCTGGCCGAGATGAGCGAAGAAGACGGTTATAAAGTGGCCGATCTGGAAACGCAGTACGGCGAAATGGACGGTTACTCCGCGGAAGCCCGTGCGGGCGAGCTGCTGCTGGGCGTGGGTATTCCGGTAGAACAACACTATGGCCCGATGAGCGAAGTTGCGCCAGGCTGGAAGCTGCGCGTGCTGCTGGCGCAGGCGCTGTTCTCAAACCCGGACATTCTGCTGCTCGACGAACCAACGAACAACCTGGACATCGACACCATTCGCTGGCTGGAGCAGACGCTGAACGATCGCGACAGCACGATGATCATCATCTCGCACGACCGTCACTTCCTGAACATGGTCTGTACGCACATGGCGGATCTGGACTACGGCGAGCTGCGCGTGTATCCGGGCAACTACGACGAATACATGACAGCGGCCACCCAGGCGCGTGAACGTCTGCTGGCGGACAACGCCAAGAAAAAAGCGCAGATTGCAGACCTGCAGTCCTTCGTTAGCCGCTTCAGTGCCAACGCTTCTAAATCGCGTCAGGCCACCTCGCGCGCGCGTCAGATTGACAAAATCAAGCTGGAAGAGGTTAAAGCCTCCAGCCGTCAGAACCCGTTCATCCGCTTCGAGCAGGACAAGAAACTGTTCCGTAACGCGCTGGAAGTGGAAGCCCTTACCAAAGGCTTCGATGAAGGTCCGCTGTTCAAAAACTTCAACCTGCTGCTGGAAGTGGGCGAGAAGATTGCCATTCTGGGGGCGAACGGCGTGGGTAAATCCACCATGCTGAAAACCCTGGTGGGCGAACTGCAGCCGGACAACGGCACCGTGAAATGGTCTGAAAACGCGCAAATCGGTTACTACGCGCAGGATCATGAGTATGAGTTCGAAAACGATCTGACCGTCTTCGACTGGATGAGCCAGTGGAAGCAGGAAGGCGACGACGAGCAGGCGGTGCGCAGCATTCTCGGGCGTCTGCTGTTCAGCCAGGACGACATCAAGAAGCCGGCTAAAGTGCTCTCCGGTGGCGAGAAGGGCCGCATGCTGTTCGGCAAGCTGATGATGGAAAAACCCAACATTCTGGTGATGGACGAACCGACCAACCACCTGGATATGGAATCGATCGAGTCGCTGAACATGGCGCTGGAGATGTATCAGGGCACCCTGATCTTCGTCTCTCACGACCGCGAGTTCGTCAGCTCGCTGGCGACCCGCGTGATCGAAATTACGCCAGAGCGCGTGGTGGACTTCACCGGTAACTACGAAGATTACCTGCGCAGCAAAGGTATCGAGAGTTAAAAAAAGCCGGGTGGCGGCTTCGCCTTACCCGGCCTACGGTCTATTCCCTCTCCCTGTGGGAGAGGGTTAGGGTGAGGGTTACACCACCCACTCGCCCCCTTCAACCCCATTCACCCGCAGTTTGCGTTTCTCCCCCGCCGGTAACGACACCTTCAGGGCTTTCCACGCCGGACGGTAATCCCCGCGCGCGTTAACCTTCAGGTCGATGGTTGCCCCGTTGCACACCATTTCCCATTCCACCCACAGCGCATTGCCATTCTGGTAGCCCCAGCTTTCACCGTCGTCTTCAAACAGCAGGCCAGCGCTGGCGCCGACACCTTTCACCGGGAACAGCTTCAGTTCGCGGGCATCGTCCTTTTCAGCAGACACATGCCTAATACGTTCGCTGAGCGGCAGACCGGCACCGGCTCGCACCAGCAGCGGCAGTTTTTCCAGCGGCGCGTCGAGGACGATCCACTGCCCGCCCGCATACCACTCATGGGTATAAAAATCGTACCAGCCGGTTTCATTATCCGGCAGCCAGAGACGGCGCGCACGCTGACCGGCTTCGACGACGCTTGCGACCAGCACATCGCGGCCCAGCAGGAAGTCATCACACTCTTCGAAGGTCTGCGCGTCGTGCTCGTGGTCGAGGAAGGTCGGGCGCAGCATCGGTTCGTCGTCGGCGTGTGCCTGCCAGAGCAGGGTGTAGAGATACGGCAGCAGACGATAGCGCAGCTCAATGGCCGCGCGAATGGCAGGGGTCACGCCCGGGTACATCCACGGCTCGTTCACCGTGTGGTCATCGTTCCACGAGTGAATGGTGAAGCGCGGGTGCATCACGCCGTTCTGCACCCAGCGGACAAACAGCTCGGCGTCCGGTTTGTCGCCGGAGAAGCCGCCCACGTCATGGCCAACGTTAAACAGCCCGGACAGGCTCATCCCCAGCCCCATGCGGATGTTATAGCGCAGGGTCTCCCAGCTGGTGCGGTTATCCCCGCTCCAGGTCTGAACGTAGCGCTGCATCCCGGCACAGCCGGAGCGGGAGATCAGATACGGGCGCTTTTCCGGGGCAAAGCGCTGCTGCGCTTCCAGCGAGGCGCGCATCATCAGCAGCGGCATCACCGGGCGAATATGCTTGATGGCGATCTCCTTGCCAAAGCCGTGGCAGCGGGCTTCGCCATCCCACACTTCATATTCATTGTTGTCGTTCCAGGTGGAATCAATGCCCATCTCCAGCAGCTGCGTGGTGACACCGTTCTGCCACCACTGCACCGTCTGCGGATTGGTAAAATCGAGATGCGATCCTTCGTCATCCCAGAAGCTGGAGCGTTCGGGGGCATCGGTTTCTGAATCGCGGATGAACAGGCCGCTCTCTGCCACTTCGCTATAGCGCGGATGGTCCTGCAGCAGGCACGGCTTGATGTTTGCCGCCAGTTTCAGCCCCGCGTCGTGGAACGCCTGGGTCATCACCTTCGGCTGCGGCACTTTGTCATGGTTCCAGTTAAAGACGTAGCGCTTGCCGTTGATCGAGGTATAGCCCGAGGAGAGCTGGAACGAGTCGCACGGGATGGCGTGCTCTTCGCACAGTCGAATAAAGTTCATCAGCTGATTCTGCGCATCCGGCGCGTCGGTGTAGTGCATGGTTGAGCCGCTGTAGCCCAGGCTCCATTTCGGCCCGAATACCGTTTTCCCGGTCAGGCGCACGAAGGCTTTGGTGACGTCCAGTACCCGTTTGCCGGTAAAGAGGTAGTAATCGATATCGCCCGCTTCCGCCTGCCAGCGGCGATAGGCGGTGTGGTAGTTGTCGATCTCGTTACCCAGGTCCAGCCAGCAACTGCTCAGGTTGTCATAGAACAGGCCGTAGCTCACGTCGTCACGGTGGGTGAGGGTGAACGGAATATGCTTGTACAGCGGGTCGGTGCTGGCGGCGTTGTAGCCCATCGCATCGAGGTTACGCATCTCATAGCGTTTACCGTTACGCTGCAGATCGCCCGCTTTCTCACCCAGACCGTAAAAACGCTCGTCCTTGCGGCGGCTCAGGTAGTGCGCCACCCCGTCGCCGTGGGCATTCAGCAGGTAGGCACTGGTCGGACGGTCGTTGACCAGCGGCTGCCACTCACCCGCGTCATTACGGTAGTGCCACTCCAGCCACAGCGGCTGGTGGACGGTCACGCGCAGCCGATCGGTCGCCACGGTTAACGTGTCATCCTGCTGCGTCAGCGTCCAGGCCGGGCAGGTGAAACCGCTGAGATCGTCGCGACGGCGGCCTTCCCACGGTACGTCTTTCTCCGGGGCGATGCTCCAGGTACGGTCGAGCGCCAGTTCGCCTTTGCGTTTGATCAGCACGCGGAACAGGTTCTCTTCCAGCACATACAGGCACAGGCGGTGCTGGTTATCCACCAGCAGTTCCAGATGGTTTGCCGACTGCTTATCGACGGTCCAGTTTTTCAGGGTTTTCATATGCAATACATCCACTATCAGGCGCGCTTGGCGCGACGTTCAGCAATAAATGCTACCAGGAAGAGAGCGCCAATCAGGTCAAAGAAGCCCATGGCAATAAAGAGCGGGTTAAAGCCGATTTTGTCGGCGGTCACCCCAATTAACAGCGAGAACAGGAAGCTGGCGATCCACGCCGCCGAGCCGCGCATGCCGTTGACGGTCGCCATCTGACCTTTATCAAACGACTCCACGACCAGGGCGCTCAGCATGCAGGAGATGATCTGGTGCCCGAAACCGCCGATGGAGATCAGCACGATGGTGATATACGGGTCGCGGGTAATGGCCACGATGGCCAGAGAGATCATCAGGAACGCGCCGGTCACGGAGCTTGCCACGACCGAGTTCACGCGGGAGCAGCCGAACAGACGGGTGTACAGGCGGGTGAGGTAGCCGCTCGCTACGCTGCCAAGGTCAGCGGCGAGGAACGGCAGCCAGGCAAACATCGCGATCTGTTTCAGATCCATGCCGTGCTCTTTGGCGAGATACAGCGGCACCCAGAAGCTCAGCACCGCCCAGGCCGGCTCTGCCATAAAGGCCGGGATGGCGATACCGTAAAAACGTTTGTTCTTCGAGACGGTTTTCAGCGCGGTCAGGAACGGCAGCTTCACCGCAGGCGGTTCATTATCCTGTTTGATAAACGCCAGCTCGTCTTTGCTCAGGTTCGGGTGCTGCTCCGGGTTGTGGTAGAACGCCCACCACAGGATCACCCACAGCAGCGCCAGCACGCCGGTGAACATAAACGCTCCCTGCCAGCCGAACGAGGCGTGGGCAAAGTAGATGATAGGCGGAGCCAGCATCGCACCGATGGAGAAGCCCACCCCCGCCCAACCGGCGGCGACAGGACGCTCTGATTTCGGGAACCATTCGCCAATCGTTTTGGCATTCGCCGGCGTGGCGGCCGCTTCAGAGGCCCCCATAAAGAAGCGCAGAATAGCGAGATGTAGCCAGCTTCCGGCGCCCGCGTGGAAAATACACATCAGCGCCCAGATCCCGGCGCAGATCATAAAGCCAATCTTCAGGCCGATGACGTCAATCAGCCAGCCGCACAGGGGCTGGAAAATGGTGTAGGCGATCTGGAAGGCCCCGACGATCCAGGAGTACTGCTCGGTGGTGATCCCGAGGCTCTCTTTCAGCTCCGGCGCGAGAATACCTAACGAATTTCGGGTGATGTAGTTAACGGTGACGCCCAGTAAGAACAGCACCAGTACGTACCAGCGCAGGTTTTTAATGACGCGACGGGTTTTGCTTACCGCAACGGTGTTATTGATGTCCTGACTCATTTTACTCTCCACAAGACGGACGCTAAGGGGACGGAGGTTCAGGTGTCACACAGTTTTTTATGCCTTTGATTTCTATCCGTTTAGAATGCTTAAGTTGCTATACAACTAGTATGGAAGTTGTGTGACAGATTCACCTTAAGGGAGAAAATGAGTGGGCAGTAGTGGATTTTGTGCAAAAATTCTCATAACTGAGCTTAATCATTTGGCATGATGGTGTGCGTATCAGTAATGACCTGACGGACACGCTATGAAAATTTTGTCATTTCGCAAATGGAGCCAGATCACAAAATGGACAAAAGGCTAAAAATCACCGAAATTGCCACCCGGACTCAGCTCTCGATCAGCACCGTTTCGCGGGTGCTGGCGGGGAAGGCCAATACCAGCGAAAAAGCGCGGGCGAAGGTGCTGGAATGCGCCCGCGAGCTGGGGGTGCTGGACGGGATGGCGGCGGGGCGTTTGCTGCTCAACAGCCTGGTGGTGTTCGCCCCGCAGCGGGCGTTTGACGAGCGGTCTGACATCTTTTACTACCGTGTGAGCCAGAGCGTGAGCAAAGGCCTGGCTTCCCACGACGTACGCCTGCGCTATTGTGCACTGGAGGAGAACGACAGCGACGCCCAGCTTTTTCTGGCACGTATGAACGAACCGGACACCCAGGCCGCCATCCTTCTCGGGATTGACGATCCGCATATCCACGATCTGGCGGTGGATGTCGGTAAACCCTGCATGCTGATTAACTGTCGCGATCGCCATATGCGCCTGCCGGCCGTGGCGCCGGATCATCGGGCGATTGGCGAGCGGGCGGCGGAGTATCTGTTTGAGATGGGGCACCGCGAAGTGATGAACGTGCTCTGCCTGCGTCGCTACACCATGGAACTGCGCCTCTCCGGCATCCGCGATGCGTGGCAATCCCACAACCTGACGTTCAACGACAAACGCGATCTGCTGGTGGTACCGAGTTTCAGCGCGCGCGAAACGGAACAGATGGTCAGCGACTGGCTGAGCCAGATGCAGGGCAACGATCTGCCGACGGCGTTTCTGGTCGGTGGCGACTTTATGGCCGCGGGCACCATCAGTGCGCTGCAAAAACAAGGGTTGCGCGTGCCGCAGGACATCTCGGTGATGAGCATTGACGGCTTTAATCTGGCAGCCATTCAGGATGTGCCGTTAACGGCGGTGCATGTTCCGCGCGACGAGCTGGGAACGGAAGCGGTGCATATGCTCCAGCAGCGGCTGATGCGCCCGGACGCGCCGGTGGGAACCTTGCTGCTTAACGGCACTCTGACCGTACGGGAATCAGTCCGGCGGATACGTCAGGGGAAACGACGCACCGCCGTGGAGCGGGAAGGGTTGTACGACAGTTAAACCATGCCCAGCGCGCGCTTGCCGTGGATATTCAGGTCGGCCACGGTAAAACGGTCCTGCCAGGTCTTTTCATAATCTTCACGCGGGAAGTCACCCGGTGACGCGCCGGTTTCCAGCGCTTCCCGGACCTTTTTCGCATAGGCGAGGTTCTTCTCGCACATCGGCGCGGCAGGGATGTACATCACGTTGCCCCAGCCCTGCTGGTTCTCAACCGGTGCAACCGAGTGGATCACATCGCAATGCCACCACACGGAATCACCCGCCTCCAGTGCCGGAATGCTGCTTAACGCCTCGATAAGCAGCGGGTGCCACTTCTCAGAGACCGGCAGCACGCGCCCCGGTGCGACGCCGCAGAGCTCGTCCTCCGGTACGTCGTCCAGCAGCGGGCGCAGCAGAATGTACGCCATGGCCTCCGGGATGGGCACCACGTGCAGCAGCCCCTGGCCTGGGATCATGTCCGACAGCGCCGTCCAGCCCTGGAAGGTGCGGAACACGGAGCATTTGGTGGTGTTATCCACGGTGTACTCCTCCACTTCGGTGCGGTGCGCGGCGTTCCACGGGTCGTATTTATCGACATTGCCGTCAAACACGCGGGCAAAGACCTGCTGATAGGCCGGCAGCAGCCAGCGCTCCAGCGCGCCGGAGTCGGTATGCGCCCCCAGCCCTTTCGAGGTGGTTCCCGGCGGACGGCGGCGAATACGATCCGGATAAATCACGCTCACATCCGGGTCGAACCACTGCTTGCCGTTGCTCTCGAATGTCCATAAACGGTTCAGGAACGACTGCACCTGCGCCATCTCTTCACTCTGACGCGCCTGCATTTGCGCCTGCGACCAGTAGATCGGGTATATCTCCGGGCGGGAGGCCGTTAGGGTGCCGAAGAAGTTATCGCCCGGTCCTTTATACACCTCGTCAAACTGGTTGAGATCGAGGTAGTCGAGCATCGACTGATCCCACGCCAGGGCCTGCTCGCGCGGGAAGTGACCTTTAATCACCGCGCAGCCGCGGCGTTTGATGGCGTCGCGCTGCGCGGGCGTGATGGTGCCATTTTTCACATCCGCAAACGGGATCACCGGCCAGACCGAATCACCTTTGTTTTTCAGGGCGTTGATTTCCGCCACGCGGGTGGCGATTTTATCACTGAGCTTGTCGAACACCGCCTGCACGTCGCCAATCTGTGCGCGTAACTCACGTTTCAACTGACGGATTGCCGCTTTGTGATCCGCCGGTAAGGTTTCACTGGTAAAGGTCATAACTGCCTCGCATCTTTCATTCGAAAGTAAAAATATTTACAAGTGATACTTTAAGTTAAAAATAAGTTAATGCAAGTTTAAAAACTTGACGCGTGCCACAGGATGGTAAAGAAGGAGAGAGCCGGAGCGAGGCTCCGGCGGGGAAGGATTAGGCGTCGAACGGGGAGTGGGCGTCGAGCACGGCCTGAATCACGTTCAGCGCGCCCTGGTGGGTATTGTCGTCGGTACTGTAGCGGCAGATGTCTTTGATGCTGTCGGCCGCGTTGCCCATTGCAAACGAGTATTTCACCAGCTTCAGCATTTCCGCGTCGTTGCCGCTGTCGCCGATACCCACACATTCTTGCGGGGAGATAGCCCAGCGCTTCAGCAGTCGGCTGATGCCGTTGGCTTTGTGCAGGCCAGGGATAATCAAATCCACAAAACCAAAGCCGCTGGTGACCGGTTTCATGATGCCGTCCAGCGACACGTGCAGTTTGTCGATAAGATTCGGGATATCGCTGTCCGGCAGGTTCAGGGAGAACTTAAACAGCACGTCGTCAATGTCATGGTAATCGCTGACGCGCTTTAAGCGGTGATAGTGCTTTGACATCAGCGCCACGAACGCCTCCGGCGCTTTATCGCTGACGTACGCACTTTCAAGACCGCAGGCCACAAAGTTCAGCCCTTTGTCTTTCAGCAACTCGCCAGTGACGATCTGCGACTCATGGCGCGTCAGCTCGCCGTGGAAAATTTGCTCGCCGTGATCGAAGACCAGCGCGCCGTTTTCCGCCACGAAGGAGATCTGATCTTTCAGCTCCGGGAAGAAGGAGATGAGCTGGTAATACTGGTTGCCGCTGGCGACAACGAATTCAATATTGCGGGCTTTAAGCTGCTCAAACTGTGCCTGAAAGCGGTCCCGATCGTACTGCTTGGCATCATCAAGGAAAGTTCCATCCATATCGGTGACGATAACTTTAACGGTCATACATTGCGCTCCTGGGTCACTGCGTTTTGAAACATTCTAATAACAAGGTGACGAGGAGCACAAATTTAATTTCATTCGAAAGTAAAAGCAAAACGGCAACCGAGGTTGCCGTTTTTAGTGTTTTCTCCCTCTCCCGTGGGAGAGGGCCGGGGTGAGGGCATCAGCGCGCGTATTTCTCCCTCACCCTAACCCTCTCCCTCAAGGGAGAGGGGATAGCTCGGTTACAGCGTATGCTCCGTACGCGCAATAATATCGTCCTGCGCATCCGGCGACAGGGCGGTGAAGAACGCCGAGTAGCCCGCCACGCGCACCACCAGGTCACGATACTGGTCAGGGTGTTTTTTCGCTTCCAGCAGCGTTTCGCGGGAAACAATGTTGTACTGAATATGCCAGCCCTTATGCACCTCGAAGAAGGTGCGCAGCAGCACCATCAGCTTCTGGCGGTCGCTGTCGTTTTCCAGCGTTGACGGGTTCAGCTTCTGGTTTAGCAGCACGCCGCCGAGAATCGCTTCGGTCGGCAATTTGCCCACGGAGCCAATGACCGCCGTTGGACCAAGGTGATCGGTACCGGATGCCGGGCTGGCGCCTTCCGCCAGCGGGGTATGGGCTTTTCGTCCGTCCGGGGTGGCCATCGTCGCCGCGCCAAACGGCACGTTAGCGGAAATAGAAGAGGTGCCTGCGTAATAGTTTCCGCCAATCGGGCCGCGGCCGTAACGCGGGTTGTGGTACTGTTTCAGCTCTTCAATGTAGGTCTGGTAGGCACGCGTCAGCAGCATATCCACGCTGTCGTCGTCGTTACCGTATTTCGGCGCACCGTTGATCAGACGCTGACGCAGTTGCTCGTGGGTCAGCCCGTCGAAGTCATCCGCCAGCGCGACCGCCAGCTGCTGCTGACCAATGACGCCCTGCTCGAATACCAGCTTCTTCACCGCCGCCAGGCTGTTGCCGAGGTTGGCGATCCCCACCTGCAGGCCGGAGACCCAGTCATACTTCGCGCCACCCTGCTTGATGCTCTTCGCCCGTTCGATACAGTCGTCCACCAGCGCGGAGCAGAGAATATCGTGGACGTTCTCTTCCAGCATGGTGTCCACCACATATTCAATCTCGATGGATTTGCGGGTGTAGTAGCGGATCTGGGTATCCCACGCCGCCATCACCTCGTCGAAGTTATCGAAGTTACCGGCAGAGAGCGCTTTCTCCTGCGGCAGGAACACTTTCCCGCTGGTGGCGTCCCGGCCGCCTTCCAGCGCCGCCAGCATCACACGGGCGAAGTTGATAAAGCTCATGCCGGTGCAGCGATAGCCCCATTTGCCGCCGACGGCGGTTTCGATGCAGCCAATCGCCGCGTAGTCGTAAGCATCATCGCGCTCAACGCCGAGCTTGATGAATTCCGGGATCACGATTTCATCGTTATTGAATGCCGGCATCCCGAAGCCGCAGCGGATCACCTGCACGCAGGCGTCGAGGAAGTCGTTGCTCATGCCCGCGTGGTAGCGCACGCTCAGGTTAGGCTGGGTGGAGCGCAGACGGCCGCAGGACTCCAGAATCGCGTAAGAGAGCGGGTTGACCGCATCCATCGGCTCACCGTTGACCAGCGTCTGGCCGCCGATGGTGACGTTCTGGTACAGCGGGCTACCGGCAGAGGCTTTCGAGTGCGAGCCGGAACGGATTTTGTTTACTTCCAGCAGCTTCAGCCAGCAGCTGTGCAGCAGTTCGATGGCGTGCTCGCGGTCGAGACTCTGGTTCAGCTCCACGTCGCGGCGGTAGAACGGATAGAGGTACTGGTCCATCCGCGCGAAGGAGACGGAGTGGCCGTTGGACTCAATCTGCAGGATCAGCTGAATGAAGTAGCACAGCTGCAGCGCCTGCCAGAAGGTTTTTGGCGGTTCGTGGGCAATCACGTCGCAGTTTTCCGCCATCGCCAGCAGTTCGTCGCGGCGGCTTTCGCGTGTTTCGCTGGCGGCCATGTCACGCGCCAGATCGGCAAAGCGTTTGATGTGCAGGCTCACTGCCTCCAGCACGATATCAATCGCTTTCAGGAACTGATCGCCGTGCAGGTCTTCCAGCACCGTCAGGTTAATGCGCGAGCGGCGCTCGGCCACTTTGGCGCGCAGGCCGTCGAGACCTTTCTCCAGCACCAGCGGGAAGTTAACGGCCAGGTGCGCATCGCCGGAGGTCATGTTGCCTTCGGCTTTGATGATGCCGGTTTCCAGCAGGCCTTTCTGCTCGTCGGTGAACATGCCGTAGCAGCGATCCTGGACCGTCTGGCCGCGCCACCACGGGCAGATCGCATGCAGAACGCGCTTGTTCTCTTCGCTCACCGCAAAGCCCGCGCCCGGACGGTCGGCCAGATCGTCGATCTCTTTCTCAATCCAGGAAACGGTGTATTCCGGGAAGATCGGCGCGGCGCGCACTTCGCTTGCCTGGTTACCGATGATGAGCTCGTCGTGTTTGATCCAGATGGTGCGCCGGGCCAGGTGATGCGCCAGCGCCAGGGCGCGACGCACCGGGATCGGTTTGTCCATGTGCTGCTGATACATTTCGGTGTAGTGCTGCGCGCGCTCGGTACAGACCGGTGGCTTGACGATATGCACCAGGGCCATTTTGTGCGCCTTAATGCGCTCGCTGAGGGTGTTGAGATTCAGTGTGGTCATAAGTTTATCCTCGTAAGGTCGCGGTTAACCCTTTCTGGCAGGCGTACTGCTGCGCGAAGTCCAGCAGGGCAGGGTTATCCAGCGGTTTGTCAGGGGCAGAGTAGGGTTGGCCGAGCAGGGTGTATTTGTTCATGCCCAGCGTGTGGTATGGCAGAAAATGAATATCGTTGACGCCGAGTTCGTCGGCGGCGAAATTGGTGATGGCGGTAACAGACGCTTCATCGGCGTTAAAGCCCGGGATCAGCGGCACGCGAATGGTCATCTTTTTCCCGGCTGCCGCCAGGCGTTTCAGGTTATCCAGGATCCGTTTCGCTGAGCCGTCCGTCCATTGTTTGAATACCTCGCCATCGACGTGCTTCAGGTCGGCGAGGAACAGATCGACGTACGGTAAAGAGGGCTCGATAAAGTGCCACGGCACGTGCAGGCAGCTTTCAACGGCGGTGTGGATGCCCTGGTCGTGGCTGGCTTTAAACAGCGCAAGTGCCAGATCGGGGTTCATAAACGGCTCGCCGCCGGAAAGCGTAATTCCGCCGCCGCTGCGGTCGTAGAAGGGTTTGTCGCGCAGGACGGTCGCCATGATCTCCCCGACCTGCTGCTCTTCACCGCAGACGGTCAGCGCCTGCGTCGGGCAGCAGTCGGTGAGGGCGTTCAGCGTCTCGTCGTTAAGCTTCTCGCGATGAATGACCAGCCCGTTCAGCGCACGTTCGATGCAGCCCGGCGCCGCCTGCTGGCACAGGTCGCAGCCGTCCAGGCACAGGCGCGCATCAAACAGCACGTCCCGGCTGCGGGAGCGGCTTTCCGGGTTCTGACACCAGCGACAGCCCAGCGAGCAGCCTTTCAGGAACACCACGGTACGAATACCGGGGCCGTCGTGGGTAGAGTAACGCTGAATATTGAAGATCATGTTTTCGCCTCTCATCTTGCATATGAAGATTAAATTACTTTCGAATGAAAGTTATCTTGATGCAGGTCAACTCCTGAGCAGGTTTTGTCGTGATAGGGTAAGTGCAGGCTAATTTTGAGGGTGACATCATGGAACTTTATCTCGACACATCTGACGTTGCGGCGGTGAAAAAGCTGGCGCGTATCTTCCCGCTGGCAGGCGTGACCACTAACCCAAGCATCGTTGCGGCCGGTAAAACGCCGCTGGAGGAGCTGTTGCCAGCCCTGCACGATGCTCTGGGCGGCAAGGGCCGTCTGTTCGCGCAGGTGATGGCGACCACCGCCGAAGGGATGGTGGAAGACGCGCGTAAGCTGCGCGCCATCATTAACGATCTGGTGGTGAAAGTGCCGGTGACCGCAGAAGGGCTGGCAGCCATCAAAATGCTGAAAGCAGAAGGGATCCCGACGCTGGGCACGGCGGTATACGGCGCTGCACAAGGGATGTTGTCCGCGCTTGCGGGGGCTGAGTATGTCGCGCCTTACGTTAACCGCGTGGACGCGCAGGGCGGGGACGGGATCCAGACGGTGGTGGAATTACAGCAGCTGCTGACCCTGCATGCCCCGCAGTCAAAGGTGCTGGCCGCGAGCTTTAAAACCCCGCGTCAGGCGCTGGATTGCCTGCTGGCAGGCTGCAAGTCCATCACGCTGCCGCTGGACGTGGCGCAGCAGTTTATTACCTCTCCGGCCGTGGACGCGGCGATTGTGAAGTTTGAGCAGGACTGGCAGGGGGCATTTGGACGGACGTCGATCTGACGCTGTTGCCGGGTGGCGGCTTCGCCTTACCCGGCCTACGATTTTCTCCCTCTCCCTGTGGGAGAGGGCCGGGGTGAGGGCATCAGGCCGCAGTAGGGTTTAACCTCCGCAAATCTCACATCCCGGATTACGCATCAGCTTCATTTCGCGGAACTGGCAGGTCATTGCGTCGTACATCACGATTTTCCCCGCCGCCGGCGTACCGTAATGCGCCAGCACCTTGATCGCTTCCATCGCCTGTAATGACCCAATCACACCGACCAGCGGCGCCATCACGCCCGCCTCGACGCAGGTGAGCGCGTTCTCGCCAAACAGGCGGCTCATGCAGCGGTAGCAGGGTTCACCGTCCGCGTAAGTGAAGACGCTGATTTGCCCCTCCATGCGGATCGCCGCCCCGGAGACCAGCGGGGTTTTGTGGGCAAAACAGCCCGCGTTTAGCTGATTACGGACGGCGACGTTGTCGGTGCAGTCGAGCACCAGATCGTGCCGGGCAATTTGCGCGGAGAGCGCGTCATCATCCAGCATCGCGTCAAGCAGAGTGAACTGAACGTTGGGGTTAATGCGGGCCAGCGCCACGCGGGCAGAATCCACTTTCGGCTGGCCAACCGTTGCGTCGCTGTGCAGCGTCTGGCGCTGCAGGTTAGACACCGACACGGTATCAAAGTCCAGCAGCGTCATCCTGCCCACACCCGCCGCGGCGAGGTACTGGGCGGCGGCACAGCCCAGACCGCCAAGTCCGACGACCAGCACGCTGGCCGCCTTGAGCGCTTCCTGACCCTCGAAATCAAACCCGCGCAGCACAATCTGGCGGTTGTAGCGCATCATCTCCTGATCGCTCAGCTCCACCGTCATGTCAGCCTCCGAACAACTGGTTAAAGCGCTCCACCTCAACCCATTCGCCCGCTTCCACGTTGCCGCGCTCGCGCTCGAGCACGATAAAGCAGTTGCCCTGGCTGAAGGAGCTGAAAATGTGCGAGCCCTGGTGCCCGGTGGTGCTTACTTCGAGCTCACCGTCCGCGTTGCGCGTCAGGATCCCACGCTGGAAATCGAGACGGCCCGGTGATTTTTTCAGGCGCGTCGCGGCACGCACGCGCAGGCGTTCCGGCAGCGGGTGGGCCCGGTTACCGGAGAGCTTCGCCAGCAGCGGGATCACCAGCTGGTAGAAGGTGAGTGCCGCCGAGACCGGGTTACCCGGCAGGCCGCAGAACCAGCTGTGCCGCAGTTTACCAAAGGCGAACGGTTTGCCCGGTTTGATCGCCAGCTTCCAGAAAGCGATTTCACCCAACTCTTCAAGGATGGTTTTGGTGTAATCCGCCTCGCCCACGGAGACGCCGCCGGAGCTGATGACCACGTCGGCGGTGTTGTCCGCCTCAATAAACGCAGCGCGCAGTTTTTCCGGATCGTCAGGAATAATGCCGAGGTTAATCACCTCGCAGCCCAGCTGCTCCAGCATCAGGTGTACCGCCAGACGGTTGGTGTCGTAAATCTGTCCGTCCTGCAGCGGCTGGCCCGGAAGCTGCAGTTCGTCGCCCGTCGAGAATACGGCGACGCGCACTTTACGGATAACCTCGATCTCCGCGATGCCGAGGGAGGCCAGCACCGGCAGTTCACCCGCCGTCAGCTTCTGTCCGGCGGCAAAGACCGTCGCGCCAAGGGCAATATCCTCGCCGGTGCGGCGAATGTTCTGGCCCGCTTTGACGCTGGCGGTAAACCGTATGCCGTCATCCGTCTGCTCGGTCTCTTCCTGCATCACCACGGCGTCGCAGCCTGCCGGCACCGGTGCACCTGTCATGATGCGCACGCAGGTGCCCGCAGGCCATTCACCGTTAAATGGCTGTCCGGCAAATGCTTTACCCGCCACCGGCAGCGCCTGAGCGGCCTGGAGATCCGCCAGGCGTACCGCATAACCGTCCATCGCGGAATTATCGAACCCTGGCACGTTAAGCGGGGAGACGATATCGCGTGCGGCAATACGGCCAAAACAGCGCACCAGGGGCAGCGTTTCAACGTCCTGTAGCGGGGAAACTCGGTCAAGCATCTGCGTGAGTGCCGTCTCAAGCGACATTAGTCCGGCGGTAAAATCCATGGTGGGCTCCTGCACAGTAACAACGAAAGCGGCCATTATGGCAGAAAAGTGCCACTAACAGTATGACCCGGAGGTGTACGCTTTACATCACAGTTGCGTCTTTCTATATTCAAAAATCATCTGAAGTTTCATTGACGATAATGATATTTATAGAAAAAGCCGCAAATCAGGCTAACGGGTGATGTGAATGGGTAATGCGGTAATCGCAATTCATGGCGGCGCCGGGGCTATCACCCGTGCACAGCTCAGTCCTGAGGATGAAAAGCGCTACATTGACGCGCTGTACGCCATTGTGGAAACGGGCCAGAAAATGCTGGAAGCGGGCGAAAGCGCGCTGGACGTGGTCACCGAGGCGGTACGCCTGCTGGAGGAGTGTCCGTTATTTAATGCCGGGATCGGCTCGGTCTTTACCCGGGACGAAACCCACGAGCTGGATGCCTGCGTGATGGACGGCATCACCCTGAAAGCGGGGGCCGTGGCGGGCGTCAGTCGCCTGCGTAATCCGGTGCTGGCGGCGCGTCTGGTGATGGAAGAGAGCCCCCATGTGCTGCTGACCGGTGCCGGGGCGGAGGCGTTCGCCTTCGGGCACGGGATGGAACAGGTATCGCCCGATCTCTTTTCTACCGAGGCGCGCTACCAGCAGCTGCTTGAAGCGCGTTCGGCGGGCATGACGCAGCTTGACCATGCTGCGCCGCTGGATGAAACCACCAAAATGGGCACGGTCGGCGCGGTGGCGCTCGATAAGGCCGGAAACCTCGCGGCGGCGACGTCAACGGGAGGGATGACCAACAAGCTGCCTGGACGCGTCGGCGACAGCCCGCTGCCCGGTGCCGGCTGCTATGCCAATAACGCCACGGCGGCGGTGTCCTGTACCGGCACCGGGGAAGTCTTTATTCGTGCCCTCGCGGCCTATGACATCACCGCGCTGATGGATTATGGCGGGCTAAGCCTGAGCGAGGCCTGCGAGCGCGTGGTGATGGAAAAGTTGCCCGCGCTGGGCGGCATCGGCGGGCTGATTGCCGTGGATCGTGAGGGCAACGTGGCCCTGCCGTTCAACAGCGAAGGGATGTACCGCGCCTGGGGTTATGCCGGTGATGAACCGAGCACGGGGATCTATCGTGAATAAGGGGGCAACGCGTGCCGCACAGTGACGAGCTGGACAACCGCGAAGTGCTGGCTGTCCATCAGTTGAATATTGCGTTTCAGGAAGAGCGGCAGTTCATCCCCGCAGTACAGAATTTATCCTTCTCGCTCAAACGCGGCGAGACGCTGGCGATTGTTGGCGAGTCCGGCTCCGGTAAATCGGTCACCGCGCTGGCGCTGATGCGTCTGCTGGAGCAGACGGGCGGGCAAATCAGCAGCGAGAAAATGCTCCTGCGCCGCCGTAACCGTCAGGTCATTGATATAAACGATCTGAGCAGTGCGCAGATGCAGGGCGTGCGCGGGGCGGATATTGCCATGATTTTCCAGGAGCCGATGACCTCGCTCAATCCGGTGTTCCCGGTGGGGGAACAAATTGCCGAGTCCATCCGCCTGCATCAGGGGCTCGGCGGCGATGAGGCGCTCAGTGAAGCCAGACGGATGCTTGAGCTGGTGCGCATTCCGGAAGCGCAGGCTATTCTTGGCCGCTACCCGCATCAGCTCTCTGGCGGCATGCGCCAGCGGGTGATGATTGCCATGGCGCTCTCCTGCCGTCCTGCGGTACTGATCGCCGATGAGCCGACGACGGCGCTGGACGTGACGATTCAGGCGCAGATCCTGCAGCTCATTAAAGTGCTGCAGCAGGAGATGGAGATGGGGGTGATATTCATTACCCACGATATGGGCGTGGTCGCCGATATCGCCGATCGGGTGCTGGTGATGCACAAGGGCTGCGGAGTAGAAACCGGCACAGTTGAGCAGATTTTTCACGCGCCCGTTCATCCTTATACCAAAGCGTTGCTGGCGGCGGTCCCGCGTCTTGGCGCCATGAACGGCCGCGATTTGCCGCGCCGCTTCCCGCTGATTTCCCTCGATGCGACAGGGCCGGAGGAGGAGGAACGCGAGCAGGATACCGTGGTGCCGGGTAAGCCCATTCTGGAGGTGCGTAATCTGGTCACCCGTTTCCCGCTGCGCAGCGGCGTGTTGAATCGCGTGAAGCGCGAAGTGCACGCGGTGGAAAACGTCAGTTTTGATTTGTGGCCTGGCGAAACGCTGGCGCTGGTGGGGGAGTCCGGCTGCGGTAAATCTACCACCGGGCGCGCGTTGCTCCGTCTGGTGGAATCGCAGGAAGGGAGCATTACCTTTAACGGCGAGCGCATTGATACCCTGCCCGACAGCAGGCTGCAGGCGGTGCGGCGGGATATTCAGTTTATTTTCCAGGATCCGTATGCCTCGCTCGACCCGCGCCACACGGTGGGGTACTCGATCATGGAGCCGCTGCGGGTACATAACCTGCTGGACGGCGACGCGGCACAGCGTCGCGTGGCCTGGTTGCTGGAGCGCGTTGGCCTGAAGCCGGAACATGCCTGGCGTTACCCGCATGAGTTTTCCGGCGGGCAGCGCCAGCGGATCTGCATTGCCCGCGCGCTGGCGCTGAACCCGAAAGTAGTGATTGCCGATGAGTCCGTTTCGGCGCTGGATGTCTCTATTCGGGCGCAGATCATTAACCTGCTGCTCGATTTACAGCGGGATATGGGCATCGCTTTTCTGTTTATTTCGCACGATATGGCGGTGGTTGAGCGCATCAGCCATCGCGTGGCGGTGATGTTTATGGGGCAGATCGTCGAGATCGGCCCGCGACGAGCGGTGTTTGAAAACCCGCAGCATCCGTATACCCGCAAGCTCATTGCGGCGGTCCCGGTCGCCGATCCGGCGCATCGTCACGGCCAGCGCGTGCTGCTGCAGGATGAAATGCCGAGCAATATTCGTAAACGCGGCGAGGTCGTGGAACGTGTCACGCTGCGCGAAGTGGGTCCGGGTCATTTCGTCGCTCCCCCGCGTCAGGCAAATGCTTTCTCGCGGTTATAACTTACAACAGGCAGGAGAACACAATGGTTACATTTGTAGCGCGTAAATGGTTGTTAGCCGCGAGCGTGACGGCAGCCCTGGCCGCTGCCCCCGCGTTCGCTGCCAAAGATGTGGTGGTTGCCGTCGGCTCTAATTTCACCACCCTGGATCCGTATGATGCCAACGACACGCTGTCGCAGGCGGTGGCGAAATCGTTTTATCAGGGACTCTTTGGCCTGGATAAAGAGATGAAGCTGAAAAATGTGCTGGCGGAGGGCTACACGGTCTCCGATGACGGGCTGGTGTATACCATCAGGCTCAGAACCGGGGTCAAGTTCCAGGACGGTACCGATTTCAATGCAGAGGCGGTGAAGGTTAACCTCGACCGCGCCAGCAACCCGGAAAATAGCCTCAAGCGCTATAACCTCTATAAAAACATCGCCAAAACCGAGGTGGTTGACCCGGCGACGGTAAAAATCACCCTGAAAGAGCCGTTCTCCGCGTTTATCAACATTCTGGCACATCCGGCAACGGCAATGATCTCGCCCGCCGCGCTGAAAAAATACGGGAAAGAGATCGGTTTCCATCCGGTGGGTACCGGCCCGTATGAACTGGTGACCTGGAACCAGACCGACTTTGTGAAGGTGAAAAAATTTAGCGGCTACTGGCAGCAGGGGCTGCCGAAGCTGGACACCATCACCTGGCGTCCGGTAGTGGACAACAACACCCGCGCGGCGATGCTGCAAACCGGTGAAGCGCAGTTTGCCTTCCCGATCCCCTATGAGCAGGCCGCGATTTTGCAGAAAAACAGCAAGCTGGAGCTGGTCGCCAGCCCGTCGATCATGCAGCGCTACATCAGCATGAACGTGACGCAAAAGCCGTTTGATAACCCGAAGGTGCGTGAGGCCATCAACTACGCCATTAACCGCCAGGCGCTGGTGAAGGTCGCTTTTGCCGGTTATGCCACCCCGGCCACCGGCGTGCTGCCGCCAGCGATTGCCTATGCCCAGAGCTATCAGCCGTGGCCGTACGATCCGGCTAAAGCGCGCGAGCTGCTGAAAGAGGCGGGCTTCCCGAACGGATTTAGCACCACGCTGTGGTCGTCGCACAATCACAGTACCGCGCAGAAAGTACTGCAATTCACCCAGCAGCAGCTGGCGCAGGTGGGGATTAAGGCGCAGGTCACTGCCATGGATGCCGGGCAGCGTGCGGCTGAAGTCGAGGGGAAAGGGCAGAAAGAGAGCGGCGTGCGGATGTTCTACACCGGCTGGTCGGCCTCGACCGGTGAAGCTGACTGGGCGCTATCTCCGCTGTTTGCTTCGCAGAACTGGCCGCCAACCCTGTTCAATACCGCGTTCTACAGTAACCCGCAGGTCGACAAAGACCTTGCCGATGCGCTGAAAACCACCAAGCCGGAAGAGAAAGCACGCCTCTACAAAGACGCGCAGGATATCATCTGGAAAGAGTCACCGTGGGTGCCGCTGGTGGTGGAGAAACTGGTGTCAGCCCATAACAAAGCGTTGACCGGGTTCTACATCATGCCGGACACCGGCTTTAGCTTTGACGATGCGGATTTAAAATAAACCTCATGCTGAATTATGTTTGTAAACGCCTGCTGGGGCTTATTCCGACGCTGCTGATCGTGGCGGTACTGGTGTTTTTGTTTGTTCATCTGCTGCCGGGCGATCCGGCGCGCCTGATTGCCGGGCCCGAAGCGGACGCGACGGTGATAGAGCTGGTGCGTAAGCAGCTGGGCCTCGACCAGCCGCTGTATATGCAGTTTCTGCACTACATTGGCAACGTGTTGCAGGGCGACTTTGGCATCTCGATGGTGTCGCGACGTCCGGTGTCGGAGGAGATAGCCAGCCGCTTTATGCCGACGTTCTGGTTGACGATTGCCAGTATGAGCTGGGCGGTGGTGTTTGGCCTCTGCGCCGGGATTGTCGCGGCCGTCTGGCGAAACCGCTGGCCGGACAAGCTCGGGATGGCGCTGGCGGTGACTGGTATCTCCTTCCCGGCGTTCGCGCTGGGGATGCTGCTGATGCAGATCTTCTCGGTTGAGTTAGGCTGGCTGCCGACCGTCGGGGCCGACACCTGGCAGCATTACATTCTGCCCTCCATGACGCTGGGGGCTGCCGTGTCGGCGGTGATGGCCCGCTTTACCCGCGCCTCGTTCGTTGACGTCCTGAGCGAAGATTATATTCGTACCGCCCGGGCGAAAGGGGTCAGCGAGAAGTGGGTCATTCTCAAGCACGGGTTCCGCAATGCGATGATCCCGGTGGTGACGATGATGGGGCTACAGTTTGGCTTCCTGCTGGGCGGCTCTATTGTGGTGGAAAAGGTCTTCAACTGGCCGGGGCTGGGACGCCTGCTGGTCGATTCCGTTGAGATGCGCGACTATCCGGTTATACAGGCGGAAGTCCTGCTGTTCTCGCTGGAATTTATCCTTATCAACTTAGTGGTGGATGTGCTCTACGCTGCCATTAACCCGGCCATCAGGTATAAGTAAGATGCGATTGTTGAACTGGCGACGCCAGGCCGTTTTAGACGCTATGCCGGGGCTTAAACCGGAACATATCCGCACGCCGTGGTCTGAATTCTGGCGGCGTTTTCGTCGTCAGCCGGTCGCGATGGCGGCGGGGCTGTTTGTGCTGCTGCTGATTGCGGTGGCGATCGTTGCGCCGTGGGTGGCGCCGTTTGATGCGGAAAACTATTTTGACTACGACCGTCTGAACGACGGCCCCTCCCTGATGCACTGGTTTGGCGTGGACTCCCTTGGGCGCGATATCTTTAGCCGCGTGCTGGTCGGGGCGCAGATCTCCCTTGCCGCCGGGGTTTTCGCGGTGCTGATTGGCGCGGCCATCGGTACCGTGCTGGGGCTCGTCGCCGGGTATTATGAAGGCTGGTGGGACCGCATCATCATGCGCATCTGTGACGTGCTGTTTGCCTTCCCCGGCATCCTGCTGGCGATTGCCGTGGTGGCGATCATGGGCAGCGGTATGGCCAACGTCATCATTGCGGTCGCGGTGTTTTCGATTCCGGCGTTTGCGCGCCTGGTGCGCGGCAACACGCTGGTACTGAAACAGCAGACGTTTATCGAATCCGCCCGCAGTATGGGGGCCAGCGATGCTACCATCCTCTTCAGCCATATTTTGCCGGGGACGGTGTCGTCCATCGTGGTCTATTTCACCATGCGTATCGGCGTGTCGATTATCTCGGCGGCCAGCCTGTCGTTTCTGGGATTAGGTGCGCAGCCGCCGACCCCGGAGTGGGGGGCGATGCTCAACGAGGCGAGGGCGGATATGGTGATTGCGCCGCACGTGGCGATCTTCCCGAGCCTGGCGATATTCCTGACCGTGCTGGCGTTTAACCTGCTGGGTGACGGGCTGCGCGACGCGCTGGATCCGAGGATAAAGGGATAGGGCAGTAGAATGTGCCGGGTGGCGGCGACGCCTTACCCGGCCTACAAAAGCGGAGTGGGAAGATTAAACCCGGCTACCCCACAGGTCATACTCGTCCGCGTTTTCGACCTTCACGCGAATAATATCACCCGGCTTAACGTTGGTTTCGCCATTGAGGTACACCGCGCCGTCGATTTCAGGGGCGTCCGCCATGCTGCGGCCAATCGCGCCTTCTTCGTCCACTTCATCGATAATGACCAGAATTTCGCGACCCACTTTCTCCTGCAGGCGTTCAGCAGAGATCTGCTGTTGTAGCTGCATAAAGCGGTTCCAGCGCTCCTCTTTCACCTCTTCCGGCACCTGGTCCGCCAGCTCGTTGGCGGTTGCGCCTTCTACCGGGCTGTACTTGAAGCAGCCGACGCGGTCCAGACGCGCTTCTTTCAGGAAGTCGAGCAGCATCTGGAAATCTTCTTCGGTTTCACCCGGGAAGCCAACGATGAAGGTGGAGCGCAGGGTCAGATCCGGGCAGATCTCACGCCACTGCTTGATGCGCGCCAGCTGACGGTCAACGGAGCCAGGACGTTTCATCAGCTTCAGGATCCGCGGGCTGGCGTGCTGCAGTGGGATGTCCAGATACGGCAGAATTTTGCCTTGCGCCATCAGCGGGATCACGTCGTCAACGTGCGGGTACGGGTAAACGTAGTGCAGACGCGTCCAGATACCGAGTTTAGACAGCTGCTCGCACAGGCCCACCATGCTGGTTTTCACCGGCTCGCCGTTGTGGAAGCCGGAGCGGTGTTTGACGTCCACGCCGTAAGCCGAGGTATCCTGGGAGATGACCAGCAGCTCCTTCACGCCCGCGTCGGCCAGACGTTTCGCTTCCGCCAGCACTTCGCCAATCGGACGGCTCACCAGATCGCCACGCATTGACGGGATGATGCAGAAGGTGCAGCGATGGTTGCAGCCTTCGGAAATTTTCAGGTACGCGTAGTGGCGCGGCGTCAGCTTCACGCCCTGCTCCGGCACGAGGCTCAGGAACGGGTTGTGCTTGGGTTTTGGCACGTAGTGATGAACATGTTGCAGCACCTGCTCGTAGCTGTGCGGGCCGGTGATCTCCAGCACCTTCGGGTGCACTTCGCGGATCTGGTCTTCTTTCGCGCCCAGACAGCCGGTCACGATCACTTTGCCGTTTTCGGTCAGGGCTTCACCGATGGCTTCCAGTGACTCCTGAACCGCGCTGTCGATAAACCCGCAGGTGTTAACGATCACCATATCGGCGTTGTCGTAGCTTGGCACCACGTCATAGCCCTCGGTGCGCAGTTCGGTCAGGATGCGTTCTGAATCCACCAGGTTTTTCGGGCAGCCCAGGGAGACGAAGCCGATTTTCGGCTGGTGCGTAACATTGCTCATAGGTTAAAAATTCATCAATTATGGAGTTATCAGGGCGGGATTTTACAGCGTATCGCGGGGGATTTATACACTCTTTGCAAGGCGGATGCGCCGGGGAGACGTTGTAACATTGTAAATAATGTTAATCAGTTAATAAAAATTGATCCCAGGCATTAAACTGTACAAAAAATGAACTTATCCTGACTATGCACAATGGCTGACAGAGGAGGAAAGAGCATGACCGTTGACAGACTAAAACGCGATCTGCTGAATAAGCTGATCAACGCCCGAATCGACCTGGCCGCGTACCTGCAGTTGAGGAAGGCAAAAGGGTATATGTCAGTCAGCGAAAGCGAACATCTGCGTGATAACCTGTTTGAACTTTGCAATTTCATGCGTGAAAAAGCACCGACCCTGAAGGCGAATTACGGCGAAAGCGAGCTTATCGCACTGCGCCGCGCCGCCGAGGTGCTCTCCATTGCAGGGGTGTGTCTGATGAACGGACGCCACGACTGCCCGAATTTTATCGCCGTAAACGCAGAGAAGCTTGAAAACTGCCTGACAACGCTCTCTCTATGCATCATGTGCCTGAACAAGCACGAACAGCTTGAACAGCACTGATCCAGGGGGAGGCAACTCCCCCTTCTGATTAAGCTTTTGTAAAAGTGGTAACGCGCCCGGACGCAGTGGCTAACCTTTATGCCATATGCCGATAAAGGAGCGCGTTATGCCTCGATCCTCGCTGATTTTCCTGCCTGCGTTGTTTATTCCCTTTTCGCTGCTTGCTGCGCCAGAGGCGGTCAGGGTTGAGGTGCTGCAAAACAGACTCGATCATCCCTGGTCTCTGGCGTTTCTGCCGGACAATAACGGGCTGCTGGTGACCCTGAAGGGCGGCCAGCTTAAACACTGGCAGGCCGGGAAAGGGCTTTCCGATCCGATCGTCGGTGTACCTAAGGTTTGGGCAAACGGGCAGGGCGGATTGCTGGATGTCGTCCTCGCCCCGGATTTTAAACAATCACGCCGCATCTGGCTCAGCTACGCCGAAGCGGGACAGGACGGCAAAGCCGGAACGGCAGTAGGCTATGGTCGTTTAAGTGACGATCTGACGCGCATTGAGGCTTTCCAGGTGGTGTTCCGCCAGACGCCGAAACTCTCTACCGGTAACCATTTTGGTGGCCGACTGGTGTTCGACGGCAAAGGCTATCTCTTTATCGGACTCGGCGAGAACAACCAGCGCCCGACGGCGCAGGATCTGGACAAGCTACAGGGTAAAGTCGTGCGTCTGACGGAGGACGGAAACGTGCCGCCGGATAACCCGTTTGTGCGTACGCCCGGCGCGAGGCCGGAAATCTGGTCTTACGGCATTCGTAATCCGCAGGGAATGGCGATGAACCCCTGGAGCGATACGCTGTGGCTGAACGAGCACGGTCCGCGCGGCGGGGACGAGATCAACATTCCCGAGAAAGGCAAAAACTACGGCTGGCCGCTGGCGACGCACGGTATCAACTACAGCGGGCTGAAAATTCCGGAAGCCAAAGGCGAGCACGTTGAGGGGACCGAAAAACCCCTGTTTGTCTGGAAAGTTTCACCGGCGGTAAGCGGCATGGCGTTTTACAACAGCGAGGTTTTCCCGCAGTGGAAAAACAAGCTGTTTATTGGCGCGCTGAAGGAGAAGGACGTGATCGTGCTCAGCGTGAAGGGGAACAAGGTCACGGAGGACGGACGCATTCTGGGCGACCGGGATCAACGTATTCGTGATGTGCGGGTGGGGCCGGATGGATATCTGTATGTCCTGACCGATGAGACGGACGGGCAGCTGTTAAAAGTCAGCCCGTCCGGGACGTGATCAGGTGACCGGAATCATCACAACGTTACGGTAAGCCGGACGATCGCTCAGCTGTTTAAGCCAGCGCTCCAGGTGCGGGCGCGGCGTCCACTTCAGACCCATGTTGGTCAGGTTCCAGACGAACGGCGCCACGGCGATATCGCCTGTGCCGAACGCATCACCGGAGAACCACGGGTGCTTCGCCAGTTCGTCATCCATCATCGCAAACAGATTTTCGCAGGCATCCTGCGCGGCATGAATGGCGGGATAGTCGCGTTCAGCTTCCGGGGTGCGGATAAGCCCCATCAGGATCACCCGGTGGGTTGGTGAAAGCGTCTGGTTCGCCCAGTCCATCCACTTTTCCCCTTGCGCGCGGCGGGCCGGGTTTTCGACCCACAGACGACCCTGTCCGTACTGGGCAGCCAGGTAACGCACAATGGTGTTAGATTCCCACAGCGTGGCGTCTGTTTCGTCATCGCGCAGCAGCGGCACCAGGCCATTCGGGTTCATGGCCAGGTAGTCGGCCTCTTTATTCACGCCAAACGACATCCCGGCCATGATTTGATTGAACGGTAAATCCAGCTCTTCCAGCGTCCAGAGCACTTTCTTAACGTTGGTCGAATTATTTCTGCCCCACAGCGTAATCATATTTACTCCCGATGAGATGTGAATCCGAATCAGCTTTTGGTCATGGTGAGATAAACCTAACAATTACGCAACAGAAGAGAAAAAAATCGCCTGAATCAAAGCGTATCTGAATGTTATTGCATAAACTTTAATAACTTTACCCTCGTTGGGTTTCTTTAACGGTTTTAGTGCGCTATTACTCATCGCTTCTTGCGACACGGTGATGTGACGTAATTTTTGAATGGACACTCGGGTGGCATTTATGACGCGAAAAATGACTTCTCTGCGCAGCCTGGCGGCAGGCTCTGCGCTCCTTTTCCTGTTTGCACCAACGCTCTACGCAGCCGAACAGTCTGCGCCCGAAGCGCCGCCTGTGGATGCGCGCGCCTGGATCCTGATGGACTATGCCAGCGGTAAAGTGCTGGCGGAAGGCAATGCGGATGAGAAACTCGATCCGGCAAGCCTGACCAAAATCATGACCAGCTATGTGGTCGGCCAGGCGTTAAAAGCGGGCAAGATCAAGCTGGACGATATGGTCACCATCGGGAAGGACGCCTGGGCGACCGGCAACCCGGCGCTTCGCGGATCGTCGGTAATGTTCCTGAAGCCGGGCGATCAGGTTTCCGTATCGGATTTGAATAAAGGGGTGATTATCCAGTCCGGTAACGACGCCTGTATCGCGCTGGCGGACTACGTTGCGGGTAGTCAGGACTCGTTTATCGGTCTGATGAACGGTTACGCGCAAAAGCTGGGCCTGACCAACACCACCTTTAAAACCGTTCACGGCCTCGATGCGCCGGGCCAGTTCAGCACCGCCCGCGACATGGCGCTGCTGGGGAAAGCGCTGATCCATGACGTGCCGGATGAATATGCCATCCATAAAGAGAAAGAGTTTACCTTCAACAAAATCCGTCAGCCGAACCGCAACCGCCTGCTGTGGAGCAGCAACGTCAATGTCGACGGGATGAAAACCGGCACCACGGCCGGGGCGGGTTACAACCTGGTGGCCTCTGCGACCCAGGGCGATATGCGCCTGATCTCGGTCGTTCTGGGGACCAAAACCGACCGTATCCGCTTTAACGAATCCGAAAAACTGCTGACCTGGGGCTTCCGCTTCTATGAAACCGTGACGCCGATAAAACCGGATGCCACGTTCGTCAGCCAGCGTGTCTGGTTTGGTGACAAGAGTGAAGTGAACCTGGGCGCGGGTGAAGCGGGTTCAGTGACCATTCCGCGCGGTCAGCTGAAAAACCTGAAGGCCAGCTACACCCTCACCGACCCGCAGCTCACGGCTCCGCTGAAAAAGGGCCAGGTGGTCGGGACGATTGATTTCCAGCTCAACGGGAAGTCGATTGAACAGCGTCCGCTGATTGTGATGGAAGCGGTAGAAGAGGGCGGCTTCTTCAGCCGGATGTGGGATTTCGTGATGATGAAATTCCATAGCTGGTTTGGAAGCTGGTTTAGCTAATTTTTTGCCGGGTGGCGCTGCGCTTACCCGGCCTACGTTTTTCTCCCTCTCCCTGTGGGCTGAGGAATCCCCAGTAATTTTTTTAC
>NZ_POVL01000002.1 GCF_002939185.1 Enterobacter sichuanensis | reverse complement strand
TTAAGAAAAAGGCGGGTTGCAGAGGGGCTTTATGAAACCGCAAATAGACGTTATCCATGGCGATATCACGACAATGCATGTCGATGTCATCGTCAATGCGGCCAATCCCTCCCTGATGGGGGGAGGCGGTGTGGACGGGGCTATCCACCGGGCTGCCGGACCGCAGTTACTGGAAGCCTGTAAAATCGTGCGGCAGCAGCAGGGTGAATGTCCTCCCGGCCATGCGGTCATCACCCTCGCGGGCAATCTGCCTGCCAGAGCGGTGATTCACGCTGTTGGACCTGTCTGGCACGGTGGTGACCAGCACGAAGCGAGTATTCTGGAAGAGGCTTACCGAAACTGTCTGCGGCTGGCCGCCGACAACGGCTATAAAACAATGGCGTTTCCGGCCATCAGTACCGGTGTGTATGGCTATCCGAAAGCTGCCGCTGCGACTATCGCCGTCGAAACCGTTTATCGCTATCTGTCGCTTAAGCCGATGCCTGAGAAAGTTTTCTTTGTCTGTTTCGATGAAGAAACCACGCACCTGTATCAACGGTTGCTGACCCAGCGCGGGCAGGAACTGGACACCTGAAACACACGCGGCGCACTGAGTGCGCCGCGTGTGTTTATGCCGCTTTCGTCTGAGGTTTTCCGGAAAAGAGGAAACGCAGGAGCGGGATCCGCAGGTGGATTTCGTAGAGCACAATCGCAATCCCCACCACAAAGACCAGCCCGGTAAAGAAGCCCAGCGTGTTAGATGCGATATGCGGTGTGATATAAGCCCCGAAGAACAGCGTTAAGGGGTGATGCACCAGATAGATAAACAGTGACGCGTTGACAAAGTAGGTTACGCGGCTGGACTTGAAGTTCAGCAAACGGTGTCCCAGGGCGAAAACCACGTTTACCATCCACAGGCCCAGCAGCATAGTGATGACGCTCTCCGTCTCATACATCCAGGCGTCGCCGCTACCGTAGCGCTGGTTCAGCAGATAGGCCACGAACGCCAGGGCGGACCCCAGCGCACACCACGGTGATGGGGTGGTAAACAGCGATTTAAGTTTTGGATGAATAAAGGCCAGAGCGCCGATTAAAAAGAACGGTATGTAGAACAGCGATTGCATCACCACAAAATTAAATAACCCGTCACTCAGAATCGGCGGATAGACGATAAACAGGGTACGTCTTACCGCGGCATAGGCGATCCCCAACAGCAAAAAGAGCACGGACAGTTTGCCCATGGTCAGGTTGGCGAAAAAGGTGTCGGCTTTATGACTCAAATGATGGCGCAGGCGGCTGAAAATCACCAGACTGACCGTTGTGAGTACCACCAGGACCAGCAGGAACCACAGGTGAGAGACCAGCTCCCAGACCAGCGTATTGTACTTTTCATACAGTGACAGATTCGGCCAGTTCTCCGCCTTGCCTTTGACGTATTGCAACATGATGAACTGCGGCAGCGTCAGCAGCGGGATGGCGGTCAGCATGGGTATCCCCACGCGCTCCACGCGCACTTTCCACCAGCGCTTGAGCGGATATCGCAGAAACAGCATGTAAGAGAAATAGCCGGAAATGACAAAAAACACCTGCATACGGAAGGCGTGAATAAAGTCATTAAACAGCGTCAGCCACCAGGAGGGCATCGTGCTATTAACATGCCAGGTGTGGCTGGAGTAAATCAGTGAAATGTGAAAAGGGATCCCCAATAGCATCAGCCATGCCCGGATCGAGTCGAGGAAATATTCACGTTCTGTAGGTGTTGTGCTCATATAACGTTGTGCATTCTCAGACTTTTCGTCTTATCCCTAAGACTCATAATGGTTACATTCGAAGCCAACCCTACACCAAGACCGACACCCTGTCTCCAGGATAAGCACGCAAAGTGAATAGAGGGTTCTTTCATTGCTTAATCCATGAGCCAGCAGCTGAACAAAGCAGTGATAATGTTGTCGGATTGCCTGAGTTTCCATTAAAATGGATCGGATCGATATAAGCACACAAAGGGGGAAGTGCTTACTTATTATGAAACATAAACCACAGATGATGAAAATGCGTTGGTTAGGTGCTGCAGTGGTGTTATCACTGTATACCTCATCGGCACTGGCCTTTAACATCGACGATGTCGCAAAACAGGCAAAATCGATGGCAGGCAAGAGCTACGAAGCGCCGAAAAGTAACTTGCCCTCCGTTTTCCGCGACATGAAGTATGCGGACTATCAGCAGATCCAGTTCAATCACGACAAAGCGTACTGGAGCAATATTAAGACCCCGTTCAAGCTTGAATTTTATCATCAGGGTATGTACTTCGACACGCCTGTTGCCATCAATGAAGTGACGGCGACAGCGGTACGTAAGATCAAATACAGCCCGGATTACTTCAATTTTGGCAATGTGCAACACGACAAAGATACGGTGAAAGACCTGGGCTTCGCAGGCTTCAAGGTGCTTTACCCGATCAACAGCAAAGATAAAAACGACGAAATCGTCAGCATGCTTGGCGCCAGCTATTTCCGCGTGATTGGCGCGGGGCAGGTGTACGGGCTTTCTGCGCGTGGCCTGGCCATTGATACTGCGCTGCCATCAGGTGAAGAATTCCCGCGTTTCCGTGAGTTCTGGATTGAACGTCCAAAACCAACAGACAAACGTCTGACCATTTATGCGCTGCTGGATTCCCCACGTGCAACCGGGGCTTATCGCTTTGTGATAATGCCGGGCCGTGACACGGTGGTTGACGTTCAGTCTAAAGTTTACCTGCGCGATAAAGTGGGCAAACTGGGCGTTGCGCCGCTGACCAGTATGTTCCTGTTTGGGCCGAACCAGCCGTCGCCGGCAACCAACTTCCGCCCGGAACTGCACGACTCCAACGGTCTGTCTATTCATGCCGGTAACGGTGAGTGGATTTGGCGTCCGCTGAACAACCCGAAACATCTGGCGGTGAGCAGCTTTGCTATGGAAAACCCGCAAGGTTTTGGCCTGCTGCAGCGTGGTCGTCAGTTCTCCCGCTTTGAAGATTTGGACGATCGCTACGATCAGCGTCCAAGCGCCTGGGTCACGCCAAACGGTGACTGGGGTAAAGGTAAGGTTGAGCTGGTTGAGATTCCAACCAACGACGAAACCAACGATAACATCGTGGCTTACTGGACGCCGGATCAACTGCCGGAAGCCGGTAAAGAGATGAACTTCAAGTACACCATCACCTTCAGCCGCGACGAAGATAAGCTGCATGCGCCGGATAACGCGTATGTAATGCAGACTCGCCGTTCAACGGGTGATGTGAAGCAGTCTAATCTTATCCGCCAGCCTGACGGTACCGTGGCCTTCGTCGTGGACTTCACAGGCCAGGATATGAAGAAACTGTCGCCGGATACCGCCGTTGCCGCTCAGGCCAGCATCGGTGATAACGGTGAAATCGTTGAGAACACCGTGCGTTACAACCCGGTAACGAAAGGATGGCGTCTGACCCTGCGCGTGAAAGTGAAAGATCCGAAACAGACCACTGAAATGCGTGCTGCGCTGGTCAGTAACGATCAGCCGCTGAGTGAAACCTGGAGCTATCAGCTACCTGCCAATGAATAATACATCTGAATATATTGATGCCATGCCGCTGACGGATATTGAGAAAGCGGCACTGCCTGAGAGCAACATTCGCGCGGTTCACGCCGCGCTGGATGGTGAACATCGTCAGTTTTCCCGTGATGATGATACGCCGCTGGGGTCAGTAAAGGCGCGTCTGGAGCAGGCATGGCCAGACTCGCTGGCAGAAGGGCAGTTGATTAAAGACGACGAAGGACGCGATCAGCTTCAGGCAATGCCGAAGGCGACCCGTTCCTCGATGTTCCCTGATCCCTGGCGCACCAACCCGGTTGGCCGCTTCTGGGATCGCCTGCGCGGGCGTGATGTCACGCCGCGCTATCTGTCACGCCTGACGAAAGAAGAGCAGGCGTCCGAACAGAAATGGCGTACGGTGGGGACTATCCGTCGCTATATCCTGCTGCTGCTGACGCTGGCACAGACGGTCGTCGCGACCTGGTATATGAAAACCATCCTGCCTTACCAGGGCTGGGCGTTTATCAACCCGACGGACATGATGGGCCAGGATCTCTGGGTCTCCTTCATGCAGCTGCTTCCGTACATCCTGCAGAGCGGCATCCTCCTGCTGTTCGCCGTCCTCTTCTGCTGGGTCTCGGCCGGTTTCTGGACCGCGCTGATGGGGTTCCTGCAGCTGCTGATGGGGCGTGACAAATACAGCATTTCGGCGTCAACGGTCGGGGATGAACCCCTCAATCCTGAGCACCGTACTGCGCTGATTATGCCTATCTGTAACGAAGACGTTGACCGCGTGTTTGCGGGCCTGCGTGCAACCTGGGAGTCCGTAAAGGCGACCGGCAACGCGGAGCATTTCGACGTTTACATCCTGAGCGACAGCTACAACCCGGATATCTGTGTGGCAGAACAAAAAGCGTGGATGGAGCTGATTGCGGAAGTGCAGGGCGAAGGTCAAATCTTCTACCGTCGTCGCCGTCGTCGTGTGAAGCGTAAAAGCGGCAACATCGATGACTTCTGCCGCCGATGGGGTAACCAGTACAGCTACATGGTGGTGCTGGATGCGGACTCCGTCATGAGCGGTGACTGCCTGAGCGGGCTGGTGCGTCTGATGGAAGCCAACCCGAACGCGGGTATCATTCAGTCTTCTCCAAAAGCGTCCGGTATGGACACGCTGTATGCGCGCTGTCAGCAGTTTGCGACGCGTGTTTACGGGCCACTGTTCACGGCGGGTCTGCACTTCTGGCAACTGGGTGAATCCCACTACTGGGGTCACAACGCCATTATCCGCGTGAAGCCGTTCATCGAACACTGTGCGCTGGCGCCGTTGCCGGGTGAGGGGTCGTTTGCCGGCTCTATTCTGTCGCACGACTTCGTGGAAGCGGCGCTGATGCGTCGTGCTGGCTGGGGCGTCTGGATTGCTTACGACCTGCCGGGATCCTACGAAGAGCTGCCGCCGAACCTACTGGACGAGCTCAAGCGTGACCGCCGCTGGTGTCATGGTAACCTGATGAACTTCCGTCTGTTCCTGGTTAAAGGGATGCACCCGGTTCACCGTGCGGTGTTCCTGACGGGCGTGATGTCTTATCTCTCTGCACCGCTGTGGTTCATGTTCCTTGCGCTGTCGACTGCGCTGCAGGTCGTTCATGCCCTGACGGAGCCGCAATACTTCCTGCAACCGCGCCAGCTATTCCCGGTGTGGCCGCAGTGGCGTCCGGAGCTGGCGATTGCGCTGTTTGCCTCCACCATGGTGCTGCTGTTCCTGCCTAAGCTGCTCAGTATCATTCTGATCTGGTGCAAAGGCTCGAAAGAGTACGGCGGTTTCTTCCGCGTGACCCTTTCACTGCTGCTGGAAGTGCTTTTCTCCGTGCTGCTGGCACCGGTGCGTATGCTGTTCCACACCGTATTTGTGGTCAGCGCGTTCCTGGGCTGGGAAGTGGTCTGGAATTCACCGCAGCGTGATGACGACTCCACGCCGTGGAGTGAAGCCTTTATGCGTCACGGCTCTCAGCTGCTGCTGGGGCTGGTATGGGCGGCCGGGATGGCCTGGCTGGATCTGCGCTTCCTGTTCTGGCTGGCGCCGATCGTCTTCTCGCTGATCCTGTCGCCGTTTGTGTCCGTCATCTCCAGCCGTGCAACGGTGGGGCTGCGTACTAAACGCTGGAAACTGTTCCTGATCCCGGAAGAGTATTCCCCGCCGCAGGTGCTGGTGGATACCGACACCTATCTGGAGCAGAACCGCAACCGCTCACTGGATGACGGCTTCATGCACGCTGTGTTTAACCCGTCATTCAACGCCCTGGCCACGGCAATGGCGACCGCGCGTCACCGCGCCAGCCAGGTGCTGGAGATTGCCCGCGATCGTCACGTTGAGCAAGCGCTGAACGAGACCCCGGAAAAACTCAACCGCGACCGTCGTCTGGTGCTGTTGAGCGACCCGGTCACGATGGCGCGTCTTCACTATCGGGTGTGGTCTGCTCCGGAGAGATACTCTTCGTGGGTAAACTACTATAAAGAACTGAAACTGAACCCGCTGGCGTTGAAGGCGAAGTAAGTTGTTAACCAGGGCGAGTAAGCGAAGCGTCGCCCGCCAGATAAAATACCGGCTTAATCGCCGGTATTTTTTTAGAGGTCACCCATGAGAATCATCATCGTCGTCATGATGGCATGCCTGCTTAGTGGCTGCGGCAGTATCATCAGCCGCACCATCCCAGGGCAAGGTCACGGCAATCAGTATTACTCGGGCGTTAAATGGGATCTCCGTGATTCCGCATGGCGCTACCTCACCGTACTCGATCTGCCGTTTTCGCTGATTTTCGACACGCTGTTGCTGCCCATCGATGCCAGCCACGGCCCCTACGAGTAGTGTAAATTAACGCTCGTCCCATTCGTCAGCCGCGGTTTGTCCTTCTTCCGTATCCAGCGGCGGTTCGAGTTGAAATTCGCCCTCATCCCATTCATGCAGGGTGTTTTCTTCCAGCCATTCCTGCCGTAACTCGATTTCATCGTAGTCGCCATCAAAGACGGCCTGCGCACCTTCACCGCTCAGGACCGGCAAACATTCCCCTTCTTCACCTTCATCGGCAAAAAATTCGGCCTGCCACATAATATCCCCATCCTGCAGAACGTATTTTTGGATATTAAGTTGTTGCACGTCAGCATCTTCTTCCTCAACGCCGGGATTGTCGGCGAGGAACTCTTCGCGAGCGGCATCAATAGCTTCTTCCAGTGTGCTATAAAAAACATATTCTTTAGGGGCCATAATCAGTGCCTCGTCGGTTAATGTTAACAAATGTATAGGTTGGGGCAGGAAGATTGTCAAAGCGTATGTCTATAGTAGGATAACCCGCAAGGAACAGGTTGATGCTTTTGGCTTAGATTGACGATTACCCCAGCATCAGGCATCAGAGAAGTGCTCCAAAAGCCTGAATGTTCCGACTTCAGAAGTGGTTTACCTACCTGACAGAAGCGATTTAAATACATAGATAATTATTTTACCTCTTGTCAGAGTAACGGAATGATATGTATTAAATTGCCGATCAATAGTAGATATATTTACAATGGCCTATAACTTGTTCCGTTACAGAACGAGTGCTTTTTCAGTACTACATTCAGAAAATAATTTCCAAATTAATCCTACGATGCTGTTTGTATTTCTCTCGTATGGTAGACTTTCTCTATGCACACGGCAGGGAATACAGTATGCAAATAATGAGGATGACGTATCGCGTGGTAGTTTCCGTTTGCATCTATTACGGCCAGATGGAACGGGTGTATCAGAGGGATGCATAACATTCGTCAATCGCCCTGATTTCTATACTGTACGTAGTCAGTTGCTACGTACTAAAAAGGTTAAAGTACCAGGTTCCAGAACTGGATTAATGGCGTATGGCTGGGTGGACGTGCAAGGAGGTAGCAACTATGCAAACTGTAGGATTCGTTAAGAATGCAGCCTTATATAGTATCTGCATCATCTTTTCATGGTGGCTATCAAGCTTTGGTAAGCCCCTGAACGGCATAACGCAATGGGCGATGGATACCGCCTATAGTACTTTCGGTTCCGGCCTGAGCGGGTCATATGAAGCTGATGCAGATCCAGTAAGATTCATAGCCTTAATCGTTATGGTACTCATCTACGCTACGGTACTATTCCTGCTCATACGCTTAACCCTCAGTAAGTTTCAGAACAAAAGAAATTAATTGTAAAAAGAAGCCCCATAAGGGGCTTTATTTCTTTTTACGAATAATGAAATCTTTTATTGGTCTGTTTTAAGAATAAACTCTATTGATCTCGTTCCTGATATAGGTGCTGTTTTTCACTGCATCATGTAGGATATCAAACAATTCTTTCTCAAAAGCATCTTTAGCTTTTGATCTGTATATTGAAGGCGTTCGTCTTATTCCGTCGCGGGCCGTAACGCACGGGATAAACTGAACCATGAATAGATCGCATTAAACAGCACCACGCCTGCCGTGACGATAAAGACGGCGCGAAAACCGAAGCTGGCGGAGATCCCTGCCCCGAGAAGCGGTCCGGTGACATTACCGATGTCGCGGAAGGACTGGTTATAGCTGAATATCCGCCCGGCAATCTGGTTTGTGGAGTTGTAGACCAGCAGGGTCTGGACGGCAGGCAGCAACGCCCCGTCGGCGGCACCCAGCAAAAAGCGCAGCACGCCCAGCTGCCAGGGGGATTGCACCAACGACATGGGGATAAGCAGCAGCACGGAAATCACCAGCGCACAGATCAGGATTTTCTCCGGACCGACGCGGTCCCCGAGTTTCCCTAACCGCGGGGCGCTAAGCAGCGCTGCCACGCCGGGCACGGAGGCAATCAGTCCACTGATAAAGGCGATGTTACTGACGTTACCCGCGAGATCGCGGACGTACAGCGTCAGAATCGGGGCAATTGAACCGGTTGCCACCTGAATAATCAGGGTCGTTACGAACAGGCTCAGCACCAGTCTGGGGTTTTTAAGCGAGGCCAGCACGTCTCTGGCGTGAAGCATCTCTTTTTTGGCGACGGGTGTGAAATTTTCACGGATACAGAGCAGGGTGACAACAAAGCACAGGAACAGCACGCTGGCGGTGATAAAGAACACCGGTCGCAGGCCGTAGCTATCGGCCAGTAACCCACCGGCCAGAGGCCCCAGCAGGGCACCACTCACGCCGCCGGTTGAGAGCGTTCCCAGTGCCCAGCCGCTCTTATGGCGAGGAATTTGCGTGGCGATGAGAGCATTCGCGTTAGGAATAAATCCGCCCAGCAAACCCAGTAAAGCGCGCAGGATCAGGAACTGCCAGACGTTTTGCGCCATGCCCATCAGCGCCATGATTATCGCCATCCCCAGCGCTGAACGGAGCAGCATAATTTTTCGGCCCTTGCGGTCAGCAAGGCCGCCCCAAAAGGGCGAGGCAATAGCGGAAAAGAGAAACGTGATGCTGAACACCAGGCCAGACCACATATTCAGCGCACTGTGACCCGTCACGCCCAGCTGTTCGACGTAGAGCGGGAGGAAAGGCATGACCAGGCTAAATGCCGCGCCAGTGAGAAAACAGCCAAGCCACGCAACCGCGAGGTTACGCTTCCAGTTTATGGGGGCATCTGAGGGTGACATAACAATCCGCATAGTGAGGTGCAGAGCACCTGAGGCATAAAGTAATAAGCCTGCTAATTATGCGCCTGAGTTATGATTGCCGCAATGAAGGTGAGCTTTTAAAGCTAAAACAGCAGGCGGCCCTGAGAGCCGCATGATGAATTAATAGCGGGACGGTGTCCCTTTTGGCCGCGTTTTAAAGCGGCGGTGCAGCCACATATACTGCTCTGGCGCGAGCAGGATGCACTTCTCGACAATGCCGTTCATCCAGCGGGCGGTTGTCTCGGCGTCATCCAGCGGCGGCGCAAGTTCCGGCTCCAGCATAATCAGCTCGTAGCCTGAACCATCCGGCTTACGGCGGGGAACAAAGGGCACGATGGCGGCTTTGGACATGCGCGCCAGCATCCACGTACCGGTCGTTGTAGCGGCCTCTTCAACGGCGAAGAAGGGAACAAATACGCTGGATTGCGGACCATAGTCGTGGTCGGGGGCATACCAGACCACTTCACCGGATTTCAGCGCGCGGATCATGCCCTTCAGATCCTTACGGTCGATCATGCTTTTATTGGAGCGCATGCGCCCGTTGGTCTGGATTAAATCGATGACCGGGTTATCATTAGGACGATAAACGCCAATGCCGGGTGCCTGCATGCCAAACATCCGCGCGCCGATCTCCAGCGTCAAAAAATGTACGCCAATCAGCAGAACGCCCGTCTGGCTGGACTGAAGAGTATGCACAGGCTCCATGCCGGTTCCCGTCACTTCGCTCCAGCGAGCCATGCGTTTATCCGGCCAGAACCACGCCATACCGGTTTCCATCAGCCCCATCCCGACGGATTCGAAATTCTTCGTGACCAGCTGGTGACGCTCTGCTTCACTCATCTGCGGGAAGCACAGCTCAAGGTTGCGGTACGCAATCCTGGCGCGGCGCTTCATCACCTTTTGTGCGAGACGGCCCAGAGCGTTACCCAACCGGAAAATAACAGGGTAGGGAAGCTGTACCAGTAGCCATAAAAAGCCGATGCCAAGCCAGGTCAACCAATAGCGGGGATGCAAAAGGGCGGCAGTAAATTTTGGTAACTGGGTCATGTCTTTCCTGTGTTTAAACGTCCTGTTCCGCTAGTGTCTCATTTTTTGAGACGTAGCCAAAATATCTGCTTTCGAAACGTGCACGAATACAGCAATTGTTAACCCTGATTAATCAGGGAGTGTGAAATGTAGCGTAAATTGTGTGGATGTAAATTGGTTTTGTTTGCTATATCATGCCGACCGATTTTTCATTCTCTCTGACGAACCCAGGACTGTACACCATGCCAGTGTTACACAACCGCGTATCGAATGAGATGTTAAAAGCGCGTATGTTGGCTGAAACCGAACCGCGCACGACCATCTCCTTCTACAAATACTTCACGATCAACGATCCGCAGGCGACCCGCGATGCGCTTTATCAGGCATTCACGGCGCTGAACGTCTTCGGACGCGTCTATCTTGCCCGCGAAGGCATCAACGCGCAGATTAGCGTACCGGAAAGTAAAGTGAGCGCTTTCCGCGAGTGTCTTTATCAGTTTGATCCGGCCCTTGACGGCTTACGCCTGAATATTGCGCTGGACGATGACGGGAAATCCTTCTGGGTGCTGCGTATGAAAGTGCGTGAACGCATCGTGGCGGATGGCATTGACGATCCTGAGTTTAACCCGGCTGATGTCGGTGAATATCTGAAGGCTGCAGAAGTGAATGCGATGCTGGACGATCCGGATGCCGTATTCATTGATATGCGTAACCACTATGAGTATGAAGTGGGGCATTTCGAGAACGCCATGGAAATCCCGGCCGATACCTTCCGCGAGCAACTGCCCAAAGCGGTTGAGATGATGCAGGAACATAAAGATAAAAAGATCGTGATGTACTGCACCGGCGGTATCCGCTGTGAGAAAGCCAGCGCATGGATGAAGCACAACGGCTTCAATAAGGTCTGGCACATTGAAGGCGGCATTATCGAGTACGCCCGCCGCGCCCGTGAGCAGGGTTTACCGGTACGTTTTATCGGCAAAAACTTTGTCTTTGACGAACGTATGGGGGAACGTATTTCTGAGGACGTGATTGCCCATTGCCATCAGTGCGGCGCGCCGTGCGATACCCATACCAACTGCAAAAACGACGGATGTCATCTGCTGTTCATCCAGTGCCCGGCCTGCGCCGAGAAGTTTAACGGCTGCTGTAGCGAATTGTGCAGTGAAGAGAGCATGCTGCCGGAAGAAGAGCAGCGCCGTCGTCGCGCAGGTCGTGAAAACGGCAATAAGATTTTCAATAAGTCCCGTGGCCGTCTGAATACCAAACTGGGGATCCCAGACCCGGAATAATGATAACGCCCGGCTGCGTAAAAACCTGCCGGGCGTATTTATCACGACTTCTGCTGAACCCCTTCAACGGAAATAATCAGCTCCACGTCCTGAGAGGCCGGGCCCAAATCCGTTGTGATATTAAAATCTTTCAGGTGAATTTTTCCCGCCGCTTCAAAGCCCGCACGTTTACCGCCCCACGGATCGTCTCCCTGACCCAGTAATTTTGCTTCAAGGGTGACAGGTTTCGTGACGCCATTGAGCGTCAGGTTGCCGGTAATATCCAGCTTATCGCCCGCTTTCTTTACTTGCGTCGATGTAAAGGTCGCCTGTGGGAATTTAGAGACATTCAGGAAATCGGCACTGCGCAAATGTTTATCACGCTCTGCATGATTCGTGTCGACGCTGTTGGTATTAATCGTCACATTGACTTTATCGGCGGCAGGGTTTTTATCGTCAAACGTGAACGTGCCGTCAAAATCTTTAAAAGTACCGTACAGCCAGCTATATCCCAGATGCTGAATACGGAAATTGACGAAAGCATGCTGGCCCTCTTTATCAATTTTATAATCAGCCGCCACGGCGGAACCGGCGGTCAATAACAGAGAACCCAGTGCGATACCCAGCAGGTGTTTTTTCATTTTATGCTCCAGAGTCAACAGACGAGCGGCCAAGCATGCGCTTGAGCGTATCGTCTTTATCAATAAAGTGGTGTTTGAGGGCGGCAAGCCCGTGCAGTACAGACAAGATCACAACGCTCCAGGCAAGCCAGAGATGAACGACCCCAGCCGTGTCTGCCTGAGATCCGGCATCGCTGATCGTTGCCGGAACGTCAAAAAGACCAAAGACGCTAATCGGCTTACCGTCCGCTGTCGAGATCAGGTAGCCGCTAATCAGGATGGCGAAGAGCAGCGCGTAGAGCGCAATATGTGCCGCGACGGCACTTACGCGGGTCATTTTACCGTGGCTTTTCGGCGGCGCGGGCGGCGGGGAAATATGTCGCCAGATCACGCGAAACACCAGCCCCAACATCAGCAGAACGCCAATGCTTTTATGTAACTCCGGTGCCTGGTGATACCAGCCATCGTAATAGCTGAGCGTGACCATCCAGAGGCCAAGACCAAACATACCGTAGACGGCAAGAGCAAATATCCAGTGCAAAGCTATGGATATTATTCCGTAGTGTCGGGAGGAGTTACGCAATTGCATCAGAATGTCCATTTTCAAATTAGCCGAAGAGTAAAAATGAACGGGGTGGCATAATATTGCAACTGAAAAAATGGTATATTGATTTTTATTTTTCTTATTTCAGCAATTTTGAAAAGAAACGCTAAAGTTAATTCAATTGCTTCGTGCAAGTAGAAATAGTGAATTTCAAAAAAGATAAATTAATGTCAATTACTGTCAGTGCGGGCTTTCAATAAAATACAATGTACACGAAATCGATAATAGCCAGCAGCGCCCACAATAAGAGGTAGAGCATAAAATGCTCGCGAATATTATTGATGAGGAAGTTAACAATCCTGCGCATATCGCTCCGCAATACAGTGTGAATGAAACGGGCTCCGGGAAGTCCGAAGCCCGCAAGGGATTATCCGTTAAAACGCGAGAGTGAGAAGGGCGTCAGATCAAACTGCGGCGTGATACCCTGGGCAAACTGCGCGGCAATTTCCCCCAACACGGAGGCAAACTTAAATCCGTGACCGCTCAGCCCGGTGATAAGCAGGGTGTTGTCATGGCCTGGCAACGTATCAATGATAAAGTCTTCATCCGGCGTGTTGTCATAGGTACAGGCTGCGCCATACAGCAAGCCGCCGACACCGGGAAGGATGTTACGCAGGAACGAGAAGGCTTCTGAACCATCCTGCGGGAAGGCGCCGAAGGGTTTGCGCTCTTCAGGGGAGGCGATCGCCTGGCCTCCGTTGTGTTTACCGATTTTCAGCGCGTCTTTCTCGGAAGGGAAACCGTAGAACTGGTCGCCATTCGGCAGTTCACCGGTAAAGGCCGGGAATTTATTCTGCGCGCTGAAACGACCATCTGACTGGAACCAGGAGAAGACCTTACGCACCGGCTGAATGGGCAGGTCTGGCATCAGACGGGTGACCCAGGTTCCCGCGCTGACCAGCAGGCGGGACGCGGAATATTCGCCGTCGAGGGTCTTCACGGTGACGCCGTCAGCGTCATGGGTGATGGCGTCCACCGGGCAGTTAAACAGCTGCGCACAGCCCGCTTTCGCGGCAAGATCGATCCAGGTTTTGATCGCGGTTTCGCAATGCAATACTCCGGAATTGGCTTCAAAGAGACCAATGTAATCGTCCGGGACGGTAATTTCAGGCCAGCGCGCGGTAACGGCCGCCGCGTCCAGCTTCTCAACGTTAAGATTAAAGGCTTTCGCGCTGCGTTCGACATTAGCGAGAAATTCCGAACGGGCCGGACCAAGATTGATAACCCCGGTACGCTCGAAAATGCGATCTTCGGTCTGTTTCGCCAGTTCATCCCATAGCGTCTGGGCGCGGAGCACCAGAGGAACATAGCGTTCGCCTTCACCGTAGGCATGGCGCATGAGGCGGGTGTCTCCATGATGGCTACCCTCCGCATGAGGCGGAAGATGGGCATCAATCATCAGAACGTTCAGACCCGCCTGCGTCGCGTAATAACCGGCGGCCGAACCTACGGAGCCGCTACCAATAATGATTAGGTCGTATCTCATATCTTTCTCGTAAACTGATGTTTTGTTAGCAGAGTAATTAACAACGCGGGGTTAGACAAGGGAGAAATAAATAAGGCACCGCGAGGGTGCCTGTTGAGTGAAAAGTGGGCATACGGTTAGTGCCGTTTATACTCATTTTCCTGATAGTCGCCAGATTCTATTTTGGCAATACCTGCCTCCAGAATAGAAATAAACTGACGAGCGACGTCTGTTGTTAGCCACAGCGTCTGTCCAACTTCCGCTTCTTCACGGTTGAGTTGATTCGGGGTCTGGTAGTGCAAACGCAGCATCAGCGCATCGTAGCTATCTACGGTACTGATATCCCAGCCAACAAGTGGGTGGGTCTGGATGACTTCACTATTCTTTTCCATTATAACCCCCTTAATGCGTGTTAGAAGACAACGGCTCTGAGGTTCAATGCATGTTTTTCTGAAAGCATCTTCAGTATACCAAGTAATAAGGGTTCCAACGGGAAAAATAAACAGGTGGCAACACATTTTTCTGCTTTTTAGGATTGTTCGAACAATAAAACACCATCTCGTTCACGATTTTTAAAGAAGATACCGAATTAATTTGAACTTCCAGAATGTTCAGACGAAAAAAAGCCGGGGCGACCCGGCAAAAAAACACAATGAGGGAGCAGTGTTAATCTGTGATGAACCAGTCGTCGGCGCTTTCCCACGTTTCCTGCAGGATTTCGCTGATGCGATCTTTATCTTCTTTCGCGCCGCCAATGACGGAGAGGTTGTTCGCTGAGGCGTAACGCACCGTTACGGCACCCGCGTTGTCAGGAAAGGTATTATTAATACGACGGGACAATTCGCCTGCCAGTGCATCAAGCGCGCCGGCAGGCAGAACGGTCGTTTTGGCTATGGTGACTTCAATACGCATAAAGGCCCCCTGTGTAATATACTGTTTATTTATACAGGTATATTCTCGGTTTGACAACAAGGGGCATTGATTTTTTAACGTTTTACCGTCCAGTTTACGGTTTCACCCGCCAGGAATGGGATCAGCGTGTCATCCGTCAGCGCGATGGACTCCTCAACGTGGCTTGTCTTACGCTCCAGTTCGATGAAGGTCTCGTTCACCGGCAGGCCATAGAAACGCGGGCCGTTGAGAGAGCAGAACGCTTCGAAATGCTCCAGCGCGTTCATCTCTTCAAACACGGTCGCGTAGCTGGCAAGCGCAGTTGGGGCGTTGAAACAGCCTGCGCAACCGCAGCTTGCCTCTTTACGATGGCGGGCGTGAGGGGCGGAATCGGTGCCCAGGAATGCACGGGAGAACCCGCTGGCTACCAGCTCGCGCAGCGCCTGCTGATGGATATTGCGCTTAAGAATAGGCAGACAGTACAGGTGAGGGCGCACCCCGCCGACCAGCATGTGGTTGCGGTTAAACATCAGGTGCTGTGGCGTAATGGTCGCAGCGATAAGTTCGTTGCCGTCACGCACGTACTCTGCTGCGTCTTTGGTGGTGATATGCTCGAAGACCACTTTCAGCGCCGGCAGGCGCTGGCGCAGAGGCTCCATGACGGTCTCAATAAAACGGGCTTCACGGTCGAAGATGTCAATCTCGGCATGCGTCACTTCCCCATGAACCAGCAGCGGCATGCCCAGTTTCTGCATGCGTTCCAGAACCGGCATGATGGCATCAATACTGGTGACCCCGTGGCTGGAATTGGTGGTGGCATTCGCCGGGTAGAGTTTAGCCGCCGTAAATACGCCTTCGTTGAACCCGCGCTCCACTTCGTTCGGATCCAGGGAATCGGTCAGATAGCAGGTCATCAGCGGGGTAAAATCATGTCCCGCGGGAACGGCATCAAGGATGCGCTGGCGGTAGGCCATTGCCGCATCAACGGTGGTGACTGGTGGCACCAGGTTAGGCATGACAATCGCGCGGCCATAAATTTCGCTGGTATAAGGCACGACAGTTTTCAGCATATCGCCATCACGCAGATGGATATGCCAGTCGTCAGGGCGGCGGATTTTAAGAACCTGGGGTTGTGCAGTCATGGAAGCTCCGGCTTGTCAGGGATCAGTCATAAGGATGGCTGTTTTTGCCGGACACAAATCATAAGCGGAAACGTTTTCCTTTGCACACTTTTCCGTAAAAAAAAGGGCGCCGCAGCGCCCCTTCAGGTTAATCGGTGAAAGGAATAATAATTTCTCCTGGCTTCACCTCTATGCCTTTAGCATATTTTTTCGCCAGGGCTTCCCCTTTGCTTTTGTCTTCACTTAAGACATACGCGGGCTGCTGGTTAAAGTAATTACGCAGTGACTGATTCAGATAAGGCATCAGGGTTTGCAGAACCGGCGCCATCTTGTCCGGGGAAACCTTCGCATCGACGACTTCCATCTCCTGCAGGAAAATCGCCCCTTTCTCCTTGTTGAAAACGGGCAGTGCCTTCAGCTTGAGCTTGATGTTGGCTTTCTGATTGCCAAAAAGGGATGACATGTCGAGGTCCGCATCTCCTGACAGGGTGACTTTGTTTGGCTCTTCACGTCCGATCTGACTGGTCAGATTCGAGAGCACGATATGCGCGTCCGCAAGCCCCGGCACGCCAATGTCTTTAGAAAAATTATTATGTTTTTCCAGCGCCTGATTAATTTCCTGTTCACTGACGGTATATTGCGTGAGCTGGTTACAGCCAACCAGCAGACCGCTGACAATGAATGCAGCAGCAAAGACAATCTTCTTCATAGTGTTCCTCAACGAAAAATCGGCGCTTCTGTCCTGTTACGCCAGTATGTCAGTGTGAAATGGCAGAAACCAGCAGAAAAAACTGAGAAATGGGGCGGGAAGGGCTCCCGCCCGAGGGAAAGGCTACGCGCCGGGTTCGAGCATGCCGCTCGCGCTGCGTTTCTGGCTGAACTGCCACCACAGGGCAAGGAGCGTCATAAAGCCCACCACGCCGAGCATCATCCAGGGAAGCTCAGGTTGCTGTAACGCTTTGCCGGCATCAAACAGCCAGCCGCCGCCGGTGTATCCCAACGCGCCGCCAAGGGCCAATCCCAGGCGGCTGAACCCCATATAGCTGCCGCGTGCGCGCGCATCCGCGAGCGAGGCGCTCAGCGTTTCACGGGCAGGTTCGGCGATGATGGAGCCGATATAGAACGTGCAAATCAGTGTAAACAACTGCTGAAGCGAGTTCACCAGGCCAATAGGCATCATGCTCAGCGTCATCAGGAACAGCCCGGCCATCAGGCGATGTTCCAGACGAAAACGCCGTTCGCTCCAGCGGGCAATGGGATAGAGCAGCGTCAGAGAAAGCGCGGCTTCAATGGCGTACATCCATTTAACGGCAGCAGGGGTGCCCGCAATGTCGTTCACCATGATCGGCAGCATCAGCATCACCTGCACGGCAAGCATGTAATACCCCGTCAGGGTCAACACATAGGTGACAAAGCGTTTGTCATGCAGGACGCGCCCCAGCCCTTCCCGGACCGGCGCTTTGACCGTCGACAGCTTCCACGCTGGCAGGAACAGGCCATTAAACAGCGCGCACAGAACAAAGAGCACCGCACCCGCCGCGCAGACCAGACGGAAGTCATACTGCAGAAGCCAGCTTCCCAGCAGTGCGCCGACAACCGCTCCGGCACTGTCCTGCATCATCAGAATTGAGAAAAAACGACCGCGGTGCTGCGGACGAATGAGCTTCACCACCAACGCGGTGCGCGGCGGATCGAACAGGGTCCCCCCGATACCGGAGAGGAAGCAGGAGAACCAAAGCAGCCAGGGCTCGTGGGCGATGGCCATCGTGGCAAAACCTGCCGCGCGGAGCAGCATGCCGGTCACGATCATTGGTTTAGCGCCAAAACGGTCAGCGATGGCACCGCCAAAGACGCCGAGACCTTGCTGCACAAACTGGCGTAACCCCAGCGCGATGCCGACCATCAGCGCTGCCCAGCCCATTTGATCGACGAAGCGAATTGAGATGAGGGGGAATACGACAAAAAAGCCGAGCACGACGAGCATGTTATCGACCAGCAGGAAATATTTACCCAGGCTCCTGGCCTGTGATACGCGGGACATTTTCCCTCCAGGGAAAATAAGATGGTGAGCACGCTAACATTCTGCGGTGTCGCTGCGTTTTTGCCCACCCCTGGGCGTGACAATATTTTTTTATCAAAAGCGCGCTTTGATAGAGAGTTCTCATCGAAAAAGAGGAAAAGGAGGCAAAATGGTATGTCACTGTTTTCACAGACGGCAGCGGCGCAGGTATAGTAAAGCTAATGGGTAAGCAGAAGTGACGGGAAGGAGTGGTATCGATGTTTGGCTATCGCAGTAATGTGCCAAAAGTGCGTCTGACAACGGACAGGCTGGTCGTTCGTCTGGTGCATGAGCGTGATGCCTGGCGTCTGGCGGATTATTACGCCGAGAATCGCCAGTTTTTAAAACCCTGGGAACCCGTTCGGGATGAGAGTCATTGTTACCCTTCCGGCTGGCAGGCGCGCCTCAGCATGATCACCGAATTTCACAAGCAGGGCAGCGCGTTTTATTTCGCCCTGCTGGATCCTGAAGAGAAAGAGATTATCGGGATCGCCAATTTTTCAAACGTGGTGCGGGGATCGTTCCACGCCTGTTACCTTGGCTACTCCATTGGCCAGAAATGGCAGGGGCAGGGGCTGATGTACGAGGCGCTGACGGTGGCTATCCGCTATATGCAACGCACGCAACATATCCATCGCATTATGGCGAACTACATGCCGCATAATCAGCGCAGCGGGAATTTGCTGGCGCGGTTAGGGTTCGAGAAAGAAGGCTATGCCAAAGACTATCTGCTGATAGACGGAGAGTGGCGCGACCACGTTCTGACGGCATTAACCACCCGGGACTGGACTGCAGGTCGTTAAGGAGAAAAGATGAAGTATCAGCTAAACGCTACAGAAGCGCGCGTGATTGGGTGCTTGCTCGAAAAACAGGTCACCACCCCGGAGCAGTATCCGCTCTCCGTCAACGCCGTAACCATGGCCTGCAACCAGAAGACGAACCGCGAGCCGGTCCTGAACCTCAGCGAGCATGAGGTTCAGGACGTGCTGGATGCGCTGGTAAAACGCCATTATCTGCGCACCGTCAGCGGTTTTGGTAACCGCGTGACCAAATACGAACAGCGCTTTTGTAACTCTGAATTTGGCGACCTGAAGCTGAGCAGTGCGGAAGTGGCGGTCATCACCACGCTGCTGCTGCGCGGGGCGCAAACGCCGGGTGAACTGCGCACGCGTGCCTCCCGTATGCATGAGTTCGCGGATATGCAGGAAGTTGAACAGGTCCTGGAAGGGCTGGCCTCACGTGAAGATGGCCCTTACGTGGTGCGTCTGGCACGCGAGCCGGGTAAACGTGAAAGCCGCTATATGCATCTCTTCAGTGGTGAAATTGATATTTCAGATAAATCGATTACCCCCGATATCACTGTGGGTGACGACGATTTGGTGGCCCGCGTGGCGGCGCTGGAAGACGAGGTCGCAGGACTGAAACAGCGTCTGGATGCACTGCTGGCTCATCTGGGAGATTAATAGTGAAAAAATTACGTATAGGCGTGGTGGGGCTGGGCGGCATCGCGCAAAAGGCCTGGCTTCCGGTATTGGGTGCGGCGACGGACTGGACTCTGCAAGGGGCGTGGTCACCCAGCCGGGAAAAGGCAGAACGTATCTGCGAAACCTGGCGCATGCCGTATGCCAACTCTCTTTTGGATCTGGCCCGCGAGTGCGATGCGGTCTTTGTTCACACCTCAACGGCGACCCATTATCAGGTCGTGAGTGAGCTCCTTAATGCAGGCGTCCACGTCTGTGTGGATAAACCGCTCGCTGAAAATGTACAGGACGCCGAACGGCTGATTGAGCTGGCGGCGCGTAAAAACCTGACGCTGATGGTCGGTTTCAACCGCCGTTTCGCCCCGCTTTACCAGCAATTAAAGGCGCAGTCCGGCAGCTTCGCTTCGCTGCGCATGGATAAACACCGCACCGACAGCATTGGGCCAAACGATTTGCGCTTTACGCTGCTGGATGACTATCTGCACGTGGTGGACACGGCGCTGTGGCTCGCCGGTAGCCAGGCGCAACTGCAAAGCGGGACGCTCCTGACGAACGAACAGGGTGAGATGGTCTATGCCGAACATCATTTCGCGATTGAGCATCTGCAGATAACGACCAGCATGCACCGTCGTGCGGGCAGCCAGCGCGAGAGCGTTCAGGCCGTCACCGACGGCGCACTGTACGACGTTACCGACATGCGCGAATGGCGGGAAGAGAAGGGCAGCGGCGTGGTGATGCAGCCGGTCCCGGGCTGGCAGAGTACCCTTGAGCAGCGCGGTTTCGCCGGTTGTGCCCGCCACTTTATCAACTGCGTGCAAAATCAGACGGTTCCTGAAACCTCCGGCGAACAGGCCATTATGGCGCAGCGCATTGTGGAACGGCTGTGGCGCGAAGCCATGAGTGAATAACTCGCGGTAACATCTGCGGATAGTAATTCGTTGAAATCCGGTTAGACTAAGCGCCGCTTGTTGGCTTTGCCGGGTGGCGCTTACGCTTACCCGGCCTACACATCCGTATGGTTCTGGAAATTCACGTTAATGAACTTATTAAAATCGCTGGCAGCCGTCAGCTCGATGACCATGTTCTCACGCGTACTCGGTTTTGCGCGTGATGCGATTGTGGCAAGGGTCTTTGGTGCAGGGATGGCAACGGACGCCTTTTTCGTCGCGTTTAAATTGCCGAACCTGCTGCGTCGTATTTTTGCTGAAGGGGCATTTTCCCAGGCGTTCGTTCCCATCCTGGCGGAATATAAAAGCAAACAGGGTGAAGACGCGACGCGCGTATTTGTGTCGTATGTCTCCGGACTGCTGACGCTGGCCCTCGCCGTGGTGACCGTGTTCGGGATGCTGGCCGCGCCCTGGGTGATAATGGTGACCGCGCCCGGTTTTGCCGACACGGCCGATAAATTTGCCCTGACCACGCAGCTGCTGCGCATTACCTTCCCCTATATTTTGTTGATCTCGCTGGCCTCGCTGGTGGGGGCGATCCTGAACACCTGGAACCGCTTCTCCGTTCCGGCGTTTGCGCCGACGTTTCTTAACGTCAGCATGATCGGTTTTGCCCTGTTCGCCGCGCCGCATTTCAACCCGCCGGTGCTGGCGCTGGCGTGGGCGGTCACCGTGGGTGGCGTACTGCAGCTGGCGTATCAGCTGCCGCATCTGAAAAAAATTGGCATGCTGGTGCTGCCGCGCATCAATCTTAAAGATGCCGGGGCGATGCGCGTCATTAAGCAGATGGGGCCCGCCATTCTTGGCGTCTCCGTCAGCCAGATCTCGCTTATCATTAACACCATTTTTGCCTCTTTCCTGGTCTCTGGCTCGGTTTCCTGGATGTACTACGCGGACCGGCTGATGGAGTTTCCGTCCGGAGTGCTGGGCGTGGCGCTGGGGACCATTCTTCTGCCGTCGCTGTCGAAGAGTTTTGCCAGCGGTAATCATGATGAATACTGCCGCCTGATGGACTGGGGGTTACGCCTCTGTTTCCTGCTGGCCCTGCCAAGCGCAGTGGCGCTGGGTATTCTGGCCAAACCGCTCACGGTGTCGCTCTTCCAGTACGGGAAATTCACCGCGTTTGACGCCGCCATGACCCAGCGGGCACTGATCGCCTATTCGGTCGGATTGATGGGGCTTATCGTCGTCAAGGTACTGGCGCCGGGCTTCTATTCGCGTCAGGACATCAAAACGCCGGTGAAAATTGCCATCGTGACGCTGATTATGACGCAGCTGATGAACCTGGCATTTATTGGTCCCCTGAAGCATGCAGGTCTGTCATTATCGATTGGTCTGGCAGCCTGTCTGAATGCCGGGCTGTTGTACTGGCAGCTGCGCAAGCAGGATATTTTCACGCCGCAGCCAGGCTGGGCGAGTTTCCTCGTGCGTCTGATCGTTGCGGTACTGGTGATGTCTGCTGCGTTACTGGGCATGATGTCTATCATGCCGGAGTGGTCCCTGGGCACCATGCCTTACCGTCTGATGCGGCTGATGGCCGTGGTTGGCGTTGGGGTGGTGGCTTACTTTGCCACGCTCGCCGTGTTGGGTTTCAAAGTGAAAGAGTTTGCCCGCCGTACGACATAAACGCCAAAAGGGGAGTTCACCTTAGGGTGCTCCCCATTGCATGATTTGTCGCTTATGCTTCAAATCGAAATCTTTTTAACACCCGCAATACGCGCCGTCGCCGTCTGACCATCCGCACCGTACAATCCGGTCTCTTTATGCGGTTTCAGCACCTCAAGCGCCTGCTGGTTACGCTCAATCTGACCTTCCAGCAGCCAGCCGTTATGCTGATTAAGATCGCGCAGATGCTGGGTTTTTTCTGTAATGGTCTGCCAGCGCTCAACAATATCGTCATTGGCGCTGCGCTTAGGATCTTGCTCAGCGCGGCGTTGTTGCTCCAGATAATCCAGCGTCGCCAGAAGCGAACTTTTATCTTCAGTAATACGCTGCAACGCGCTGCCGTTGATGTGACCGGAAGAGAGATGCTGTTGCTCAGCGTCCATTACCGTTTTCAGGTCGTTCAGGACAACCGTCATTTGATCCAGTATTTCTGACAGTCGACTCATACGGTTAGTTACTCTGTAAGAAACTCTGTGCTTCCTGAATCAGGGCATCAGCGATTTTGCTGGTGTCCATTTTCAGTTCACCGTTACGAATAGCCGTTTTCAGCGCTTCAACACGTTCCATATTGATGTCGTTGCTGCCTGGCTGCATCAGTTTTGCCTGCGCATCGCTCAGGGTTACGCTGGTGCTGTTGGAGGTTGACGGTTTTTCCAGACGCGTTTTCTGAGGGGACGCGTCATTCGTTTCGCGAGGTTGTACAGCGCTTACCGGCTTCAGGGCTGATGTACGATCAATGCTCATAGTGTTGTCCTCATCGAGGGTTCGCGGCGTTTGCGCCTGACATCATCATTAGTTGAATATTTATCGGCACGCGCAGCGAAATCTTTAAAAAGATTATAGGTTAATCAGAATATTCCCATCAGAATCGACGGTTCCGCTAACCACCTGGCCTGAGGACATTCTGACGCGGGCGTTTTGCGCTACCGCGGCATTGTTCAACGCTTTCCCTTCACTGTTGATACGAAAGCCATCTCCGTTGGCCACGACCATGACCTGTTGACCGGCTTTGACCCGCCATGCCTGACGCAGCATCGAGATCTGTATCGGCTGACCCGGGGCGACGTCGCGCAGGCTGACGGCGTCCTGTGCCTGGTTAATATCCAGCATGGTTCGTGGTGGCAGTTGATCGAGACGGCCACGTTTCAGCGTCACGCTGTTTGTTTGCAGTACGCTGCCGCGCGCAATGGGCACGGCGGCAACAACATAATTGCCCGTCGCCTGAACTGCAACCTGTAAATAGCGTTTTTCGTTGGCGCAACGTGCCAGTACGTTCACATTTCCCCACAGCTTTGTGAACCCCACCACGCTGAATGACGGCTGGTCACACGTCGGGTACAGATTCGGTGGCGTGCGCACGCTGACGGTGACGTCATCACTAAAGCCTGCCAGTTTTTCCGCAAAAAAAGCCGTGAGCCGATCCTGCAGACCGTCAGCCTGCACCAGGGGGCTTAAGAGCAAGAGAGTCGCCACCAGACCACGTTTTAGCGTTTGCATCGTCAGTTCCACCGTTTCCAGAGTTGAACAAATTCTACCTGCAGTGGTTTTGCATCAACGGAATAAATAGCGACGCATTTTGCGCTTATTCCGTCGATAGGGGAGACCGGGTGAGATTTAAGCTGTGAACTGAAATTTTGCCATCAGCGGAGGAGACATGCTCGATAAACTCGACGCCGCGTTACGTTTTCAGCAGGAAGCGCTCAATTTACGCGCCCAGCGGCAGGAGATTTTAGCCGCCAACATCGCTAACGCCGATACCCCGGGGTATCAGGCGCGCGATATTGATTTTTCCAGTGAACTCAAAAAGGTGATGGAGCGTGGACGTGCCGAAGGAACGGGTGTTGCACTCGCCATGACTTCCTCTCGCCATATTCCTGCTCAGGCGATGACCGCGCCAACGACCGATTTACTTTATCGCATCCCCGATCAGCCTTCACTCGACGGTAACACCGTGGATATGGACCGGGAGCGCACGCAGTTTGCCGATAACAGCCTGAAATACCAGACGGGCCTGACCGTACTCGGCGGACAAATCAAAGGCATGATGAACGTCCTGCAGGGGGGTAACTGATAGATGGCGTTGCTGAATATTTTTGATATCGCCGGCTCGGCGTTAACCGCTCAGTCCAAACGTCTGAACGTGGCCGCCAGTAACCTGGCGAATGCGGACAGCGTAACCGGACCTGACGGACAACCTTATCGTGCCAAACAGGTTGTCTTTCAGGTCGATGCTGCGCCAGGCGCGGCGACGGGCGGCGTGAAGGTTGCTGATGTGGTCGAGAGCCAGGCCCCGGACAGGCTGGTATATGAGCCAGGTAACCCGCTCGCGGATGCCAACGGATACGTGAAAATGCCCAACGTGGATGTGGTGGGTGAGATGGTGAACTCCATGTCGGCTTCCCGTAGCTACCAGGCCAACGTCGAAGTGCTTAATACCGTGAAGAGCATGATGCTCAAAACACTCACTCTCGGCCAGTAAAGGAGACATGCATGTCCATCGCCGTAAATGTGAATGATCCTACGAACTCGGGTGTCAGTAACACCAAAAGTTCGACAGGTTCTAACTCCCTGACGGGGAGTAACGCCGCCGATCTTCAGGGCAGCTTTCTGACGCTGCTGGTGGCTCAGCTGAAGAACCAGGATCCCACTAACCCAATGCAGAACAACGAACTGACCACGCAGCTTGCGCAGATCAGTACCGTGAGCGGCATTGAGAAACTCAACACCACCCTTGGTTCCGTCTCCGGACAGATTAACAGCGCCCAGTCTCTGCAGGCGGCAAGCCTGATTGGTCATGGGGTGATGATCCCGGGAACCACGATTCTGGCGGGCACCAGCACCACAGATGGCAATGCCACAACGACGACCACGCCGTTTGGCGTTGAGCTGCAGCAGCCGGCTGACAAGGTGACCGCGACGATCACCGACGCAACCGGTGCCGTGGTTCGCACCATCGACATTGGTGAACTGAAGGCGGGCGTTCACACCTTTACCTGGGATGGCACCCTCACCGACGGCACCAAAGCGCCAAACGGTTCCTACAAAGTGGCAATCAGCGCCAGCAAAGGGACAACCCAGCTGGTGGCGCAGCCGCTGCAGTTCGCGCTGGTCCAGGGCGTGATTAAGGGGAGCGACGGCAACAAACTGGATTTGGGTACCTCTGGTACCACCACACTCGACGAAGTTCGGCAGATTATCTAAGCCTTAACACTTATCAGGAGTAAGTCATGGCCTTTTCTCAAGCGGTCAGCGGCCTGAATGCTGCGGCCACCAACCTGGATGTCATTGGCAACAACATCGCCAACTCCGCGACCTATGGTTTTAAATCCGGTTCTGCTTCCTTTGCAGATATGTTTGCCGGTTCTAAAGTAGGCCTGGGCGTTAAAGTGGCGGGCATCACTCAGGACTTTACCGACGGTACCACCACCAACACCGGTCGTGGTCTGGACGTTGCTATCAGCCAAAACGGTTTCTTCCGTATGGTTGATTCCAACGGTTCGGTGTTCTACAGCCGTAACGGTCAGTTCAAGCTGGACGAAAACCGTACGCTGGTCAACATGCAGGGCATGCAGGTGACAGGCTACCCGGCAGCGGGTACCCCACCGACGATTCAGACAGGTGCGAACCCTCAGGCTATCACCATTCCGAATACGCTGATGTCGGCGAAAGCCACCACCACCGCCTCACAGCAGATCAACCTCAACTCCACCGATCCTGTGCAAACTGCCCCGTTCGATGCGACCAACCCGGATACCTATAACAAAAAAGGGACCGTGACCGTCTTCGACAGCCAGGGTAACGCCCATAACATGTATGTCTACTACGTGAAGACAGCCAACAACAAATGGGATCTTTACACGCAGGACGGCAGCGTAGCGGGTTCTACCGCGACGAAAGCGGCGCAGATGAACTTCGATGCGAACGGTAACCTGGCGGGCGTTTACAACTACAACGCTGCGGGTGTACTGAGCGCCACGCCAAATGCCACGCCGGCCATTAACATCACCACCGGCTCTGTCGGCGGGGCGACGGCGGCGACCTTCTCCCTGAGTTTCCAGAACTCCATGCAGCAGAACACCGGCGCCAACAGCGTGGTGGCAACCAATCAGAACGGCTACAAGCCGGGTGACCTGGTGAGCTATCAGATCAACGACGATGGCACCGTGGTCGGTAACTACTCCAACGAACAGACTCAGGTTCTGGGTCAGATCGTGCTGGCTAACTTCGCCAACAACGAAGGTCTGAAATCTGAAGGCGATAACGTCTGGTCGGCTACCCAGTCCTCCGGTGTGGCGCTGCTGGGTACGGCGGGCACCGGTAACTTCGGCAAGCTGACCAACGGCGCGCTGGAAGCATCCAACGTGGATATGAGTAAAGAACTGGTGAACATGATTGTCGCGCAGCGTAACTATCAGTCGAACGCGCAGACCATCAAAACCCAGGATCAGATCCTCAACACGCTGGTTAACCTGCGTTAAGCGGCTAACAGGAAAGCGCAATGGATCACGCAATATATACCGCGATGGGCGCGGCAAGTCAGACGCTCAATCAGCAGGCTGTTACCGCCAGCAACCTGGCAAACGCCTCTACGCCGGGCTTTCGCGCGCAGCTCAATGCGCTGCGCGCGGTGCCGGTGGAAGGATTGTCTCTGCCGACCCGTACGCTGGTCACGGCCTCTACACCTGGCGCCGATATGACGCCAGGGCAGATGGACTACACCTCGCGCCCGCTGGACGTTGCCCTGCAGCAGGACGGCTGGCTGGCGGTGCAAACGGCGGACGGCAGCGAAGGCTATACCCGTAACGGGAATATCCAGGTGAGCGCGACGGGGCAGTTGACGATTCAGGGGCATCCGGTGATGGGGGAAGCGGGTCCGCTGACCGTGCCGGAAGGTTCTGAGCTGACCATCGCCGCGGACGGCACCATTTCGGCGCTGAACCCGGGCGATCCGGCCAATACCGTTGCACCTGTCGGACGTCTGAAACTGGTTAAAGCGGAAGGCAAAGAGGTGCAGCGTGGCGACGACGGCATGTTCCGTCTGACCCAGGCGGCGCAGGCGACGCGGGGTGCCACGTTACAGGCCGACCCGAGCATCCGCGTGATGTCCGGCGTCCTGGAAGGCAGTAACGTCAAGCCGGTCGAGGCCATGACCGACATGATCGCCAGCGCCCGTCGCTTTGAAATGCAGATGAAAATCATCAGCAGCGTGGATGAAAACGCGGGCAAGGCTAACCAACTTCTGGCTATGAGTTAACAGGACTCCTTATGATCAGTTCTTTATGGATCGCGAAAACTGGCCTCGACGCCCAGCAAACCAATATGGACGTGATTGCCAACAACCTGGCAAACGTGAGCACCAATGGTTTCAAGCGTCAGCGCGCCGTTTTCGAAGATTTACTTTATCAAACCATCCGCCAGCCGGGCGCGCAGTCTTCTGAACAGACGACGCTGCCATCGGGTCTGCAGATCGGTACCGGTGTTCGTCCAGTGGCCACCGAGCGTCTGCACAGCCAGGGCAACCTGTCTCAGACCAACAACAGTAAAGATGTGGCGATCAAAGGCCAGGGCTTCTTCCAGGTACAGCTTCCTGACGGGACCTCTGCCTATACTCGCGACGGCTCGTTCCAGGTCGATCAGAACGGTCAGCTGGTCACGGCGGGCGGTTTCCAGGTTCAGCCTGCGATTACCATCCCGGCAAACGCCCTGAGCATCACCATCGGCCGTGACGGCGTGGTCAGCGTGACCCAGCAGGGACAGGCCGCGCCTGTTCAGGTGGGACAACTCAACCTGACTACCTTCATGAACGATACCGGCCTGGAAAGCATTGGTGAGAACCTCTACACCGAAACGCAATCCTCCGGTACGCCGAATGAGAGCACCCCGGGTCTGAACGGCGCGGGCCTGCTCTACCAGGGCTATGTAGAAACGTCCAACGTGAACGTAGCGGAAGAGCTGGTGAATATGATCCAGGTCCAGCGCGCGTATGAAATTAACAGTAAAGCAGTGTCGACGACCGACCAGATGCTGCAGAAACTGACGCAACTCTAAGGTGTAGCCCGGTGCGGTAAACGCCGCACCGGCTCCCTGTTTTCGAAGATGAAGGCAATGCAAAAAAACGCGGCGTTTCGTTATCCGATTCTGACTGTTCTGGCCGTCTCCCTTAGCGGATGTGCCTGGATCCCGTCTAAACCATTGGTCCAGGGTGCGACGACTGCCCAACCCGTTCCTGGCCCCGCGCCAGTTGTCAACGGCTCTATTTTCCAGACCGCGCAGCCGATTAATTACGGTTATCAGCCGCTGTTTGAAGATCGCCGCCCGCGTAACGTCGGCGATACCCTGACCATTGTGCTGCAGGAAAACGTCAGCGCGAGCAAGAGCTCGTCGGCGAATGCCAGCCGCGATGGCAAAACCAATTTTGGCTTCGATACTGTCCCACGCTACCTGCAGGGACTGTTCGGCAACGCGCGAGCAGATGTCGATGCCTCTGGCGGCAATACCTTTAACGGTAAAGGTGGCGCGAACGCCAGCAACACCTTCAGCGGCACGCTGACGGTCACGGTTGACCAGGTGCTGGTTAACGGCAACTTACACGTTGTGGGTGAAAAACAGATTGCCATTAACCAGGGCACTGAATTCATTCGTTTCTCAGGCGTGGTTAACCCTCGCACCATCAGCGGCAGCAACACCGTTCCGTCCACTCAGGTGGCCGATGCGCGCATTGAGTACGTCGGTAACGGCTATATCAATGAAGCGCAAAATATGGGTTGGCTGCAGCGCTTCTTCCTTAACTTATCGCCAATGTAAGCGAGGTGACCCATGTTTAAATCGATCTTCGCCGTGGCGCTGGCGCTGGTGGCTACGTTTGCCCAGGCTGACCGTATTCGCGATCTCACCAGTGTCCAGGGCGTGCGCGAAAACTCGCTGATTGGCTATGGCCTGGTGGTCGGTCTGGATGGTACCGGTGACCAGACAACCCAGACGCCATTCACCACCCAAAGCCTGAACAATATGCTTTCCCAGCTCGGCATTACCGTGCCGGCGGGAACCAACATGCAGCTGAAAAACGTGGCCGCGGTGATGGTCACCGCCTCCTACCCGGCGTTTGCGCGTCAGGGGCAGACCATTGACGTGGTCGTCTCCTCCATGGGTAACGCCAAAAGCCTGCGCGGTGGTACGCTGCTGATGACCCCGTTGAAGGGTGTTGACAGCCAGGTCTATGCGCTCGCGCAGGGCAATATTCTCGTCGGCGGTGCAGGGGCATCCGCAGGGGGAAGCAGCGTGCAGGTGAACCAGCTGAACGGTGGGCGTATCACCAACGGTGCGATCATTGAGCGTGAATTGCCTACCCAGTTTGGCTCGGGCAACACCATCAACCTGCAGCTTAATAATGAAGACTTCACGATGGCGCAGCAAATTGCCGATACCATTAACCGCAACCGCGGTTACGGCAATGCAACGGCTCTCGATGCGCGTACCGTGCAGATCCGTACCTCTACGGGCAACAGCAACCAGGTGCGCATGCTGGCCGATATCCAGAATATGGAAGTCAACGTTCCGGTACAGGATGCGAAGGTGATCATCAACTCCCGTACGGGCTCGGTGGTGATGAACCGGGAAGTGTCGCTGGACAGTTGCGCCGTTGCCCAGGGTAACCTCTCTGTGACGGTCAACCGCTCGGCAAACGTCAGCCAGCCTGATACGCCATTTGGCGGTGGTCAGACGGTGGTAACACCGCAAACGCAGATTGATATGCGTCAGAGCGGTGGATCGCTGCAGAGCGTTCGCTCCAGCGCCAACCTGAACAGCGTGGTACGCGCCCTGAACGCCCTGGGGGCAACGCCGATGGATCTGATGTCCATTCTGCAATCCATGCAAAGCGCGGGCTGCCTGCGCGCCAAACTGGAAATCATCTGATGCTGACCGATAGCAAACTGTTGACCAGTGCCGCCTGGGATGCCCAGTCGCTTAACGAACTGAAAACCAAAGCAGGAAAAGACCCGGCGGCGAATATCCGCCCGGTCGCCCGCCAGGTGGAAGGGATGTTTGTCCAGATGATGCTGAAAAGCATGCGTGAAACCCTGCCGAAAGACGGGATGTTCAGCAGTGATTCAACGCGTCTGTACACCAGCATGTATGACCAGCAGATTGCGCAGCAGATGACCGCCGGTAAAGGCCTCGGTCTGGCTGACATGATTGTGAAACAGACCGAAGCCGCGCAGGGCATTCAGCCTGAGGAGCAGCCGCAGCAGGTGCCGATGAAGTTCGACCTGCAAACGGTGACCAGCTATCAGAACCAGGCCCTGACGCAAATGGTGCGCAAGGCCATACCCAAAGCCACGAGCAGTAATGATGAGCCGCTCTCCGGTGACAGCAAAGATTTCCTGGCGCAGCTTTCGCTGCCTGCGCGTCTTGCCAGTGAACAGAGCGGCGTGCCGCATCACCTGATTCTGGCTCAGGCTGCGCTGGAGTCGGGCTGGGGGCAGCGCCAGATCCGTAAGGAAAACGGCGACCCAAGCTTCAACATCTTTGGTGTCAAAGCCACCGCCAGCTGGAAGGGGCCGACAACGGAGATCACGACTACCGAATACGAGAACGGCGCCGCGGTGAAGGTCAAAGCAAAATTCCGCGTCTACAGCTCGTATCTGGAAGCCTTGTCCGATTACGTGGGGCTGCTGAGCCGAAATCCGCGCTATACCGCTGTGACGCAGGCGGCGACGGCGGAGCAGGGGGCGCAGGCCTTACAAAACGCCGGCTACGCGACCGATCCGAACTATGCCCGTAAGCTCACCAGCATGATCCAGCAGCTGAAATCCATGGGCGAGAAGGTCAGCAAAGCCTATAGCACAGATATTGAAAATCTGTTCTGAAAGTTCTCAAGTCCCGGTGGAGGTTGCCGATAACCTTCATCAGGACTTGTGTCTGAACGTATAAAAGGAACCCCCATGTCCAGTTTGATTAACAGCGCCATGAGTGGCCTCAGTGCTGCACAGGCGGCACTCAATACCGTCAGTAATAATATTTCAAGCTATAACGTGGCCGGCTATACCCGCCAGACCACGGTGCTGGGCGCATCTAACAGCACGCTGACCGGCGGTGGCTGGGTGGGTAACGGGGTTTATGTCTCCGGTGTCCAGCGTGAGTATGACGCTTTCATTACCAACCAGCTGCGCGCCGCACAGACGCAAAGCAGCGGGCTGACGACGCGCTATCAGCAGATGTCAAAAATCGACGATGTGCTCTCCGATACGACCAACTCGCTCTCCACCACGTTGCAGGACTTCTTCAAGAGCCTGCAAACACTGGTGAGCAACGCGGAAGACCCGGCGGCACGTCAGACGGTGCTGGGTAAAGCGGGTGGTCTGGTGAATCAGTTCAAAACCAACGATCAGTATCTCCGCGACCAGGATGCGCAGGTAAATACCGCCATCTCGAGCAGCGTTTCACAGATCAACAACTACGCAGCACAGATTGCCAATCTGAACGATCAGATTTCTCGTCTGACCGGCGTAGGCGCGGGCGCGTCCCCTAACGACCTGCTTGACCAGCGCGACCAGCTCGTGACTGAGCTCAACAAAATCGTGGGTGTGGAAGTTTCCGTACAGGATAGCGGTACGTTTAATATCTCTCTCGGCAACGGGTATACCCTGGTGCAGGGGAGCAAAGCGAGCCAGCTGGCGGCCGTGAAGTCCAGCGCCGATCCGGCGCGTACCACCATCGCCTATGTCGATGACGTGGCCGGGAACATTGAGATCCCGGAAAAGTTTATCACCAACGGCTCTTTAGGCGGTTTACTGACCTTCCGTGCGGAAGATCTGGATAAAGCCCGTAACAGTCTGAACCAGATGGCGCTGGCCTTTGCCGATGCGATGAACACCCAGCATGAAGCCGGTTTTGATGCTAACGGTGATGCTGGCGGCAAGCTGTTCGACTTCGGTTCTCCGGCGGTGCTGTCCAATAGCAAAAACGGCGGTTCCGCCGTTGTCACGGCGTCTGTGACGGACAGTAAACAAGTCCAGGCGACAGATTATACCCTGCAGTTTAATGGCACTGACTGGACGGTCACCCGTACATCAGACAAAACCAGCTTTACGATGAGCCCGGACGCCAGCGGTAATCTGGCGTTTGATGGACTTAAGGTCAATGTGAGCGGCACGGCAAACACCAAAGACAGCTTTACCGTGAAGCCTGTTGCCAACGTCATTATGAACATGGATCTGGCCATCAGCGACGAGTCCAAACTGGCCATGGCTGCGGTGCAGAATGGCGGTGAGAGCGACAACCGTAATGGCCAAAAAATGCTTGATCTGCAAAACGGCAAAGTGGTCGGTGGCAACAAAACCTTCAACGATGCGTATGCCTCTCTCGTCAGTACCGTAGGTAGCACGACGGCTTCACTGAAGGTGAGCAGCCAGACGAAAGCCAATGTGGAAACCCAGTTAATCAAGCAGCAGCAGACCATCTCTGGGGTAAACCTCGACGAAGAGTATGGCAATTTGCAGCGTTATCAGCAGTATTACCTGGCCAATGCCCAGGTGTTACAGACTGCCAGTACGCTCTTTGATGCAATTATCAACATTCGTTAAGGTTGAGGTGAAAAATGCGTATTAGCACCCAGATGATGTACGAGCAGAACATGCGTGGGATCACCGATTCCCAGAGCAGATGGCTGAGCTACGGTGAGCAGATGTCCACCGGTAAGCGTGTTAATCGTCCGTCGGACGATCCCATTGCGGCGTCGCAGGCTATCGTTCTGTCTCAGTCTCAGTCCCAGAACAGCCAGTTTGCCTTAGCGCGTACCTTTGCAACGCAAAAGGTGTCGCTGGAAGATAGCGTGTTAACGCAGGTGAACACCGCGATCTCCAGCGTGCGCGAGAAGCTGGTTTATGCCTCGAACGGGACGTTAAGCGATGACGATCGTCTTTCTCTGGCGACCGATATTCAGGGGATCCGCGATCAGCTTATGAACCTGGCCAACACGACGGATGGTAACGGTCGCTTTATCTTCGCGGGATACAAAACCGAGAGCGCACCGTTTGATGCGGCAACCGGCGATTATAACGGTGGCACTGAGGCGATTACCCAGCAGGTTGATACGGCGCGAACGATGGCCATCAGCCATACCGGACAGCAGATTTTCAACAGCATTACCAGCAATGCTGAAGAGCTGCCGGGCGGTGGGTATGGCGAAACAAACATGTTCAAAATCCTTGATTCTGCTATTGCATCGCTGAAGACACCGATTGAGAACGATCCGGCAGCCGCCGCGGCGCAAAGCCAGGTGATAGCCAACACGCAGATCGGCATTAAAAATGCCCAGAACAACATCCTGACGGTTGTGGCGGATGTGGGTACCAAGATGAACGAGCTGGAAAAACTCGATACGCTGGGTGATGACCGCGCTCTGGGTCAGACAAAGCAGATGAGTGACCTGGTTGACGTTGACTGGAACGAAGCGATCTCTTCCTACACCATGCAGCAGGCAGCCCTGCAGGCATCGTATAAAGCGTTTAGCGATATGCAGGGCATGTCTCTGTTCCAGCTGAACAAATAACATCTTGACCTCTTGAAACATGTCTTGAAACTGGGCATGTTTTACTGCCCAATCCGTCTGGATTGGGCATTTTTTTATGCTGCTTCTGCCGCAGCGGAGGCGATACGTGCGCTTTCCATCAGGCGAATTGCCAGCGCAATGATGCCGCAGAAGGTTGCCAGAGCGACTACCCCCGTCCAGCCAGCCAGCGAATAGATGTTACTGCCTAACGCCGAACCCAACGCCATTCCGATAAACACCATCGTGAAGAGCAGCGCATTAAGACGACCGCGTGCCTGCGGTTCAAGGCTGTAGACCAGGTTCTGGTGGGCGACCAGACTGGATTGCAGACCCAGATCGAAACCGACGGCAGAGAGGGCGATAAGCATCAGCTGCCCATGAACACCCAGTACGGGCATCAGGAACATCAGGGCGAAGGAGACCGTCACCAGAACAGCACCAAGCTGCGTGACTTTTCCTGCGCCCAGCTTGTCCGCCAGACCTCCTGCCAGCGGGGCCGCTAACGCACCGGCGGCACCGGCAATACCAAAACCGCCCGCGACGGCACTGCCCAGGTGATAACGTTCCAGCAGCATGACTGCCAGCGTAGACCAGAAGGCGCTAAAGGCAATGGACAGAAAACCCTGAGCCAGCGCGGCGCGGCGCAGCGCCGGATAGCGACGCCACAGGTGCTCCATTGAGCGCATCAGCGCGGGGTAGCTCAGCGTGGAGTGAATGGCAAAACGGGGAAGTACAAACCACATCATTACCCCGATGAACGCAATGCTCGCAGCCGCCAACTGGTACATGACGCGCCAGCCGAACGGTTCGCCCACCACGCCGCTCACGGTCCTTGATAATAAGATACCCAGCAGCAGCCCGGTCATTACCGTTCCTACGGTTTTCCCCTGTTTGCCTTCCGGGGCGAGGATCGCCGCGGCGGGAACAATATCCTGTGCCATGGTGGCGGCCATACCGATAAGCAGGCTTGCTACCAGCAGAGAGTGGAGCTGCCCGGTCAGGCTACAGCCGAGGAGAAACAGGGCCAGTGCCGCGCTTTTGATCAGGATTAACGTCCGGCGGTCATGACGATCGCCAAGCGGAAGCAGGAACAGGATACCTAACGCGTAGCCTGCTTGCGTCAATGTGGGAACCAGCCCCATACCTTCAATCGTGAGATGAAGATCGGCACCCATCAGCGGCAGAAGAGGCTGGGCGTAGTAGATCGATGCCACGCTGAAGCCAGCCCCGAGGGCCAGCATGAAAATCACCCAGCGGCTTGCAGCATGGGGCGTTGTAGTTGTGTTCATAGGTTGTTCCTCATTCGTCGTGTGAAGCTATTTTTTACCAGCAGGCGTTGCGTGGGTAGCCAGCCCGGTGGTAAAACGCTTATACGTTGAGCGTATAGGCAAAAAGGCGATGAAAAGAACTGAGCGTATAGACAGGGTGGAGTTGATGCGGACGTTTGTCCGCATTGTTGAGGCGGGTTCACTCTCTGCGGCGGCACGGCAGCTGGCAACAACCCAGGCCACGGTGAGCCGACGTTTACAGTCGCTTGAGACAATGCTGGGCGTGCGCCTGCTGCTGCGTACCCCCCACACGACGCGGCTGACGGATGACGGCGAACGCTGCTATCAACACGCTCGTCGGGTGATTGACAGCTGGCTGGCGCTGGAAGATGAGGTGGGGCAGTCGGAAGATGAACCGGTAGGCGTGCTGCGGGTGCGGGCACCGCACGCCTTTGGGCAGGATCAGCTTCTGAAGCCGGTAACCGAATTTTTGCAACGTTATCCGCAGCTTTCTATCGAGTGGATGCTTAACGATCGGTCAGCTGATTTTCTCGGCGACAACCTTGACTGTGCGATTCGGGTGGGCGTGGACGTCGATCCGGCGACCGTCTCCGTGCTGCTGGCTGAAGTGCCGCGCTCGGTGGTGGCTTCTCCGGCACTGCTGGCCCGTTTCCCGACGGTTAACACCCCGGAGGATTTGCAACAGCTCCCCTGGATAGCCATCAGCTCGTTCTACCAGCGTCATGTGGAGCTTTTTCACGAGGCATCACTCGCCACCGCGCGAGTGGCGATTACACCCCGCCTCAGCACTGACAGTCTGTATGTCGCGCGCAATACGGCCCTCACCGGGCTTGGCGTCGCGGTCGTATCCAGCTGGACGGTACAGGATGATATTCGGGAGGGGCGGCTGGTGCATTTACTGCCAGAGTGGCAGCCGGCGGCATTACCGGTGCATCTGGTATACCCCTGGTCCCGTTATTATCCAGCGCGCTTGCGGCGCTTTCTGGAACTGATGCGGCAGGTCATGCCGGAGGTCACCGGGATGAGAAAGCCCGTACAGCAGCCATAAAAAAAGCCGACCCGGAGGTCGGCTTTTTACGTTCAGCGTCGTTATTCGACAGACTGTGGACGCGTTGCCGGGGCGGTCGCCTGGTGCGTTGCACTGTGGCCACCTGCAGCGCCTTTACCGTCGAAGTTAAATGCTGGGCGTACCCAGTCACTGTGACGCGGGGCTTCAGGCACGTATTCCGGCGCTGGCGCGCGCGTCATCGGTGCTGTCGCCACGTGGGCAGCGGCTGGTGCAGAAACAACCGGCTCTGGTTTCACCTCAGGTGCTTTCGCTTCTTCGGCTTCACGAACAGGTTCCACGGCAATCTCTACGTCCTGAACCACTTCTTCAGTGACGGTTTCGACCACAACCTCTGCGGCTTCTTCAACCGCGGCGGCAGGCTGTGCTTCTTCCACAACGCTTTCAGCCACGGCGGTGTCTTCCTCAGCAATCAGCTGTGGTGCGGCATCAACCGGCGCGGCAATCACTTCAGGATGCGTGGTTTCCACTTCTACCGCCTGCGGCGCTTCAGCTTCAACAGCCTGCGGTTCCACCACGGTAGCAGCTTCAGCCACCACTTCTTCAGCGACAGCGACAGGTGCAATCACCTCTTCGGTTACCGGCTGTTCTTCAACAACCTGCTCCGGACGAGCAACCGGGTAGCGGATCCAGACCTTACCGGAGGCCATTTCTGGCGATGCACAGGCAATGGTCAGCGGCATTGGCGACTGGGTCGGGTAACGCTCGTCACGATAGCGACGACGGCGCTGACCGCTGACGCGCAGATGACGTGGGGAACGACGCGAACGACGTGGCATGCCGGCGTTATCACGGTTTTCACCGTTGTCATCCTGCTCTACGTTGTTGTCCACGACCGCTGGCAGGTCAACTTTTGCCAGCTGCGTACCGGCTGCGTTCTCGATTGTTTCCGCAGCGATTGCTGGTGCTTCGGTGGCTTCGGAAGCGAAACGCACTTTCTGGGTAAGCTGGCGCTGCTTACGACGCGGCATTACCTGAGTGCGTTCTTCCTGCTCGCCGTCCTGCTGTTCAACAGGCTCTTCGCGGTTCAGGTTTTTGACTTCCTGCTGCGCCTGACGCTTCTCGTCGTTACGACGACGGTTACGTTCACGGCGTGGCTGCTGGTCGTCACGCTGTTTGCTCTTCTCAGACTCATCGCCCGCCTGCTGGCGAATTTCACGATCGTCAACGTTCTGCTGTTGTTTCTCGCGACGGTTACGACGGTTGTCTTCGCGTTGCTCACGGCCTTCGTTATTCTCAGCGCGGTTGTCACGACGTTCGCTACGGTCGTTACGGTCGCTGCGGTCATTACGATCGCGGCGGTTGTTCTGACGCTTGCGGCGGTCCTGCTGACGCTCAGGTTTAGCGGCTTTCGGCTCTTCTTTCGGCTGCTCTGGCTGAACTTCCTCACCGGCAAACATTTTCTTCAGCGCACCGAAGAAGCGGCTCAGCAGGCCAGGCTGCGCAGGCTGGGCTTTCGCCGCTGCGGCTTCTGGTTTCTGCGTTGCGGCTTTCGCTGCCGGTTTTTCCAGCGCCGTTTCTGGCGGAGCTTCAGGCATGATAAAGGTAGCTAACGCAGGCTGTTCTGGCAGTTTGCGCTCGGCAGGCTCTTCATCGGAAGGCAGAGCCATCTCTTCTTCATGCAGCTTCGGCAGCAGGTAGCTGAGGGTCGTTGTCTCTTCGCCTTTACGGACGCGCAGCACGTGATAGTGCGGGGTTTCCATCTGATCGTTTGGCACGATGATGCAGCGAACGCCACCCTGACGCGCTTCAATGGCACTGACCGCGGCACGTTTTTCGTTCAGCAGGTAGGAGGCAATTGGCACAGGAACAATGGCGTGAACCTCTTTGGTATTCTCTTTCAGCGCTTCTTCTTCAATCAGACGCAGGATAGAGAGGGACAGAGATTCGTTATCACGCACGGTACCGGTGCCGGAGCAGCGCGGACAAACGTGATGGCTGGACTCACCCAGCGACGGGCTCAGGCGCTGACGGGACATCTCCAGCAGGCCGAAGCGAGAAATATGGCTAATCTGGATACGCGCACGATCCTGACGAACCGCTTCGCGCAGACGGTTTTCTACCGCGCGCTGGTGGCGAACAGGGGTCATGTCGATGAAGTCGATGACAATCAGACCACCCAGGTCGCGCAGGCGGAGCTGGCGGGCGATTTCATCAGCGGCTTCAAGGTTAGTGTTGAAGGCTGTCTCTTCGATATCGCCACCACGCGTCGCACGCGCGGAGTTGATGTCGATAGCGGTCAGCGCTTCAGTGGTATCGATAACGATAGAACCGCCGGAAGGCAGACGCACTTCACGCTGGAAGGCGGACTCAATCTGGGATTCGATCTGATAGTGGCTGAACAGCGGGATTTCACCGGTGTACAGTTTGATTTTGCTGGTGAAATCCGGACGGCCCAGTGCGGCGATGTGCTGGCGAGCCAGCTCAAGGACTTTCGGGTTATCGATCAGAATCTCACCGATATCCTGACGCAGGTAATCGCGGAAGGCACGCACGATGACGTTGCTTTCCTGGTGGATCAGGAACGGAGCAGGGCGGCTTTCCGCTGCTTTCTGGATAGCTTCCCAGTGCTTCAGACGGAAGCTCAGGTCCCACTGCAGCGCTTCGGCAGATTTACCTACGCCTGCGGTACGCACGATAAGCCCCATGCCATCAGGCAGTTCCAGGCTTGCCAGCGCTTCTTTCAGCTCGGTACGGTCATCACCTTCGATACGGCGAGAGATGCCACCCGCACGCGGGTTGTTAGGCATCAGAACCAGATAGCTCCCTGCCAGGCTGATAAAGGTGGTCAGTGCGGCACCTTTGTTGCCACGCTCTTCTTTATCAATCTGAACGATAACTTCCTGACCTTCACGCAGAACATCTTTGATGTTTGGGCGGCCATGGGCGTTGTAGTTTGCAGGGAAATATTCGCGGGCGATTTCTTTCAGAGGGAGGAAACCATGACGCTCAGCACCGTAATCGACAAATGCAGCTTCAAGGCTTGGTTCAATGCGGGTGATTTTACCTTTGTAAATGTTCGCTTTTTTCTGTTCGTGTCCAGGACTTTCGATATCCAGATCGTACAGGCGCTGCCCATCCACAAGGGCGACACGCAACTCTTCTTGCTGAGTTGCGTTGATTAACATTCTTTTCATCGTAACTTACTCGTTATTCTTACATTGACGACAAAGCTGCGGGCAAGGTGACGCTTTCCGGGGTATGAACCGATGGCCTCGTGTCTATTCACGTCGCCAACCTCACGGTTGTCGCTCGCTTAAGAGGCGCAGAGTGTCGGTTGCCTGTGTTTCATACGGAAACACAGCGCAATTATCAGGGGAATTGCCTGGGTAGAACTCTCCAGAGAACAATCCTTATACCGGGAAGTACTGCAACCCGCAGCCCGCTAACTGCCTGAAAGATCAATACGTCTTACGCCATTGCTGCGTGGATGATCGGTCAGACAAAATTGGTCATTCCGTCGAGATCCTTACAAAACCCGGATTTAACGCGGAAAACGGCTTCATTATTCCACTGCTCGCCGGGTTATAGCAAGATGACTTTTACCAATTATCACCCGGTTACTCACAGTTTCTTCACTTCAAGGTGGTGATTGGTTTAATAACCACCAAACTGAATGCGCGAAACAGGGGGCAGGCCGGATAAAAGTAAATATAAGCATAGAAAAATGAGTGGCGCTAATGGCTGACGATATTTAGAATCGCCCACCATGAAAACAGAGACTCCAGCCGTAAAAATGGTTGCCATCGCCGAAGACGAAGCGGGGCAACGTATCGATAACTTTTTGCGCACTCAGCTGAAAGGCGTGCCAAAGAGTATGATTTACCGTATCCTGCGCAAGGGCGAGGTGCGGGTTAACAAAAAGCGCGTCAAACCTGAGTACAAGCTCGAAGCCGGCGACGAAGTGCGTATTCCACCGGTGCGCGTTGCTGAACGCGAAGAAGAGGTTGTGTCGCCGAAGCTGCAGAAAGTGGCGGCCCTGAGTGATGTGATCCTCTACGAAGATGACCACATTCTGGTGCTCAATAAGCCGTCCGGAACGGCGGTGCATGGCGGGAGCGGTTTGAGCTTCGGCGTGATTGAAGGGCTGCGTGCCCTGCGTCCGGAAGCGCGTTTCCTTGAACTGGTTCACCGACTTGACCGTGACACCTCCGGCGTACTGCTGGTGGCGAAGAAGCGGTCAGCGCTGCGCGCGTTGCATGAGCAGCTGCGTGAAAAGGGCATGCAGAAAGACTATCTGGCGCTGGTGCGCGGTCAGTGGCAGTCCCATGTGAAAGTGGTGCAGGCGCCGCTGCTGAAGAACATTCTGCAAAGCGGCGAACGTATTGTCCGCGTGAGCCAGGAAGGCAAACCTTCTGAGACGCGTTTTAAGGTGGAAGAGCGCTATGAGTTTGCCACGCTGGTGCGCTGCAGCCCGGTGACCGGACGTACCCACCAGATCCGCGTGCATACACAGTTTGCAGGCCATCCTATTGCGTTTGATGACCGCTATGGCGATCGCGAATTTGATAAGCAACTGGCAGGCACGGGGCTGTCGCGTCTGTTCCTGCATGCGGCAGCGCTGAAGTTTACCCATCCTCATACGGGTGAAATCATCCGTATTGAAGCGCCGCTGGATGAGCAGTTAAAACGCTGTCTGAAAGTGCTGCGCGGCTGATTTTGTCCGGCGGCGCTACGCTTGCACGGGCCTACGGTTTTGTAGGACGGGTAAGCGTAGCGCCACCCGGCGAAGATCACATTGTCAGTGGATTACACGCTTCGCGCCGTAACATCTGACACAGCGCAATCAGCGGCAACCCGACCAGCGTATTCGGATCACGCCCGTCCAACTTGTCGAATAATGCAATCCCCAATCCTTCACTCTTAAAGCTACCCGCACAGTTGAGCGGGCGCTCCCGTCGCACATAATCCTCAATTTCTTGCTCACTGAGGTGGCGGAAGTGAACGTCGAAGGGCTCGCATTCTGTTTGCAGGTGACCAGAGGCGGAGTTATAGAGCGCCAGGCCCGTATAAAAAGTGACGATATTGCCGCGTGCCTGCAGTAATTGCTGACAGGCTTTCTCCTCGGTGTGCGGCTTGCCGGTAATTACGCCGTCCAGCACACAAACCTGATCGGAGCCTATAATCAAATGCGAAGGGTAACGTGCGGCCAGCGATTGCGCTTTCTCTTTCGCCAGACGCGTCACCAGATGACGCGGTGACTCGCCCGGTTGTGGCGTCTCATCAACCTCTGGCGCGGCACATTCAAACGGGATCCCGAGCTTTTCCAGCAACATTCGGCGGTAGGGAGAGGTGGACGCGAGAACGAGATTTGGCATATTTTTATCACCAGATATAGCGTATCGATGCCAGCCATTTTAAACTACAGGCCGCAATGTGTGCGAATAATTGGCAAAAGGCAGCCCAGGTTGCCTTTTTCTTTGACTCTATGACGTTACAAAGTTAATATGCGCGCCCTATGCAAAAGGTAAAATTACCCCTGACTCTTGATCCGGTTCGTACGGCTCAAAAACGCCTCGATTACGAAGGTATTTATACTTCCGATCAGGCTGAGCGTATTGCCGAATCCGTAGTCAGTGTGGACAGTGATGTAGAATGCTCCATGTCGTTCGCTATCGACAACCAGCGTCTCGCCGTTTTAACCGGTGATGCAAAGGTGACGGTAACGCTCGAGTGCCAGCGTTGCGGGAAACCGTTTGTACAGCATGTTCACACAACGTATTGTTTCAGTCCGGTTCGTTCTGACGAACAGGCTGAAGCACTCCCGGAAGCGTATGAGCCGATTGAGGTTAACGAATTCGGTGAAATCGATCTTCTGGCTCTGGTTGAAGATGAAATCATCCTCTCCTTGCCAGTGGTTCCGGTGCATGATTCTGAACACTGTGAAGTGTCCGAGGCGGACATGGTCTTTGGGGAACTGCCTGATGAAGCGCAAAAACCAAACCCATTTGCCGTATTAGCCAGCTTAAAGCGTAAGTAATTAAGGAGTAAGGTCCATGGCCGTACAACAGAATAAACCAACCCGTTCCAAACGTGGCATGCGTCGTTCCCATGACGCGCTGACTGCAGTTACCAGCCTGTCTGTAGACAAGACTTCTGGTGAGAAACACCTGCGTCACCACATCACCGCTGACGGTTTCTACCGCGGCCGCAAGGTTATCACTAAGTAATCACGCGTCAGCGTGATTAGGCTTAGTGAGGAGCTCCCCGTGCAAACGGGGAACTTACCGAACCAGGCTGCGACGATACCTTGACACGTCTAACCCTGGCGTTAGATGTCATGGGGGGAGATTTCGGCCCTTCCGTGACAGTGCCTGCAGCATTGCAGGCACTGAATTCTAATTCGCAACTCACTCTTCTTTTAGTCGGTAATCCCGACACAATCACGCCATTACTTGCAAAAGCTGACTTTGAACAACGTTCGCGTCTGCAGATTATTCCTGCGCAGTCAGTTATTGCCAGTGATGCCCGGCCCTCTCAGGCTATTCGTAATAGCCGTGGCAGTTCTATGCGCATCGCGCTGGAACTGGTGAAAGAAGGGCGCGCTCAGGCCTGCGTCAGTGCGGGAAACACCGGCGCGCTGATGGGACTGTCGAAATTACTGCTCAAGCCTATTGAGGGCATTGAGCGCCCGGCGCTGGTGACGGTGTTACCGCATCAACAGAAGGGTAAGACGGTGGTGCTCGACCTGGGCGCTAACGTCGATTGTGATAGTACAATGCTGGCTCAGTTTGCCGTGATGGGATCGGTGCTGGCAGAAGAAGTGGTCGGGATTAATACTCCCCGTGTTGCGTTACTGAACATTGGTGAAGAAGAGACCAAAGGCCTGGACAGCATTCGCGATGCGGCTGAATTGCTCAAACAGGTTCCCTCCATCAACTATATTGGTTATCTCGAAGCCAATGAGTTGTTGACGGGTAAAACGGATGTTCTGGTGTGCGATGGCTTCACCGGAAACGTCACGTTGAAGACCATGGAAGGGGTGGTGCGCATGTTTCTTTCTCTGCTGAAATCGCAGGGAGAAGGCAAAAAAAGCGCCTGGTGGTTGATTTTATTAAAGCGTTGGTTACAAAAAAGCCTGACGCGGCGATTCAGTCACCTCAACCCCGACCAGTATAATGGCGCCTGTCTGTTAGGATTGCGCGGCATCGTGATTAAGAGTCATGGCGCCGCCAATCAGCGAGCATTTGCTGTCGCGATTGAACAGGCAGTGCAGGCGGTGCAGCGACAAGTCCCTCAGCGGATTGCCGCTCGCCTGGAATCTGTATTAGCTAAAAGTGACTGAGCGTACATGTATACGAAGATTTTAGGTACCGGCAGCTACCTGCCAAAACAAGTGCGTACCAACGCCGATCTGGAAAAAATGGTAGATACGTCTGACGAGTGGATTGTCACGCGCACAGGTATCCGTGAACGTCGTATTGCCGCGCCAGACGAAACCGTGTCGACCATGGGTTACGAAGCCGCACAGCGTGCTATCGAGATGGCGGGCATTGATAAAGAACAGATTGGTTTGATCGTGGTCGCCACGACGTCTGCCACACACGCTTTCCCAAGCGCGGCGTGCCAGGTGCAAAATATGCTCGGCATTAAGGGCTGTCCGGCGTTTGACGTCGCTGCCGCGTGTGCAGGTTTCACCTATGCACTGAGCGTTGCCGATCAGTATGTTAAGTCCGGTGCCGTCAAATATGCGCTGGTGATCGGTGCTGACGTGCTGGCGCGTACCTGCGATCCGACCGATCGCGGAACGATCATTATTTTTGGTGATGGTGCAGGTGCGGTGCTGCTGGGCCAGTCCGAAGAGCCGGGCATTATCTCCACGCATTTGCATGCCGACGGAAGCTACGGTGAGCTGCTGACACTGCCTAACGCCGATCGCGTTAATCCAGACAATGCCATTTACCTGACCATGGCAGGTAATGAGGTGTTCAAGGTGGCGGTGACTGAGCTTGCGCACATTGTTGATGAGACGCTGGAAGCCAATAACCTGGAACGCACTGCACTCGACTGGCTGGTGCCGCACCAGGCGAACCTGCGTATCATCAGCGCGACCGCGAAAAAGCTGGGCATGTCGATGGATAACGTCGTGGTGACGCTGGATCGCCACGGCAACACCTCTGCGGCGTCAGTACCGTGCGCATTTGACGAAGCGGTACGCGACGGGCGAATCAAACGGGGCCAGCTGGTCTTGCTTGAAGCCTTCGGTGGCGGGTTCACCTGGGGTTCCGCGCTGGTTCGTTTCTAGGATAAGGAATAAAAAATGACGCAATTTGCTTTTGTGTTCCCGGGGCAGGGCTCTCAAACCGTTGGGATGTTGTCTGAAATGGCAGCAAACTATCCGGTAATTGAAGAGACTTTCCGTGAAGCTTCCGATGCACTGGGTTATGATTTGTGGGCGCTGACCCAGCAGGGGCCGGCCGAAGAACTGAACAAAACCTGGCAGACCCAGCCAGCACTGCTGACCGCGTCCGTTGCGTTGTGGCGTGTCTGGCAGCAGCAGGGCGGTAAAGCGCCAGCGCTGCTCGCGGGCCATAGCCTGGGTGAATACTCTGCGCTGGTCTGTGCCGGTGTGATCGCGTTTGCTGACGCGGTACGTCTGGTGGAACTGCGCGGTAAATTCATGCAGGAAGCGGTGCCGGAAGGCACGGGCGGTATGTCTGCCATCATCGGCCTGGATGATGCCGCGATTGCAAAAGCGTGCGAAGAATCCGCTGAAGGCCAGGTGGTTTCTCCGGTTAACTTCAACTCGCCGGGCCAGGTCGTTATCGCCGGTCATAAAGAAGCGGTTGAACGTGCTGGTGCGGCCTGTAAAGCGGCGGGTGCCAAACGTGCGCTGCCGCTGCCTGTTAGCGTGCCGTCACACTGTGCGCTGATGAAACCTGCTGCCGAAAAACTGGCGGTCGAGCTGGAAAAAATTACGTTTAACGCACCGACGATTTCCGTTGTGAACAACGTCGACGTGAAATGCGAAACTTCGCCGGAAGCTATCCGTGACGCGCTGGTTCGCCAGCTCTACAGCCCGGTACAGTGGACCAAAACCGTTGAGTTTATGGCAGCGGAGGGCGTTGAGCATCTGTATGAAGTTGGCCCAGGGAAAGTCCTCACCGGTCTGACTAAACGTATTGTTGACACCCTGACTGCCTCGGCGATTAACGAGCCGGAAGCGATGTCAGCGGCACTCTCGCAATAAAAGAGGAATACCATGAGTTTTGAAGGAAAAATCGCCCTGGTGACTGGGGCTAGCCGCGGTATCGGGCGTGCGATTGCTGAAACACTGGTTGCGCGCGGCGCGAAGGTGATTGGTACAGCAACCAGCGAGAATGGTGCGAAGAGTATCAGCGAATATCTGGGTGCGAACGGTAAAGGTCTGGTACTGAATGTGACCGAGCCTGCATCTATCGAATCTGTTCTGGAAAATATTCGCGCAGAGTTTGGCGAAGTGGATATTCTGGTAAACAATGCCGGGATCACCCGTGATAACCTGTTAATGCGAATGAAAGACGACGAGTGGAACGATATCATCGAAACCAACCTGTCATCTGTATTCCGTCTGTCAAAAGCGGTAATGCGCGCTATGATGAAAAAGCGTCATGGTCGTATTATCACTGTCGGTTCTGTGGTTGGTACCATGGGAAATGCTGGTCAGGCTAACTACGCTGCGGCGAAAGCAGGTCTGATTGGTTTCAGTAAGTCGCTGGCGCGTGAAGTCGCGTCCCGCGGTATTACTGTAAACGTTGTTGCTCCGGGCTTTATTGAAACGGACATGACGCGTGCGCTGACTGATGAGCAGCGTGCGGGTACGCTGGCAGCTGTTCCTGCGGGCCGCTTAGGCGACCCGAAAGAAATTGCCAGTGCGGTTGCATTTTTAGCCTCTGACGAAGCGGGTTACATCACTGGTGAGACCCTCCACGTCAACGGCGGGATGTATATGGTTTAACCACGATAAAAAAATTTGCGTTATTTGGGTAAAAGGCCTCAAAATAACGTAAAATCGTGGTACGAACTGCCGGGATTTAGTTGCAAATTTTTCAACATTTTATACACTACGAAAACCATCGCGAAAGCGAGTTTTGATAGGAAATTTAAGAGTATGAGCACTATCGAAGAACGCGTTAAGAAAATTATCGGCGAACAGCTGGGCGTTAAGCAGGAAGAAGTTGTGAACTCCGCTTCCTTCGTTGAAGACCTGGGCGCAGATTCTCTTGACACCGTTGAGCTGGTAATGGCTCTGGAAGAAGAGTTTGATACTGAGATTCCGGACGAAGAAGCTGAGAAGATCACCACCGTTCAGGCTGCCATTGATTACATCAACGGTCACCAGGCGTAAGTGAACATCTCCAGGCGGTCATTCGACCGCCTGAGTTTTATCTTTTTTAGTCCCACGAATCTCTTTTTTTATCCCTCCCTGGAGGACAAACGTGTCTAAGCGTCGTGTAGTTGTGACCGGACTTGGCATGTTGTCTCCTGTCGGCAATACCGTAGAGTCCACCTGGAAAGCTCTCCTTGCCGGTCAGAGCGGCATCAGCCTAATCGACCATTTCGATACTAGCGCCTATGCAACGAAATTTGCTGGCTTAGTAAAGGATTTTAACTGTGAAGAGATCATCTCGCGCAAAGAACAGCGCAAGATGGATGCCTTCATTCAATATGGAATTGTCGCTGGCGTTCAGGCCATGCAGGATTCTGGCCTTGAGATTACGGAAGAGAACGCAACCCGTATCGGCGCCGCTATCGGCTCCGGGATTGGCGGTCTTGGCCTGATTGAGGAAAACCATACATCTCTGATGAATGGCGGACCGCGTAAAATCAGCCCGTTCTTCGTTCCGTCCACGATTGTTAATATGGTGGCGGGTCACCTGACCATCATGTTCGGCCTGCGTGGGCCAAGCATCTCTATTGCGACCGCATGTACGTCTGGCGTGCATAACATCGGCCAGGCCGCGCGCATTATTGCGTACGGCGATGCAGATGCTATGGTGGCGGGCGGCGCTGAAAAAGCCAGTACCCCGCTCGGCGTGGGTGGCTTCGGTGCCGCGCGTGCGCTGTCTACCCGCAACGATAATCCTCAGGCGGCAAGCCGTCCGTGGGATAAAGACCGTGACGGTTTCGTGCTGGGCGACGGTGCAGGTATGCTCGTGCTGGAAGAGTACGAACACGCGAAAAAACGTGGTGCGAAAATTTATGCTGAAGTCGTTGGCTTTGGTATGAGTAGCGACGCTTACCATATGACGTCTCCTCCGGAGAACGGCGCGGGTGCTGCACTGGCGATGGAAAACGCAATCCGCGATGCGGGTATCACTCCAGCCCAGATCGGCTACGTTAACGCGCACGGGACGTCAACACCAGCAGGTGATAAAGCAGAAGCGCAGGCGGTTAAGTCTATCTTCGGCGAGTCTGCCAGCCGCGTACTGGTGAGTTCTACCAAATCCATGACCGGTCACCTGTTGGGTGCGGCGGGTGCAGTAGAATCTATCTACTCTATCCTTGCGCTGCGCGATCAGGCTGTTCCGCCAACCATCAACCTGGATAACCCGGATGAAGGTTGCGACCTGGACTTCGTTCCTCACGAAGCGCGCCAGGTTAGTGGTATGGAGTACACCCTGTGTAACTCCTTTGGCTTCGGCGGCACGAATGGTTCTCTGATCTTCAAAAAGATCTGATCCAGACTCTCGATAGCCCTAAAAAAGGTCCGCTTGCCGGACCTTTTTTATTAAGGCTAATCTTCTTGTCGGCTGCATAACATCCTGCCAGACTAAACGCCCACGCATAAGGAGCCACCATGTTTTTAATCAATGGCCTTGAGCAGGACACGCTGCCTGCCAGCGACAGGGCGACGCAGTTTGGTGATGGTTGCTTTACCACGGCGCGCATTGCCGATGGTGACGTATGCCTGCTTGATGCCCACCTTCGTCGTCTGCAAACGGCCTGCGAGGCGTTACTGATCCCCTTTATACAGTGGGACACATTGCGTCAGGAAATGTGCCACCTGGCATCCGGGAAGCAGAGCGGCGTACTTAAAGTTATTATCAGCCGTGGCAGTGGTGGCCGGGGGTACAGTGCCGCGTCGTGCCTTAACCCAACGCGTATCCTCTCCACGTCTGCTTATCCCGCCCATTACGCTCGCTGGCGAGAAGAGGGCGTCACCCTGACGTTGAGTCCCCTGCGGCTGGGACGAAATGCCATGCTCGCCGGCATAAAACATCTCAATCGCATGGAGCAGGTGTTGATTCGTACTCATCTTGAGCAGACGGACGCCGATGAGGCGCTGGTTCTTGACAGCGAAGGCGTCATTACGGAATGCTGTGCGGCTAATTTATTCTGGCGGCAGGGGAATGATGTTTTCACGCCGTCACTGGAACAGGCGGGGGTGAACGGTATTATGCGTCAGTTTTGTTTGCAGCAGCTGGCACACTCCGGCTTTCGCGTTGTCGAAGTGAGCGCAGGCGAAACGGCGCTACAGACCGCAAATGAAGTCATCATATGTAATGCGCTGATGCCTGTTGTACCGGTCCGTGCGTATGGTCAACACCGCTGGACTTCGCGAGAGCTGTTTCAGTTTTTAGCCCCGATATGTGAGCAAACCAGATAGTCATGAAAAAAATGTTGCGCTTTGTCCTTCTCCTGATCGTTGCGCTGGGTGTCGCTGGCGGAGCAGGCGTATGGAAAGTTCGCCAGCTGGCGAACAGTAAGATCCTGATTAAAGACGAAACAATCTTTACCCTGAAAGCGGGGACGGGCCGCCAGGCGCTTGGGGAACAGCTCTATGGCGACAAGATTATCAATCGTCCGCGCGTTTTCCAGTGGCTATTGCGCGTGGAGCCTGACCTGTCTCATTTCAAAGCCGGTACCTATCGCTTCACGCCGGGAATGACCGTCAGGGAGATGATGCAGTTGCTGGAAAGCGGTAAAGAAGCGCAGTTCCCCCTGCGGTTTGTGGAGGGGATGCGCCTGAGCGATTACCTCAAACAACTGCGCGACGCGCCGTATATCAAACACACGTTAAAAGACGATCGCTATCAGACGGTGGCCGAGGCGCTGAAATTAGAGCATCCGGAATGGGTGGAAGGCTGGTTCTGGCCAGACACCTGGATGTACACCGCCGGTACAACCGACGTGGCGATTCTGAAGCGGGCGCATAAAAAAATGGTCGCAGCGGTCGATGCCGCCTGGGAAGGGCGAATGGAAGGGCTGCCTTACAACGATCGGAACCAGTTTGTAACGATGGCGTCAATCATTGAAAAGGAGACGGCCGTCGCTGCTGAGCGGGATCGGGTGGCGTCTGTCTTTATCAACCGTCTGCGTATCGGCATGCGTCTGCAAACCGACCCTACTGTTATCTACGGCATGGGTGAGAGTTATACCGGAAAAATTTCCAGAAAAGATCTCGAGACACCCACGGCGTATAATACGTATGTGATTAGTGGTTTACCGCCTGGCCCGATTGCCACGCCGAGCGAGGCGTCGCTCAGGGCAGCCGCGCACCCGGCTAAAACACCGTATCTCTATTTTGTGGCGGATGGAAAAGGGGGGCACACCTTTAACACCAACCTTGCCAGCCATAATCGTTCCGTTCAGGACTATCTGAAGGCACTTAAGGAAAAAAATGCGCAGTAAATACATTGTCATTGAGGGACTCGAAGGGGCAGGTAAAACTACCGCCCGCAACGTGGTGGTGGATACGCTCAAGGCGCTTGGCGTGACGGACATGGTATTTACCCGTGAACCGGGTGGTACGCTGCTGGCCGAGAAGCTGCGCAGCCTGGTACTGGACATTAAATCGGTTGGCGACGAAGTTATCACTGACAAAGCGGAAGTGCTGATGTTCTACGCGGCGCGTGTACAGCTGGTTGAGACGGTGATTAAGCCCGCGCTGGCCGAGGGCAAGTGGGTTATTGGCGATCGTCACGATCTGTCTACTCAGGCGTATCAGGGCGGGGGACGCGGTATTGACCAGACAATGCTGGCAACACTGCGTAATGCCGTATTGGGTGATTTTCGCCCCGACCTGACCCTCTATCTGGACGTTACGCCGGAAGTGGGGCTCAAACGCGCACGCGCGCGCGGCGAGCTGGACCGCATTGAACAAGAGTCCTTTGATTTCTTTAACCGCACCCGTGCACGCTATCTTGAGCTGGCGGCACAGGACAGCGCTATTCGTACCATCGATGCGACGCAGTCGCTGGATGACGTCACGCGCGATATTCAGCAGACCGTTACACAGTGGGTACAGGAGCAACAGGCATGAAATGGTATCCATGGTTGCGTCCGCACTTTGAACAGCTGATCGGCAGCTATCAGGCGGGGCGGGGGCATCATGCGTTACTGATTCAGGCATTGCCAGGGATGGGGGATGAGGCGCTAATTTATGCCATCACCCGTTTTCTGATGTGTCAGCAGCCGGAAGGGCACAAAAGCTGCGGCAAGTGCCGTGGATGTCAACTGATGCAGGCGGGCACACATCCTGACTACTACACGCTTGAGCCTGAGAAGGGCAAGAGCGCACTGGGTATTGATGCCGTGCGTGAAGTCAGTGAAAAATTGTACGAACACGCGCGTCTGGGCGGCGCTAAAGTCGTCTGGCTTAAAGACGCCACCCAACTGACCGAGGCGGCGGCTAATGCGCTGCTTAAGACCCTTGAAGAGCCGCCGGAAAAAACATGGTTTTTCCTCTCGTGCCGCGATCCGGGACGATTGCTGGCGACGTTGCGCAGCCGCTGCCGTCTTCATCACCTCGCGGTGCCTCAGGAATCATGGGCGCTGAGCTGGCTGGAGCGAGAGGTGACAACGTCACCTGAAAGTGCGCTGTCCGCCTTGCGCCTGAGCAGCGGAGCCCCGGCGGCGGCACTGGCCTTATTGCAGCCGGACGTCTGGTCACAGCGAGAAGCGCTCTGCCGGGCCGTCGAGTCTTCGCTTCACAGTGGTGACTGGCTAAGCGTATTGCCGGTGCTCAACAGCGACCAGGCCGCCGAGCGTCTGCACTGGCTGGCCGCCTTACTGCTGGATGCGCTAAAAATCCAGCAAGGGGCAACGCTGCTGACCAATCCGGATGCATGGACACTGGTGAATACGCTGGCGAACCGCCTCTCAGGTGCGGTTCTTCACGTGATGCTCCATGACATTTGCCAGAGTCGTGAACAGCTTTTAACCGTTACGGGTCTTAATCGCGAGCTTTTACTGACCGACCAGTTACTGCGCATTGAACATTACCTGCAACCCGGCGTCACACCGCCTGTTTCCCATCTCTGAGAGAGACATTATGTTTTTAGTCGACTCACACTGCCATCTTGATGGCCTGGATTATCAATCCCTGCATAAAAACGTGGATGACGTACTGGCGAAAGCCGCGGCCCGCGATGTGAAATTTTGCCTTGCGGTGGCGACGACGCTGCCGGGTTATCGCACGATGCGCGAGCTGGTAGGCGTTCGCGATAACGTGGTGTTTTCCTGCGGCGTTCACCCGCTGAATCAGGATGAGGCGTATGACGTCGAGGACCTGCGCCGACTGGCCGCAGAAGAGGGCGTGGTGGCGATGGGTGAGACCGGGCTGGACTATTTTTACACGCCGGAAACGAAACCGCGCCAGCAGGAGTCTTTCCGCCATCATATCCGCATCGGCCGCGAGCTTAACAAGCCGGTTATCGTGCATACCCGCGATGCGCGTGCCGATACGCTGGCGATCCTGCGGGAAGAAAACGTGACGGATTGCGGGGGCGTACTACACTGTTTCACAGAAGACAGAGAAACGGCGGGTAAACTGCTTGATTTAGGGTTTTATATTTCGTTTTCCGGGATTGTCACGTTCCGTAACGCTGAGCAACTTCGTGATGCTGCGCGTTATGTTCCGCTCGATCGCATTCTGGTGGAAACAGACTCTCCTTATCTGGCACCGGTACCGCATCGCGGTAAAGAGAACCAACCGGCGATGACGAGAGATGTTGCGGAGTACATGGCCGTGCTTAAAGGTGTCAGTATTGAAGAGCTGGCTCGCGTCACCACGGAAAACTTCTCTACGCTGTTCCATATCGACCCCGCCCGCCTGCAATCTGTCTGATACACCTGTTTTTTTTAGGCTCGTAATTAATAAATAAAACGAGTAAAGTTCACCGCCTCATTTGGGGCGGTGAGGGTGTTTTTAGACACATCCGGACATGCTTTTTGTAAATAACTGAAAGTTTTTCGACCGCCTTAAGCTGAAACGTGATAGCCGTCAAACAAACTCAGAGGGAATTATTTTACTCTGTGTAATAAATAAAGGGCGCTTAGATGTCCTGTCCACGGCACGGTACTCCCCCCGGGCCAATGCGTGAAAGCGTAAAAAAAGCACAAATACTCAGGAGCACTCTCAATTATGTTTAAGAATGCATTTGCTAACCTGCAAAAGGTCGGTAAATCGCTGATGCTGCCAGTATCCGTACTGCCTATCGCAGGTATCCTGCTGGGTGTCGGTTCTGCTAACTTCAGCTGGCTGCCAGCCGTAGTTTCCCACGTGATGGCCGAAGCAGGCGGTTCTGTCTTTGCTAACATGCCACTGATCTTCGCGATTGGTGTGGCTCTGGGCTTCACCAATAACGACGGCGTATCTGCGCTGGCTGCAGTGGTGGCTTACGGCATCATGGTGAAAACCATGGCTGTGGTTGCGCCGCTGGTTCTGCATTTACCGGCAGAAGAGATTGCCGCGAAACACCTGGCGGACACCGGTGTTCTGGGCGGTATCATCTCCGGTGCGATTGCAGCGTATATGTTTAACCGCTTCTATCGCATCAAGCTGCCTGAGTATCTGGGCTTCTTCGCGGGCAAGCGTTTCGTTCCGATCATTTCTGGTCTGGCCGCGATTTTCACTGGCGTGATCCTGTCCTTCATCTGGCCACCAATCGGTTCCGCTATCCAGACCTTCTCTCAGTGGGCTGCTTACCAGAACCCGGTTGTGGCGTTTGGTATCTACGGCTTCATCGAGCGTTGCCTGGTGCCATTCGGTCTGCACCACATCTGGAACGTTCCATTCCAGATGCAGATTGGTGAATTCACCAATGCCGCGGGCCAGGTGTTCCACGGTGATATCCCACGTTACATGGCGGGCGACCCAACTGCAGGTAAACTGTCTGGTGGCTTCCTGTTCAAAATGTACGGCCTGCCAGCAGCGGCAATCGCTATCTGGCACTCTGCTAAACCAGAGAACCGTGCAAAAGTGGGTGGTATCATGATCTCCGCAGCGCTGACCTCGTTCCTGACTGGTATCACCGAGCCGATCGAGTTCTCCTTCATGTTCGTTGCGCCGATCCTGTACGTAATTCACGCGATTCTGGCAGGTCTGGCATTCCCAATCTGTATCCTACTGGGTATGCGTGACGGTACGTCCTTCTCTCACGGTCTGATCGACTTCATCGTTCTGTCCGGTAACAGCAGCAAACTGTGGCTGTTCCCAATCGTGGGTGCGTGCTACGCCGTTGTGTACTACACCATCTTCCGCGTGCTGATCAAAGCACTGGACCTGAAAACCCCAGGCCGTGAAGATGCGACAGAAGACAGCAAAGCGGGTGCAACCAGCGAAATGGCACCGGCACTGGTTGCCGCGTTCGGCGGTAAAGAGAACATCACTAACCTGGACGCGTGCATCACTCGTCTGCGTGTGAGCGTGGCCGACGTCGCGAAAGTAGACCAGCCGGGTCTGAAAAAACTGGGCGCAGCCGGTGTGGTTGTTGCAGGTTCCGGTGTACAGGCAATCTTCGGTACCAAATCCGATAACCTGAAAACCGAAATGGATGAGTACATCCGCAACAGCTAAGTTGTGACCTGGGGAGACTAAGGCAGCCGAATGGCTGCCTTTTTTATTTCTGTCTCAAAAAAACGCACCCGCGCGATTTAACGGTCACTCTTCGTTCAGCTGATGAACATTCAGGAAAGAAATCGGGGGAGGAGGTTGAAAGGACAGGAGAAACTCGCTCATACTCTTGAATTGTGTCACGCACTCAATCAGAGCGTGTGTTAACAGCGATTGCTCGCGCCAGATTAAACAAAAAAGGAAAAGGTCATGGCTGAAGAAACGATTTTCAGTAAAATTATCCGTCGCGAAATTCCGTCGGATATCGTCTATCAGGATGAACTGGTGACGGCTTTCCGGGACATTTCCCCTCAGGCACCGACGCACATCCTTATCATTCCTAATATTCTGATTCCGACCGTAAACGACGTAAAAACCGAGCACGAAGTGGCGTTAGGTCGTATGCTGACGGTGGCCGCGAAAATCGCTGAACAGGAAGGCATTGCTGAAGACGGTTATCGTCTGATCATGAACTGCAACCGTCATGGCGGCCAGGAAGTTTATCATATTCATATGCATCTGCTGGGTGGACGTCCTCTGGGGCCGATGCTGGCACACAAAGGTCTTTGACATGTTTAAAGGGCGTATTGCAGCGCTGATAATGACGATGACGATCGTGGGGTGCAGTTCACGCCCGGCGATCCCCGTGAATGATGAGCAGACGCTGGTGATGGAATCTTCTGTGCTTGCTGCGGGCATTACCGCGCAACAACCCGCGCTGACCATCAGTGAAATCAACTCGTCTGCCTCCTCTACGCTCTTTAATGAAAGACATGAACCAGTAACGGTTCACTACCGTTTTTTCTGGTATGACGCAAGAGGTCTTGAAATGCACCCGCTGGAGGCGGCGCGCAGCGTTACCCTTCCGGCAAGATCGTCGGTAACGCTCTATGGCAGCGCCAACTATCTGGGTGCGCATAAAGTGAGACTTTATCTTTATCTCTGAGGGGTGAACCTTGATTAAAAATGTGAGCCGTTATGCGCTCGTGACCGCTTTTGCCCTGTTCCTGGCAGGGTGTGTGACCCGTACTGAACAGCCGGCGCCTGTGGAAGAGGCTAAACCGGGCACGGAACAGCCAACGCAGCCAACGCAGCCGCAGCCAACCGTGCCGTCTGTACCGTCTATTCCGGCGCAGCCGGGGCCAATTGAACATCCTGACCAGACGTCGCAGCCCACGCCGCGCGTGCGCCATTACGACTGGAACGGGGCAATGCAGCCGATGGTGGGCAAAATGCTGCAGGCACAGGGTGTGACCGCAGGCAGCGTGTTGTTGGTCGATAGCGTAAACAACCGTACCAACGGTTCTCTGAACGCGGGCGAAGCGACGGAAACCCTGCGTAATGCGCTGGCAAACAACGGTAAGTTTACGCTGGTCTCCGCCCAGCAGCTCGCGGTAGCCAAACAGCAGCTTGGCCTGTCGCCACAAGACAGCCTCGGCACACGTAGCAAGGCAATCGGTATAGCCCGTAACGTGGGCGCACAGTATGTGCTGTACTCTAACGCCACCGGCAACGTGAACACGCCAGCCCTGCAGATGCAGCTGATGCTGGTTCAGACAGGCGAAATTATCTGGTCAGGTAAAGGTGCGGTTACGCAACAATGACAGCACGCGTGACGAGATCCTGACACGCTATTTTCCGCAGTATCGCCTTATCGCGCCGCAGGCCCACTCCGGGCTTGGCGGCGCGAGTTGCATTATTGCGCAGGGTGAGCAACGCCTGGTCCTGCGGCAAAATCACGATCCTTTCGCGCCTGCCTCCCATTTTCGTCGTCAGTTTCGTGCCCTGAGACGTCTTCCGTCAGATCTGGTACCCGCTCCCCGTTTTTTCAGACAGGGATGGATGGCCGTTGAGTATCTGGAAGGCGAGGTTAAAAGCGCGCTGCCGGACACGCCGCAGCTTGCGGCTATGCTGTATCATTTGCACCGGCAACCCCGTCTGGGATGGCGAATCACGTTATTTCCCTTGCTCGAACATTACTGGCAGCAAGCCCTGCCGGAGAGACGCAGCCCGGCGTGGCTGGCACAGCTCAAACGGCTGCGTAAAACGGGCGAGCCACAGCCGATTCGGCTCTCGCCGTTGCACATGGATGTTCATCCCGGAAATATTGTGCATACACCGGCGGGGATCAGGCTGATCGACTGGGAATATGCCGGAGATGGCGATGTGGCGCTGGAGCTGGCGGCGGTCTGGACGGAAAGCGACGCCGCGCGGCAGGCGCTCATCAGGGACTACGCCAGGCTGGCACAGATTGACGTCGACGCGCTGAAGCGTCAGGTCAGACGCTGGCGACCCTGGGTCGTCATATTAATGGCCGGCTGGTTTGAAATGCGCTACCAGCAGTCCAGAGACAAACATTTTATTGCGCTGGCAGACGATGCCTGGCGTCAGTTACAAACTAAAGGATAAGAGAGGTGGATGTGGGTCCAGTCATGTTGGATGTAGAAGGGTTTGAGCTGGATGCGGAGGAGCGTGAAATTCTGGCGCATCCGCTGGTGGGGGGCCTGATCCTGTTTACCCGCAACTATCACGATCCGGCACAGTTGCGTGAGCTGGTGCGTCAGATCCGCGCCGCATCGTGCAACCATCTGGTGGTGGCCGTGGATCAGGAAGGCGGACGCGTGCAGCGTTTTCGCGAAGGATTTACCCGTCTGCCGGCGGCTCAGTCTTTTGCCGCACTGCTCGGTACGGAAGAGGGCGGGAGACTGGCGCAGGAGGCCGGCTGGCTGATGGCCAGCGAGATGATTGCCATGGATATCGACATCAGTTTTGCCCCTGTACTGGACGTGGGGCATATCAGCGCCGCCATTGGCGAGCGTTCATACCATGAAGATCCGCGTGTTGCGCTGGCAATGGCAACCCGCTTCATCGACGGCATGCACGCTGCAGGGATGAAAACCACCGGGAAACACTTCCCGGGCCACGGGGCGGTAACGGCGGATTCCCACAAAGAGACCCCGCGCGATCCGCGACCGGAAGCGGAAATTCGCGCCAAAGACATGTCGGTGTTCCGCTCGCTTATCACCGATAACAAGCTGGACGCCATCATGCCGGCGCACGTGATTTACAGCGACGTTGATCCGCGTCCTGCCAGCGGCTCTCCGCACTGGCTGAAAACCGTTTTGCGCCAGGAGCTGGGCTTCAATGGCGTGATCTTCTCTGACGATTTATCGATGGAAGGGGCGGCGATCATGGGCAGCTATGCTGAACGCGGTCAGGCCTCGCTGGATGCAGGTTGCGATATGATCCTGGTCTGCAATAATCGTAAAGGTGCGGTTAGCGTGCTGGATAACCTGTCGCCGATCAATGCAGAGCGTGTTACACAATTGTATCATAAAGGTTCATTTAGCCGTCAGGAGCTGATGGATTCGGCGCGCTGGAAGACGGTCAACGCCCGGCTTGAAGACCTGAACGAGCGCTGGCAGGCACATAAAGCCAGCCTGTAAACCCTCCCGGAAGGCGTAGCATGGTGAGAAGACGATGATCATCTATTTACACGGTTTTGACTCAAACAGTCCTGGTAATCATGAGAAGGTGCTGCAGCTGCAGTTTATCGATCCGGATGTACGGTTGATCAGCTACAGCACGCGCCATCCGAAGCATGATATGCAGCATCTTCTTAAAGAAGTGGACAAGATGCTGCAGCTTAACGTCGACGATCGTCCGTTGATCTGTGGCGTAGGGCTGGGCGGCTACTGGGCAGAGCGGATTGGCTTCCTGTGCGACATCCGCCAGGTGGTATTTAATCCTAATCTTTTCCCGAATGAGAACATGGAAGGCAAGATTGACCGCCCGGAAGAGTATGTCGATATTGCGACCAAGTGCGTCAGCAATTTTCGGGAGAAAAACCGTGACCGCTGCCTGGTGATCCTGTCGCGTAATGATGAGGCACTCAACAGCCATCGGGCTGCAGAACTGCTGCATCATTACTATGAGATCGTCTGGGACGAAGAACAGACCCACAAGTTTAAGAACATCTCTCCACACCTGCAGCGTATCAAAGCGTTTAAAACGCTGGGTTAAGTCCCGTCAGCAGCTCTTGAAGCCCGGACGTGAAAGCGTACCGGGCTTTCTTTTTGACCAGAATTGTCTACTTTTAAGCCATCAAAACTTGATGCATATCAATTTTGGTATGACCAATGCGCCTGACGTGTTATTCTCAATTCACCTGAATGGTTTCAGTGCTGTAACCTGTTGTTAATTAAGGGTTATTTTTATAACTTTTAATTAACAATTGGTTAATAATTTGAGGGGGTCACGTTGACTACGCCATTGAAAAAGATAGTGATTGTAGGCGGTGGTGCTGGCGGGCTGGAGCTGGCGACACAGCTGGGCAAGAAGCTGGGTCGCGGTAAAAAAGCCAAAATTACGCTGGTGGATCGTAACCACAGTCACCTGTGGAAACCGTTGCTGCACGAAGTGGCGACCGGCTCTCTGGATGAGGGTGTGGACGCACTGAGCTATCTGGCACACGCGCGCAACCATCACTTCCAGTTCCAGCTGGGCTCGGTGGTGGACATCAACCGTGAAAGCAAAACCATTACTCTGGCAGAGCTGCGTGATGAAAAAGGGGAGCTGCTGGTCCCGGAGCGCAAGCTGGCGTATGACACGCTGGTTATGGCGCTGGGCAGTACCTCTAACGATTTCAATACGCCTGGCGTGAAAGAGCACTGTATCTTCCTTGATAACCCGCACCAGGCACGTCGTTTCCATCAGGAAATGCTGAACCTGTTCCTGAAGTACACCAGTAATCTGGGGGCGAACGGCAAGGTGAATATCGCCATTGTCGGCGGCGGCGCGACGGGCGTTGAGCTGTCTGCTGAGCTGCACAATGCGGTGAAGCAGCTGCACAGCTACGGCTACAAAGGGTTAACCAACGAAGCGCTGAACGTGACGCTGGTTGAAGCGGGTGAACGCATTCTGCCTGCGCTGCCACCGCGTATTTCCGGCGCGGCGCACAATGAACTGACCAAACTGGGCGTGCGGGTGCTGACACAGACCATGGTGACCAGCGCTGACGAAGGTGGCCTGCACACCAAAGACGGCGAGTACATCAAAGCGGATCTGATGGTCTGGGCGGCAGGTATCAAAGCTCCTGACTTCATGAAAGATATCGGTGGCCTGGAAACGAACCGTATTAACCAGCTGGTAACGGAGCCGACGCTGCAAACCACCCGCGACCCTGACATCTTTGCTATTGGCGACTGCGCTTCCTGCGCGCGTCCTGAAGGTGGCTTCGTGCCGCCGCGTGCTCAGGCCGCTCACCAGATGGCAAGCCTGGTGCTGCACAACATCCTGGCGCAGATCAAAGGTAAGCCGATGAAAGCGTATGTCTATAAAGACCACGGTTCGCTGGTATCGCTGTCCAACTTCTCAACCGTCGGCAGCCTGATGGGTAACCTGATGCGTGGCTCGATGATGGTAGAAGGGCGCATTGCCCGCTTCGTGTATATCTCCCTGTACCGTATGCACCAGATTGCGCTGCACGGCTACTTCAAAACCGGACTGATGATGCTGGTGGGCCGCATCAACCGCGTGATCCGTCCGCGTCTGAAGCTGCACTAATCTTTCACTCCCTCCGGGCTCTCTGGAGGGAGTTTTTAGCATTTCATGCTGCAGATCACAGTTTGAGTGCTTAAGAGTTCTCCTAAATCGACTCTACCCCCCTGTAATGCCGCTTTTTTGATCCTTTATCTGATTGGCGAGATCGTGCCTCCATTGCAAAATTGTTACCAATAGCAACAAAGGAGGAAGTCCCGTGAATAAATCAATGTTGGCGGGTATAGGGATTGGTGTTGCGGCTGCGTTAGGTGTGGCTGCCGTTGCCAGTCTCAACGTATTAGATCGCGGCCCGCAGTATGCTCAGGTGGTTTCTGCTACGCCGATTAAAGAAACCGTGAAAACCCCTCGTCAGGAGTGCCGTAACGTCTCGGTAACTCACCGTCGTCCGGTACAGGATGAAAACCGTATTGCCGGTTCTGTTCTGGGAGCGGTAGCGGGTGGCGTGATTGGTCACCAGTTTGGCGGTGGCCGGGGCAGGGATGTGGCGACCGTGGTCGGCGCACTGGGTGGCGGCTATGCCGGTAACCAGGTGCAGGGCGCGATGCAGGATAACGATACCTACACCACCACTCAGCAGCGCTGCAAAACCGTCTATGAGAAGTCGGAGAAAATGCTGGGTTATGACGTGACGTATAAAATTGGCGATCAGCAGGGCAAAATCCGCATGGATAAAGATCCCGGCACGCAAATCCCACTGGATGGAAATGGCCAGCTGGTTCTGAATAACAAAGTGTAAAAAATAGATGTTCTCTGAATTTAGCTCCTCATGCGCTCAGGCTGAGGAGCTTTTTTTTGCATCAGAGTTTGAGGAGCTCAGGCCACAGTCGCAGCGTGGTGTCGCTGATAGTCTGCAGTTTTTCCAGCGAGGCCCCTTCACGGGCGCTGATCGACATCCCCTGCAAAATACAGCTCAGGTATTGCGCCAGCACCTGAGGGTTACAGTGAGCCGGGATTTCACCGCGCTGCTGACGCTGAGCCAGAAACGCGCTGAGCGTCTCCTCCTGCATGGCGTGACGCGATTTCACCGTATTGGCGATCTCTTTTGACGACGCCGCAAGGGTGGCAGAGGTGTTAATCATAAAGCAGCCCGCAGGCGTGTCTTTACTGGTAAAACAGGTTGCGACGGCGGTGAAGTAATCCCGCAGAGCCTGTTCAACGCTTTTTTCTTCACAAAAAAGCTGGGCTTCGTGCTTCGCCGCAAAGCGCGAAATGTACCTGTCCAGCACTGCCCTGAACAGCCCCTCTTTATTGGTAAATTCAGCATATAGCGTCGGCGCTTTGGCTCCGGTAGCTTCCACCAGATCGGAAAGCGAGGTCGCTTCATACCCATGTTGCCAGAAGAGAGTCATGGCCTTATCAAGCGCTGCATCCCTGTCAAACACTTTTGGTCGGCCACGGCTTTTCTTCGCACAACTCGTGACATCGGTTGTCATGTGCCGTTGGTCCTCTGTTGGTTTGTTGAATAACCATTATAAAAATAAACGCAAGCCACCACCAGCGCTGAATGCTTAAAAATAAATTAATCATATGCGTATGAAAATTAACGACTTTAAAAATAACTTAACGCTCATTATAAAATTATGTTGACGCGTGAGCTGGATCACATTTATGATTTACCTATCGATCGTTAATTAAATGGCTAACGACCTCCAAATTCATCTGCAAAAGGTAAAGATCATGAAAAACGTAAAAACTCTCATCGCTGCCGCTGTTCTGAGCTCACTCTCTTTCGCCAGCTTTGCTGCTGTTGAAGTGCAATCCACCCCTGCCGATCAGCATAAAGTCGGGACTATCTCAGCATCTGCCGGGACTAACCTGGGTTCTCTGGAAGATCAGCTGGCGCAAAAAGCGGAAGAAATGGGTGCGAAATCTTTCCGTATCACCTCTGTGACCGGTCCTAACACTCTGCACGGCACAGCTGTTATCTACAAATAAGCTGGGCATAAACCCTCATTTATGCCACTGCAATAAAAAACGCCCTGCACACGTGCAGGGCGTTTTTCTTTCTGAATTACAGCGGCTGCTGGACGACATCGTGATGCCGGGTGACATCGGTCGGCATTCCTGAACGGGCCTCAATGGCGCGCTCCATGACGGTGCCATCGGTGTTCGCATTGGTTTTAAAGCTCACCATGGCAGCATTCAGGTTGATGGGCAGCGTCTGCGGATCGTCGCCAATGTTTTTCGATAGCGGCTGGTGAATTTCGACCAGCCGCACGCCGCCTGGCTCCTCAGAAACTTTGATCGGCGTGTTGATGATATTCACTTTGGTTCCCGGCGTAACGACGTTAAACAGCGTTTTGATGTCGTCATCGCGCAGACGAATACAGCCGGAGCTGACGCGCATGCCGATGCCAAAGTCCGCATTGGTGCCATGCAGCAGATAGACGCCACCGTAGGCCGCCAGGCGGATGGCATGGTGCCCCATCGGGTTATCCGGGCCTGCCGGCACCACGGCGGGAAGATCGATCCCCTGTGCCTTATAGCGGGCACGAATGTTGGCCGTCGGGGTCCAGGTGGGGTTCGCTCGTTTATCCGAGACGGTGGTGACCATCGTCGGCGTCAGGGTGTCGCCGCCCAGCTGGCCAATCCCGATAGGGTAGACGGTCACTTCCTTTTTGCCCGGTGGATAATAATAGAGACGTAACTCCGCCAGGTTTATCACGATCCCCTCCCGCGGGGCATCCGGCAGCAGAGTTTGTAACGGGATGGTCAGTACGCTGCCCGCGCGCGGGACGTACGGGTCAACGCCCGGATTGGCCTGCAGCAGCGCCAGAAAACCAACGTTATATTTTTTGGCAATCACTTCCAGGGAACCACCGTTGTTTTCAACCACATGAAAGCGGTTTTCCCCGACCACCTTGCTGCCAGGAGGGGGAAGGGGCCAGGTGTTTGCCCGGGCGGGAAGGGCCACCGCGACGGTGGCTGCCAGCGCAAACAAGGTTATCCAGCGAGTCATACGCGAAGAGATCATCACCATAGTCCATGTAAATAATAAGGTTATTGTTTTATAACGGATTAACGATAATTATGGCGAATGGGTATGTCGGGAAGATCGGGTGAAGTGCAAAGAGTTTGTAAATTGTCCCCCCCCCCCCCGCAACAGGACGCTAACGGGGGGAAAGGGCGTCAGGCGATCGCGTTCTCTTCCAGCTGGCGCATAAAATTACGTACCCAGTCCATCCGGGTTTTGCGCTCCGTCAGCTCCTGGGTAAATCTCAGACGTGTCGGGCCATCCAGGCGGAAATGCTGCGGCTGTTTTTGCAGCAGACCGATCAGCCACATCGGGTTGACGTGGTTCTTCTCGGCGAATTCAATCACGCCGCCTTTTTCGTTGCCTTCAAGCTTCCGAATGCCCAGCTTCTGTGCCTGTTGACGCAGACGCGCGATATCCAGCAGATTTCTCGCCGCATCGGGCAGCAGGCCAAAGCGGTCAATCAGTTCCACCTTAATCTCTTCCAGCTCGTTTTCCGTCTTCGCACTGGCGATGCGCTTATAGAACGACAGACGCGTATTCACATCCGGAATGAAATCGTCCGGCAGCAGAGAAGGCATACGCAACTCGACCTCGGTCTGCTGGCTGGTGAGATCCTCCAGCGACGGTTCGCGTCCGGCCTTCAGGGCATCAACCGCGTTCTCCAGCAGCTCCATATAGAGTGAGAAGCCGATGGTTTCCATGGAGCCGCTCTGGTCTTCCCCCAGCAGTTCACCGGCACCGCGGATCTCAAGATCGTGCGTGGCCAGCGCAAAGCCTGCCCCAAGGTCTTCCAGCGAGGCGATGGCTTCCAGGCGCTTTTGCGCGTCGGTGGTCATCGCTTTCGGGTGCGGCGTCAACAGCCAGGCGTAGGCCTGATGGTGCGAACGTCCGACGCGGCCGCGCAGCTGGTGGAGCTGCGCCAGACCGAAGTGATCCGCGCGCTCGATAATAATCGTGTTTGCTGTCGGAATGTCGATCCCGGTTTCAATGATGGTGGTACACACCAGCACGTTAAAGCGCTGGTGGTGGAAGTCGTTCATCACCCGCTCCAGCTCGCGCTCGCGCATTTGCCCGTGACCGATGGCAATGCGCGCTTCCGGTACCAGCTCCGCCAGCCGGTCTGCCGCTTTCTGGATATTTTCCACGTCGTTGTAGAGGTAGTAGACCTGCCCCCCGCGCAACACTTCACGCAGAATGGCCTCACGCACCACCAGATTATCGTACTCACGGACAAAGGTTTTTACCGCCAGACGGCGCGCAGGCGGCGTGGCGATAATCGACAGATCGCGCATGCCGCTCATCGCCATATTGAGCGTACGTGGAATAGGCGTCGCGGTCAGGGTCAGGATATCGACGTCGGCGCGCATCGCCTTGATCCGCTCTTTATGACGCACCCCGAAGCGGTGCTCTTCGTCGACAATCAGCAGCCCCAGATCTTTCCACTTCACGTCGCTTTGCAGCAGCTTGTGGGTGCCAATCAGAATATCGATCTTACCCTCGCTTGCCTGTTCCAGAATTTGCGTTTGCTCTTTGGTACTGCGAAAACGCGACAGCATCTCGATGCGTACCGGCCAGTTGGCGAAGCGGTCGCGGAAGTTGTCAAAGTGCTGTTGGGCAAGCAGGGTGGTTGGCACCAGTACCGCCACCTGCTTGTTATTTTCGACCGCAAGGAAGGCGGCACGCATTGCCACTTCGGTTTTACCGAAACCGACGTCGCCGCACACCAGCCGATCCATTGCCAGCGGCTGACACATATCGCTCAGCACGGCGTTAATGGCCTGAGCCTGATCCGGCGTGGTTTCAAACGGGAAACTGTCGCAGAACAGCTGATACTGCTCTTTATCATGCTTAAAGGCGAAGCCCTCTTTGGCCGCGCGTTGCGCGTAGATGTCCAGCAACTCGGCTGCCACATCGCGTACTTTTTCCGCCGCTTTCTGGCGCGCGCGCGCCCAGGCGTCACCGCCCAGCTTATGCAGCGGCGCATTCTCCTCGGCGCCCCCCGCATAGCGGCTGATCAGATGCAGGGAAGAGACCGGGACATACAGTTTGGCGTCGTTAGCGTAGGTCAGCATCAGGTATTCACCTTTGATACCGCCCGCTTCCAGCGTCGTCATTCCCTGGTAACGACCCACGCCGTGTTCAAGGTGAACAATCGGCTGGCCCGGATGCAGCTCGGCCAGGTTGCGGATCAGCGTGTCCGGATTGATGGTACGACGGCTGTCCTGGCGGCGCCGCGCGACGCGTTCGCCCAGCAGGTCGCTTTCGCAAATCAGTGCCAGGTTGTTGAGCGTATCAATAAACCCATGCTCGGCGGCGCCGATCATCAGGTAACGACCATTTCCGGTCGCGTCGCTCAGACGCAGGATGCGCTTCGGCGCCACTTTAATGCGCCCCAGCAGTTCACCGAGTGCTTCACGGCGGCCCTCACTCTCAACGGAGAACACCACCGGGCCGGTAAAGGATTCCAGGAACTTGCGCAGATTTTCCAGCGGAGATTTCTGCTGGGCCTGAACGGCCAGATCCGGCAGCGCCTGGATGGCGAGGTTGGTGTTGGCGGCCTTATCGGCAAGCGAGTCGGTCTTTAGCTGCACTCGCGGCCAGCGCTTCAGCTCGGCGTTGAGCTCATCGGTACGCAGCCACAGCGCTTCCGGTGGCAGCAGCGGGCGCATCGGGTCAACGCCGCGGTTTTCAAAGCGGGCGCGGGTTTCGCTTTCAAAGCGGCTGGCGCTGGCATCGATATCACCGGTGTTCACAATCAGCGTGTTCGCCGGGAAGTAACTGAACAGGGACGGCAGCGGCTCGTTAAAGAACAGCGGCTGCCAGTATTCGATGCCGGCAGGCAACGTGCCTTTGCTGACCTGCTGGTAAATGTGTTCGGCGTCACGCTTCACCTCGAATTTATCGCGCCACTGGCTACGGAACAGTTCGATGGCGGTTTTGTCCGTCGGGAACTCATGCGCGGGCAATAAATTAATGGACTCGACCTCCTCCAGCGTGCGCTGGGTGTCGGCGTCGAATACCCGCAGACTGTCGATTTCATCATCGAAGAAGTCGAGACGATACGGCTGGTCGCTGCCCATCGGATACAGATCAAGCAACGCGCCGCGGGTCGCGTATTCCCCGTGCTCCATCACCTGATCGACGTGGCGATAACCGGCGCCGTCAAGCTGCGCGCGCAGGGCATCACGGGACAGGCGCTGGCCTTTTTTCATCACCAGCGCATGACCATGCAGATAGCTGTGCGGGCAGACGCGCTGCATCAGGGTGTTCACCGGCACAATCAGCACACCGCGCTGCATGGTCGGCAGCTGATAGAGCGTCGACAGGCGCGAGGAGATGATCTCCTGATGCGGAGAGAAGCTGTCATACGGCAGCGTTTCCCAGTCGGCCAGGCTGAACACCAGGTTATCGGTGAACTGGCGAATTTCGTCGTGCAGGCGCAGGGCGTTTTGCATATCCGGGGCAACCAGGATCACCGGGCCAGGATGGCGCTCAGCAATTTCTGCCACCAGCGTGGCGCACGCCGCGCCCGTGAGTTCACCCAGCTGGCGCTGGTCGCCCGCTTTGACAGGTAAGGAATAACGATAGTGTTCAGGCATGGCTTTGTCAGAGTCTCTTATGGATATACCAACAGTATTGGGGCATATCACTGATACGCAATGTCTTTATTATCCTCGATCGTTTTACATAAGCAAATCGTAAGCGCAGGGTGGGGCTGTACGCCCCCGAAACGGGGGCGTGAAGGGGATTAACGGGTGGTTGGTGACAGCGTGAGCGTTGAGGGTGGGGAGAAGAAAATGTCCCCAAACAGGGCGGTAGAGAGTTTACGCACCCCAAGCCCGGCCAGGGTACAGATAAGCAGGCTGGCAAACGGGTAGACCAGGATCAGGGAAAGCTCTGCCCAGACCGGCCAGTATGCGGCATTCATTTCGCCAATCAGGACCAGGCTGAAGGCCTCAATGAGGATGCGATGGGTGGTATAAATCGCAATGGTGTTAGAGCCAATCACATTCAGCAGGTTATTCGGTTGAACGGCATAGCGCTGCTCCAGGCTGTAAAACAGCTTCATGATCAGCACAATCGACAACAAGGAGAGCAGCAGCGGAACATTAGCAAACCACAGTACCACGGAGACAGCTGCGAAAGCGCCAGTTGCCAGCCAGGTGCGGCGCAGGCTTAGATTTTTCATCCATGCCATCAGCTCAGCGCCATACCACGCCCCGAGGCTGTAGTAGACCATATTGCGTACCACGCTGTTCATCCCCCACCACGGCAGCGGCAGGAAGTTAATCGCGATGCTCGCCAGCGCCAGCAGCCCAAGCACCGGCAGCTTCCAGCGGCTGAGCAGTTTACACAGCGTGAAATAGACCACCAGGGCGTACAGATACCACAGGCTGGTACTGGCGGTGAGCATCCCCAGCACAAATCCGGAGAGCGAGTCGGCGTAGGCTGCGTTCGATGAGGTGGCAAGCTCACGCTCCGGCGCCAGCCAGGCATTCAGGTGGCTCAGCGCCTGCCACTGCAGGATGCCCCACAGGGCCAGCACCCAGACGATACTCCAGATGCGTTTGTCGAGACTGGTCCGCCAGTCCACCTCGTCAATATAACGACGAATCAGATAGCCGGAAATAAAGAAGAAGACCGGCATACGGAACGGTGCAAGATAAAGGTTAAAGTAGATCCAGCATTTGGCGAGAAGCCCGGAGAGCGGGTGTTGCAGCCCGTTCAGGTGCGGATAAAACGTGATGACCGAATGATAGATAACCACCAGGCAGATACACAGCCCTTTTATCTGGTTAATCCATAATGCTTTTTGCTTCATTGTTCGCAACTACCTTATTGCCATAAACGAACGAGCAATTGTTCAAAAACGAAACCGGGATGTAATGGGTAACAGTCTGTATCAGGAGGTTTTTCGGAAAAGGTGGAGGTTGCGAGGTGCGGTTTCAGCCATTAGTACCCTGATTTATCTGAATTTTTCGGAAAAATGATTACCAAAGCTTACGGTTTCAGTCATTTACGCTTAACGGATTCGCTTATATACTCGTGGGTCTGCTATCAGCAAACAGACGGACTTCATGTATCAACCTGTCGCACTCTTCATAGGCTTACGCTACATGCGTGGGCGCGCCGCGGACCGCTTCGGTCGCTTTGTCTCCTGGCTTTCGACTATTGGCATTACGCTTGGCGTGATGGCACTGGTGACGGTGCTTTCCGTCATGAATGGCTTTGAGCGCGAGCTGCAAAACAACATCCTGGGGCTGATGCCGCAGGCCGTTCTCTCATCCACTAACGGTTCGGTTAACCCACAACAGCTGCCGGAAAGCGCGGCGAAGTTACAGGGTGTCACGCGCGTTGCGCCACTGACGACCGGTGACGTGGTGCTGCAAAGCGCCCGCAGCGTGGCGGTCGGCGTGATGCTGGGGATTGACCCGGCGCAAAACGATCCGCTGACGCCATACCTGGTTAACGTGAAGCAGACCGATCTGCAAGCGGGTAAATACAACGTGATTCTCGGTGAACAGCTTGCTGGCCAGCTCGGCGTCAACCGCGGCGACCAGCTGCGCGTGATGGTGCCTTCAGCCAGCCAGTTTACGCCGATGGGGCGTCTGCCAAGCCAGCGCCTGTTCACCGTGGTTGGCACCTTTGCGGCCAACAGTGAAGTCGATGGTTATCAGATGCTGGTTAACATCCAGGACGCGTCACGCCTGATGCGCTACCCGGCCGGGAATATCACTGGCTGGCGTCTGTGGCTCGACGCGCCACTGAAAGTCGATACCCTCAGCCAGCAAAAGCTGCCGGAAGGCACGAAATGGCAGGACTGGCGCGAGCGCAAGGGCGAGCTGTTCCAGGCCGTGCGCATGGAAAAAAACATGATGGGGCTGCTGCTGAGCCTGATCGTGGCCGTGGCTGCCTTTAACATCATCACCTCGCTGGGGCTGATGGTGATGGAAAAGCAGGGCGAAGTCGCCATTCTGCAAACCCAGGGACTCACGCCGCGTCAGATCATGGCGGTCTTTATGGTGCAGGGTGCCAGCGCCGGGATCATCGGCGCGCTGCTCGGTGCCGTGCTGGGTGCGCTGCTTGCCAGTCAGCTAAATAACTTAATGCCGATCATCGGTGCATTGCTCGATGGTGCGGCGCTGCCGGTGGCTATCGAGCCGCTGCAGGTGATCGGTATTGCGCTGGCCGCGATGGCCATTGCGCTGCTTTCTACGCTTTATCCTTCCTGGCGCGCTGCCGCCACTCAACCCGCTGAGGCTTTACGTTATGAATAAGATCCTGTTGCAATGCGACAACCTGTCCAAACGCTATCAGGAAGGCACTGTGCAGACTGACGTGCTGCACAATGTGAGCTTCAGCGTGGGTGAAGGCGAGATGATGGCGATTGTCGGCAGCTCCGGCTCCGGTAAAAGTACCTTATTACATCTGCTGGGCGGGCTGGACACGCCGACCAGCGGCGACGTGATTTTCTCCGGCCAGCCGATGAGCAAGATGTCTTCCGCGGCGAAAGCGGACCTGCGTAACCGCGAGCTGGGCTTTATCTACCAGTTCCACCACCTGCTGCCGGATTTCACGGCGCTGGAAAACGTGGCGATGCCGCTGCTGATTGGTAAAAAGAAACCGGCTGAAATTAATGCCCGTGCCAGCGACATGCTGAAAGCGGTAGGGCTGGGCCATCGCGGTAACCACCGTCCATCGGAGCTGTCCGGCGGTGAACGTCAGCGTGTGGCCATTGCCCGTGCGCTGGTGAACAACCCGCGTCTGGTGCTGGCGGATGAGCCTACCGGTAACCTCGATGCGCGTAATGCAGACAGTATTTTCCAGCTTCTCGGCGAGCTGAACGCCTCGCAGGGCACGGCGTTTCTGGTGGTCACCCATGACCTGCAGCTGGCAAAACGCATGGGACGTCAGCTTGAGATGCGCGACGGCCATCTGAACGCGGAACTGACCCTGATGGGAGCAGAGTAATGGCGTCACCGTTATCGTTACTCATCGGTTTACGTTTTAGCCGCGGTCGCCGTCGTGGCGGCATGGTGTCGCTGATCTCCGTTATCTCGACCATCGGTATTGCGCTGGGCGTGGCAGTGCTGATTGTGGGCCTGAGCGCCATGAACGGCTTTGAGCGCGAGTTGAATAACCGAATTCTGGCGGTCGTGCCGCACGGGGAGATCGAGCCGGTTAACCAGCCATGGACAAACTGGAACGATGCGCTCACCAAAGTCGAAAAAGTGCCGGGCATTGCCGCGGCTGCGCCCTACATTAACTTTACCGGGCTGGTGGAGAGCGGGGTAAACCTGCGCGCCATTCAGGTGAAAGGGGTGAATCCCGCTCAGGAAGCGCGTCTTAGCGCGCTACCGAACTATGTGCAGAACGGCGCGTGGGCCAACTTCAAGGCTGGCGAGCAGCAGATCATTATGGGTAAAGGCGTTGCCGATGCCCTGAAGGTGAAGCAGGGCGACTGGGTGTCGATCATGATCCCGAACGCCAGCGCGGATCATAAATTACAGCAGCCTAAACGCGTGCGCCTGCACGTCACCGGTATTCTTCAGCTGAGCGGTCAGCTTGACCATAGCTTTGCAATGGTACCGATGGAGGATGCGCGCCAGTATCTCGATATGGGCGACAGCGTGACGGGCATTGCCATCAAGGTTAACGACGTCTTTAACGCCAACAAACTGGTGCGCGATGCGGGCAGCGTGACTAATAACTATGTCTACATCAAGAGCTGGATCGGCACGTACGGCTATATGTACCGTGATATCCAGATGATCCGCGCCATCATGTATCTGGCAATGGTGCTGGTGATTGGGGTGGCGTGCTTTAATATCGTCTCGACGCTGGTGATGGCGGTCAAAGACAAGAGCGGTGACATTGCCGTGCTGCGCACCCTGGGGGCAAAAGACGGTCTTATTCGCGCCATTTTTGTCTGGTACGGTTTGCTGGCGGGGCTGCTCGGCAGCGTGTGCGGCGTGGTGATTGGCGTAGTGGTTTCCCTGCAACTGACGCCAATTATCAATGGCATAGAAAAGCTGATTGGTCACCAGTTCCTGTCGGGTGATATCTATTTTATTGACTTCCTGCCGTCTGAACTGCACTGGCTGGACGTTTTTTACGTGCTGGTTACAGCACTTTTACTGAGTCTGCTGGCAAGCTGGTACCCGGCGCGTCGCGCAAGCCGAATTGATCCGGCGAGGGTATTAAGTGGCCAGTAATTTCGTCATGATCTAGCGGCTTTCGGGCCGCCAGGTTGAAAGAGGAATGCGTTATGTATTACGGATTTGATATTGGCGGCACCAAGATTGCGCTCGGCGTATTTGATAAAGACCTCAAACTGCAGTGGGAAACCCGCGTTCCCACGCCGCGCGACAGCTACGACGAATTTTTAACCGCCATTGCCGCGCTGGTGGCCCAGGCCGATAAACGCTTTGGCGTGAAAGGCAGCGTTGGCATTGGTATTCCGGGGATGCCCGAAACCGACGACGGCACGCTGTATGCCGCCAATGTGCCTGCTGCCAGCGGCAAACCGCTGCGCGCCGATCTCTCCACTCTTCTTGAACGCGACGTGCGTTTAGACAACGATGCCAACTGCTTTGCGCTCTCTGAAGCCTGGGATGATGAATTCCGTCGCTATCCGCTGGTGATGGGGCTGATCCTCGGTACCGGCGTTGGCGGGGGGATTGTCATCAATGGGAAGCCCATCACTGGCCGCAGTTACATCACCGGCGAGTTTGGTCATATCCGCCTGCCGGTGGATGCGCTGGAGGTGGTGGGCCGTGATTTTCCGCTAACCCGCTGCGGCTGCGGCCAGCACGGCTGTATTGAAAACTACCTGTCAGGTCGCGGGTTTGCATGGCTTTACGAACACTTCTATCATCAGAAACTTGAGGCCCCTCAAATCATTACCTTGTGGGAGCAAGGGGATGCGCAGGCGCGTGAGCACGTCGAGCGCTATCTGGATCTGCTGGCGGTATGTCTGGGAAATATTCTCACCATCGTCGACCCGGATCTGCTGGTGATTGGGGGAGGGCTTTCAAACTTTACCGCGATTACGGAACGGTTGTCCGGGCGTTTGCCCCGACATTTATTGCCGGTTGCCCGCGTGCCGCGTATCGAACGTGCGCGACATGGGGACGCAGGAGGCATGCGCGGAGCCGCATTCCTTCATCTCACCGATTAGTTTACGAGGTTTCTATGCTGTCGCGTCGCCAGGGTCGACTCAGCCGTTTTCGCAAAAACAAACGCCGCTTACGTGAGCGCTTGCGCCAGCGGATCTTTTTCAGAGACAGAATAATGCCAGAAGCGATGGATAAACCCAGAGTGGTGGTGCTGACCGGAGCGGGGATCTCCGCGGAGTCAGGAATTCGAACCTTCCGAGCGGCGGATGGGTTGTGGGAAGAGCACCGCGTGGAGGATGTGGCCACGCCGGAAGGTTTTGCCCGCGATCCGGATCTTGTGCAGGCGTTTTACAACGCCCGCCGTCGCCAGCTTCTCCAGCCAGAGATTGCCCCGAATGCGGCGCATCTGGCGCTGGCAAAGCTGGAGGAGGCGCTGGGCGATCGTTTTCTGCTGGTGACGCAGAATATCGATAACCTGCATGAGCGGGCCGGTAACAGGAACATCATCCATATGCACGGTGAGCTGCTCAAAGTTCGCTGCGCATGGAGTGGTCAGGTGCTGGACTGGAAAGAGGACGTGCTGCCAGAGGATAAATGCCACTGCTGCCAGTTCCCGTCACGCCTGCGTCCGCACGTCGTCTGGTTTGGCGAGATGCCGCTGGGCATGGATGAGATCTACAGCGCGCTGGCGATGGCCGACGTATTTATCGCCATCGGCACATCCGGTCATGTTTATCCGGCGGCGGGATTCGTTCACGAAGCGCGACTGCACGGTGCGCATACGGTAGAACTCAACCTTGAGCCAAGCCAGGTGGGCAGCGAGTTTGAAGAGAAGCACTACGGCCTGGCCAGTGCCGTCGTCCCGGCGTTTGTCGACAAGCTGTTGAAAGGGCTGTAACGGCAATCGTGCGAAAAGGCACCCGCCCTGCGGGTGCCTTATTTATTATGAATGAAAGAATGCCAGCGTCTTCTCCAGCGATTTAGCCTGCTCATCCAGCGACAGCGCCGCCGCAGAGATCTGCTGAACCAGAGAGGCGTTCTGCTGGGTTGTGCTGTCCATCTGGTTAACGGCGGTGCTGACCTGGCTAATCCCCCGATTCTGTTCGTCCAGCGCCTGAACAATATCGTTGATGACCAGATGCACGTGCGATACCGCCTCAATCACCTGTTTCATCATCACACCGGTTTCATTGACCAGCGCGACGCCTTTGCTGACGCGACCAGAGGACTCGGCAATCAGCTGAGAGATCTCTTTTGCCGCGTTAGCGCTTCGCTGAGCCAGATTGCGGACTTCACCTGCCACCACCGCAAAACCGCGTCCCTGTTCGCCGGCCCGTGCTGCTTCAACGGCCGCATTCAGCGCCAGGATATTTGTCTGGAAGGCGATACCATCCACGATGCGGTTAATCTCACCGATCTTACGTGCACTCTCATCAATCTCCCCGATCACTACGACCACATCGTTCACCAGCGTTTCGCCATGTCCGGCGAGCGTCGCGGCGCGATCGGTCAGCGTGGTCGCCTTGTGCGCATTGTCCGCATTATTCTTCACCGTGACCGAAATCTCTTCCATACTGGCAGCCGTTTCAACAATTGCGGCTGCCTGCTCTTCGGTACGCGAGGCGAGGTCAAGATTGCCCGCCGAAATTTCGCTGGTGCCACCGTGTACGGAATGGCTGGCTTCGCTGATATTGTTGACGATGCGCTTGAGCTGCATCTGCATGGTATGCAGGGCGTAAAAAATACTTTCGGTATCCCCGGAACGCACCGGGATAGTGTTATTCAGATCCCCGCGGGCGACGGCCAGGGCGATCCCGGCCGCCTCCGAAGGTTCACCCCCCACCGGGCGGTCAACTTTACGGGTAAAGATTTGGGCCATCACCAGGCTAACCGCAACGATGCTTAACACCATCAGGACGATGGCTTTCAGTAAAAATGCGCGCGCTTCGGCCATCACTTCGCTGACCGGCGTGACAATGGCGAGTTTCCATGGCGTCTGGCTGTTACCAACGGCGATCGACTGCCAGGTGATAAACACCTCCTCCTTCAGCAGCGGATCGTTTATCCGGATAACCTCATGACCGGCAATTTTGCCCGCGTAAGGCTTGCCTGCAGCACGTTTGTCCGGGCTGGACACCACGTTGTTACCTGCTGAAAGGAGCAGGGCGTAGCCGGTGCCATTCCACGGTTTAATCGACCCAATCATGGCTTGCAGGGTGGCAAGGGAGAAGTCAGAGGTGACCGAACCCAGGAACTGACCGTCACGCATGATGGGCGCGGCAATTGAGGTGAGCATCACGTCTACGCCGTTGTAGGGGTAAATATAGGGCTCGATGATCACGTCTTTATGCCGTTGCTTCGGCAGCAGATAGTAATCCCCACTGCCGGGCGTTTCGAAATCCGTCAGCAGGTGCAATGCCGGTTTGCCGGTGGCGTCGCGGTCGACATAGCGGGCGTAGCGCCCGGCAGGATCTTCACCGCTTTGACCGGCAAATGTCGTGTCTTTATCGTCGAACGCGTTGGGCTCAAAGGCCATCGACATAGAGAGAAACTGGGGATGAGCTGAGAGGTAATGGATAAGCAACTGGTTGAGACTCTGGCGATCGGCTATCCCCGCATCGTGCAGTGCCAGGGCGCTGTTGCCCATGTCCCGGGCGGCAGCCAGGGCGGCGTCCAGCTGTTTACCAACCTGCAAAGACTGTACCTCGGCGATTTGACGGATATGTTTTTTGGCCAGAATTTCCTGCTGTGCCATCCACTGCCACATCATAAACCCGATCGTTGCCGTAAAGCCCACCGTCACGGTAAGGAAAATGGACAATAGCATCAACGTCTTGACGCTTATTTTTTGTTTTCGGACCATGGCGTTTTTCATTCTCATCTCCCGTAATGTTGTGCATGTCGGGCAGGCACATATGACTTATCGGATATTTTCTCCTTTTTCTGTAGAGCGCCGGGTATATTTAATTTAAATTGCCGGATATTAAACCCGGTTAATTAGTGTGGATGCTTTTATTTTGTGCATTAAATCAAAATAGCACTCGATAATGCTCGTTATAGTCGTGTAGAAAGAGGATGCTAATAAATATTAAGTTGTAGAGGAGGATGGGATATGTACGGATTTATTGCGCGACAACCCATTTTTAACCCTGAGATGAAAACGGTGGCCTATGAGCTGCTCTTCAGAGACGGGATGACAAACCGTTTTCCGGATGTGTCGGCGGAGTATGCCACCTCCAGAATGATTTCCGACCAGTTCTTATGTGTGCCATCTCAGCGCATCGCCGGGACACATACGTCGTTTATCAATTTCCCTTCACGCATGGTCATTGACCGCAGTGGTGAAGCGCTCGATAAAGAGCATGTAGTTATTGAGATCCTGGAGGATGCTGTGCCGGGGGAGGAACTCTTGCAAGCCGTTAAGGAGATGAACGCGCAAGGTTATCAGTTTGCGCTTGATGATTTCACCCTTGCAGCTGAATGGGATGCTTTTTTACCTTATATTTCCATCCTGAAATTCGATGTCAGAAATTACACCTTAGCGCAAATTAAAACGTATCTGAAAGAGCGTAAACATCTGACCGGACATATTAAATATCTCGCTGAAAAAATTGAGACTAAAGAGGAATTCAAACAATACAGGGAAGAGGGCTTTTCTCTTTTTCAGGGTTATTTTTTCTGCCGTCCGGAGGTCATTAAATATAAACGGTTGTCGCAAAATCAGCTGGCGATTTTCCGTCTGCAAATGGAAGTGGGTCGCAATAAACCTGATTTTCGCATTATCGAGTCGTTGATTAAAACCGACCTCACGCTCTCCTGGAAAATCATGCGCTACATGAAACACACCGCATTTAAACATATCGGTGCCTGTAATTTCAGTAAGTTGACGCTGAGTGAGGTGCTGAGATACCTCGGTGAAAACCAGCTAAGACGGTTTGTTGCCGTCGTGGTCCTGGCGAGTGCAGGGAATGATACCGTCAGCGAGCTATACCCCTTGAGTATGATGCGCGGGAAGTTCTGCGAACTGATCGCACAGACGATGAACGAGCCGACGCTGGCTGAAAATGCGTTTATGTGCGGCCTGTTTTCACTGCTCGATACCCTCCTTGAGCTGCCAATGGCAGAGTTGATGAAGCAAATTGCGGTGCCGCAAAATGTGAGCAATGCGTTGTGCCATCAGGAGGGACAGCTAGCCGATATGGTCACGCTTTGCCGTTACTACGAACAGCAACAATGGGAGGAGGCGGCCACGGTCCGTGAGGCGCTGGGTTTGTCGGATGAGGCGGTGGTTGAGGCGATGAGAAAAGCGACCATCTGGGCAGGGGAGAATGCGGTCAGTTAATCCTTCCTCACGCCGTGCAGGCGGCGCGAGGAAGAACGCGATACCGTTATCGGCCCGCTTTTAATTTCTGGTAATACTCTTCGTAGAGACGGCTGGCGTCGCCGACATCATTCTGCCACTCCCCTTTGCTGATGGTCTGGGCATCCGGATAAAGCGATTTATCGTTCGCCACCTCAGGCTTAAGCAGCTTGCGCGCAGCCAGGTTGGGTGTTGGGTAGCCAATCGTCTCAGCAACCTGTTTCGCCACGTCCGGACGCAGCAGGAAGTTAATAAGTTTTATCGCACCGTCCACGTTTTTCGCATTGGCCGGGATAGCGAGGCTATCCATCCAGAAGATCCCGCCTTCCTTCGGCCAGACCACCTCAAGCGGCGTGCCGGCCTGACGGGCGACAAAGGCAGAGCCGTTCCAGACCATCCCCAGATTCACTTCGCCTTCCATATACGGATTTGCCGGGTTATCAGAGTTGAATGCCGCCACGTTAGGCATCAGCTTTTTCAGCTCGTTATACGCCGCTTCGATCTCTTTCGGATCCGTCGTGTTGCCTGAATAGCCCAGCTTGCGCAGCGCCACCTGGAACACTTCGCGCGCATCGTCGGTTAACAACAGACTGCCTTTGTATTCTGGTTTCCACAGATCGGCCCAGCTTGTCACTGTTTTCGGATCGACGGCATCGCTGTTCACGCCAATCGCGGTCGCACCCCAGATATACGGAATAGAGTAGTCGTTATTGGGATCAAACGGTTTGTTAAGCATCTCCGGATCGAGATTTGAAAAATTGGTCAGCTTTGTTTTATCGATCTTCTGAATCATGCCCTCTTTGCGCATTTTGTCGACAAAGTAGGTGGAAGGCACGACCAGATCGTACGCCCCGTCTTTGTAGGTTTTCAGCTTGGCGTACATGGTTTCATTCGACTCATAGGTCGAGTAGATAACCTTGATGCCCGTCTCCTTCGTAAACTGCTCCAGCAGTCCCGGCGGCACATACTCGGTCCAGTTATAGAAGTAGAGCGTTTTGCTGTCATCAGCGTGCGCGGCACCCATGCCAAGCACCAGCGCCGCAGCGGCGAGCATTTTTTTCATTTCATTGTCCCCTGAGATTTTGTTTTATCACGAGCAATAACCTGGCTGGCGATCACCAGAACCAGCGAAAACACCAGCAGAATGGTCGCCAGCGCGTTCACCTCAGGTGAAACGCCGACTTTCACCATCGAATAAATTTTCAACGGCAGAATTTCATAGCTCGGCCCGGTCACGAAGGAGGAGACCACCACGTCATCCATCGACAGGGTAAAGCTAAGCAGCCATCCCGCGGCAACAGCGGGCATCGCCAGCGGCAGGATGATTTTGCGCAGGATAGTCATCTCGCTGGCACCCAGATCCTTCGCCGCCTCCAGCATACGCACGTCGAACCCTTTCAGGCGTGCAAAGACCGTCACCACCACAAACGGCAGGCAGAAGGTGATATGGGAAAACAGCAGTGACCAGAAGCCAAGCTGAACGCCGAGCAGCATAAACAGCACCAGCAGCGAAATCGCCATCACGATGTCCGGGGACATCATCACCACAAACAGCATACCGCTAACGAACGGTTTTCCGCGGAATCGGTAGCGATACAACGCCACGGCGGTGAGCGAACCAATCAGCGTGGCGAAGGTGGCGGAGAAGATCGCCATCGTCAGCGAGTGCTGCGCGGCCTGCAGCAGGCTGTCGTTATTCATCAGCAGGCTGTACCAGTCGGTGGTAAAGCCCTGCCAGTTGATACCAAAACGCGAGCTGTTAAAGGAGTTCACGATCAAAATGATAATCGGGATATACAGGTATGCATAAATGGCGGTCATAAAACCGCCGCGAAGCAGTCGACCGATCATTCGAGTTCCACCTTCTTGTTCAGCAGTCGTGAAGCGCGCCAGTAGACCAGCAGCATCAGACCCATCACCACTGTTAGCGTTATGCTGGTGGCGGAGCCGAACGGCCAGTCGCGAATGTTCAGGAACTGGCTCTTGATGACATTACCAATCAGCAGGTTTTTCGCGCCGCCCATCAGGTCAGACACGTAGAAAAGCCCCATCGCCGGAAGCATCACCAGCAGACAACCCGCGATAATACCAGGCATCGTCAGCGGGATGATAATGCGGATAAAAGTCTGCAGCTTATTCGCCCCCAGATCTTTTGCCGCTTCCAGCAGCGGTTTATCCAGCTTCTCAATACTGGAGTAGAGCGGCATCACCATAAACGGCAGCAGGATATAGACCAGACCGATAATGACCGCGCCAGGCGTAAACATGATGCGGATCGGGGTATCGATTACCCCCAGCCACAGCAGAAACGCGTTGAGATAGCCTTTGGTACTGAGGAAAATTTTCAACCCATAGATGCGAATGAGTGAGTTGGTCCAGAACGGCACAATCAGTAAAAACAGCAGCAGCGGGCGCACCTTTTGCGGCAGACCCGCGAGGAACCATGCGAAAGGATAACCCAGCACCAGGCAGGCAATCGTGGCGATTAGCGCCATATTGAGCGAGTGCAGCAGCACGTCAAAATAGAGCGGATCGAGCAGGCGCGCGTAGTTGTCCAGCGTAAAGACCAGCGACACGAAGCTAGCGTCATCGCGGGTCAGGAAGCTGGTGGCGATGATCATCAGGTTGGGTAAAAAGACAAACAACACAAGCCAACCGACGATCGTGGCAATCACCACATTCTGGAACTTACTTGTGTTCTTCATCAGCCAGCACAACCTCCCAGCTTTCTACCCAGTTGATAACCATTTTCTGGTCGAGAGAGTGGTCGAAGTCCGGGTCGTCCTCGTTAAAGAACTCACTGACCATCACCATTTTGCCGTTCTCCAGTTCAACGACGGATTCCAGCGTCATCCCTTTGTAGTTGCGTTCGCGGATATAGCCGATGAGCCCTTCGGCCTCGGTGTTGCCGTGAATTTCGTCAACGCGCAGATCTTCCGGGCGCAGCAGAACGTTGAGCTTTTGCCCCTTTTCGACGGGGAAATTTACGGTGATGTTGCACTCGCGACCTTCAACGCTGGCCCGCACACGCTGGTCATCCAGACGTTCAATCACCGTGGCGTTAAAGATATTGATCTCACCAATGAAGCTTGCGACAAACAGGTTCTTCGGCTCTTCGTAAATTTCACGCGGCGTGCCGTCCTGCTCGATTTTGCCGTCACGCATCACCACGATACGGTCGGACATGGTCAGGGCCTCTTCCTGGTCGTGAGTGACGAAGACAAAGGTAATGCCGAGCTTACGCTGCAGGGCCTTAAGTTCGTTCTGCATCTGCTTGCGCAGTTTGTAATCCAGCGCCGAGAGGGACTCATCCAGCAGAAGCAGGCGAGGTTTATTGACCACGGCGCGGGCGATGGCCACACGCTGCTGCTGACCACCGGAAAGCTGATGCGGTTTACGCTTAGCAAACGTCTCAAGCTGCACCATGCGCAGGGCGTCGGTGACGCGCGGTTCTATCTCGTTTGCCGGGGTTTTTTGCATCCGCAGGCCAAACGCCACGTTCTCAAACACCGTCATGTGCGGGAACAGGGCATAGCTTTGAAAGACCGTGTTGACGTGACGATCTTCGGCGGGAACCCGCGTAATATCCTGGTTTTCAAGAAGGATTTGACCGTTATCGACGCTTTCCAGCCCGGCGATAAGGCGCAGTACGGTGGTTTTGCCGCAGCCAGAGGGGCCAAGCAGCGTAAGAAACTCACCGTCATTGATGGTGAGATTGAGGTCGGAAATAACGTCTTTACCATCAAAACTTTTACGAATTCGTTCCAGTTGCACCAGCGGCGCACGTGAACGGGATTGTGTATTCAATTTTTGCGCTGTCCCATATAGACGCCTCAGGCAGCAGACTGAAGCGGGGTTTGTGTGTAACCACCTTGGTGACTCGTAATGAGGGCGGACATTCTACGGCAATCCCCAGCAATCGCCAATCCTTGTCACTGATTCATAAGCTACATTTACTGACGTGTAACGATATAAACGGAAAATATTCTCGTTTGCGGGATAAAAGTGACCTGACGCAATATTTGCGTTTTGATGCTTATTGATAATGTTGTCACAAAAAGTGAGGGTGACTGCATGGATAAATTACTTGAGCGTTTTTTACAGTACGTTTCGCTGGATACCCAATCTAAACCGGGTGTCCGCCAGGTGCCGAGCACCGAAGGCCAGTGGAAGCTATTAAACCTGCTTAAAGAGCAGCTTGACGCCATGGGGCTGGTCAACGTCACGTTAAGCGAAAAAGGCACTGTGATGGCAACGCTGCCGGCGAATGTCCCGGGTGACATTCCCGCGATTGGCTTTATCTCCCATGTCGACACCTCTCCGGACTTTAGCGGTAAACATGTGAACCCGCAGATTGTTGAAAACTACCGTGGCGGCGACATTGCGCTGGGGATCGGTGACGAGGTACTTTCCCCGGTGATGTTCCCGGTGCTGCACCAGCTGCTGGGTCAGACGCTGATCACCACCGACGGGAAAACGCTGCTGGGGGCGGATGACAAGGCCGGTATTGCGGAAATCATGACGGCGCTGGCGGTACTGAAGGAAAAAAACATCCCCCACGGTGATATCCGGGTGGCTTTTACGCCGGACGAAGAGGTCGGTAAAGGCGCAAAACATTTCGACGTGGAAGCCTTCAACGCGCAGTGGGCGTATACCGTCGATGGCGGCGGCGTTGGTGAACTGGAGTATGAAAACTTCAACGCCGCGTCCGTGACGATCAAAATTGTCGGCAACAATGTTCACCCCGGTTCGGCGAAAGGCGTCATGGTGAACGCGCTATCGCTGGCCTCCAGAATTCATGCGGAAGTCCCGGCGGAAGAGAGCCCTGAACAGACGGAAGGGTATGAAGGGTTCTATCACCTGACCAGCATCAAAGGCACCGTGGACAGCGCCCAGATGCACTACATCATCCGCGATTTTGATCGCAAAGCCTTTGAGGCGCGCAAGCGCAAGATGATGGAGATCGCCAAAAAGGTCGGGAAGGGCTTACACCCTGACTGCTATATCGAGCTTATTATCGAAGACAGTTATTACAATATGCGTGAGAAGGTGATGGCCCATCCGCATATTCTTGATATTGCCCAGCAGGCCATGCGCGACTGCGATATTGAACCGGTATTAAAACCGATTCGTGGCGGTACCGACGGTTCTCAGTTGTCGTTTATGGGACTGCCGTGCCCGAACCTGTTTACCGGTGGCTACAACTATCACGGTAAACATGAGTTCGTCACCCTGGAAGGGATGGAAAAAGCGGTGAAGGTGATTGTGCGGATTGCGGAGTTAACCGCGAAGCGGTAGTCGCGTTTTGCTAAATGTAGGCCGGGTAAGGCGAAGCCGCCACCCGGCATTGAGGCAAAGGAGTGCCCATGTCAAACTATCGTCGCCATTACGTCCCCGGAGGCACCTGGTTTTTCACCGTCAACCTGCAAAATCGTCAGAGCGATTTGCTTACCCACCATATCGATAGCCTGCGTTCCGCCACCTCAATGGTTAAACGTGCGAAGCCCTTCACCATAAACGCCTGGGTTATTTTGCCTGAACATATGCACTGTATCTGGACCCTACCGGAAGGAGACAGTGATTTTTCCGCCCGCTGGCGCGACATCAAAAAGACTTTTAGCCGCATCATCGACACGCGCCACATCTGGCAGCCACGCTTCTGGGAGCACACCATTCGTAACGAAGAGGACTACCGGCGGCATGTGGATTACATCTACATCAATCCTGTAAAACACGGTTATGTCAGTAAGGGCAGTGACTGGCCGTATTCAACATTTCATCGTGACCTTCGGGAAGGCGTGTATCCGGTGAATTGGGCGGGAGAGATCGAGGATTTTGCGGCGGGGGAGCGGAAGTAAAAAGCCGGGTGGCGGCTGCGCCTTACCCGGCCTACAAAACCCACGATCGTAGGCCCGGTAAGCGAAGCGCCACCGGGCGTTAAGGCGACTCAGTCCTCAAAGAACCAGTACCCGCTGTTGACCAGCGCAGCCAGCATCGCGAGGAAGGACGGGTCCTCCAGCGCGTCGCCAAAGGTCTCGGCGGTCAACACAAGATGGCTGGCAATGGCATCCAGCGCCGGACGGTGCGGGGAGTCCAGCTTCTCGCCGTTGACAAACACATCCTCACCAATGCGCAGCACGCGCAATCCGCCCAGACGTACCAGCTTGTCGCCCTGCTGAAGGGCATCATAAATTTCGTCGGCCTGATACGGCGGCTCTGGCGGCGCAACGTCCAGCTCATGACGAGACTGGCTGATAAACTCACCAAACCACTGTCTGAAATGTTCCGGCTCGTTGATCAGATCCAGCATCATGCCGCGCAGCTTATCGAGCTCCGCAGGCAGGATGTCTGCCGGATGCTCGCGCGCAGGCACACCCGGATCGCTATAACGATAGCTGCCCAGCTCGCGTTGCAGAACGTAATCGGCAAACCCGCTGATCATCTCGCGGCCGCTTGGTGCGCGGAACCCGACGGAGTAGTTAAGTGAGTTTTCCAGGGAATAACCTTCATGAGGGAATCCTGGCGGGATGTAGAGAATATCACCCGGCTCCAGCTCTTCGTCGATAATCCCTTCAAACGGATCAACCTGAAGCAGGTCCGGATGCGGGCAGTGCTGCTTCATGGGCACTTTTTCGCCCACGCGCCAGCGGCGGCGGCCCGTCCCCTGAATAATAAACACGTCGTACTGGTCCAGATGCGGACCCACGCCGCCGCCCGGCACCGAGAACGAGATCATCAAATCGTCCATGCGCCAGTCGGGCAGGGCACGGAACGGACGCATTAATGCGGCCGTCGGCTCGTGCCAGTGGTTGACCGCCTGCACCAGCAGCGACCAGTTGTTTTCGCCGAGATGATCGTAGCTTTCGAAAGGACCGTGGCTGACCTGCCATTTCCCGTCCTGGTGGCTGACCAGGCGGCTGTCGACTTCGTTTTCCATAGCCAGACCGGCCAGCTCATCAGGGGAGATAGGGTCGACAAAATTGCTGAACCCGCGTTTAAGAACCACCGGGCGTTTTTGCCAGTAGCGTTCAATAAACTCGGGCCAGTTAAGTGTTAAGTGATAATCCATATTTTTTTATTCCGCAGGCTCTTACTGACTCGGATTATAACGGAAGCTCGGCCCCCCGGCTGCGAGATCGTCGCATTTTTCACAGAACGGGTTAACTATCGTTCGATGCAGGCTGTTGACGGCCAAAAATGACCTCCATTCTGGCGCCGCCCAGCAAACTTTCGCCGGTTTCGATCTTTCCGTCGTACTGGTCAACAATCTCCCGGGCCACGGCGAGTCCCACACCCTGGCCGGGACGCAACGTATCAGCGCGTTGACCGCGATCGAACACCACATCGCGTTTATTGCGCGGGATCCCCGGGCCATCATCCTCAACGATAATATGCAGTTCGTTATCGGTCTGACGTGCAGACACTTCCACGAACTCCAGACAGTATTTACAGGCGTTATCCAGCAGGTTGCCCATCACTTCCATAAAATCATTTTTCTCACCGACAAAACTTATCTCAGGCGAGATATCGAGGCTGATGTTGACCCCTTTACGCTGATACACCTTGTTGAGGGCGGAAGTGAGGTTATCCAGAAGCGGGGCCACGGGATGCAGTTCGCGGCTCAGCAGCGCGCTTCCTGAACGCATACTGGCGCGGTGCAGATAATAGCCAATTTGCTGGGAGATACGGCTGATCTGTTCCAGCATGACCGGCTCGGCATCATCCACGCTCAGCGTGGAGCTGCGCATGGAACGCAGGGTACTTTGCATGACCGCCAGCGGCGTTTTCAGGCTGTGGGTCAGGTCGGTCAGTGTGGTACGGTACTTATCATAGCGTTCGCGTTCACTTTTCAGCAGGCGGTTGAGGTTACGTACCAGGCTGGTGAGCTCACGGGTGGTTTCCGGATTAAGCTTCTCGCGATGATGTTCCTCCAGCTCGCGAACCTCTTTCGCCAGTGACTCAATAGGCCGCAGGCTCCACCACGCCGCGACCCACAGCAGCGGGATCACCAGCAGCAGATTCGCCGCAAGCACATAGACGAACCAACTCCAGACCATATAGGAGCGCTTAAGCTCGACCGGAATGGTGTCGATCACTACGATGGTCAGCTGCGGCATGTTCAGCGTCGCCGGATAGAGATTAATCGCAACGGAGTGCGTCATCTCGGTTTCGGCATCATCGGCGCGGATCTCATTCAGCTTTTGCTGCAGGGAGCGATCTTCCCGGATCAGGGAGCTGGTGGTATTGAGATCGGCTTCAATTTCATGAAATCCGTTGGTCTTGAGCCACTCCGGCCGAATGCTTTTGACCAGCCAGGGGATATCACGCTGCGCCCAGAGTAGCTTACCCTTTTCGTTATAAATCAGGGCCAGCGTGGGGCTCTGCTGGTTGAGGTTCTCCGGCATCTCGACGGTGATTTTGTTGTTTTCCCACTTCGCCAGGGTATAAAACAAATTGCTTTCGCCACGCAACAGGCGAAAGGTGGTTTTATCAAAGCTGACGCTGTAACCCACCAGCGCGACCATGCCGTAGGAGAGCGACAGCACCAGCACGACGGCAGCCGTTGCCAGTAAAAAACGTACCCGCAGCGACAGGGGCAAAATATGGCGCAAGATCCGTCTCATTTAGCGTAGTTCGAACAGATAGCCCTGGCCACGGACGGTAGTAATGACGTCCTGCGGATACTGTGCCTGAATTTTCTTACGTAAACGTCCCATCAGCACATCAATGGTATGGCTCTCGCGCAGTTCGGCATCAGGATAGAGCTGAAGCATTAAGGAATCTTTACTCACTACCTTGCCGCTGTTACGGATCAGCGTTTCCATAATGGTGTATTCGAAGGCGGTTAGCTTGATCACTTCATCGTTGATCGCTAATTCCCGACGGGAGAGGTCAACCTGGAAAGGCGGGATGGAGATAACCTGTGAAGCCAGTCCGCTGTTACGGCGTAGCAGGGCCTGCATGCGGGCCGCCACCTCTTCAATATGAAACGGTTTGGTAACGTAATCATCTGCTCCCGCGCTGAGCACCTCGACTTTATCCTGCCAGCCTTCACGGGCGGTCAGAACCAGAACCGGCAGGGAAACATCATGGCTGCGCCAGCGACGAATCAACGAGAGGCCGTCTTCATCGGGCAACCCTAAATCGACAATGGCGATATCCGGCAGGTGTTCATTGAGATAATAATCGGCTTCTTTTGCATCTTCAGCATCGTCCACCTGATGTCCCATCTCCTGAAGCTGAACCTTCAGGTGATGACGTAGCAATGCGTTATCCTCAACAACCAGTACGCGCATCATCTTTTCTCCCAGAATGAATAGTATGAATAGTTTAACGCTGATTATGTTGCTGTGGGGATAAACATTGAGTAAACCGGGGAAAAGCAACCCCCTTTCCGGGCGGAAAGGGGGGAAGGGAGATTACTTAAGCTCGTCGACCATGGTGATAGCGCGGCCAATGTAGTTCGCCGGGGTCATCGCTTTCAGGCGCGTTTTCTCGTCTTCAGGCAGGGCCAGACCGTCGATAAACTGCTTCATGCCTTCGGCGTCAACGCGTTTGCCGCGGGTCAGCTCTTTCAGTTTCTCGTACGGTTTTTCGATGCCGTAACGACGCATGACGGTCTGAATCGGCTCTGCCAGCACTTCCCAGTTGTGATCCAGCTCGTCCAGCAGACGATCGCGGTTCACTTCCAGTTTGCTCACGCCTTTCAGGGTGGACTGGTAAGCGATCAGCGCGTAGCCAATGCCCACGCCCAGGTTACGCAGTACGGTGGAGTCGGTCAGGTCGCGTTGCCAGCGGGATACCGGCAGTTTGCTGGCCATATGCTGCAGCACGGCATTCGCCAGACCCAGGTTGCCTTCGGAGTTTTCGAAGTCGATAGGGTTCACTTTGTGCGGCATGGTTGACGAGCCGATTTCACCGGCGATGGTTTTCTGTTTGAAGTGGTTCAGCGCGATGTAGCCCCACACGTCACGATCGAAGTCGATCAGAATGGTGTTGAAGCGTGCGATGCAGTCAAACAGCTCCGCAATATAGTCATGCGGCTCAATCTGGGTGGTGTACGGGTTCCACTGAATGCCCAGCGAGGTCACGAACTCTTCGCTGAACTGGTGCCAGTCCACTTCCGGGTACGCGGCGATGTGGGCGTTATAGTTACCGACCGCACCGTTGATTTTGCCGAGGATCTCAACCTGCTCCAGCTGACGATACTGGCGCTCCATACGGTACGCCACGTTCGCCATCTCTTTACCCATTGTGGAGGGGGTAGCTGGCTGACCGTGGGTACGGGAAAGCAGCGGGATGTCGCGGTATTCCACAGACAGCGCTTTCACCGCGTCGATGATTTTACGCCAGTATGGCAGCACCACCTCTTTACGTGCGGTGGAGAGCATCAGGGCGTGGGACAGGTTGTTGATGTCTTCTGAGGTACAGGCGAAGTGAATGAACTCAGACACGGCGTGCAGCGCAGGAACGCTTTCCACTTTCTCTTTCAGGAAATACTCAACCGCTTTTACGTCGTGGTTGGTGGTGCGCTCAATGGTTTTAATGCGCGCAGCATCTTCTTCGTTGAAGTCAGCGACGATTTTATCAAGGTAATCGTTTGCCTGGGCGTCAAAAGCAGGAACTTCCTTGATTGCTGCCTGGGCGGCCAGCTTTTGCAGCCAGCGTACTTCAACCTGAACACGGAACTTCAGCAAACCATATTCGCTGAAGATCCCGCGCAGCGCGCTGACTTTATCGCCGTAGCGTCCATCGACAGGGGATACGGCGGTCAGTGAGGATAATTCCATAATTCGCAACTCCGGGAGGTTAACAATGAGCAAGAATTTGTTTTGCCTGAGTGGTCAGGCGATTACGAGAAAACATTAACTGCAGGCGGCCACCGCCAACCTGGTGCCACAGCACGGCGGCACGGATCCCTGCCAGCAGGGAGGCGCGTACTTTTGCCTGTACCTGTGGGCTTTGCAGCACAGCAGGGGAGCCGGTGACCTGAATACGCGGGCCGAGCGGGCTGATGACATCGACATAAATGCCGGCCATGGCGCTCAGCAGCGTGTCGGACTGCAGGTCAAAATGGTCGAGCTGACGCTGTAACCCGGCTATCCGATCGCCCAGGGTATTGAGCGCGCCTTTTGCCGCGCTCAGTTTACGCTCCAGCACCATCAGGCTTAACGTGTAGCGGGTCAGCTCTGCGTTTAACCCCTGACGGCTACTGGCGTTGAGCACGCCAAGCAGGGTTTCAAGACCGAGACGAAGATTGGTTTCACTGCCGCCGAACACACCCAGGGTAGAGCCGGGATTGAGGTCGATAACGCTGTTGAGTGAAACGTGCAGGGCATCAGCGTCGCAATGACCCTGATGTGCCAGCTGTTGCACCAGACGGGCTGACTGGCAAATTCCCGCCAGTGCCAGGGTGATGTCATAGTAGTTCTTCGCCACACGGTCTCCTTTATGTGTGCAATCGTGTTAAACAGCGGGCAGCGGCAGGCGCTGTTCAATAATCCCGCCGCCCAGGCAGATTTCGCCGCTGTAGAAGACAGCTGACTGACCCGGGGTGACGGCGGCAACCGGCTCGTCGAAACGCACATCAATGCGATCGTCATCAAGCGCAGTCACGGTGCAGGGAATATCGGTCTGACGGTAACGTGTTTTCACCGTGCAGCGCAGTGTGCCTTTTAACGGCTCACGATCGACCCAGTGCAGCTGTTGCGCGATAAGGCCAACGGACATCAGACGCGGATGGTCGTGTCCCTGGGCCACAACCAGAATATTGTTTTCGACATCTTTGTCGACAACGTACCACGGATCTTCGCTACCCTCTTTGGTCCCGCCGATACCCAGGCCTTTACGCTGGCCGAGCGTGTGGTACATCAGCCCCTGGTGTTGGCCAATTTCGTCGCCATCGACGGTGACAATTTTGCCAGGCTGTGCCGGCAGGTAACGACCGAGGAAATCACGGAACTTGCGCTCGCCGATGAAGCAGATGCCGGTAGAATCTTTTTTCTTCGCGGTGATCAGATCCAGCTCTTCCGCGATTTTACGCACCTGCGGCTTTTCCAGCTCGCCAACCGGGAACAGGCTCTGGGCGATTTGCTCGTGGCTCAGCGTATAGAGGAAGTAGCTCTGATCTTTGTTGCCGTCCAGACCGCGCAGCAGCTGGCTTTTGCCATTCACATCTGCGCGACGCACGTAGTGACCGGTCGCAATGTAGTCTGCGCCCAGATCTTCTGCGGCGAATTCCAGGAAGGCTTTAAATTTGATCTCTTTGTTGCACAGAATATCCGGGTTTGGCGTACGTCCGGCTTTGTACTCTTCGAGGAACAGTTCAAAAACGTTGTCCCAGTATTCTGCGGCAAAGTTAACGGTGTGCAGTTCAATGCCGAGCTTATCGCACACGGCCTGCGCATCGGCGAGATCCGCTGCGGCAGTGCAGTATTCCTCGCCATCATCTTCCTCCCAGTTCTTCATGAACAGGCCCTCCACCTTATAGCCCTGTTGCTGTAACAGGTAGGCGGAAACGGAGGAATCGACACCGCCGGACATGCCGACGATTACTTTTTTCTGGCTGTTATCTGACATGGAATACTCACGACATTGAACTTCAAGGCGGCGTATTCTATCACGCCCCCCCACCATTGACACCCTCTGTAAACGGCCAGTTAAATGCGCCGATGACATCCAGCGGTAAGCGACCGGCAGATTGCCAGCAGCGAATGCTTTCCGCAACCAGCGGCGAGCGCAGGTTTGGCGCGTTCAGGATCTCGTCGGCGGTGACCCACAGGCAGCGGTCGATATCGTCATCCTGCGGTTCAGTGGCGCACGTTTCGCTAAGCTCAACGGCAAACAAAAAACGCAGGAACGGGGTGCTGTCGGGCGCAATCCACTGGTGCATACGGATGAAATGCTGGGGCTCAGCGTGAATACCGGTCTCTTCCCACAGCTCGCGTTTCGCCGCCTGCAGCAGGGTCTCATTGGCTTCAAGGTGTCCGGCAGGCTGATTCCACAGCGCTTTGCCGTTAATGCTCTCTTCTACCACAAGGAATTTCCCCTGGGCGTGGACCACACAGGCAACCGTGACATGAGGTTTAAACATAGTGACTCCTTAAGAGGTAACGTCCCGCCATTCACCGTTGGCGAGCGTTTCCAGCGTGTAGTTGCCCATGGCGTAGCGGATCAGGCGCAGGGTCGGAAAGCCAACGTGTGCGGTCATGCGCCGAACCTGACGGTTGCGGCCTTCATAAAGGGTGATTTTGAGCCAGCTGGTCGGAATCGATTTGCGTTCGCGGATAGGCGGGTTGCGCGGCCACAGCCACGCCGGTTCATTCACGCGCTCAATACCTGCGGGCAGGGTGGGGCCATCGTTCAGCGTGACGCCTTTGCGTAATGTTTCCAGCGTCTCGTCATCCGGCTCGCCTTCCACCTGGACGAAGTAAATTTTTCCGGTGCGTTTCCCGGGCTGGGTGAGCTTCGCCTGCAGCGCACCGTCGTTGGTTAAGACCAGCAGGCCTTCGCTGTCACGGTCAAGACGACCGGCCGCGTAGACCCCCTGAACAGGAATGTAGTCCTTCAACGTGCTGCGCCCGGCTTCGTCGGTAAATTGCGGCAAAACATCGTAGGGTTTATTGAACAAAATCACCCGCTTCGGCTGGGTTTGTTGCGGTCTTCTGGCGGCTTGTCGCGAGCTGAATCGCTCAACCCGGTGTTTTGTAAAAGAAGTTTTCTTCATGGTATTTTCAGGCGTTATCAATTGCCGCATTATAGCCTAATAACGAAGACCTTTCATGGCGTCGGACAATCAGGTACTATCGAAGGGCTCATTACAATTTATTAACATAAGATCAGTAACAACCAGAAGCGCTCGAAGGAGAGGTTAATGGAAAGCAAAGTAGTTGTTCCGGCGGAAGGTAAAAAGATCACCCTGCAAAACGGCAAGATTAACGTTCCTCACAATCCGATTATCCCGTTCATCGAAGGTGACGGTATCGGTGTAGACGTTACCCCGGCAATGCTGAAGGTGGTTGATGCCGCTGTTGAGAAAGCCTACAAAGGCGAGCGTAAAATTTCCTGGATGGAAATTTACACCGGTGAGAAATCGACTCAAGTTTATGGCCAGGACGTCTGGCTGCCAGCTGAAACGCTGGAGCTGATCCGCGAATACCGCGTTGCTATCAAAGGCCCACTGACGACGCCAGTTGGCGGCGGTATCCGTTCCCTGAACGTGGCACTGCGTCAGGAGCTGGACCTGTACGTCTGTCTGCGTCCGGTTCGTTACTATCAGGGCACCCCAAGCCCGGTTAAGCACCCAGAACTGACCGATATGGTTATCTTCCGCGAAAACTCAGAAGACATCTACGCCGGTATCGAATGGAAAGCTGACTCTGCAGACGCAGAAAAAGTGATTAAATTCCTGCGCGAAGAGATGGGCGTGAAGAAAATTCGCTTCCCTGAGCATTGCGGTATCGGCATTAAGCCGTGCTCCGAAGAAGGGACCAAGCGTCTGGTGCGTGCGGCCATTGAATACGCGATCACCAACGACCGTGACTCTGTGACCCTGGTTCACAAAGGCAACATCATGAAGTTCACCGAAGGCGCGTTCAAAGACTGGGGCTACCAGTTGGCGAAAGAAGAGTTCGGCGGCGAGCTGATCGACGGCGGCCCATGGCAGAAAATCAAGAACCCGAACACCGGCAAAGAGATCATCATTAAAGATGTGATCGCCGATGCGTTCCTGCAGCAGATCCTGCTGCGTCCAGCGGAATACGACGTGATCGCCTGTATGAACCTGAACGGTGACTACATCTCTGACGCCCTGGCCGCTCAGGTTGGCGGTATCGGTATCGCCCCTGGCGCGAACATCGGTGACGAGTGCGCCCTGTTCGAAGCGACCCACGGTACTGCGCCAAAATACGCAGGTCAGGACAAAGTGAACCCAGGCTCGATCATCCTGTCCGCAGAGATGATGCTGCGCCATATGGAATGGTTCGAAGCCGCAGACCTGATCGTTAAAGGGATGGAAGGCGCGATCAACGCGAAAACCGTAACGTACGACTTCGAACGTCTGATGGAAGGCGCTAAGCTGCTGAAATGTTCAGAGTTTGGCGACGCGATTATCGCGAACATGTAATCCAGATTCTGGGTTAACCTGTAACGGGAGCCTGAGGGTTCCCGTTTTTTTTGCCTCTGCCTGTGGGAGACAACACGATGTTAGCCACCGTCCTTATCACGGTTGTTGCGTTAATTCACCTCTATATTCTGGTGCTGGAGATGTTCCTGTGGAATACCAAAACAGGTCATAAGGCCTTTAATCTGCGTCCCGACTTTGCGCGCGACACCCGCGTGCTGGCCGCAAATCAGGGGCTGTATAACGGTTTTCTGGCGGCGGGGTTGCTCTGGAGCCTCTGGCTTGGCGAAAAAGGTATTCCGGTGGCGATCTTCTTCCTGGTCTGCGTGTTGATTGCCGGACTATTCGGCGCAGTCACCGCCAGCAGAAAAATTCTCTATGTGCAGGCCATGCCCGCGCTCGCAGCGCTGCTTGCGTTACTCCTCTGAAGCAAGGCTTTGGTTGCGGGAAGGCGTCCGATATACTGATGCCTTTACCCTTACTGGTTAGAGACGAGACTGTTATGAACAACACTATCCCACTGAAATATTATGACATTGCCGAGGAATACGCGTCGGAAGCGGCAAAGCAGGTCGCAGAGTCTGAGCATGATGCGCTGGCACATTATTTCCAGCTGCTGCTCCCCGTTTAGCGAATAATGAGGAGATAAGCGAGGACGCTCAGCAAGAGATGGCCGCAGAGGCCGGGATCCGCGCTACCCGCATTGATGATATTGCGAATTTCCTCAATCAGTGGGGAAATGAATAACCTGCCTCAAACACCCTTATGCTGATGCTTTGCCTGACCGCTCGGCATCACGCTATCGGACCACAGTCATTTATTCCGCAGAACATGCGACGCCGGTGAGTCGCTTTGCCAGCTCACTGCGGGTGAGTGATTTAGAAAAGTACCATCCCTGGATCAGCGCATCGGGATATCTGTCGGCAATGAAGCGATACTGTATTTCATTTTCCACCCCTTCAAATACCAGGGTTTTATTCAGTTTTGCCAGCGCGTCGCTAAAGATCACAAAGATATTTTGCTTATAATGCTCGCTGATGCCATCAACCAGCGACTTATCGATTTTGATCTCATCATATTCGAGCAGCGACAGTCTGGCGAGGTTGGAATTTTGCACGCCAAAATCATCGATTGATATTTTAACGCCGAGCGCTTTAAGCTCCTGACAAAATCCCTCGAGAATATCGGCGCTGGAAACGGCTTTTTCAGAGAGCTCAACCTTTACCAGGGAGAGGGGAAGGTGATTGGCCAAACAGACTCGCTGCAAAACGTGAATAAACTGGCCGTCTTCAATTTCCTTGCGTCCAACATTAAGTGAGACAATCAGCCGATGTTTATTCGCCAGCGGAGCGATTTCAGAGATCGATTTTTCGATAATGTTACAATAATATTTTTTATAGAGACCAATCTTCTTAATTAATGGAATGAAAAGCTCCGGGGAGACATCCCCTTGTTTTTGATCGCGCCATCTCGACAGTACTTCTACGCCCACTATTTTTTGATCGTGAATGCGAATAATCGGCTGATAGTTAACGCTGATGGTGTTCGTTAACACGGCTTTAATCAGCGTGCGTTCCAGCGAAAAACGATCTTCATAGAGACGGAAGATAAAGAGAGTTATCGCGACCCAAATAAAATATAAAATGACAGCCAGAAGCGCAAAGATAAACGGGGGTAACGAGGCCAACCCTGCGTCGTGATGCGTCACAATGACACACAGGTCCCAGAAGGCGCTGCACCGGGTAAGGGTCAGGGTAAACAACGTCGAATGCAGCCAGCTCTGCTGCGTTAACTCAGGGGCGGTAGTAAAAAACGTTCTGCCGAGGTCTTTGGTGGTGGCGCTCAGCGAATAGCTTGCCGTAACCGGGGTGAATTTATCGTAAGCATAGCGGGAGGTGAAAATAATAATATTGTTATAAATTGCCGCGTTGCCCGTGAAAAAATCTTTTCTGGAAAACTGCGCCAGCAGAAAGCCTCTCGGCGTTTTATGCAGTTCTGTGGGAAGTGCAACGGGCGTGGCAAGTTTTCCCCAAAACGCGGTACAGACTATTTTTCCATTTTCAATAAAACCGATATCACCGAAATAGAGGCTATCCAGCTTTATTTGTCTGTAGCTATCGAGACTGGATTTATCGCACCCTTGTGTCGTAATACTTTTCAGGGCCAGCGCTACGCTTTGGGAGAGATCTTCTGAATAACGTAAGAGGGTATGGGATATTTCACGCTGTTTGCTCTTCTGTTGACCCACGATAACAGCATTGACCGCATAAAGAGAGAGGAGGACCAGAAGCGTTGAAACGATAGCAACGGCAATCATTTTTTTCATTTTCCAGCGATCCTGTCCACTCCCTGATTGCTCAAATATTAACACAGCCAGGGCAAGGCACAAGCCCGACAGTCGCAGCCTGTGAGCGCTATCAGGCGGATGAACTCATACGAAAGCATCAGTTTTTTAAGATAAATCTCAGCTAAGCTTTTTTTATTGCTATTTAGGTACGCCAGGTTTGCCACAGACTTTTCTTCAGAACTTCCATGCTTGTTTTTTCTAGTAAGGAAAACATCGTGCGCAACGTAACGATCGCTATTGTCAGTACTCTTTTTCTCTTTCTGAGCGGTATTGTGATCGTTAACGGGCAGTTGGCGAAACAGAATAATATTCATACCGCGACAGCCGTCAGTGCGACTCAGGTCTGTACCCGTAGCGGACAACGGGTGTCAGGGACAGAGGCCGCATTAAAACCGCATCAGCGTGTCGTCATGATCCTGCAGCAGGGATGGCGTCTGATATTGCTCATTCTCGCGCTGTCCGTGACGGTGGGCATTTTAATCCACCGCTACAAGGGAAAAAGCACCTCCATTGAAGACGATCTGCGTAAGGCCATTTTGCAGGGGGAGATTGTTCCCTATTATCAGCCCATCGTAAATGGTGATACCGGCGGATTGTACGGTGTGGAAGTCCTGGCCCGATGGAAACATCCGAAATCAGGCTTTATCCCGCCGGATGTCTTTATCCCGATTGCTGAACGTAGCGGTTTGATTATCCCGCTGACCAAAGGGTTAATGGCGAAAGTGGTTACTCAGCTTAAGCCGCTGTTGTCGAAACTGCCGGACGGCTTTCATATTGGGGTGAACATCAGCGCCAGGCACATCGATGCTCCTTCTTTCATCGGCGATTGCCGCGTGTTCGGCAAAGGGTTTCAGGGGAAAGAAGTCAAACTGGTGCTCGAGGTAACCGAGCGTGAGCCGCTGGTCGATAATCCTCACCTGGTGGAAAATCTCAATCTGCTGCATAAGGCCGGTTTTGTCATTGCCCTGGATGATTTTGGTACGGGCTATTCCGGACTGTCGTGCCTTAATGCGCTTGCCATTGATTACATTAAAATTGATAAGAGTTTTGTGAACCGGGTGTCAGAGGAGAAGGACTCCACGATCCTGCTGGACTGCGTTATTGATCTCGCGAAAAAACTCTCATTGCGTATTGTGGCGGAAGGTGTAGAAACGAAGGAGCAACTGGAGTATCTCAACCGTAATGAGATTACCCTGTTACAGGGATATTATTTTGGTAAACCCGTCTCCTATATAGACTTTATTAAAGTCATTTTATCTAAGCCCAGGGAGGCCGTAAGTCTGTAAAAACCTCGCCCTTTGCAGTGCGCCTGGAATAAGGCGGTCGCCAGGCGGTGAAAAAAGAAATAAAGACGAGCTTCTGTTGTATGCTTAAGTGCAATTCATTTTCCTCTTATCCTGAGCTTTGTTACAGTGACAAGAGTTGTCAGCCAGGGACGTCAGGCGTGATAAGGTGGAATAGCTCGTGCATGTGAAAAATACTTTTTACACAACAACCATTACCGTCATCATTGTCTCCTTGATCATCTCGTTGTCGCTTGCGGTCCAAATTGCCACGTCCAGACAGCAGTCAATCCAGCAAATTAATACCAGCGTCGCCAACCTGAGCCATACCCTTGATGTCTACACCGAGGGGATCATGCGCCAGAGTGAAATGTTAATTACTACCGTTTCCGACATGATCGAAATTTATGGCATGACCGCGCAACAGGCGATCAATATTCAGCGGATGATAAACGATCAGGATAATCTTCTTACCCAGATTAATAATGTGGTTGTTTACAATGCACAGGGCGATATCTTTACCGCATTGCACGAAAGTTTTACCGGGCCGCGTAAAGGCTCGGACAGAGAATTTTTTATCTACCATAAGGAAAATAAAAATCAGCAGATTTTTATTGGTGAGCCGGTGGTAAGCAGAACCAATGGTAAATGGGTGATCACCATCAGTCGGCGCCTTGAAACCCCCTCCGGGGCTTTTAACGGTGTCGTGGTGGTCACGCTGGGTATCGAGAATTTTCTCGCGCTGTACGGACAGATTAATATCGGTCACTCGGGGGTGATTGGCTTAACGACACAATCTGGCGTGCTACTGGTCCGTTATCCTTTTAAAAATACCTATATCGGCACCATTGTTTCTGACTCACCCCTCTTCAGGAAATACCTCAAGGTACAAAATACAGGGATAGCCAGCTCCATCTCGCGGTTTGATAAAATCGAGCGCATTTATGCCTATGAGAAAAACAAACGCTACGGGCTGGTCACCACCGTGGCCGTCAGCATTGATGAAGCTCTCTCTGCCTGGCGCAAACAGGCCATTCAGCTGGCGGTACTGATTTTCGTTTTCGCGGCGATACTCATCGTTGCGTCATGGTTCCTCTATTCCGACTTGTCCCGAAAAGCGCGGGATAATAAAGCGCTAAAAATTATCGCCTCTGAGGATGCGCTGACCGGGCTGTACAACCGCCGCATCTTTGATGAAAGGATCCTCTCGGAAATCGCGCGGTGTGCTGCCCATGACACGCCGATATCGATGCTCCTTGTGGATATGGATTACTTTAAAAAATACAATGATAACTACGGTCATCCGGAAGGGGACCGGTGCCTGGCACTGCTGGGTAACAGTCTTCGTGAGAGCCTGACCCGTGATAACCAGACTGTGGCGCGATATGGCGGAGAGGAATTCGCTCTGATATTACCTGATACGGATATTCAGGAGGCGCTTCGTCTGGCGCAGACCATTATTCGCAATGTCTATTCCCTGCAAATCGATCATGCTTTTAGCCCCTTCAGGCGGGTTACGGTCAGCGTCGGGATTTCCACCGCGCGCGCCGTCGACATCGCAGGCAGCCAGCAGAACCTGATTATTGCCGCTGACCAGGCGCTCTACCAGGCAAAACGCGCCGGACGTAATCGTTATGCGTTTGTCGGGCTATGAGCAAAAAAAAGCCCACTCAGGAGTGGGCAAGAAATACTGGAAGCAATGTGAGCAATGTCGTACTGAATACCTGAGTGTTTCTCTCAACTATTCAGTGTTGAGAAAGATAATCTTTCTCAACAAAAGATGCAACCCTACATTTCATGTGGCGCGATCTGTCCGCTGGCTAATCGTTACGCACTCTCTCGTTGTGATGCTTATCACGAATTTCCTTTCTCAGATCCTGTGCTATTCTTTTTGTGTCGTTGATTTAATGACAAAAACCATACAGAGAGGAACGTTATGGGAATTTTATCCTGGATTATCTTTGGGCTTATTGCGGGTATTCTGGCGAAGTGGATCATGCCGGGCAAAGATGGCGGTGGGTTTATCGTCACCGTAATACTGGGTATTGTCGGCGCGGTAGTCGGCGGCTGGATCAGTACGTTGTTCGGGTTTGGCAAGGTCGATGGCTTTAACTTCGGTAGTTTCGCCGTCGCGGTGATTGGTGCACTGGTTGTTCTGTTTATCTACAGAAAGATCAAAAGCTAAGCCCTGTAAGCGTTAAAAAAGGCTGCCAGATGGCGGCCTTTTTACGTAGTGGGTTTACCACCAGCCAAGCTGCGTGCCGGCGAACGCCGCGAGGGCAACGATCAGCATAATGACGGTTGTTTTGCGCATTTATGCCCCAGGAGCCGCATAACCGCCGACAAAAAACCATGCTAAAAAGACCACCGCCGTTATAAAAATAACGACCGGGAAGAGGATCCCTATTCTCATACCATCACCTGTTTCGGTTTCTATAACGCCGTAGAGTGTACGGGGTTAATCCATAGTGAGAAAGCGTGTTTTGCTTTTTCCTTTCTTATCCTGATACATCGCGACGTCCGCGGCACGTAACGCGCTGTCCGGATCGGTTGCGCCTGGGTCAACTTCGATAACGCCGAGGCTGGCTCCCGGATAGATAATGTGAACGCTGCCCAGCCAGTATTCACCGGCAATACAGGCGCTGAGACGTGATTTGAGCAGGGTGACCTGCGTGATATCGCCTTCACTGTGGGGCTGGCCCAGCGACGCCACCAGAAACTCATCACCACCCAGCCGGCCGATGATGTCGTCCTGCTGCTTTCCTTCCGTCAGACGTTTGCCCACTTCAACCAGGAACTGGTCGCCGGCTTCGTGTCCATAACGGTCGTTAATCAGTTTAAAATCATCCAGATCGATAAACGCGATGATAGCGTTACGCTTCAGATGCCGGGCCAGCGAGAACAGGGTGGTCAGATCCTCAAACAGGGCACGACGGTTGGGTAAACCGGTCAGGGCATCGGTATAAGAGTGCGCAATGAGGGCCGCGTTGGCTTCGCGAAGCTGGGTGACCAGCGACTCCTTCTGGATGTACTGGCCAATCAAACCCGCGAATAATCTCAGCACCTGCTCACCGCGCTCGCTGAGGGGTTTCTTCGCCGTGCTGGTGGCGCAGAGCGTTCCGTACAATGAACCATCGGCAAAATGGACGGGGATGCTCATATAGGTAGTAATGCCAAGCGCTTTTGCCGCTTCACACTCAGGCCAGCGTTCGGGGACGTCGTTACTGAACAGGGTATCGCTATCCAGCGCACGCTTGCACAGCGTTTCATCCCAGGGAACGCTCAACCCTTCGGGGATCGTCATCTGCTTGCTGTTGCGGGCGTAGAGGATATGCTGCAGCCGGGCCTGGATATCAACTTTAGTGAGGTAAGTTGACTCCATGTCGGTCACGATCTCCAGCATCTCCAGTAACTGACGAACGAGGCTTTCAAGGGATTGTTCAGTGGCGAGGGTTTCTGAAACACGGGCAAGGATAATATCCGACATGACGTAGAATGACTCCCAGGCAGAAGACGTCTGCATCTGCATGTTATGCTTTATTTTTAGGCTTCAGCCATAGTAAAACATGAATATAAAAAATTTAATATATGCGCGGGTTGGGGGAGAGGGCGAAAAAAGCCCCGGCGTTGAGGACCGGGGCAAAGACATCTTGATTACGGAATGATGTTCTCTGGTCATATCGAGAACATTCCGCACTATAGGCTGGAAAAGTGCAGTTAAAATGGAGAAATCATGGAGAACGCGGCGCTGGCCCGTTACCCTTAGCCTGTCATGATGTCAAAAGGATCAATAAGATGAGATTTCTGCTTCTGGCCCTTGCGCTACCGCTGGCGGCTTGCACCACAAAAACTCCCCCACCGGATGCGCCTCAGCCACCGCATGCTATCGGGATGGCTAACCCGGCTTCCGTTTACTGTCTGGAAAAAGGGGGGGAACAGATCCCGATCCAGAGCCCACAAGGCGTGCGCACGGAGTGCAAATTACCCGATGGTAAAGTGATCGATGAATGGGACCTCTACCGTCGCGATCACCCGCAGCCCGCCAGGTGACAGCGGGGCCGGGATTGCGATACACTTCTCTTTAGGATTATTCTTAGCCAGTTTCTGGCCATCGTTATCGTGAGAGAAGTATGTTTCAGCTTAAACCGGGCAGCATGGCGTTAATCGTGGGTGCCCGCACGGCGTCAGGCCGTCGCAATATTGGTAAATCTGTTGAGTTATTTGGCCTTTGCCAGCCCGGCCTGCGCTTCGTTAACCCGGTTAACGGCGTAATGACACAATTACCCGCCACGGCAGATCGCGCACTTTGGCTGGTGACGGGTGATGTCTACGCCTTTGACAATCAGCACGGCTTTGCGTTTGTTCGCGCCGAACATCTGATGCCGCTCAACCCGGATGGAGCACCGCAGATTCTCGGTGAACTCACCGTCAGCTGATTACAGATGGCGCAGCCAGTCAGCTAAGACCTGCGCGTGATTTTGTTCCGTGTTTTTGGCAGCAAACAGCAGCGTGACGGTCTGCTTTTTGGCCCTCGCCGCCAGAAGCATGCCGTCGTCCACATGCTGCGCCAGCTCTTCCCGATAGGCCTGACTGAAGGCCGCGAAATCAAGGGTTTCGCTGTGAAAGGCCTTGCGTAATTCATTCGACGGCGCGAGCGCTTTACACCATTCATCATAGACGAGGTCCGTTTTTTTAACCCCGCGCGGCCACAGTCGGTCCACCAGCACCCGATATCCGTCGTCCGGGCTAGCCTGTTCGTATACCCGTTTGCATTGAATCATGATCCCACCCTCCCAATTTAAGGTATTGTGATAACTGCAAAAGATCGGTAGTCTGAGGTTCCTTATGTTATCTGATAATTCTCTGGCATAAGGAACCTTTCATGGAACACCTCCCGGTTAAAACGACGCTGCGCATTGCGCTGGTTGGCGACTACAATCCCGCTGTTATTGCGCATCAGGCGATCCCGCTGGCCATTGACGATGCCGCTGCTGTCCTTGACCTCACTGCCGATTACGACTGGCTTGCCACCACGGAGCTCACCAGCCCGGAAGATCTGGTGGGCTACGATGCCATCTGGCTGGTTCCTGCAAGCCCCTATAAAAACACGGAAGCCGCTTTTATCGCCGCGCGCTACGCCCGTGAAAACGGCATTCCGTTCCTGGGCACCTGCGGTGGGTTCCAGCATGCGTTGATCGAGTATGCCCGTAATGTGTTGGGCTGGAGCGATGCGGCACACGCTGAGACGGATACCGAAGGCACTATGGTGATTGCGCCGCTCACCTGCTCGCTGGTGGAAAAAACCGATGCCATTGAGCTGCGTAATAATACGCTGATTGCGAAAGCGTACGGCAAGCCGGAAATTGAAGAGGGATATCACTGTAATTATGGCGTGTCGCCGGCCTTTGCCCAGGCGCTGGAGAGCGGTGATATGCATGTCACAGGCTGGGACGATCAGGGAGAAATTCGTGCCGCGGAACTGGTTACCCACCCGTTCTTTGTGATCACCTTATTCCAGCATGAGCGTGCTGCGCTGGAAGGCCGTCCGGTGGTGCTGGTACAGGCGATGCTGCGCGCGGCCCGCGGATAAAAAAGGCAGACCCGAGGGTCTGCCTCCGTGTTTAACGGGGCGCGATCTCCCGGTCTCGCCCGGCCAGCATGCCGCAGACGGCCATGATCACAGCGGCCAGCGCGCAGCCCAGAAGTGGGAGACGCCAGTCTCCCGTGGTATCATGAATTTTCCCCATTACCGGCGGGCCGCAGGCCGCGAGCAGATAACCAATCGACTGTGCCATGCCGGACAGCGCCGCCGCCTGATGCGCAGAGCTGGCGCGCAGACCGATGAACGTCAGACCGAGGATCATCGTTGCCCCGGTACCAAAGCCAAACACCAGCGTCCACATTACCGCCAGCTCAGGCATAAACCACAGGCCCGCCGCACTCACCGCGCACATCAGCGCCACCGCGCCGGCGATGCCCCGCTGATCCTTCAGACGGTGGAGGATCAGCGGAACGGCAAGACCCGGTACCGCCGTGGCCAGCTGTAAAAGTCCATGCACCGAGCCGGCCTGCGCTTCGCTGTAGCCGTGGCTGAGCAGTATCGCCGGCAGCCAGCCGATGATGACGTAGTAAATCAGCGAGTTGATCCCCAAAAAGAGCGTCACCTGCCAGGCGAGAGCCGAGCGCCAGATGGCGCGGTTATGCAGCGCGCCAGCGCCCGTGACCGTCGCGGCGTGTTCCTGACGCCACTGCGGCAGCCACAGCAGCAGCGCGAGCAGTGGAAATACCATCAGCATCAGCAGCGCGCCATGCCAGCCCGCCGCCCCCTGCGCCAGGGGAACAATCAGTGCCGAGCCGAACGCCGCCGACACGCCCATCGTCAGGGAATAGGCGCCGGTGAGTTTCGCCACCTGGCCGGGAAAGTCACGTTTAATTAACCCGGGTAACAGTACATTGCCGAGCGCAATGCCGCAGCCTATCACCGCCGTTCCAGCGAAAAGCGCAGCGGCGGAGGGCAGGGAGCGCACGGCAATCCCGGCGCAAATCAACAGCAGGGCGATAAACAGGCTGCGCTCCATGCCGATGCGCCGGGCCACACCGGCTGCAAGCGGCGAGACCAGAGCGAAGGCCAGCAGCGGCAGGGTGGTCAGCAGACCGGTTTGCGCCGTGCTTAAGCCATAATCAAGACGAATAGTATCGAGCAGCGGGGCTGCCCCGGTAAAGGTGACGCGAAGCGTCGTGGCAATCATCAGGATGCCTGCGATCAGCAGCACGCCGTGTTTTCCTGAGGTGCGAAGTGCAGTAGTCATTTTGTTCTCATACGTTCAAGCGAGTGCACACCATACCGATTTTCGCGGCGGTTGAAATCAGGCTAAAATGACAGTTTATCGCTAAAATCGGACAACCTGATGATTGGTCTGGGACTGGACGGCTACGATCCTGATAGCCAGCACGATGCGGCCGTCGCATTTCGCATTCGCGTGGTGGCAGAGGAACAATATATTCCGCTTCATCACCACCGCAAGGGACAGCTAATTCTGGCTCTTGGCGGGGCGATCACCTGCGAAGTGGAAAATGCCATGCTGATGGTGCCGCCTCAGTATGCCGTCTGGATCCCCGGCCAGATGCCGCACAGCAACAGAGCCACGCCGGGGGCACAACTCTGCTTTCTGTTCATTGAACCGGGGACCGCGCGGTTGCCCGACCGCTGCTGCACCCTGAAAATCTCTCCGCTGGTACGGGAATTGATTTTATCGCTGGCAGAAAAATCACGTGAACAGTTGCACCTTGCGGCCACCTCGCGGCTGGTGAATGTCCTGTTTGATGAGCTGCCGCTCCAGCGCCAGGAGCATCTGCAACTGCCCGTCTCACCCCATCCCAAAATCCGGCTGATGAGCGAGAAGATGGCGGAAGAGCCGGCGGCCTGGCAGACGCTGGCGCAGTGGGCAAGCCACTTTGCCATGAGCGAACGCAACCTGGCACGGCTGGTGGTGAAAGAGACCGGCTTGAGCTTTCGCCGCTGGCGTCACCAGCTGCAGTTGATTGTGGCGTTACAGCATTTGATTAGCGGCAAATCAGTGCAGCAGGTGGCTCAGTCACTGGGCTATGACTCGACCACCGCGTTTATCACCATGTTTAAAAAGGGGCTGGGTCAGACGCCGGCGCGTTATATGGCCAGCCTGACTACGACTTCCCGATAAACAGCGAGACAAGACCCGCCGCAATCAGCGGGCCCACCGGAACGCCGCGAAAGAGCGCCACACCCAGCACGGTGCCCACCAACAGGCCCGCTACCAGCGAGGGCTGGCTGCTCATCAGCGTGACGCCGCGTCCCCCCAGCCACGAAACAAAAATCCCCACCGCGATCGCCACCAGTGATTTCCAGTTGACGAACGAGTGCAGCAGCGTTGAGGCGGGAAGGGTACCGCTGGCGATGGGTGCCATCACCCCAATGGTTAAAATGATGATCCCGATGGTCAGCCCTTGTTTTTCTATCCACGGGAAAAAGGTATTGAGCGGCGTTACGCGCACAATGATAAGCACCAGAATCGAGATGGCGACGGTAGTGTTATGGCTGATAAAGCCGAGCGCGGCGAGCGCCAGCAGAATGAGCAGAGTCGGGTCAAACATAGGGGAATCCTTGCCAGAAAAATGATCCTGCTTACTGTACGCGGAAAAACGGTGGACAGGTTTAAAAAGATTTTTATCGCTGTCATAACCTTGTCATTTACGCGGATTAAAACGAAGGGAGATATCGCAAAAGGGGTCGCCATCATGAACGATCACATGTTTGTCGAAACGCTGATTATCTCCTCATCGTTTTTCGCCATCGCCGTTATTCTGGTCGCTTCCGTGCTGTTTCTGGAAAGAAAAGGCTGACAGGAGCGCCAGCCAGCGCGGTCAGGCTCTGTGGAACGTCACCAGCTCTGGACGGGCGATGCGCAGGTAATCCTGGGTGTCCATAATCACGGATTTCTCCAGCAGACCGGCGTTAAACGCGATTTCGTCAACGCGCTCGAACAGCAGCGGGTCGGCAACCAGCGCCAGATCAGGATGGAAGCTAAAGGGCGGGATGGCGCCAAACACGCAGGCGGTGAGAGCATCGACCTCGGCCGGGCTGGCGAGAGAGGCTTTCAGCCCACCAAAATGGCTGGCAAGCTGGCTCAGGTCGGCCTGCAGATCGGCGGCCAGGATCGCCAGAACGTGTTTTTTTACGCCGTTTCCCTTCACTTTGCACACCAGCGCTTTTGCCCCCTGGCGCAGTTCGGTCCCGCGAATTTCACTTACCGCTTCGCATTTTCCGACCGCCTCATGCTCCATGACGCGAAACCGTGCGCCCTGCTCGGTGAGTAAAGTAATCAGTTGCTGATGGGTTCCTGCCCCAATAACGTCGTCAGTCATAACGCTTTCCCGGTGAAAATCCAGTAGGTAGCTTTCTACATTAGCACGGGATGTACGGGGTCGAAAGAAAACAGCCAGCGGGTTCGCTGGCTGTTGGATTATGCGTTGCTGGTGGCGGACTGCTTGTGGAACAGCTCCCTGAACACGGGATAAATATCATCCTGGTCACGGATGTGCTGCATGGCAAAATTATCAAACATCGACTGCAGATGTTCATACTCCCGCCACAGGGTCTGGTGTGCGCGACGGGTGATTTCGATATAGCTGTAGTAACGCACCACCGGCAGAATCTTTTTCGCCAGAATTTCGTGACACAGCGGTGAGTCATCTGCCCAGTTATCGCCGTCCGACGCCTGCGCGGCATAGATGTTCCACTGCGCCGGGTCGTAACGCTCTTTCACCACTTCATCCATCAGCTTCAGCGCGCTCGAGACGATGGTGCCCCCGGTCTCCTGAGAGTAGAAGAACTCGTGTTCATCCACCTCTTTGGCCTGGGTATGGTGGCGAATATAGACCACTTCCACGTTCTTATACGTTCGGCTCAGGAAGAGATAGAGCAGAATATAAAAACGCTTCGCCATATCTTTGGTGGCCTGGTCCATGGAGCCGGAAACGTCCATCAGACAGAACATCACCGCCTGGCTGGAGGGTTCCGGACGCTTTTCGTAGTTCTTGTAGCGCAGGTCGAAGGTGTCGATAAACGGTACCCGGTCGATCTTCGCTCTCAGCTCGGCAATCTCTTTACGCAGGCGCTCCTCTTCCAGCAGTTGCGCCGGCTCGCTGTTTTCCACCACCTTCAGGCTGCTCTCCAGTTCACGCAGCTCACGACGTTTTCCTGCCGTCATGGCCGTGCGTCGCGCCAGCGAGTTCTGCAGCGAACGCACGACGCTGATATTGGCGGGCACGCCGTTGGCGGTATAACCCGCGCGATGGGTTTTGTATTCATTGAGCTGACGGTGCTGATTCTTTTTGAGATTCGGCAGCGCCAGGTCTTCGAACAGCAGGTCGAGATATTCATCTTTTGAGATCTGGAAGACAAATTCGTCCTGACCTTCACCGTCCTGGCTGGCCTGTCCCTGACCGCTTCCTGAACCACCGCCGCCGCCCTGAGGACGCTCAATTCTGTCGTTCTGAACGAAGTGGTCATTACCTGGGTGTACGCGATGGCGCAGGCCGCCTCGCCCTTGATGAAACATCGGTTCGCTGATGTCATCGGTGGGGATGGAGACAGACTCGCCGCTGTCGACGTCGGTCACCGAGCGTTTGTTGATGGCCTCGGAGATAGACTGTTTAATTTGCGCTTTATAACGACGCAAGAAGCGCTGGCGGTTCACCGTGCTCTTGTTTTTGCCGTTAAGACGCCGGTCAATAAACCAGGTCATATACCCCCCGTACTGCATTTGCCAACTTGCATTTTGTAGGCCCGGCAGGCGTTAAACGCCACCGGGCACTTGTTTTAAGACGATTTACGCACACGCAGATACCATTCGCAGAGCAGGCGAACCTGTTTGCGGGTGTAGCCTTTCTCCATCATACGGTCGACAAAATCGTCGTGCTTTTTCTGTTCATCGGTTGAGGTTTTGGTGTTAAACGAGATCACCGGCAACAGCTCTTCGGTATTAGAGAACATTTTCTTCTCAATGACCGTGCGCAGCTTCTCGTAGCTGGTCCAGTTCGGATTGCGGCCGTTGTTGTGCGCTCTGGCGCGCAGCACAAAGTTCACAATCTCGTTACGGAAGTCTTTCGGGTTGCTGATCCCGGCCGGCTTCTCGATTTTTTCCAGCTCCGCGTTCAGGGATTCACGGTCAAACAGCTGGCCGGTATCCGGGTCGCGGTACTCCTGATCCTGGATCCAGAAGTCAGCGTAGGTGACATAACGGTCGAAAATGTTCTGCCCGTATTCTGAATAGGACTCCAGGTAGGCCGTCTGGATCTCTTTGCCAATGAACTCGGCGTATTTTGGAATAAGGTAACCTTTCAGGAACTCCAGGTAGCGTTCAGCCTGCTCCTGTGGGAACTGCTCGCGTTCGATTTGCTGCTCCAGCACGTAGAACAGATGAACCGGGTTAGCCGCCACTTCCGCATGGTCGAAGTTAAAGACGCGAGAGAGGATCTTAAACGCAAAACGCGTGGACAGACCGTTCATCCCTTCATCAACCCCGGCGTAATCGCGGTATTCCTGATAGGACTTCGCTTTCGGGTCGGTATCTTTCAGGCTTTCACCGTCATACACGCGCATTTTTGAGTAGATGCTGGAGTTTTCCGGCTCTTTCAGGCGCGACAGGATAGAGAAGCGTGACAGCGTTTCCAGGGTGCCGGGCGCGCACGGGGCATGCGCCAGCTCACTGTGGTTAAGCAATTTCTCGTAAATTTTGATCTCTTCGGAGATCCGCAGGCAATAAGGCACTTTGACGATGTAAACGCGGTCAAGGAACGCCTCATTGTTTTTGTTATTACGGAAAGTCACCCATTCAGATTCGTTCGAGTGGGCGAGAATAATCCCGTTAAACGGCAGGGCGGAGATACCTTCCGTCCCGTTGTAGTTCCCTTCCTGGGTCGCCGTCAGCAGTGGATGCAGCACTTTGATCGGTGCTTTAAACATCTCGACGAACTCCATAATCCCCTGGTTTGCTCGGCACAGCGCGCCGGAGTAACCGTAGGCATCCGGGTCATTCTGCGCGAAGTTTTCCAGCTTACGGATGTCGACTTTACCCACCAGAGCGGAGATGTCCTGGTTGTTCTCATCCCCGGGTTCTGTTTTCGCGATGGCAATCTGTTCCAGGATAGACGGCCAGACTTTCACCACGCGGAATTTGGTGATGTCGCCGCCAAACTCGTGCAGGCGTTTCGCCGCCCACGGCGACATGATGGTGCCGAGATAGCGACGCGGGATGCCATACTCTTTGTCCAGAATTTGCGCATCTTCCTGCGGGTTAAACAGGCACAGCGGATGGTCGTTGACCGGGCTGCGCTCGCCGTTCGCGCTCAGCACATAGATAGGCACGCGCTGCATCAGCGACTTCAGGCGTTCAGCCAGCGAGGACTTACCGCCCCCCACCGGGCCGAGTAAATAGAGGATCTGTTTCTTCTCTTCCAGGCCCTGAGCAGCATGCTTCAGGTAAGAGACGATTTGTTCAATGGCATCTTCCATACCATAGAACTCTTCAAACGCCGGGTAGCGGGCGACCACCCGATTCGAAAAGAGACGGGAAAGCCGGGGTTCCAGGGCAGTATCAACCATGTTTGGCTCACCAATAGCCATCAATAGCCGTTCTGCCGCATTGGCATAAGCACTGCGATCTTGCCGACAGATGGTAAGAAACTCCTGCAGTGTGAACTCTTCGTCCTTGGCAGCTTCATAACGCTGGCGATAGTGATCGAATATATTCATGGCATGCCGTCCTTTCGTTTTTTAGCACAGGATAAGAGCCGTTCGTATGAGTAGTGGAGGCTCCCGGAAGAGGATCTCTCGCACCTCACTGCCAGAGCAGCAACCTGTGTGCCAGGTCGGACGCTAAGCACCGCGGGGTGTTCAGGAAAACTCTTCTTAAATTAAAGCGTAGATGGCATTTGCAAAACTTGCATGCCGATAAAATCTAATTTCAATGACATATCAATAACTCATCCAAAAATTTCCACTGTGGTGATAAGGCAAATGCCCCTTTTTCATACAGTGGTCATATAAATGAAAGCGGGTTGTCATCTGAAAAGTTAAAAATAATGGGTTAATCAGACTGATTAGCAGGCAAAAAATTTTGGGATGTACGGGAATGGCGGTTACACTTCACCCGCTGATTATTTGACTACAGGAAAGAATGGATTGTGACCAAACTCAAACTTCTGGCATTGGGCATCCTTGCCGCGACCGCAGTAAGCACCGCACAGGCGGAAAGTCAGTGGACGGTTGGCGCGGGCGTTGGCGTCATTAACAGCCCGTACAAACAGTATGACCGTGATCTTTATCCCGTTCCCGTTGTCACCTATGAAGGCGATAACGTCTGGTTCCATGGGCTCGGCGGTGGCTACTATTTGTGGAACGATACGGCCGATAAGCTCTCCATTATGGCTTACTACGACCCAACGCACTTCAAGCCGGGCGACAGCGACAGCCACGCGCTTCGTCAGCTCGACAAGCGTAAAGGCACCCTGATGGCTGGGCTTTCCTATGTGCATAACACCCAGTACGGTTTCCTGCGTACTGCCCTCGCGGGTGACACGCTGGATAACAGCAACGGCTTTATCTGGGATCTGGCGTGGTTATACCGCTACACCAACGGTGCGCTGACCCTGACGCCAGGTATCGGTGTGCAGTACAACAGCGAGAACTACAACGACTACTATTACGGCGTCTCTAAAAACGAATCCCGTCGCAGTGGTCTGAAAAGCTACAGCGCTGATGATGGCTGGAATCCCTACCTGGAGCTGACCGCTAGCTATAACTTCCTCGGGGACTGGAGCGTATACGGTACTGGCCGTTACGAGCGTCTGAGCGATGAGGTGAAAGACAGCCCGATGGTCGACAAGTACTGGGCAGGCATTTTCTCAGTCGGTGTGACCTACAAGTTCTGATTGCACTACTAACGTGCAGTCCGTGCATTAAAACGGGGCGCTTGCGCCCCGTTTGCTTTGGTATGGTGCAGAGAAGCACAATCCCCTAGCGCTTCACAATCTTGATTGTCTGTCCTAAGCGAGAGGGTTTTTCATCGCTCGCTTTCTGCGGTGTGCTCACGCAAGCGGTTTCCACACAGACAAACGTTTTATATCCCTCATCCGTCATGTCGGCCATGCTGACAGAAAGCGCCGGGCCCGGGTTCCAGCCCACCACGTCGCTGTGATGATGATGAACCACTTCGATGCCACGGTTCAGGGCGCCGTCGTGGATCACGCTGCAGGCTTCCGGATGCAGATAGACGCGATCGGTACGGTCAGGGAAAGTCTGTACCCCGTCGCTCAGTTTACCTTCTTTCGCGTTGTCGACTTTGTCGATATACGTATCGCCAAGGCCGCTCACCTTCACCGCGCCGATGTCACCCACGTGGAAGTAGGTATGCAGGGCAGAGGTGGTTTCGAACTCACCGTGGGCTTCCAGTTCAATTTCACAGGTCTTGCCCAGCTTAAAGCGGGCGTACAGGGTGAAATCATGCGGCCAGAGGGCACGGGTTTGATCATTCGCCTGAAGTTCAAAGGTCAGCACAGCGCCGTTGTCATCTTCATTATGCGCTTTCAAAGTCCACTGCTGGTTACGGGCAAACCCGTGAGAAGGCAAACCCGGCTGTGCGGACGGGCCAAACCATGGCCAGCAGATCGGTACGCCACCGCGGATGGCTGCCCCTTTTTTAAAAGAGGTCGCGTCGCTCAGCCATAAAGCTTCGGCTTCACCTTCCGGTTTCCAGGAGAGCAGGTGAGCGCCGTTCAGTGCCACGGAGGCTTTAACGCGCGGATGGTCAACGACGATGACATCGGCACCGTCAATCTGACGCCGGGAAAGCACAGGGGTAAGCTGTTCGACTACCGGAAGTGCAAAAATTTTATTAATCATTAAGCAATCCTCTGTCTTGGCAATAAAAAAGGCGACCGAAGTCGCCTTTTTGGATCAAACACTCATCTCAACTTATTTGGAGATGTGAGCGATCAGGTCCAGTACTTTGTTAGAGTAGCCGGTTTCGTTGTCGTACCAGGATACCAGTTTAACGAAGTTGTCGTTCAGTGCGATACCTGCTTTAGCATCGAACACGGAAGTGCACACTTCGCCGTTGAAATCGGTAGATACAACGTCGTCTTCGGTGTAACCCAGAACGCCTTTCATTGCGCCTTCGGAAGCAGCTTTGATTGCTTTCTTAATTTCTTCATAAGAAGCAGCTTTTTCCAGACGAACGGTCAGGTCAACAACGGATACGTTAGGAGTTGGAACGCGGAACGCCATACCAGTCAGTTTGCCGTTCAGTTCTGGCAGTACTTTACCTACTGCTTTAGCAGCACCGGTAGAGGATGGGATGATGTTCTGAGCCGCGCCACGGCCGCCGCGCCAGTCTTTGTGAGACGGGCCGTCAACGGTTTTCTGAGTAGCGGTGGTTGCGTGAACGGTAGTCATCAGACCTTCGATGATGCCGAAGTTGTCGTTGATAACTTTAGCCAGCGGTGCCAGGCAGTTGGTGGTGCAGGATGCGTTAGAAACGATGTCCTGGCCAGCGTAAGTCTCGAAGTTTGCACCACGAACGAACATTGGGGTGTTGTCTTTGGAAGGACCCGTCAGAACAACTTTTTTCGCACCCGCAGTGATGTGTTTACGTGCAGTTTCGTCGGTCAGGAAGATACCGGTTGCTTCAGCAACAACATCAACACCGATTTCGTTCCATTTCAGGTTAGCTGGGTCTTTCTCAGCAGTAACGCGGATGGTTTTGCCGTTAACAACCAGGTGGCCGTCTTTCACTTCAACGGTGCCGTCGAAACGACCGTGAGTTGAGTCGTACTTCAGCATGTACGCCATGTATTCAGCGTCCAGGAGATCGTTGATACCAACGATTTCGATGTCAGAACGTTTCTGAGCAGCACGGAAAACAATACGGCCGATACGGCCAAAACCGTTGATACCTACTTTGATAGTCATATATTCCACCAGCTATTTGTTAGTGAATAAAAGGTTGCCTGTAAAATTACAAAAACCTTACGCAGCGTCAAGCGGAATCGTGTCAATCATTGCGACAAATCAATCCTGTGACTAACGTTTGTGCGACTGACTCGCCTCACTTTCCCTTTGAGCTTGCAACCACATGGGGGCTGCGCCCGGAATTTTAAAGTCCTCTCAGGATTAAAATGTGAACATGATCACAATTGCCTGACCGCCTTTTCGCGACACATAAGTTTAGATCAAAAGTGCACGCAAGGGTGTTAATGTTTTGTTAGAATCCGGGTTAAAAGATGTCTGTTTCTACAGCGAGATGTAAGCCTATGTCGAACCAACGTAACCCTGACGATTTGAAAAAAAACCTCACAGAAATGCAGTTTTACGTGACGCAGAATCACGGCACGGAACCGCCGTTCACCGGACGTTTACTGCATAACAAACGCGATGGCGTTTACCACTGTCTGGTCTGTGATGCGCCGTTGTTCAATTCCCAGACGAAATACGATTCTGGCTGCGGCTGGCCGAGCTTTTACGAGCCGGTGAGCGACGAGGCAATCCGCTACCTGACTGACTCATCCCATGGCATGGTGCGCACGGAAATACGCTGCGGCAACTGTGATGCGCACCTGGGTCACGTCTTCCCGGATGGACCACAGCCAACGGGCGAGCGTTTCTGCGTCAATTCAGCCTCACTGAGCTTCAGCGACGATGAAAACGGCGACCAGATTAAAGGTTGAAAAAACGATTCAGCAAATTATTCCTGCTAAAGGGAGCGATTGTGAATATTGAAGAGATGATTAGCGGCATGACGCCGGAGATTTATCAGCGTCTGGTCACCGCCGTTGAGCTCGGAAAATGGCCTGACGGCGTCGCGCTGACGCCGGAGCAAAAAGAGAACAGCCTGCAACTGGTCATGTTATGGCAGGCGCGTAATAACACCGACGCGCAGCACATGACCATCGACACCAACGGCCAGATGGTGATGAAGAGCAAGCGTGAGCTGAAAGAAGAGTTCGGCATCACGCCGAAGCCGATTGCCACTTTCAAATAATGAACTCAATGTAGGCCGGGTAAGCGTTAGCGCTACCCGGCACAATACTGCTTAGTGCGGGATCCCCAACGACGCCGCCAGCTGCTTCGCTAACTGGTTTTCGTCATCCGCGCCATACTCCCAGAACATCGCCCCGGCGAGGCCTTTCGCTTTGATATAGTCCGCTTTGATGGCAACGGAACGTGGGTTCTCATACGAAATCGCAAACAGCGCGTTGCCATCGGCACCCTTCACCGAGAGCCACGGCACTTTCGCCTGCTCGTCCCAGTGCTCTGTAAAGCGCTTCTGCGGATCGTTCAACAGCTTTTTCACGATATCGTTGTACTTCACGTAGGTATCTTTGGTCAGGTCATAGCCGAGTGACCTGAACAACCCGATCTCCTGTGGCCCGAAGTAAGGCTGGGTGACCGGATTTTTTTGTGCGTCGGGTTTGCTCCAGTCAATGCCCGGCTCCACGGCGCGTTTCGGCACGCGGCCATAGAAACCGATCCCAAGGTTCATCTGCTGCGGCTTCAGCCCGGCGGCCAGATAATTGTTCACCACAAAATCGACGCTGTATTTATCTGCGGCGGCCACCGTCGGCCAGGTGCTGGAGTCATACAAATTGGCGTTGAAATATTGCGTTCCGTACGCCATGTCGTAGGTCATCAGGTTGATGTAGTCGAGCAGGGGAGCGATGGCGGTGACATCCACCCAGCTTTTCGGACTTTCCGCGTTGGCGCCCACCGCAATGGTCACCAGCTTTTTGTCTCCGAAGGCGGCGCGCATCTCTTTTAGCAGGGAGGTGAAGTTATCCCGGTCGGCGGGCTGGCTTGCAACCAGACCCCATGCGCCATTCACCGGGTACTCCCAGTCGAGATCGATCCCGTCCAGACCGTACTTGTCGACAATCTCCTGCGCGGAGCGGATAAACACCGCGCGACTCTCTTTGGTTGCCGCTGCGCCAGAGAAACCGCGTGCGCCCCAGCCGCCGACGGAGAGCAGGACCTTAAGGTTCGGGTTTTGTTTGCGCAGGGTCGGGATGAATGCGAGGTCGGAGGCGACTTTGGGTGATAACCAGATCTGGTGCAGCCTGGTGGAGTCTTTCAGCGCGGCGTTGGTTTCGTCTTTTTCGTCGTTATAGATCAGACCAAACGAGTAGTTGAGATGTGTAATCTGGCGGACGTCTAATTTGTTGATGTCGCCACCCGGTCCGGCAGTGACGTCACCTCCGCCGTTAAAGTAGCCCACGGACATCAGGTTACTGGCAGAAGCAACGGAAGCGCACAGCAGGGGCAATACTGCCAGCAAAGGCATACATTTCATACAAGTTCCTCTTTGACATAATAAAATTAACCACGCCACGGAAAAGGCGTGGCGAAAAAACAACCTGATGAGAATAGCATTGCCGCTTCGCTGAGGATGCGAGGGAGTTCACTTTATGGGAGATCGGAGAGGGGGTTGCCGGGTAAGCGCAGCGCCACCCGGCATAAAAGACTACGCCTGCGTTTCCAGCCAGTCTTCGAGCGTATACAGCGTCGCACCTTCCGCGGCCATGTCCATAAACGCCTGGGCACTGTCCTGCGGCTGGATATTCACCCCACGGCAACCGTCGGTGATGACGCTGACGGTATAGCCTAACTGGAGCGCGTCCAGCACGGTAAACTTCACGCAGTAATCGGTTGCCAGCCCCAGCACAATCAGCTCCGTGATTTCATGGTGACGTAACCACGCGTCCAGCGCCGTTTTCTGGCGATGCCCGTTATCAAAAAACGCGCTGTAGCTGTCGATAGCAGGGTTTTCCCCTTTATGGAACACCGCATCGATGGCTTTCTGTTTCAGGAGCGGATGAAGGTCCGCGCCTTGTGTCTGCTGTACGCAGTGATCCGGCCAGAAGGTTTGTGACAACCCGTCGAGTTCTCCCTGAGTGAATGGCTCGACGTGATGCTGGCTGGCAAAGCTGCCATGATTCGCCGGGTGCCAGTCCTGGCTTGCGACAACCGCTTCACCGCGGGCTTTGCACCAGTCAATCAGCGTGTTGGCCACGTCAACGGTGCTGTCACCTTCGGCGACGGCCAGCGCACCGCCCGCGCAGAAATCATTTTGCAAATCGACCAGTAGCAGGGCGCGTTGCTTCATGAGACCTCCTTATTCGTCAGGCGTCAGTTCGCCGCGCAGGTTTTGCATCATCGCGCTGCGTATGGACTGAATATCCAGATCCTGGCTCAGTAAATAGTGAAGTTTAGTCAGCGTTGCCTCAACGGTCATGTCGAAGCCGCTGATCACCCCCGCATGCGCCAGCGCGTTGCCGGTGGCATAGCCGCCCATATTGACTTTACCGGACATGCACTGCGTCAGGTTCACCACTACAATTCCGCGCTCGCTGGCCTCCTGAAGCTCTTTCAGGAATTCGCCGTTCTGCGGCGCATTGCCCACGCCGTAGGAGCGCAGAATCAGCGCTTTCACCGGCTGGCGCAGGAAGTTGCGCACCACGTCTGCAGAGATCCCCGGGTAGATGGTGACCACGCCAATCGGTTGCGGCGTAATCGGATGCACAATCAGCTCGCCTGCGGTGTTTGGCGCAGGCGGGGTTCCCAGACGACGAATATGAATACCGGCTTCCAGCAGCGGCTGAAGGTTGGGTGAAGCGAAAGCGTCAAACCCGTCGGCATGGGCTTTGGTGGTGCGGTTGCCGCGATACAGGCGGTTGTTAAAGAACAACGACACTTCGTTAATCGGGTAATTCGCCGCCACGTACAGGGAGTTCAGCAGGTTGATCTGACCGTCGGAGCGCAGTTCCGCCAGCGGAATTTGCGAGCCCGTCACGATAACCGGCTTGCTCAGATTCTCCAGCATGAAGGAGAGCGCCGAGGCGGTAAAAGCCATGGTGTCGGTACCGTGGAGGATCACGAAACCGTCGTACTGGTCGTAATGGGCTTTGATGTCATCCGCGATGTGCTGCCAGTCTTCTGGCGTCATATCGGAGGAGTCCATCAGCGGTTCATACTCGTGGATAGTGAAGTCAGGCATTTCCGGACGGTGGAATTCTGGCATCAGCGCAAGCTGACGCTGAAGGTGGCCGGAGACGGGGATATAGCCGTTTTCAGAGCGTTGCATACCGATGGTACCGCCAGTGTAGGCTACATAAATCGATTTCTTCTGCATGGTAGTGAGTTCTTGTTCTTCAAAAGAAAAAAATCCCCTCTTCGCGAGAAGAGGGGACGGTTTTTAACGGACGTTCGCGCAGGTCAGGCAAAACGCGTAACGACTTTGTGGATCATTAAAGGCCGCGAGCTTATCGCTTTCCGCTTTCATCGCTTTTGCCGCCGTGGCGACGGGCGCAGGCAGATAGGCCTGCAGCGCCTCCGGCAGCATGGCGCGCACGGAGCCGGACATGCTGTCCATGACCATATCGAAGAACGACGGCTCGTCCTGATAGTATTCAACATGCCACTGTTTCAGCTTCGCCAGTTCAGCGGCCTTCTTCACCGCGTCATCGAAGTCGCCCAGGCTGTCGACCAGACCGTTGCTCTTCGCATCCTGGCCGGTCCAGACGTGGCCCTGGGCAATCTGGTCGATCTGCTCAGGCGTCTTTTTACGCGAATCCGCCACCAGGGTGATAAAGCGTTTATAGCCGTTCTCAATGCTGAGCTGCATCATCTCAGAGACTTCCGGCGGCAGAGATTTTGTCACCGACACATCCGCCAGCGGGGAGGTCGCCACGCCGTCGGTATGCACGCCCAGAGAATCCAGGCTGTTTTCCACGGTGTTGATCACCCCGAAGATGCCAATTGATCCGGTCAATGTGCTTGGGTTGGCCACGATATAGTTAGCGGGAGTGGAGATCCAGTACCCCCCGGAGGCGGCCATTCCGCCCATTGAGACGACGACCGGCTTGCCGGCGGCACGCGCGGCAGCCAGTTCAGCGCGGATCACCTCGGAGGCGCTGACGCTGCCACCAGGGCTGTTCACCCGCAGCACAATCGCTTTCACTTTCGGATCCAGGCGCGCATCGCGGATTTGTGATGCCGTGGTATCACCGCCCACGTTCCCCGGCGTCTCCTGACCGTCCATGATGGCACCGTTGGCAAAGACCACCGCGACGCTGTCACCGCTCTCATCCGGTTTTTTCGCCGAGTAGTCGTACATGCTGATGGCGCTGTAATTTTTGTCCTCTTTGCTCCAGCCAAACTGTTTGCTCAGGGATTTTTCAATCTCGGCGCTGGTGCCCAGGGCATCAACCAGTTTGTTGTCGAGCGCATATTTCGCGGTATCGCCATCTACCTTACGCAGGCCGTCCAGCACGCCCTGTGCGCCAGGGAACACCTGTTCCGGCGTAATCTGGCGGTTAGCGGCAACGGTGCCCAGATAGTTCTGCCACAGTTCGCCAATCCAGCGGCTGTCCGCTTCACGGGCGGCAGGGGACATATCATCGCGGATAAACGGCTCAACGGCCGACTTATAAGTCCCGACGCGGAAGACGTGGGTGGTGACCTTCAGCTTGTCGAGCAGCGATTTGTAATACAGCCCGTTGGTGGCAAAACCGTGCAGATCGACCGTGCCCTGCGGAGAGAGCCAGATCTTATTGGCAAAGCTCGCCAGATAATATTGCCCCTGGCTGTAGCTGTCGCCCACGGCAATCACCGGCTTGCCGCTGTCGCGGAATTCGCGCAGCGCTTTACCGATGTACTGCATGGAAGGCTGATCGCCGCCGGCAAAATCTTTCAGATCCAGCACGATCCCGGTGATGTTACGGTCGTCTTTGGCCTGACGAATAGTATCGACAATATCAAACAGGGAATTTTCCTGCAGACGGTCTGATGTCGCGCCAAACAGCTGGCGGCTGATTACCCCCAGACGGCTGCTGGCGGACGGTTTATCAACAATAACGCCGGTAATATCGAGTAACAGCGCCCCGCGAGTCGAATGCTGCGCCTGATTCGCGTTACTGATGTGCATCCAGATGCCCGCGCAAACCAGAACCAGGAAAATGAAGAAGATGTTCATCACCAGGTTGCGGACGAAGTTGAGCAGTCGCCACGTCCATTTAAAGAAACCGGCAAAGATTCGCCAAAGGGTTCGCATGTATTCTCCCTAACCAGAAAATGACTGTTTCCGTCGCCACTGGACGGTAATGTTGGGTTATCGTAATGACCCAACCGCCACTTGTCAGCAGGAATCGCCTGCCAGGCTGTAACAAAATCTGCCGTCGTGTTAATTTTGTGAGTAAATTTCAAGAAAGGAGTTAACCAATGGATGCACTCGAACTGCTTGTTAACCGCCGTAGCGCTTCACGTCTGGCCGAACCGGCCCCGGCGGGCGAACAGCTGGAGAACATTCTGCGTGCCGGTATGCGTGCCCCCGATCATGGCACTCTGCAGCCGTGGCACTTCTTTGTGATTGAAGGCGAAGGCCGCGATCGTTTCAGCCAACTGCTGGAGCAGGGCGCGGTGGCCGCAGGGCAGGATGAGAAAGGTATCGACAAGGCGCGTAATGCTCCGTTCCGCGCCCCGATGATCATCGCTGTCGTGGCAAAATGCCAGGCTGACCATAAGGTGCCGGTCTGGGAACAGGAAATGTCTGCCGGCTGCGCCGTGATGGCGATGCAAATGGCCGCTGTCGCGCAAGGCTTCAACGGCATCTGGCGCACCGGTCCGCTGACCGAAAGCCCGGCGGTCCGTGACGGTTTTGGCTGCGGCGAGCATGACAAAATTGTCGGTTTCCTCTATCTCGGTACCCCGCAGCTTAAAGCCTCCAGCACCATCAGCGTGCCGGACACCACGCCTTTCGTCAGCCGTTTCTGATAACGCACGCTAAACTGTCTGGATTCTGAGCATCTGCCGCAGAATTCAGACAGTCATACTTACCTCTTTATGGAATGAGCGCTACCATAGCGCGATTGAGATGACAGGAGACGTCCATGAGCGAGCAAACCATTCGTTTAACGCAGTACAGCCACGGAGCCGGTTGCGGTTGTAAAATTTCCCCGAAAGTGCTGGAGACCATCCTGCACAGCGAACAGGCGAAGTTTGTCGACCCGAACCTGCTTGTCGGCAACGAAACGCGTGACGATGCAGCGGTTTATGACCTGGGTAACGGCACCAGCATTATCAGCACCACCGACTTCTTTATGCCGATTGTCGACAACCCGTTCGACTTCGGGCGTATTGCGGCCACTAACGCCATCAGCGATATCTTCGCCATGGGCGGCAAACCGATTATGGCGATCGCTATTCTGGGCTGGCCGATCAACACCATCCCGCCAGAAGTTGCCCGCGAGGTGATAGATGGCGGGCGTTTCGCCTGTCAGCAGGCGGGGATTGCGCTGGCCGGTGGTCACTCGATTGATGCGCCGGAGCCTATCTTCGGGCTGGCCGTCACCGGTGTGGTGCCGACCGAGCGCGTGAAGCGTAACAGCACCGCGCAGGCGGGCTGCAAGCTGTTCCTCACCAAGCCGCTGGGCATTGGCGTGCTGACCACCGCCGAGAAAAAATCCCTGCTGAAACCAGAGCACCAGGGGCTGGCGACAGAAGTCATGTGCCAGATGAACCTCGCGGGTGCCGCTTTCGCTAATATCGACGGCGTGAAGGCGATGACCGACGTGACCGGTTTCGGTCTGCTGGGACACCTTTCCGAAGTGTGTCAGGGGGCGGGCGTGCAGGCGCAGGTCTGGTATCAGGACGTGCCGAAACTGCCGGGCGTGGAAGAGTACATTGCTCAGGGCGCAGTCCCGGGCGGTACCCAGCGCAACTTCGCCAGCTACGGTCATCTGATGGGCGAAATGCCTGAAGAATGGCGCAACCTGCTGTGCGATCCGCAAACTTCCGGCGGTCTGCTGCTGGCGGTCACGCCGGAGTCCGAAGCCGAGGTTCAGGCGACGGCTGCCGAGTTTGGCATTACCCTGACGGCAATCGGCGAGCTGGTGACCGCACGCGGTGGCCGACCGATGATTGAGATCCGTTAATTCGATGCGGTTGTTTATTGCCGAAAAGCCGAGTCTGGCGCGAGCCATCGCCGATGTGCTGCCTAAACCGCATCGCAAAGGCGACGGCTTTATTGAATGCGGTAACGGGCAGGTGGTCACCTGGTGTATTGGTCACCTGCTTGAGCAGGCGCAGCCGGATGTCTATGACAGCCGCTACGCCCGCTGGAATCTGAATGACCTGCCCATCGTGCCTGAAAAATGGCGCCTGCAGCCGCGACCTTCGGTTACCAAACAGCTCAACGTGATCAAACGCTTCCTGCATGAAGCGGCTGAGATCGTGCACGCGGGTGACCCGGACAGGGAAGGGCAACTGCTGGTGGATGAAGTGCTGGACTACCTGGAGCTGGCACCTGAAAAGCGCCAGCAGGTACAGCGCTGCCTGATCAACGACCTCAACCCGCAGGCCGTTGAACGTGCGATCTCGCGTCTGCGCGCCAACAGCGAGTTTATCCCGCTGTGCGTCTCCGCGCTGGCGCGTGCGCGTGCGGACTGGCTGTACGGCATCAACATGACCCGCGCCTACACCATCCTTGGGCGTAATGCTGGTTATCAGGGCGTGCTCTCCGTGGGCCGCGTGCAGACGCCGGTGCTGGGGCTGGTGGTGCGTCGCGACGAAGAGATTGAGAATTTCGTCGCCAAAGATTTCTTTGAAGTGAAAGCGCATATCGTCACCCCGAAAGAGGAGCGCTTTACCGCTGTCTGGCAGCCGAGCGATGCCTGCGAATCGTATCAGGATGAAGAGGGGCGGTTGCTGCATCGTCCACTGGCGGAGCATGTGGTTAACCGCATCACCGGGCAACCGGCTATCGTGACCAGCTATAACGATAAACGGGAATCAGAACCCGCGCCGCTGCCGTTCTCGCTGTCGGCCCTGCAGATTGAGGCCGCGAAGCGCTTTGGGCTCAGCGCGCAGAACGTGCTGGACATCTGCCAGAAGCTGTATGAAACCCACAAGCTCATCACCTATCCGCGTTCGGACAGCCGCTATCTGCCGGAAGAGCATTTTGCCGGACGCCACGCGGTGATGAACGCCATTAGCGTCCACGCGCCGGATCTGCTGCCGCAGCCGGCGGTGAATCCGGACACCCATAACCGCTGCTGGGATGATAAGAAGGTGGATGCCCACCACGCGATTATCCCGACGGCCCGCGCCAGCAGCGTTAACCTGACGGATAACGAAGCGAAGGTCTATAACCTGATCGCCCGTCAGTACCTGATGCAGTTCTGCCCGGATGCGGTGTTCCGCAAATGCGTTATCGAACTGGACATTGCCAAAGGCAAGTTTGTCGCCAAAGCGCGCTTCCTCGCGGAAGCGGGCTGGCGCACCCTGCTTGGCAGTAAAGAGCGCGACGAAGAGAACGACGGCACGCCGCTGCCGGTGGTGGCTAAAGACGACGAGCTACTGTGCGAGAAAGGGGAAGTGGTTGAGCGCCAGACGCAGCCGCCGCGCCATTTCACCGATGCGACGCTGCTGTCGGCGATGACCGGGATAGCCCGGTTTGTGCAGGATAAAGATCTGAAGAAGATCCTGCGCGCCACCGACGGTCTGGGCACCGAAGCGACCCGTGCCGGAATCATCGAGCTGCTGTTTAAACGCGGTTTCCTGGAGAAAAAAGGACGCTATATCCATTCGACTGAGCCGGGACGCGCCCTGATTCATTCCCTGCCGGAGCTGGCCGCAAGGCCGGACATGACCGCGCATTGGGAATCGGTGCTGACGCAGATCAGCGAAAAGCAGTGTCGTTATCAGGACTTTATGCAGCCGCTGGTGGGGACGCTTTATCAGCTGATCGATCAGGCGCGCAGCACGCCGGTGAAGCGGTTCAGAGGAATGGTGGCACCGGGTAGCGGTGCGAAGAAACCGTTTAAGAAGAAAAAAAGCGCGGCCTGATACGCCCGGTTTTCTCCCTCTCCCCGTGGGAGAGGGCCGGGGTGAGGGCACCCGGCCGCACGATAAAGCTTAAATCACACCCTGCCCAATCATCGCATCCGCCACCTTGACGAACCCGGCGATATTCGCGCCGCGCACGTAGTTGGTTTGCGACGCCTCTCCGCCGTACTCCACGCAGGCGTGGTGAATATCCAGCATGATATGGTGCAGACGCGCATCCACTTTCTCCGCTTTCCAGCCGAGACGCGCGGCGTTTTGCGCCATCTCCAGACCGGAGGTTGCCACGCCGCCTGCGTTGGCGGCTTTGCCCGGTGCAAACAGCACGCCCGCTTCCAGGAACAGATCGGTCGCCTCGATGGTGGTCGGCATATTGGCCCCTTCGGCCACCGCCTTCACGCCATTGCTAATTAATGTCCGCGCGGCGTCCACATCCAGTTCGTTCTGCGTGGCGCACGGCAGGGCGATATCCACCGGCACGCTCCACGGCTGTTTGCCTTCCAGCCAGGTCAGGCCAAACTCTGCGGCATAGTCGGCGAGACGGCCATCGCGGCTGGCTTTGATTTCGCACAAGCGCGCCAGCTTTTCCGCCGTAAAGCCCGCTTCATCCACCACCGTGCCTCGGGAGTCTGACGCCGTCACCACGCGGGCGCCAAACTGCATCGCTTTTTCGATAGCATACTGCGCCACGTTACCGGAGCCGGACACCGCCACGCGCATCCCTTCAAAGCCCAGGCCGTGGCGCTTGAGCATCGCCTCAGTGAAATAGACCAGGCCGTAGCCCGTGGCCTCCGGGCGGATCAGGCTGCCGCCGAAGGACAACCCTTTGCCGGTGAAGACACAGGCGCTGTTGTTGGAGAGCTTTTTCATCATCCCTGCCATAAAACCCACTTCGCGTGCTCCGACGCCGATATCTCCCGCTGGCACGTCGGTATCCGGACCAAGGTGGCGATAGAGTTCGGTCATCAGCGCCTGACAGAAACGCATCACTTCGCCTTCGCTTTTGCCTTTGGGATCGAAATCACTTCCGCCTTTACCGCCACCCATCGGCAGGGTGGTCAGCGCATTTTTAAAGGTTTGCTCGAAGCCGAGGAATTTGAGAATCGACAGGTTAACAGAGGGGTGGAAACGCATCCCGCCCTTAAACGGCCCGATGGCGGAGTTAAACTGCACGCGCCACGCGCGGTTAACCTGAACCTGATTACGATCGTCCACCCAGGTCACGCGAAACTGGATAACGCGCTCTGGTTCAACCAGGCGCTCAAGCAGAGACAGCTGACGATAACGTGGATTTTCTTCAAGGAAAGGCCACAGGGTGGTCATCACTTCACGAACGGCCTGGGCAAACTCGCTTTGATGCGGGTCGCGCTGCTGAACATGGGCAAGGAAACTTTCCAGAGAGCGTGTCTGATCCATAGATATAAGAACCTCTTATAGTTATTTGTGTCTATTGCTTATGCAATTTGTGTTGTTTTTTTGACTATACCACCCACACCGCTTTGTGAAGCAAGCAGAAATTCATGCCGAAAGGGAAATTAATGACCCGGGGCGGGTCATAACAAAAAGCGATGACGAGATAAATTAAAGGTTCCGCGTGGATTAACCGTTATAGTCTTTATCAGGACACGACAGGAAGATAAGTCTATGAACCGTTATGTATTCACCGCGTTATGTTTGATGTTTTCCGCCGGCGCGCAGGCTGACCGTATTCGCCCGGATGTGGAAGTGAATGTCCCGCCAGAGGTCTTTAGTTCCAGCGGCCAGAGAGCGCAGCCCTGTAACCAGTGCTGCATCTATCAGGATCAGAACTATTCCGAAGGGGCGGTGGTGAAGGCGGACGGTGTGCTGCTGCAGTGCCAGCGCGATGAGCGCGCCATCAGCACGAACCCGCTGGTCTGGCGTCGCGTAAAACAATAAACGCTTCCAGCAGCGGAATATCGGCCGGGGCTAAGGGGTAGCTGAACGCCTCTTCCGGCGTACACCACACCAGCGCGCTGTGGTAGTGCGCTGTGAGCTTGCCGCTAAAAGCGGGAACGTGCCAGGCATGCAAGTGGATCAACCGCTGCGAGACCTCCCGCTGGTGGCTGGCGACATACTGGCCTGGCTGGGCCGCAATACCGAGTTCTTCCTGCAGTTCGCGGATAAGCGCCTCCGGTTGTGTTTCGCCGGATTCCACCTTTCCGCCGGCGAATTCCCACATCCCCGGTTGGTCAGCGTGAGCAGGGCGCTGTGCCAGTAAAATGTTGCCGTCTTTTTCGATGATGGCCGCAACGACATCGACTGTTTTTAGCATGGGCGTCAATACTTAATAACGAAAAACACCATATTATCGTGCCCTTTGTCAGAGTCCAGCCATCAGGAGAATCCGGTGAAAGAGACGCACACCTGGGTCGATCCCATCCCAACCCTTCCGGCGAGTTTAAAACCGATTGCCGCCATGCAGAAAAAACATTTTGGTGCCGTGCTAAACCCCACGCGCTGGTGGGGACGTATGCCGCGTCTTTTCTGGCTGGTGGCGCTGTTTGTCGGTTTTCTGGAGCGTCGTCACGCGCGCCTGACGCCCGAACTGCGCTCCCTGCTCATGACGCGGGTATCGCAACTCTGCCACTGCGATTTCTGTATCGATGCCAATAGCCTGCGGCTGGCCGAACGCTGTGGAGCGCTGGATAAAGTTCAGGCCGTGAGCAACTGGCAAGACTCCGCGCTGTTCACGAGTCAGGAGCGTGCGGCGCTGGCCTACGCCGAGGCGGTGACCGCCACGCCGCCCCGGGCGGATGAGGCCATCCGAACGGCGCTGAAACATCACTTCACGGACGACGCGATTACTGAGATGACGGCGCTCATTGCGTTTCAGAATCTCTCTGCCCGCTTCAATGCCGCCCTGGATATTCCGGCTCAGGGCCTGTGTGCCACGTTTAACGAGACGCCTCATGCTTGATCGCCACCTGCACCCGCGGTTAAAACCGACACTGAATCGACTGGTGTCCGTGCTGGATAAGCCGGGCATCACCCCCGACGGATTAACCCTGACCGGGTTTGCCATCGGCGTGCTGGCGCTGCCGTTTCTGGCCCTTGGCTGGTACCCGGCGGCGCTGGTCGCTATTGCGCTCAACCGCCTGCTGGATGGTCTGGACGGCGCGCTGGCGCGCCGGAGAGGGCTGACGGACGCAGGGGGGTTTCTCGATATCGCGCTCGATTTTCTGTTCTACGCCCTGGTGCCGTTTGGTTTTGCGCTGGCGACACCCGCTGAGAATGCGCTGCCTGCCGCCTGGCTGCTGTTTGCGTTTATCGGCACCGGCAGCAGTTTTCTGGCGTTTGCGGCGCTGGCCGCGAAGCACGACATTGACAACCCCGGCTATGCGCACAAGTCGTTTTATTACCTCGGCGGGTTAACGGAAGGGACGGAGACCATCGCGCTGTTCGTACTGTGCTGCCTGTTTCCGGCGCACTTTGCGCTGTTTGCGTGGGTATTTGGCGCGCTGTGCTGGCTGACCACCACAACGCGCATCTGGAGCGGGTACGTGACGCTTAAATCACGTCACGCTTAGCGGGCGCTGTCGGGCCCGCGCTCGCCGGTGGAGACCGGGTTCTGCGGGTAACTGCTCCATTCGTACCAGCCGCCGTCATAGACCGCGACCTTCCTCCAGCCCATCGCCCGGGCGTACATGAAGGCTTCAGACGCCCGCCAGCCTGTACCGCAGTAAAACGCGACCTGTTGTTCCGGCAGAATGTTCCAGCGTTTCCACATGGCGGCAATATCGTCAGCTGTGCGCATGGTGCCATCCGGGTTATGAAAATCTTCCATGTGGGTGGCATCGCTGCCGGCGTGGCCCCAGCGGGCACCGGCAATGTCACCTTTGGGTTTGATGTAGCTGTAGCCGCTGGTTTCGCCGATGAACTCCGGCCACGAACGAATGCTGACCAGGGAGGCATCCTGGCGGTGCAGCATCCCGCGCGCCTGCGCCATATCAACCATCAGCTGCGGCTGGCCGGGGATCGGCGCGCCAAAATCAGGGGCCGGCGTCACCTTCGCTGGCGTACCGCGCTCAACCGGAAGGTTGGCATCTGACCACGCCTTCCAGCCGCCATCGAGAAGGCGCACATCTTTCACCCCCGCATAGAGCATAATCTGCGCCACGCGTGCGGCGGCGTAGACGTCACGGCCATACAAAATGACGGTCGTGTCGTGTCGGATCCCGTGCTTCGCCAGCATCGCTTTCAGCTTATCGTCGGAGACTTTATTCCATAGCGGCTCGCTCTCCACTTCGTTGGTGTCGATATAGCCCGCGCCGGGAATGTGATTTAGCAGATAAAACTTCGGCGCGCCCCAGGCGGCCTCAATCACTTTCCAGTCACCCTCCGGTGCGGCAACCACCGGTTTACCCTGCTGAAGCTGATGGATCCACTGCGGGTAGACGAGCTGTTCGAAATGGGGCAGGCGCTGAAGGCGCTCGGGCGTCTGCAGGGCATCGCTGAGCAGCGAAACAGAATGGAATCCAGCTTTCTCCAGACGGGCTCTCACCGCCTGGTTATCGCGCGCGTTCCCATACAGCGCGATGGCCGACGAGGGGGTAAGCTGATGCTGTTTGGCCCACAGCGCAATCTGCTCGTCGCTCATCGCGTCCAGCCAGGCGGCTGACAGATTAAGTGCGGCGGGTTCATGCCCGGAGGGACCGCTGAGCGTTTGCGGCCAGCCGTTATAGAAGGCGCTGGCGCGGGTGTCGACAGGCGTGCCGTGCTGTGCCTGAAGCTGGGACAGCGTCATCGCGTTGGGCATATCAGCGGCCAGAGAGGAAAAAGAGGCGAGGCCGCAGAGCAGGGCCAGCGCGGTCAGTTGAGAAACACGTTTCATCGAATAACCTGACGTCAGTAAAAGAGGGGGGCATTGTCGTCTCTCCCGTCATGGAAAACATTGCGTTAGCACATTATTGCCAGCGAGAAATCTCAATCAGCTCGCCGCCGGGCGGAATATCGTCCTCATCGTGGGTGACCAGCACCACCGGAATATCGCGTGCGCGAACGGCGTCAAATACCCATTGCCGAAATGAGGCCCGTAGCGTCTTATCGAGGCGGCTGAACGGTTCATCCAGCAGCAGCGCCTGCGGCTCCGCGAGCAGGGCCCGCAACAGGCTGACCCGGGCGCGCTCCCCGCCGGAGAGGGTTGCCGGATCGCTGGCGTAACGGCCGCCCAGCCCGGCGGAGTCCAGCGCCTGCTCGACCGCTTCCCGACGCGCGCCTCCGACGATCCGCTCAGGCAACGCCAGCAGCAGATTTTGCCCGACGCTGAATGTCTCGAACAGCAGCGCGTCCTGAAAGAGAATACCCAGCCCGCGGGATTCCACGGGAAGGGCGTCGCAGCGACGCGCGTCGAGCCACAGTTCGCCCCGCGCCTGAAAATCGTCTGACAACGCGCCGACCATCCAGGCAAAGAGGGTCGATTTTCCGCTGCCGGAGGGGCCCATCAGGGTGACTATCTCCCCGCGGGGCACGCAAAAATTGACCTCGCGGAACAGCGGTTCGATGGTGAGATTTTTTACCTGCAACATTAACGTAATCCCTGGCGGTAGTGGCCCACGAACCGGGATAGCAGGGCGGCAAGACCAAACACGCCCCCCGTAACCAGCAGTAACCCCAGCGCCCGGTTAGCCAGAAGCGGAATGCTGCCCCCGCTGCTGAGCGCGACGGTTTCGGTGGTCAGCGTGGCGAAACGCCCTGCGCCCAGCCACAGCGTTGGCATGTACTGCGCCATGCTGACGGAAAAACCGGTGGCAAAGGCCAGCAGCGCGGGGCGTAGCAGCAGCGGACATTTCAGCAGGCAGAAGATTTTTGTCCGTCGCCAGCCCAGCGTTCTGGCGGTAAGGATAAGCCGGGGATCGATCCGGCGCCAGGCAGGTTGCAGCACCAGCAGCATCCACGGTAACACCCACAGCAGATGGCTCCAGAGCACGGCGGCATACTGCCCGTCGAGTCCCAGCTGCAACGCAATCGTATATTGGCCGGTGACGAGCGGCAGTGCCGGAAGGGCAAGCGGAGACCATACCCACACTGTGCCGCGCTGCGGCCCCCATTCCAGCCAGAGCGCGCTGACGACCAGACCGAGCAGGCTCGACAGCAGGCCGAAGGAGAGGCTGTTCCCCACAGGGCCCACGTCGTCCTGCTGCGCCAGCATCAGCAGCACCGCAGCGCACAGGACGCCGCATGCGGGCAGAAACCCGCTTACTGCGCGTTCAGGCAGAATGCGCTGAGATCGGCGGCGCGTCCCGGTGAGGTCGGCAACCGTGCGGCGCCATGCCTTCCAGAAGCCGTACCCCAGGGCGGCCAGCGCAGCCAGCAGCAAAAGCAGAACCAGGCACAGCAGCATCCCTTTCACCTGCTGCCCGGCATCGCCCTGGCTCAGCCACTGCCAGGCCAGCACGGCCAGGGTAGGCGGATTTCCGGGGCCGAGAACGATCGCCACATCCACAACCGACAGCGACCACGACAGTACCGCCAGCATCACCGCGCCGAGGAGAGGGGCGATCGCCGGGAGGATCAGCCAGTTAAGTATCTGAAACCGCCCGTAACCGAAGGTTCGCAGGACGATCTTCTGCTGTGCCAGCCGTTTTTCCGGCAGTACGGCGTAAATTGCCCACAGCACAAACGCGCTCTCTTTTACGGCGAGCGTCAGCCCCAGCCCAACGCCATAGCGGTCAAAGGGAGCCGTACAGACGGTACAGAGCTGATAGAACAGCCCGCCCTCGGCAAACAGCAGTAACGCGCTGGTGGCAAACGCCACGTGCGGGATCGCCAGCAGCCACGGCAGGCGCGTGGTGAGACGTCGCCAGCGTTTGCCGGGCCAGAAAAGGCTGACGAAAATCAGGGCAATCAGCAACGCGCCCAGCGTGGCGATGAGCGTTGAGACCAGCGTGGCGAGGGCCGCCTGCGGAAGCTGCGGGTCGTCCAGCAGCCTCTGCCAGTTTGCCGCAGAAAACGCCGGGGCTAACAGCATGGCGCCAGCGGGCAGGATCGGCAGATAGATAACCGCCATCGCCAGCCAGACCAGCCCGCTTAGCGGGTGCCGTAACGACGCAGCCATTCCTGCTCCAGCGCGTTCACCCAGCCGGACTGCGGCTCTGCAAGCACTTTCGGTAGCCCCTGAGGCGTATAGGCCTGCAAGCGCGTTGCTTCATTGTCAGGCAGCGCCCTGGCATCCAGCACGCTTGGGTCGCCCCAGACGGCGGGGTCAGCTTTGCGGATCTGCGCCTGCGGTGAAAGCAGGAAATTGGCGACCACCTTCGCGCCTGCACTGGCGCGGGCGTTGGCCGGAATCGCCACAAAATGAACGTTACCGATCGTTCCGCCGTGGAAACCAAAGCTGTAGCTGTCGGCGGGCAGTTCGCCGCGGGCGACTTTTTGCTGCGCATGGGCCGGGTTAAATGTCAGCGACAGGTTCAGACTGCCGCTGGCAAACAGGGTATCCATCCGGGCAGGTGAGGGCGGGAAATCTTTTCCTTCGCGCCACAACAGCGGGTGGAGTGTGTCAAGGTAATCCCAGAGCGGCGCGGTCACCTGGGCAAAGGTATCATCGGGCGCTTTTTGCAGCGCCTGTGGACGAGCGGTAAGCGCCAGCAGCAGCTGCTCAAGGAATGCCGTGCCGGTAAAATCGGGCGGGCGAGGGTAGCTCATCTTACCCGGATGCTGCTGCGCGTAAGCCAGCAGCGCCTGCGGATCCGCCGGTGGCGCTGGCATGCTGCCTTTGCGGGCGATAAAGGTCAGCTGCGCGCCGCCCCACGGCGATTCCGCCCCGTCGGTGGGCACCGTAAAATCTTCGGTAACGGGTTTGCGGGTATCGACATAGCGCCAGTTCGGCAGCGTCTGTGCCCATCCGCTCAGCAGCAGGTTAGCCTCTTTTAACGTGCGGAAATTTTCACCGTTGACCCACAACAGATCGACGGAGCCGTTGCTCTTGCGTCCTGCGGCGGCTTCCGTCTGAATGCGTTTTACCGCGTCGGCAGCGTCCGCCAGCGGGACGATCTTAAGGGTAATGGCATAGTGCGTTTGCATCTCACCGCTGACCCACTCCAGATAGCGGTTTACCGCCGGATCGCCGCCCCAGGCGTTAAACCAGACGGTCTGGCCTTTGGCCTGTTGTTGGATTGCCTGCCAGCTGTCGGCAGCACAGAGGGGGGCTGCCAGCAGCAGGCCGGTCAGAAACGCGCAAAAACGCACACGGCGCATAATGCCTCACTTTTTAGACAAGGGGGTGTAGCGGGAAAAGAGCTGGCGTGTGACCAGCGGTAATAACCCCAGTAGTGTAAAGGCGAATACCATGCCCGGCGACAAAATATCGCGAAGCGATGCTACTTTTCCCAGTTCGCGCCCGGCGTTCAGAAAGACAACCGTCGCGGGCAGCATCGCCACCTGGCTCACCCACCAGTAGCGGAATACCCCCATGCGGGTCAGCCCCATCAGCAAATTCACCAGAAAAAACGGGAACAGTGGCATCAGGCGCAGGGCAAAAAGATAGCCCGCGCCGTCATGCCTCATGCCAGCGTTAACCGTTTTCATCTGCTGAGCAAATCGCTGCTGGACCCACTCACCCAGCAGATAACGGCTGGCGAGCATCGCAAGCGTTGCCCCGAGCGTCGAGGCAAACGAGACCAGCACGATGCCTTCGCCCAGGGGAAACAGCGTCCCACCCAGCAGGGTCAGTATCGCTGCACCGGGTATCGACAGGGCGGAAACCAGCACGTAGAGCGCAAAAAAGATCATGGCGCTCTGCAGCGGCGCGCGGTCGACGTGGGCGAGTAACGCCTGCTGATGCGTTTTAATCCCTTCCAGAGAGAGTGTGCCCGGTGGAAGGAGAACAATCGTCAGAATAAATGCGCCCAGAAGGGCGCACAGGAGAAGGATTTTTCGACTGTTCACGCGTCATTACAGCTTGAAGGTCGCCCACACTGGCGCATGATCGGACGGCTTTTCCATGCTACGGATATCGTAGTCGATCCCGGTTTCGATGCAGCGTTCTGCCAGCGGCGCGCTGGCCAGCAGAAGATCGATGCGCAGGCCACGGTTGTCGTCAAAACCTTTTGAGCGATAGTCGAACCAGGAGAAGCGGTCCTGCGTTTCCGGGTTGGCATTGCGGAAGGTATCCACCAGGCCCCAGCCCAGCAGGCGTTCCATCCACTCACGCTCTTCCGGCAGGAAAGAGCATTTGCCGGTACGCAACCAGCGCTTGCGGTTCTCTTCGCCAATACCGATATCGAGATCCGTCGGGCTGATATTCATGTCGCCCATGATCAGCACCGGATTCTCTTTTTTGAGTTCGGTGGTCAGGAAGTCCTGCAGATCCTGATAAAACTTCGCTTTGGCCGGGAATTTGGTCTCGTGGTCACGGCTCTCACCCTGCGGGAAATAGCCGTTAATGACTGTGATATTGCCGAGCGCAGAAGGCACTTCCGCCATGATGATGCGGCGCTGGGCTTCTTCACCGTCACCAGGGAAGCCGCGACGTACGGAAACCGGCGGCGCTTTGGTCAGCAGCGCGACGCCATAGTGACCTTTTTGACCGTGGTAAAAGACGTTATAACCGAGTTTCGCCACCTCTTCGAGAGGGAACATGTCGTCGTGGACCTTGGTCTCCTGCAGGCCGATCACATCTGGCTGATGTTGCTCAACGATAGCTTCAAGCTGATGAGGGCGGGCACGCAGGCCGTTGATATTAAAAGAGACAAATTTCATAGTCGCTGCCAGTGCAAGGTGAATAGTGCAAGGATGGTAGCAGAATTTGCGTCAACTGTTACCGGCTTCGACCAATAACTGCGACAGATAATGCCGGTGGTGCAATATTTGCACCATTCTGACGCGCATCGCCCTCAAACAGGGCGTAAATGGCCGATAAATTTCGCGAGCGATCACAATTCCAGAATTATATTTGGCTTGTGCATACTCTTTCTGATTTTCATGCGGCAAAGCGCCGCTTGTCGTAAAAATATTCACTTTTTATGCACTAATAGTGAATAACTCCATATTGTAACTCATTGATATTCTGTTCATCAGACCCGTTTATGCATTTTTATCGCTGGCTGGCACGAAGGCTGCAATCTACATTCACAGTGCAAACACTCAATTATTTAACATTCAAATAACCTTTTATTTACCGGATGAGGTCGCTATGTCTCTGTCAATTACGCGTGAAAATTTCGATGAATGGATGATGCCGGTTTACGCTCCGGCGGCTTTTATTCCGGTTCGTGGGGAAGGCTCGCGCCTGTGGGATCAGCAGGGTAAAGAGTATATCGACTTTGCGGGTGGGATTGCGGTAAACGCGCTGGGTCATGCGCACCCGGCGCTGCGTCAGGCGCTAAATGACCAGGCGGCGAGGTTCTGGCATACCGGCAACGGCTTTACCAACGAGCCCGCGCTGCGCCTGGCGAAAAAGCTGATCGACGCGACGTTTGCCGAAAAAGTCTTTTTCTGTAACTCAGGGGCGGAAGCCAACGAAGCGGCACTGAAGCTGGCGCGCAAATATGCCCACGACAAATTTGGTGCCCACAAGAGCGGTATCGTGGCGTTTAAAAATGCCTTCCACGGGCGCACGCTCTTTACCGTCAGCGCGGGCGGCCAGCCTGCTTACTCGCAGGATTTCGCACCGCTGCCGCCGGATATCCGTCACGGTATTTATAACGATCTGCAGTCCGCCAGCGAACTGATCAACGACACCACCTGTGCGGTAATTGTCGAGCCGATGCAGGGTGAGGGCGGCGTTCTTCCGGCACAAAAAGCGTTTCTGCAGGGGCTGCGCGAGCTGTGCGATCGTCACAATGCGGTACTGATTTTCGATGAAGTGCAGACCGGCGTGGGCCGTACCGGTGAGCTGTATGCCTATATGCACTACGGCGTGACGCCTGACGTGCTTTCTACTGCCAAAGCGCTGGGCGGCGGCTTCCCGATTGGGGCGATGCTGACCACCGATAAATTCGCCAGCGTGATGACCGTGGGCACCCATGGCACCACTTACGGCGGCAACCCGCTGGCCACCGCTGTCGCCGGGCAGGTTCTCGACATTATTAATACCCCGGAGGTGTTGAAAGGCGTTAAGCAGCGTCACGACTGGTTTGTTGAGCGTCTGAATGCCATCAACAGCAAAACGGGGCTGTTTAAAGAAATTCGCGGTCTGGGGCTGTTAATTGGCTGCGAGCTTACCGCTGAGTTTGCCGGAAAAGCTAAACTTATTTCACAGGAAGCGGCAAAAATGGGCGTGATGGTCCTGATTGCCGGTGCCAACGTGGTGCGTTTTGCTCCTGCGCTGATTGTCAGCGAGGAAGAGGTGCAAACCGGTCTGGACCGTTTTGCGCTGGCGTGTGAACAGGTGAAGTCCGGGGTGTCATCATGATGGTCATCCGTCCCGTTGAGCGCGGCGATCTCGCCGGGCTCATGCAGCTTGCCGGTAAGACGGGAGGCGGGCTGACCTCGCTTCCTGCCGATGAAAAAACGCTGTCGGCGCGCATTGAGCGCGCCCTGCAAACCTGGCAGGGGACGTTGCCAAAAAGCGAACAGGGATATGTGTTCGTGCTGGAAGACACCACCACGGGGACCGTGGCCGGGATCTGCGCTATCGAAGTGGCCGTGGGGCTTAACGACCCGTGGTACAACTACCGCGTTGGCACCATGGTACATGCTTCCAAAGAGCTGAACGTTTATAACGCGCTGCCGACGCTGTTTCTCTGTAATGACCACACGGGCGCCAGCGAGCTCTGCACGCTGTTCCTCGACCCGGCGTGGCGCAAAGAGGGCAACGGCTATCTGCTCTCCAAATCGCGCTTTCTGTTTATGGCCGCCTTCCGCGATCGCTTCAACGAAAAAGTGGTTGCGGAGATGCGCGGCGTGATCGACGACAAAGGCTACTCGCCGTTCTGGGAGAGTCTGGGCGAGCGCTTCTTCTCGATGGAGTTCAGCCGGGCGGACTACCTGTGCGGCACCGGTCAGAAAGCCTTTATCGCCGAGCTGATGCCGAAGCATCCTATTTACACCCATTTCTTAACGCCGGAAGCGCAGGCGGTGATCGGCGAAGTCCACCCGCAAACCGCGCCTGCCCGCGCGGTGCTGGAGAAAGAGGGCTTCCGCTACCGTAACTATGTGGACATCTTTGACGGTGGGCCAACGCTTGAGTGTGACATCGACCGCGTCCGTGCGATCCGTAAAAGCCGGCTGGTTGAAGTTGCCGAAGGTCAGCCCGCGCCGGGGGACTGGCCGGCGTGCCTGGTGGCGAACGAAAATTACACCAACTTCCGCGCCATGCTGGTGCGGACCAACCCGAAATGTGAACGTCTGGTACTGACGGCTGCAGAACTGGATGCCCTGAAATGTAACGCCGGCGATACGGTTCGCCTGGTGCGTCTCTGCCCTGAGGAGAAAACAGCATGACATTATGGATTAACGGTGACTGGGTCACGGGCGAAGGCGAACAGCGCGTAAAAACCAATCCGGTAGGCAAAGAGGTGCTCTGGAAGGGGAACGACGCCAGCGCCGCGCAGGTGGAACAAGCCTGCCATGCCGCGCGTCGCGCGTTTCCGGCGTGGGCAAAACAGCCTTTCGCCGTGCGCCAGGCACTTGTTGAAAAGTTCGCCGGGCTGCTGGAAGCGAACAAAGCCGAGCTGACGCGCATTATTGCCTCTGAAACCAGTAAACCGCGCTGGGAAGCGGCCACGGAAGTAACGGCGATGATCAATAAAATTGCCATTTCAGTGAAGGCCTACCACACCCGCACCGGCGAGCAGCATACCGAGATGCCGGACGGCGCGGCCACGCTGCGCCACCGTCCGCACGGCGTGCTGGCGGTGTTTGGTCCGTACAACTTCCCGGGGCATCTGCCGAATGGCCACATCGTGCCGGCGCTGCTGGCGGGCAACACCGTTATTTTCAAGCCGAGTGAGTTAACGCCGTTCACCGGCGAGGCGGTGGTTAAGCTGTGGGAACAGGCGGGCCTGCCGCCGGGCGTGCTGAATCTGGTGCAGGGCGGGCGTGAAACCGGTCAGGCGCTGAGCGCGCTGAGCGATATCGACGGCCTGCTGTTTACCGGTAGCGCCGGGACGGGCTATCAACTGCATCGCCAGCTGGCGGGGCAGCCGGAAAAAATCCTCGCCCTCGAGATGGGCGGCAACAACCCGCTGATCGTGGAAGATCCTGATGATATCGATGCCGCGGTGCACCTGACGATTCAGTCTGCTTTTATTACCGCCGGACAGCGTTGCACCTGTGCCCGCCGTCTGCTGGTGAAACGGGGCGCGCAGGGGGATGCGTTCCTTAAACGTCTGGTTGAGGTGAGTGCGCGTCTGGTGCCCGCCGCGTGGGATGCCGACCCGCAGCCGTTTATCGGTGGGCTGATTTCCGAGCAGGCCGCGCAAAACGTGCTGAAGGCCTGGCAGGACCACGTCGCTCGCGGGGCGAAAACCCTGCTCGAACCGAAGCAGGTTCAGCCGGGTACCTCGCTGCTGACGCCGGGCATCGTTGAGATGAGTGGGGCGAGCAACGTGCCGGATGAAGAGGTCTTTGGTCCGCTGCTCTGCGTCTGGCGTTATGACGATTTTGACAGCGCTATCGCAATGGCCAACAACACCCGCTACGGCCTGTCGAGCGGACTGATTTCGCCGCAGCGTGAGAAGTTTGAACAGCTGCTGCTGGAAGCGCGTGCGGGGATTGTGAACTGGAACAAACCGCTGACCGGTGCTGCGAGCACCGCGCCGTTCGGCGGCGTGGGCGCGTCGGGCAACCATCGCGCCAGCGCGTGGTACGCCGCAGATTACTGCGCATGGCCGATGGCAAGCCTGGAAAGCCCGGCGCTGACGCTGCCGGAAACGCTTAATCCGGGGCTGGACTTTACCGGAGGGGAACGTCATGAAAGCGCGTGAAGTCAACTTTGACGGGCTGGTGGGGCTGACGCACCACTACGCCGGTCTCTCTTTTGGTAATGAGGCCTCGACGAAGCACCGCTTTCAGGTCTCCAACCCGAAGCTGGCGGCGAAGCAGGGGCTGTTGAAAATGAAAGCGCTGGCGGATGCCGGTTTCCCGCAGGCGGTTATTCCGCCGCAGGAACGCCCGAACGTCGCGGTGTTGCGTCAGCTCGGTTTCACCGGCAGCGATGAGCAGGTCGTTGAAAAAGCGGGAACGCAAACGCCGCACCTGCTCTCTGCGGCAAGTTCGGCCTCTTCGATGTGGGTCGCCAACGCGGCCACCGTCGCCCCGTCAGCCGACACGCTGGATGGCAAAGTCCATCTGACGGTGGCGAACCTGAATAACAAATTCCACCGCGCCACCGAAGCAGAAACCACCGAGCGCGTGCTGCGCGCCATATTCAACCATGACGCCCATTTTGCGGTGCATCCGGCTCTGCCACAGGTGGCAATGTTTGGCGACGAAGGTGCGGCCAACCATAACCGGCTGGGGGGCGATTACGGTGAACCCGGCGTGCAGTTGTTTATCTACGGGCGCGAGGAGGGCGGTCATTCTGCCCCTGTTCGCTATCCCGCACGCCAGACGCTGGCCGCCAGCCAGGCGGTCGCCCGCCTGAACCAGGTCAATCCTTCGCAGGTGATTTTTGCCCAGCAAAACCCGCAGGTGATCGACCAGGGCGTGTTCCATAACGACGTGATCGCCGTTTCGAACCGTCAGGTCCTCTTCTGCCACGAGCAGGCGTTTGCCCATCAGGAGAAGCTGCTCGCCACGCTGCATGAACGCGTACCCGGTTTTATGCCGATTCAGGTGCCTACCCGGGCGGTGAGCGTCCAGGATGCTGTCGAAACGTATCTGTTCAACAGCCAGCTGCTAAGCCGTGATGACGGCAGCATGATGCTGGTCCTGCCGCAGGAGTCGCGGGACCATAGCGGGGTGTGGCGTTACCTGACCGAGCTGGTGAAGGCCGATAACCCGATTGACGAGCTGCGGGTGTTTGACCTGCGCGAAAGTATGGCCAACGGCGGCGGACCGGCCTGTCTGCGCCTGCGCGTGGTGTTGACGCAGTCAGAAATGCAGGCCGTTAACCCGGCAGTAATGATGAATGAGACGCTGTTTACTACCCTGAACGACTGGGTGGACCGCTACTATCGCGACCGGTTAACGCAGGCTGACCTCGTTGACCCGCAGTTGTTGCGCGAAGGTCGCGAGGCGCTTGACGCGTTAACATCAATCCTGCAGCTGGGATCGGTTTATCCGTTCCAGCGCTAAGGAGTGGGTATGGAAAATTTACTGGCGCTGACCCTGGCCGATGAAACGCCGGAACAGAGTGAGGGGGAGGGCCCCTCATTCCACTGGCGGTGGCTGGGGCGTGGGGTGCTTGAACTGACACCGGTTGTAGAGAGCGATCTCTCGCTACTGCTTTCGACCGGTATTCACGGGAATGAAACGGCGCCCGTGGAGATTGTTGACCTGCTGCTGCGCGCGTTGTATCGCAAAGAGATTACGCTTCAGTGCCGCGTGCTGGTGGTGCTTGGGAACCCACCCGCGCTGGCGCAAAACAAACGCTATCTGGTGAGTGACATTAACCGCATGTTCGGCGGGCGCTGGTCGCAGTTCCCGCAGAGTGACGAGACGGCGCGGGCGCAGTGGCTGGAGAACGTGGTGAGCGCGTTTTTTGCGTCGGCGGGGCCAGTGCGCTGGCATCTGGATCTGCACACGGCCATTCGCGCGTCTTACCATGTCCGCTTCGGCGTGCTGCCGCAGCGCAATCAGCCGTGGGATGAAGCGTTCCTCGACTGGCTGGGTGATGCCGGGCTGGAGGCGCTGGTGTTCCACCAGTCGCCGGGCGGAACCTTTACGCACTTTACCTGTGAACACTTCGGCGCGCTGGCCTGTACGCTGGAGCTGGGGAAAGCGTTGCCGTTTGGGCAAAACGATCTCACTCGCTTTGCGCCAACGCATCTTGCCCTGCGGGCATTGCTGGGTGGGGCGGCGCCCGAGCATACACATCAGCCCGTCGAGCGGTATCGGGTCGTGCAGCAGATCACGCGCCGCAGCGATGCTTTCCAGCTTCATATGGCCGCACACACCCTGAACTTCACGCCGTTTCGTAAAGGGGCGCTGTTGGCCGAAGATGGCGAAGAGCGTTACGAGGTGCAGAAAACCACCGAGTATGTGTTATTTCCCAACCCTACCGTGGCATTTGGCCTGCGTGCCGGGCTGATGCTGGAAAAAATATCCTGACCTTTTCCCCTCTCATCACTCGGGAGGGGAAAACATTTCTTAGCAATTAAAGCGCTCATGCCTCTTTTGCGGATTATTCCTGGCGAATTGCTTTATTCTTAATCCGCTCTCCGCTATACTTCTGCTCATTCTCTTTAAAATCATCGTTTTAAATATTTTTTGTTGCAACTCTCCACGCTTTATCCTTATTTTCTCCACATTTGACGAAAATTTGTTTTTTACACTTTCATTGTTTTACCGTTGCTCTGACTAATTGACGATAAACCCCGTAAAGTTAATCTCGTCAACACGGCATAGCGCCGAAGAATAACTGAAAGAAAGGAAATAAATTATGCGTAAGTTTACTGCACTGTTTGTTGCTTCTACCCTGGCTCTGGGCGCTACCAGCATGGCGTTCGCCGCAGATACCGCAACCACCCCTGCCGCGCCTGCTGAAGGCAAAATGATGATGCATCATAAAGGCAAGCCGGGTATGCACGAGATGATGATGTTTAAGGACCTGAACCTGACAGATGCGCAGAAGCAGCAGATCCGCGACATCATGAAAAGTCAGCGCGATCAGATGAAACGTCCGCCGCTTGAAGAGCGTCGTGCGATGCATGACATCATCGCCAGCGACAGCTTCGATAAGGCGAAAGCTGAAGCGCAGATCGACAAAATGGCCGAGCAGCATAAAGCCCGCATGCTGGCTCACATGGAAACTCAGAACAAGATCTACAACATTCTGACGCCGGAACAGAAAAAACAATTTAATGCGAATTTTGAGAAGCGTCTGACAGAACGTCCGGCGATGGAAGGTAAAATGCCAGCACCAACCGAATAATCGGTTCACACTCTTAAGACCGCCGGGATCCTGTCCACAAAAGCGCAATCGCTGTGGACAGGACCGGCGGTTTTTCTTTCCTGCCCTCTTGCCTGCCGCCGCCAGCGCGGTATTCTCCTGTAGTCGCTTCAGAGAATGTTTGTAGAGTCATGACGTTAGTAAATTTATTGACGTTGCGCTAAGGCTTGCCCGCTCTGCTGCCGATACTGTGTCTGTGAATACCCAACGATAACAAACAAGACAGCAACGATAGCAATATCTTTGCCCTGGCACGGGTTGTGCCATTCAGGAGTGGTGATGGAGTTCTTTGATATCCGTAAGATGCCGGTCAGCCTCTGGCGTAATGGTGCTGGCGAAACGCGTGAGATTTGTTGTTTCCCACCCGCAACGCGCGATTTTCACTGGCGTGCCAGTATCGCGACTATCGCCAGCAACGGCGAATTCTCCTCATTCCCCGGCGTCGATCGGGTGATTACCTTGCTGGAAGGAGGGGAGGTGACGCTCGATGCCGGTCAGGCGTTCTTCCATACCCTCAAGCACCATCAGCCTTACAGTTTTGCCGGCGATCTGCCGGTCAAGGCGCTGCTGTCCGATGGGCGGATGGCGATGGACTTCAATATTATGACCCGTCGCGACTGTTGTCGTGCGAAGGTGCGCGTGGCCGACCGTACCTTTACCACCTTTGGCACACGCGGGGGCGTGGTCTTTGTCTTAAGCGGGGCGTGGCAGTTGGGGGATAAATTGCTGACGGCCGATCAGGGCGCCAGCTGGGAGGAGGGGACCCATACTCTGCGTCTGCTGGAGCCTCAGGGCACCCTGTTGTTCAGTGAAATTACGTGGCTGCCAGGCCATTGAGCTCAATGACTTCAAACTTACCGGCTAAGACGGGTTTACAGAGAATTTTATAGCCATCGTGGTCAAATCCGGCGGGTGTGCGCAACAGGGTTGCCGCGTCGTTGATATCGTCGACGGCGCCCAGCCAGAACCAGTTGTTGACGATGTGGTACTGGGTCATGGCTTCACCCACCTCTTTTAGCGCAACGGCGCCTTCCCAGGGCCAGCAGTTAACGCTGATGGTCGCCAGGCCGGCGAGGAGCCGGGCGTGATGCGCGTCGACACTCTCTTTCCCGCAACAGGCGCCTGCGCAGCGCTTAAGTGCAGACCGGAAACAGGCCCGTCCGCGGGTGGTCGCCTCGAGACCCAAAAGGCTGTAGCAAAGCTGCAGTTCATCCGCCAGGGTTTGCAGCGCCTGGAGCGCGGCACGTTTATTCGCAAAGAGGCCGTAAAGATTCGGGGCATGAGAAAAATCAACCTCGCGCGCGTAGACAACCTGCGGCTTGCCGGCGGTTATTTGCAGGGAGCAGAGTTGACGATTGCGGCGCAGGCGCTTGTTAAACAACGGCTGTTGTTCTTTTATAAGCCTGGCTTCCAGTAACAGCGCGCCCATTTCTCCCGCCGTCTCGAACCAGGATATGCGACGCGACTGACGCAGCATGGCGGCCTCGTCCGGCGTACGCAGATGGGATAACACCCGGCTGCGAATGTTCACGCTTTTGCCGATATAGAGCGGCAGGGTGTCGCTTTCACCGTGAAAGATATACACCCCCGGCAGCTTAGGCAGCGCTTCAAGCCAGGGACGAAGGTGCTCGGGATATTCGTAGATAGCCGCCGCTTCAAATTCAAGACGCGGGGCGGATTGACGCCTGCTCACATACCACTCCATATACTGTTCAGGTATACAGTGTAGCAGAGGCGGTTTGGTTAAAAAAGAGCCGGGTGGCGGCTGCGCCTTACCCGGCCAGGATGTGCGGCCTGATGCCCTCACCCTAACCCGCTCCCACGGGAGAGGGCGTAAACACTAAAAACGGTAACCAGGGTTACCGTTTTGCTTTATTTTTTCCAGAAATCGTCAAACACCGTAATCGGTGGGCGACGCTTGTGTTCGGTTTTCAGATACCAGCCTTCGATGATTTTGGCGGTACCTTCATCCAGCGTTTTGCCTTCAAGATAATCATCGATATTGTCATAGGTCACGCCCAGGGCTGCTTCATCCGGCAGGGAAGGACGATCGTCCTCCAGATCCGCTGTCGGCGCTTTCTTGTAAAGATGCTCCGGGCAGCCCAGCGCGGCAAGCAGCTGCTTACCCTGACGCTTATTCAGACGGAAGATCGGGTTAATGTCGGTGCCGCCGTCGCCGTATTTGGTGAAGAAACCGGTGATCGCTTCGGCTGCATGGTCGGTGCCGACCACGACGCCTTTGGTCATCCCGGCGATGCTGTACTGCGCTTTCATACGCTCACGGGCTTTTTCGTTGCCGCGAACAAAATCGCTCAGCTCAATGCCCGCTTCGCGCAGGGCCTGCTCGCTCGCCAGCACCGATCCTTTGATATTCACCGTCAGTACGCGGTCAGGCTGAATAAAGGCGATGGCATCCTGACAATCCTGTTCGTCCGCCTGTACGCCATACGGAAGGCGCACGGCGATAAACTGCAGGCTTTCATCTCCCGTCTCCTCGCGCAGCTCTGAAATCGCCATCTGGCAGAGCTTACCGGTCAGCGTGGAATCCTGGCCGCCGCTGATGCCCAGCACCAGAGATTTCAGGAAAGAGTTGGTCTTTAAATACGCTTTTAAAAAATCCACGCTGCGGCGGATCTCTTCATTTGCATCTATCGCGGGCTTCGCGCCCAGCGCCTGGATAATCTCTTGTTGCAGAGTCATCACGCTCTCCATAAACAGAATGTGTTAACTGTTAAAACTAACCCTTTGGACGGAAAACGACAAGGATCACAGTTTCGAGTGCGTTAATTTGCGCCGTTTTAGCAGGTTATCGTTGTTTTATTAGAATTTTCCGAAATTCGTCTGGCGTAACTCACAAAGTTGAACAATAGTACTTTTTATCCCATGCTTAGATAACACGCTGATAAACAAGAGGACGGAATATGAACAAGAACGTAGCAGGAATTCTTAGCGCAGCGGCGGTACTGACTATGCTGGCAGGGTGTACGGCGTACGATCGCACCAAAGATCAGTTCACACAGCCCGTGGTGAAAGATGTCAAAAAAGGCATGACGCGTTCGCAGGTGGCTGCGATTGCCGGTAAGCCGTCTTCAGAAGTGACGATGATCCACGCGCGTGGTACCTGTCAGACCTATATCCTGGGTCAACGTGATGGTAAGGCAGAAACCTACTTTGTCGCCCTGGACGATACCGGCCATGTCATCAACTCCGGGTATCAGACCTGTGCAGAATATGACACCGATCCGCAGGCACCTAAGGCGCAGTAACCTTGCTGCTCTGAGGATGTTAACAAACCGGCCCATCGGCCGGTTTTTTTATCCATACGTAAATCTTATTTCTTTGCGCGAATTATTTGCCCGAAATGTGAAGGTAGTCAACAAGCCAGGTCAATGAGAGACAATTTAGGCCTGTCCAGAATTATCCCCCCTCTGTACCATTACGTATACTCACTCCAACGATAAACAACAGTCAGCACACTACCTGTCAGCCAGGAGAGCGAGTCGAGTGATAGCGAGACGGCAGGTAGTCATACAAGAGGGAAATTACGATGGAAAAGAAACATATCTACCTGTTCTGCTCAGCGGGCATGTCAACCTCGCTTCTGGTGTCAAAGATGCGTGCGCAGGCTGAAAAGTATGAAGTGCCTGTGGTGATCGAAGCGTTCCCGGAAACGCTGGCGGGTGAAAAGGGGCAGACTGCGGATGTCGTTTTACTCGGGCCGCAAATTGCCTACATGCTGCCAGAAATACAACGTCTGTTACCCAATAAACCGGTCGAAGTGATCGACTCGGGGCTGTACGGCAAGATTGATGGTTTAGGTGTACTTAAAGCTGCTGTGGCAGCCATTAAAAAAGCGGCTAATTAATTTTTATTTTTCCCGTCAAAGAGTTATTTCACACACAATACGCCGTAACAGTCGTTGCGGCATTTAAGGGTATTTTCCTATGAGTAAAGTCATCGCTTCACTTGAAAAGGTACTCCTTCCTTTTGCTGTTAAAATAGGAAAGCAGCCTCACGTTAACGCCATCAAGAACGGCTTTATTAAATTAATGCCATTGACGCTGGCCGGGGCAATGTTCGTTTTAATTAACAACGTTTTTCTGAGCTTTGGTGAAGGTTCCTTCTTTTATTCATTAGGAATTCGCTTAGACGCATCGACAATTGAAACCCTTAATGGTTTTAAAGCCATCGGCGGTAACGTATACAACGGTACGTTGGGTATTATGTCGCTGATGGCGCCTTTCTTTATCGGGATGGCACTGGCAGAAGAGCGGAAAGTGGATCCGCTGGCCGCCGGGTTATTATCCGTTGCCGCCTTTATGACCGTAACCCCCTACAGCGTCGGTGAAGCCTATGCGGTGGGCGCCAACTGGCTGGGTGGGGCCAACATCATCTCCGGTATTGTTATCGGTCTGGTGGTGGCAGAGATGTTTACCTTTATTATCCGTCGCAACTGGGTGATTCGCCTGCCGGATAGCGTGCCGGCGTCCGTTTCCCGTTCATTTTCCGCGTTGATTCCAGGCTTCATTATTCTCTCCATCATGGGGATTATTGCCTGGGCGCTCTCTCACTGGGGCACAAACTTCCACCAGATCATCATGGACTCTATCTCTACGCCGCTGGCGTCGATGGGTGGTGTGGTCGGTTGGGCGTACGTGATTTTCACCTCCCTGCTGTGGTTCTTCGGCGTGCATGGTTCACTGGCACTGGCCGCGCTGGACAGCGGTATCATGACCCCATGGGCACTGGAAAACGTTGCACTTTATCAGCAGTACGGCTCCGTTGACGCGGCGCTGGCGGCCGGTAAAACCTTCCATGTGTGGGCGAAGCCGATGCTGGACTCCTATATCTTCCTGGGGGGTACCGGGGCGACGCTGGGTCTGATCATCGCGGTCTTTATTGTCTCTCGTCGCGCTGACCATCGTCAGGTGGCGAAGCTGGCACTGCCGTCAGGTATCTTCCAGATTAACGAACCGATCCTGTTTGGTCTGCCAATCATCATGAACCCAGTGATGTTCATTCCCTTCATTCTGGTTCAGCCGCTGCTGGCGGGGATCACCCTGACCGCGTATTACCTGGGCATTATCCCACCGATTACCAACATTGCGCCGTGGACCATGCCGGCGGGTCTGGGGGCGTTCTTCAACACCAACGGTAGCGTCGCCGCCTTCCTGCTGGCGATATTCAACCTCGGGATTGCAACGCTGCTCTACATGCCGTTCGTGGCCATCGCCAACAAAGCCGCAACCGTTATTGATGAAGAAGAGAGCGAAGAGGATATCGCCCTCGCACTGAAATTCTAAAATTGCACGGCGCGGGGCAACCCGCGCCAGCGAAAAGGAGCTTAAAGATGTTAGATTTGGACAGTATCGTTGCAGAAGAAAGCGCTGAGAATGACCTCGAAGAAGTGGTGATGGGCCTTATCATCAACTCCGGTCAGGCACGCAGCCTGGCGTATGCCGCACTCAAGCAGGCTAAGCAGGGTGATTTTGCCGCCGCGAAAACCATGATGGAACAGTCCCGTACCGCGCTCAATGAAGCGCACCTGGTGCAGACGAAGCTGATTGAAGGCGACCAGGGCGAAGGTAAGATGAAGGTCAGTCTGGTGCTGGTACACGCCCAGGATCACCTGATGACCTCGATGCTGGCGCGCGAGCTGGTGGCGGAGTTAATTGAGCTTCACGAGAAGATGCAGTAAGTCAGACTGAGTAGCAGGGGGTCAGCACGATGGAAATTAAAACCGCACTTGAGCAGCAACTGTTTAATGGCAAGAATTTTCACGTGGTTATTTACAACAAGACGGAGAGCGCGAGTGGTCTGCACCAGCATGACTACTACGAGTTCACGATTGTTCTGACCGGCCGCTACTATCAGGAGATCAACGGTAAGCGCGTTCTGCTTGAGCGCGGAGATTTTGTCTTTCTGCCGATGGGCTCCCATCACCAGAGCTTTTACGAATTTGGCGCCACCCGCATTCTGAACGTGGGTGTCAGCAGACGCTTCTTTGAGAAGCACTATTTGCCGCTGGTGCCGTTCTGTTTTGTGGCATCACAGGTCTATCGCGTCAAAAACGAGTTCATGACCTGGATTGAAACGGTGATTGCCTCGCTCAACTTCCGCGACAATGAGTTCGATGAGTTTATTGAAACGGTGACCTTCTACGTGATGAACCGGCTGCGCCATCACCGTGAAGAGCAGCAGGTGACGGATGATATTCCACAGTGGCTGCGCAGCACCGTTGAGCTGATGCACGATAAAGGCCAGTTCAGCGAAAATGCGCTGGAAAATATGGTTTCACTGTCGGGGAAATCCCAGGAATATCTGACCCGTGCGACCCAGCGCTATTATCGTAAAACGCCGGTGCAAATTATTAATGAAATCCGCATTAACTTTGCCAAAAAACAGCTGGAAATTACCAACTATTCTGTCACGGATATTGCCTATGAGTCCGGGTACAGCAGTCCCAGCCTGTTTATTAAAACGTTTAAGAAATTGACCTCATTCACACCAAATAGTTACCGGAAGAACCTGACGGTAATTAATTAACGTTCGGCGGTTTGCCCGCCACAAATATTGCTTTAATGGCTTGCCCAAATAGCGGGAAGAGTACGCTATACCTTGCAGGCGATTAACCTGATACGCTAAGGGAGATATTATGCAGAAGAAATTGAAAGTCGTAACCATTGGTGGCGGCAGCAGCTATACCCCGGAATTACTTGAAGGTTTTCTGAAACGGTATCACGAATTACCGGTCAGCGAATTATGGCTGGTTGACGTTGAGGAAGGGCAGGAAAAACTGGATATCATTTTTGACCTGTGTCAGCGCATGGTTGCGAAAGCCGGTGTGCCCTTAACCGTACACAAAACGCTCGATCGCCGTCTGGCGCTGAAAGATGCGGATTTCGTTACCACCCAGCTGCGCGTGGGCCAGCTGAAAGCGCGCGAGCTGGACGAGCGTATTCCCCTGAGCCACGGTTATCTGGGGCAGGAGACCAATGGCGCGGGCGGCCTGTTTAAAGGTCTGCGTACCATCCCGGTCATTTTCGACATCGTAAAAGACGTGCAGGAGATCTGCCCGAACGCGTGGGTGATTAACTTCACCAACCCGGCCGGTATGGTGACCGAGGCGGTCTATCGGCATACGAATTTCAAACGCTTTATCGGCGTCTGTAACATTCCGATTGGCATGAAGATGTTTATCCGCGACGTGCTGGGGCTGACTGACAGCGACGATCTCTCCATCGATCTGTTCGGCCTGAATCACATGGTGTTCATCAAAGATGTCATCGTGAACGGAAAATCGCGCTTTGCCGAACTGCTCGACGGCGTGGCGTCGGGACGTCTGACCGCCGCATCCGTGAAAAATATCTTTGACCTGCCGTTCAGTGAAGGGCTGATCCGTTCCCTGAATCTGCTGCCGTGCTCCTACCTGCTCTACTACTTCAAGCAGAAAGAGATGCTGGCCATTGAAATGGGCGAGTACTATAAGGGCGGCGCACGGGCTCAGATCGTGCAGAAAGTTGAGAAGCAGCTGTTTGATTTGTATAAAGATCCGAACCTGAACGTCAAACCAAAAGAGCTGGAGCAGCGCGGAGGGGCTTACTACTCCGATGCGGCGTGTGAAGTGATCAACGCCATTTACAACGACAAGCAGGCCGAGCACTACGTCAATGTGCCGCACCATGGCCATATCGACAATATCCCGGCCGACTGGGCCGTGGAGATGACCTGCATCCTCGGCCGCGATGGCGCGAAACCGCATCCGCGTATTACCCACTTTGATGAGAAGGTGATGGGGCTCATTCACACCATCAAAGGGTTCGAGGTGGCGGCCAGCAACGCGGCGCTGAGCGGTGAGCTGAACGATGTGCTTCTGGCGCTGAACCTCAGCCCGCTGGTGCATTCCGACCGCGACGCAGAAGTGCTGGCGACGGAGATGATCCTGGCCCACGAAAAATGGCTGCCAAACTTTGCCGCCACGGTAGAGAAGCTCAAGTTCCAACACCGTTAAGAGGATGTGCGATGGAAAACCTGCTGATCGTCAATGCTGATGATTTTGGCCTGTCGAAAGGGCAGAACTACGGCATTGTTGAAGCCTGTCGTCGGGGGGTAGTCACCTCGACGACGGCGCTGGTGAATGGAGAAGCGATTGAGCATGCGGCGCAGCTGAGCCGCGAGGTGCCTGACCTGGGCGTGGGCATGCACTTTGTGCTGACCCTGGGCATGCCGCTTTCAGCGATGCCGGGCCTGACGCGCGACGGACAGTTGGGGAAATGGATTTGGGAGATGGCGGAAGATGCGCTGCCGCTTGAAGAGATTGCCCGCGAGCTGGACTGTCAGTTCAACCGTTTTGTAGACCTCTTTGGTCGTGAACCGACGCATATCGACAGCCATCACCATGTGCATATGATCCCGGCGATTTTCCCTCTGGTTGCGGAATTTGCGCAGCGTAAAGGCGTCGCCATGCGCGTGGATCGCGACGTGCGCGGGCTGCCGGCGTACGCCGTGGCCACAACCGAGGGGTTCAGCAGCGCGTTCTACGGCGATGCGATCGACGAGGCGCTGTTCCTGAAGGTGCTGGACGATTCCGCCGCACGGGGTGAACGGTCGCTGGAGGTGATGGCGCATCCCGCCTTTGTCGATAACATCGTGCGTAAGAGCGCCTACTGCTGGCCGCGCCTGGCGGAGCTGGATGTGTTGACGTCGCCATCGCTCAAGTACGCGATTGCTGAGCGCGGATATCGGTTGGGGACGTTCGGGGATCTTTGAAATAAAGCCCGGTGGCGGCTTCGCCTTACCGGGCCTACAAAACCAATCGAATGTAGGCCGGGTAAGCGCAAGCGCCACCCGGCTTTTTTTACGCCGGAATCTGATCGATCTTGCTGCTGCGCGACCATACGCGGTGCGCGGCGAGCAAATCAAACAGCTTCGTCATAAACGCGTCGTCAACGTTATCTCCCTCGACAATGCCGTCCTCACCTTGCTCGGCCACCTTCAACGGCGCTTTAAACTGTCGCGCATCGCCGGAAAGGGCGATCGGTTTCAGGTGCTTATAGGCTTCGAGCAGATAATAGACGGCGTCACCGTTAGTCAGCAGGCTGGTTATATCCCCGCCCGGCACAATCACCGCGTCCACCGTCAGCGACGGTGCACCGGCAAAGGTTGCCGCCACCGGCAGCACGGAGCCGTCATCAGCGGTCACTTCACCCATGCGTGAATAAAGCAGTTTGGCGTGTACGCCTTTGGTTTTCAGCGCCTGCATGATCCCCAGCACGTCGCTGGCGCGGGTTTTGTCGTTCAGCAGGATCGCCACCACGCGGCCTTTGATCGACCCTCCCGGCACCGCGTACAGGCTCAGCGACGGATCTTTCTTGATGCCGTTAACCTCTTTCGGCGGCGCAAGATTGCGCTGTTCATCGGTCAGCGTGATACCCAGGTTATCCGCCACGCTCTGGGCAAGCTGAATATCAATATGCGCCAGCTGGTCGACTACGCGCTCGCGGATATACGTGCGCACCACTTTGCTCAGTTCGAAGCTGAAGCCGCCGATAATATGCTGCTGTTCAATCGGCGTCTGGCTGTTCCAGAACAGGCGAGGGTGGGCGTAATACTCGCCGAACGACGGGCTGCGCTCGCGAATTTTGTTGCCATCGATCCGCTCCTGATACGATTCGAATCCACCACGTTTTGGGGCCGGAGGGGTTTCACGCGGCCAGTTATCGTTGATGGAGTTCGGCTCATAGTTGGCCGGGTTGGTATCAATATCCTGACGGTGCATCCCGTCGCGCTGGAAGTTGTGATACGGGCAGGTGGGGCGGTTGATCGGGATCTCGTGGAAGTTCGGCCCGCCAAGACGGCTGATCTGCGTATCGGTATACGAGAACAGGCGCCCCTGTAACAGCGGATCGTTGGTGAAGTCCAGCCCCGGCACGATATGCCCGGGATGGAAGGCGGCCTGTTCGTTTTCGGCAAAGAAGTTATCCGGGTTGCGGTTGAGCACCATTTTACCCACCAGCTGAACCGGCACCAGCTCCTCCGGGATCAGTTTGGTCGGGTCCAGGAGATCGAAATCGAACTTAAATTCGTCCTCTTCCGGGATCAGCTGCAGGCCCAGTTCATATTCCGGGAAGTCGCCGGCTTCAATGGCCTCCCACAGCTCCCGGCGATGGAAGTCCGGGTCGCGCCCGGTCAGTTTCTGCGCCTCATCCCACACCAGCGAGGCTTTACCCGCCACCGGTTTCCAGTGGAAACGGACAAACGTGGCTTTCCCCTCGGCGTTGATCATCCGGAAGGTGTGAATGCCAAACCCCTCCATGGTGCGGTAACTGCGGGGGATCCCGCGGTCTGACATCGCCCACATCACGTTGTGCAAGGTTTCAGGCTGCAGAGAGACATAGTCCCAGAAGGTGTCGTGCGCACTTTGTCCCTGCGGTATGGCCCAGTGGGGCTCCGGTTTTACCGCATGGACAAAGTCAGGAAATTTATGCGCATCCTGAATGAAAAACACCGGGGTGTTATTACCCACCAGATCGAAAATACCCTCTTCGGTATAAAACTTGGTGGCGAAGCCGCGGATATCACGCACTGTATCCGCCGAGCCCGCACCGCCCTGAACGGTGGAGAAACGCACGAACACCGGCGTTATTTTGTCCGGGTCGGAGAGGAAGTCCGCTTTGGTGATCGCTTTCAGGCTCTTGTAGGGCTGGAAGTAGCCGTGCGCAGCGGAGCCGCGCGCGTGGACGATGCGCTCCGGTATGCGTTCGTGGTCAAAGTGGGTAATTTTTTCCCGCAGGATAAAATCTTCCAGCAGGGTTGGCCCGCGGGACCCGGCGCGCAGGGAGTTCTGGTCGTCAGCGATGCGCACCCCCTGGTTGGTGGTTAGCGCATAGCCTTCTCCGCCTTTGCGATGAGGATCGAGGGATTTCAGCTTCTCATTGCCGGTGTCCGGTGATTTCAGACTGCCCGGCGCGGTAGGCTGCTCGCCTGGGGCGGACGGGCCAGGGGAAGGGCGATGAGAGCCATCTTCAGGGGCAAGGGAGTCCATCCCAGGTTGCGATTCTTCGGTGCCATGAATGGGTGATTGATGTGTTTTATCTTTGTTCGACATTGCACGCTTCTCCTTTATTCATTCCTAAAAAACCCTGTTAACTATAGAACAATGTAGGGAAAGGGCAGGTGAACTAAGAGTTTTCAGATACTGACTGCGTAAAAGGCACGCTCAACCACACGCAAGGCGCGACGCGTGGGGGCAGGATCGGCTATCATAGAATTTTCCTGCTTCAAGAATTTGTTTTAGTGAATCCGTCGCTTATGAAACCTCTTCGTCAACAAAACCGCCAGGTTATTAGCTATGTGCCCCGCGTTGAGCCCGCGCCGCCTGACCATGCCCTGAAAGTGGAGGGGTTTCGCGATGTCTGGCAACTGCGGGGTAAATACGTGGCCTTTGTGCTGATCGGTGAGCACTTCCGTCGTTCCCCCGTGTTTACGGTGCCGGAGTCCGCGCAGCGGTGGGCGATGCAGATACGCCAGGATGAAGAGGTTGAAGAATAACAGTCATAAAAAAAACCGCCATCAGGCGGTTTTTTTATTTCTACAGTGATTAACGGTGCGCCAGCTCGGCGTCGTCTTCACTTTCCAGAATCGTTTTGTCAGTCTGCTTCAGCCACTGGCTGGTCAGCGTACCGGCGGTCATTGAGCCGCTGACGTTCAGCGCGGTACGGCCCATGTCGATCAGCGGTTCTACGGAGATCAGCAGGGCGACTAGCGTAACCGGCAGGCCCAGCGCTGGCAGAACAATCAGCGCGGCGAAAGTTGCGCCACCGCCAACGCCCGCAACACCTGCGGAGCTCACGGTCACAATCCCGACCAGCGTGGCGATCCAGACCGGATCCAGCGGGTTAATCCCCACCGTTGGCGCGACCATCACCGCCAGCATCGCCGGGTAGAGGCCTGCGCAACCGTTCTGACCAATGGTTGCACCAAACGAGGCCGAGAAGCTGGCGATAGACTCAGGCACGCCCAGACGACGGGTCTGCGCTTCCACGTTCAGTGGAATAGACGCGGCGCTGGAACGGCTGGTGAAGGCAAAGGTCAGCACTGGCCAGACTTTACGGAAGTATTTCAGCGGGCTGACGCCATTCACACCCAGCAGGATACCGTGCACCACGAACATGATGCCCAGACCCAGGTAAGAGGCGACGACGAAACTTCCCAGCTTGATAATGTCCTGCAGGTTAGAGCCAGCGACCACTTTGGTCATCAGCGCCAGCACGCCATATGGGGTTAACTGCATCACCAGACGTACCAGCTTCATCACCCAGCTTTGCAGGGTATCGATGGCGGTCAGCACGCGCTCGCCTTTTGGCGCGTCGTCTTTCAGCAGCTTCAGCGCCGCCACGCCCAGGAACGCGGCGAAAATCACCACGCTGATGATGGAGGTTGGGTTCGCGCCGGTCAGGTCAGCAAACGGGTTCTTCGGAATGAAGGAAAGCACCATTTGCGGCACGGTCAGGTCAGCCACTTTACCTACGTAGTTGGTCTGAATCGCGGTCAGACGCGCCGTTTCAGCACTGCCCTGAACCAGACCTTCGGCCGTCAGGCCAAACAGGTTGGTCACCAGCACACCCACCAGCGCGGCAATCAGCGTGGTAAACAGCAGCGTACCGATGGTCAGGAAACTGATTTTGCCCAGTTGAGTGGCGTTATGCAGGCGCGCAACGGCGCTCAGAATAGAGGCGAACACCAGCGGCATAACGATCATCTGCAGCAGCTGAACATAGCCGTTACCGACAATGTTGAACCACTGAATAGAATCTTTCAGAACTGGATTATCGGAGCCATAAATTGCCTGTAATGCCAGACCAAATACGACACCCATGGCCAGACCGACCAGCACTTTCTTCGCCAGGCTCCACTGTTTGTGGCGCGTCTGCGCGAGAAGCAATAGCAATACAACGAACACAACGACGTTCGCGATGAGTGGAAAATTCATCCCCGTTCTCCTGATTTATTATCGGGCCGGTTTTTACCGATCCTGTTGGCGGAAGGTTAGCAGAAGTGTGATGTAGCGCTTATATCCAAATGGAATGGGTTATGACAAATGGGATGATTTTGTTGGTTTACTGTTCAATCTGGTGATGAATAAAACGATTGAACTGAAATTGCAGCGAATTAATCATCTGGGACGACCAGCGGACTGCACTGTTTTCGGGCAATGTTTGCGGCATCCAGACGGCGTAAGCAAATAGCGCCATGCACAATGCGCGCTCAAGCTGGTTACCTTTCTGTGGAACCAGGATGGGAAAACGAAAACGCCAGCGGCAGGGCCACAGCAGCGGCACGCCCGCAGGCGTCAGCATATCGGCGAGAATATGGCTCAGATAACCCAGCACCATGCCCTGAATGGCATCCGCAGGCACTATCCAGCTTTCGGGCACTTTTAAATAGAACAGCGTCAGCAGGCCAAATACGGCCAGCAGACTGTGGGTAAATCCCCGGTGGCCGAACGCGCGGGCGATGGGTTTTGACACCCACTTCAGACGTTGTCCGAGGAAGGATTTCGGGTGGTCGATGTCGGGCAGCAGACAGGTTAATACGGCGGAAGGGACAATATGCCACCAGTCCCCCTGTGCCAGCACGGGGGTGAGTTCAGCATTTTTGGCAAATACTGCACACGCAATAGAAAAAAGCAGGTGGCCTTCCGCCGTCATGATAAAACCCACGAAACTGTCAATTCATACAGTATAGGGTTTTTATACAGTAGGCGGAAGAGGTGACGGTGTAACTGTTTGTCACAAACCGGCGATAAGGGTTAACCGCCCAGCAGGTGTCGCGCCGTGAGCTCTGTCAGTGACGTGAGCTTCACATCGGCCAGGGCAAACCGGGGATCGTGACGGCCCTCTTCAGCGGGCACCACAATGGAACGCATCCGCGCGGCTTTGGACGCCACCATACCGTTAACGGAATCTTCCAGCGCCACACAGTTAAGGGGATCCAGGCCCAGTTTCGCGGCGCAGTCCAGATAGACCTGAGGATGCGGCTTGCTGTAAGGCAATTTTTCAGCGGACGCCAGGGCGTCGAAACTGTCGCGCAGCTCAAACATGGTGAGCACTTTTTCCAGCATGTGCAGCGGGGAGGCGGAGGCCAGGCCGACCTTCAGCCCCTGAGCCTTGCACAGCGCGACGGCATCACGTACGCCGGGCAGCAGCGGCCTGTTCTCTTCCACCAGGGAAATCGCGCGGCTGATAATACGGGCGGTCACTTCATCACGGTCGGGGCCCACCCACGGCTGTTGGGCAAACCACAGGTCCACCACCATGTCGATGCGCAGACCCAGCGTATCAGGAAGTTCATTACGGCGGTTGATATCAACGCCCAGACTGGCCATGACGTCCAGTTCAGCGCGATCCCACAACGGCTCGGAATCGATCAGTAATCCATCCATGTCAAAAATTGCGGCAAGAATTTGGCGCGGTGTCGACATCACAACGTCTCCTTATCCAGGGTGTTCGACAGACGATACGTGCTAAGCACACTCTGCAATTTAGCATATTGCTTTTAAAGAGCGGGCGAAATTGATGACCAGCAGGTAGACTTAGGCACAAATAACGCGTCTTTATGAAGAGGAACTGATGACGTATCAACAAGCTGGACGCATTGCGGTCTTAAAACGGGTTGCTGGCTGGGTGATTTTTATTCCCGCCGTTATTTCTACGCTGATTTCTGTGCTCAAGTTCATGTACGATCACAGCGAAAAACAGCCGGGTATAAATGCGGTCATGCTTGATTTTGCGCATGTCATGATTGAGATGATGCGTTTTAACACGCCATTTTTGAATGTCTTCTGGTTCAACTCCCCCACGCCGGACTTTCATCAGCAACTCAATATCGGGTTCTGGATTATCTATGCGCTGATCTTTATCGCCATGGCGTTGCAGGCCTCCGGCGCACGAATGAGCCGTCAGACGCGTTTTCTTCGTGAAGGGGTTGAAGATCAGATGATTCTCGAGCAGGCCAAAGGCCCGGAAAGGATGACCCGGGAACAGATTGAGTCACGGATTGTGGTTCCGCGTCACTCCATTTTTCTGCAGATCTTCCCGCTCTATATTCTTCCTGCGATCGTCATTGTGGCGGGGTATTTCTTCTTCTCACTGCTTGGTTTTCTGTAAGCGATAAGGGTGGCGTTCAGGCCACCCGTTTTGTTGTCAGGCAGCAAGCATGCGTTCGAGCGCCCGCTGGGCGTTCACAAGGTGTTCGCCACCAAAGAGGATGGCGCGGTTCATCAGCGTATACAGCTGATACACCGGTTGACGATCGAGGAAACCGTGCGGCAGGGGGGAAACGGACTGGTACCCGTCGTATATTTGCGGCGGCTGCTCAGGATGCAGCGGCAGCATGGCCAGATCGCACTCTCTGTCACCCCAGTAACAGGCCGGGTCGTAGATATAGGGACCGTTGGGCCCCAGCGCGCAGTTATCGGACCATAAATCACCGTGCAGCAGAGATGCCTGCGGCTGGTGGGAGGCCAGACGCTGCTGAACGTGTTCGACGATGGCATCAATATTGCCAAATTCCAGCCCTTTCTCAGCGGCCAGCTCAAGCTGCCAGCCAATGCGTTGCTCGGCAAAAAACGTCGACCAGCGGCGCTGCCAGGCGTTGGGCTGAGGGGTGGTGGAGAGATCGTTGTCGAAATCGAGACCAAACTGCGGCTGGTCGCTCCATTGATGAAGTCGCGCTAACTGCTGGCCGAGAATGAAGGCGTTATGGGCATCCAGCGGACGGGCAGGGAGATATTCCATCACCAGAAAGCTGTAGTCGCGGTCACTACCCACGGCCAGGACCTGCGGAACCGTCACCGTTTTGCTGCGGGACAACAGCTCCAGCTGGTCAGCTTCGGCGGTAAATATTGGAAGAAGCTCACGTTCATCGCATTTTACGAAGAGATCGCGGCCTGCGTAGCGTAAATGCCACGCGGCGTGGATCTCTCCGCCTGGCAGTTCGTTACGCAGTTCGATTTCACCTTCACCCAGTTGCTCACTTAAAAGATGACTGATAGCCTGCCACATGATGTCTCTCCCATGTTGTCTGCCAGATCATAAAGTTAGCGCATTATTGCGGTAAAAAAATACGAACTAACGCACACCTGAGCGGTTTAAATTCATGCAGGGCACTTATTGTTCTTTTTTCTGCCAGCTTTCCCAGGTATCGACGTCAATCTCGGTGGGTTTGTCGGTCACACTTTCCACCAGACTGGCGGCCAGCGCATGCACTTCTTTTTTAGTCAGCGCAGAGATGAGACCAAATGCCAGGGTGCCTAAATCGTGAATATTGCCCTCGTCATCCGTGAGCGTGAGGAGAAACTTAGCCCGGGTGAAGGCGTTGTTGAGCTCATTCAGCTCCGTCAGCGAGGCTTCATGAAGGTTGACGGTTACGACGTAGCGGGTGATGTCACCACTGCTCATAATTCACCTCATTGTTATCATGGAAGTTTTCTTAGCATAGTCGATAGTTTGCGTTTGGCGACTAAGAGATGAGATTCCCCTCCATAACGATCAAGGGGAACGGGCGTTAATCTCGGGACAGGTAATCGACGATTTTTTGCGTATCGGCCAGCGAACACAGACGCGTGCCCTGGTTGATGGTTGCGGCGCTACCCGCCGCCACACCGTAACGCGCCATTTCCAGCAAAGACGCGCCCTGCGCCAGTTTCAGCGTCATCGCGCCAACCATGCTATCCCCGGCGCCAACCGTACTCTGACTTTTCATGGGCGGTGGGACAACCTGAACGGCCGACGTTTCATCGACGGCCAGTGCCCCCTGAGGGCCCAGAGAGACCACGACGCGTCGTGCTTTGCCGCTGCGTACCAGCTCCTGTGCGGCGGTGCGAACATCATCCGGTTGCGTCAACTCACGGTTGACCAGCGCGCTGAGCTCTTTCTGGTTCGGTTTGACCAGCTCCAGATTGCCCGGCACGAGTGCCGCCTGCAGGGCTTCGCCGCTGCTGTCGAGAATGCAGCGGATACCGCGCTGCTGCGCCGCCTGAATAAGCGCGGTTAATTTATCCGTACTCACTCCGGGCGGCAGGCTACCGCTTATCACCAGCAGTGCGCCGCTTTCTATGGTCAGCACTTTCTCTTCAAGCTGACGAAACTCGTCATCACTGAGCTTCGCGCCGGGCATCACAAAGCGATACTGCTCGCCGCTGGACTCCACGTGCACATGCAGGTTCTGCCGCGTCCAGTCTTTGGCCTCCACGGTCTCTACGGCGACCTGTTCATCTGCCAGCAAAGAGACCAGGTGTTCGCCGGTGGCCCCACCGACGGGAAAAATTGCCGTGGCGTGGCCGCCAAGGTGCGTAATGGCGCGCGCCACGTTGATACCGCCGCCGCCGGGCTCAAAGACAGGGGCGCTACAGCGCAACTTACCTTCCGGGTAAATCTGCGGCGTCAGGGTTGCGGAATCAAGGGAAGGGGAGAGCGTCAGGGTGTAGATAGAAACCATCATTACCTCCTTTTAGCGTGGGTTCCTATTAGTCTGGCACCCTTTGTCCGGAACGCAATGTAAATAACAGTATGATTTTAAATATGAATACAGACGTAAAGTGAGGCGCGGGATATATAAAATAAAACGCTTTTTGGGATCGTTCTTATTCAAAAAATGAAATAAGAAAACATTGCTATGTTATTTGCGGCTTTTTATAATTTGTTACCTTTCTCTGGACGCCTTGTCATTGATCCTCAAGAAAGATTCCGGGACCGTGTGGTCTCTTTTTTTGTTGTACGGACTCCTTAATAAAATGAAGCTTTTAAAGACAGTTCCCGCTGCACTGATGCTGGCGGGTGGCGTGTTTGCAGCTATGAACGCAGCCGCCGATGATACCGTTTTTACTGTCATGGACGATCCCACCACCGCGAAAAAACCTTTTGAAGGTAACCTGAACGCTGGGTATCTGGCACAATCCGGTAACACCAAAAGCTCCTCTCTGACAGCGGACAGTACGCTCACCTGGTACGGTAACACGACCGCCTGGTCGCTGTGGGGAAATGCCAGCAACACGTCCGCGAATGACGAACGCTCTTCCGAGAAATATGCGGTAGGCGGACGTAGCCGTTACAACATGACCGACTATGACTACCTGTTTGGTCAGGCAAGCTGGTTAACCGACCGTTACAACGGTTATCGCCAGCGCGATGTGTTTACCGCCGGTTATGGTCGCCAGTTCCTGAACGGCCCGGTACACAGCTTCCGTTTTGAATTCGGTCCAGGTGTGCGCTATGACGAGTACACCGATGGCGATACCAAAACCCAACCGCTCGGTTACGCGTCCGGGACCTATGCCTGGCAGATGACTGACAACACCAAATTCACGCAGGGTGTTTCTGTATTTGGTGCCGACGATACGACGCTGAACTCTGAGACGGCGCTGAACGTGGCCATCAACGAACACTTTGGGCTGAAAGTGGCCTACAACGTCACCTGGAACTCGTCACCGCCAGAAACGGCACCGGATCATACCGACCGCAGAACCACGGTTTCACTGGGTTATAAAATGTAATTATGGCGGGCCGATGAAAATGTCGGCCCGTTTCTCATCTCAGGCCAGTTGGCTTTCCTTCTGTTGACGTTTAGCCCCAAATCATCGCCGCCCAGCGAAGTAGCAGCATTGCGCCGCAGATGGCAATCAGCACCAGCACCATTTTCCAGTGTTTTACGGCAAATCGTTTTGTTGGCATAACCTGATCCTTGTTTGTTAACACCCACAGTCTATCAAACAGGGCTGATACATGCCCCTTCACAGGATCGATCAGGTTATGCCAGCGTAGGGTTGGGCTTAGAACCAGTGGAATCGTTCGGCGAGAATCAACAATAAACCTGTCGCTGAAAGGATGTTCAATATCACAACCGTTCTACTGGATACGTTCATGGTATGCACCTTTGGGTTTAAAGATCTGTTCAAGAGTAGCCCAGCATTTCAGGAATGCGAGCACCGGGAACTGGCCACCTGCAAATTCATGCAAAAGTGCCAGCGCATCAATCTGCCAGCAGAGGATGCATACGCCCTGTGATTAGTGTTACCATTACGAAGCCTGCCGTAAATCCGAATTATTCTGATTCTGGCAGGTGAATGATGACGAACCAATTTGACGATTGTTGGTCAGATGGTCTCGTAATCTATTGTCAAATCACGATTATTTTCTTTGTATATGCTCTTATGTGTGGGGCATCACTGCAAATAAGGATATAAAATGCCTGTAATTACTCTTCCTGATGGCAGCCAACGCCATTTCGATCACGCTGTAAGCCCAATGGATGTTGCCCTGGATATCGGTCCGGGTCTCGCGAAAGCGACTATCGCTGGCCGTGTTAACGGTGAACTGGTGGACGCCTCCGATCTCATCGAAAACGATGCGACGCTTGCCATCATCACCGCGAAAGACGAAGAAGGTCTGGAGATCATTCGTCACTCCTGCGCGCATCTGTTAGGTCATGCCATCAAACAGCTGTGGCCCAACACCAAAATGGCGATCGGTCCGGTGATCGACAACGGTTTCTACTATGACGTTGACCTTGACCACACCCTGACTCAGGAAGATATCGACGCGCTCGAAAAACGTATGCACGAGCTCGCCGAAACCAACTATGACGTCATCAAGAAGAAAGTCAGCTGGCACGAAGCGCGTGAAACCTTCGTGAAGCGCGGCGAGAGCTATAAAGTCTCTATTCTTGACGAAAATATCTCCCATGATGACAAGCCTGGCTTGTACCATCACGAAGAATACGTCGACATGTGCCGTGGACCGCACGTGCCGAACATGCGCTTCTGCCATCACTTCAAACTGATGAAGATCGCAGGCGCTTACTGGCGTGGCGACAGCAACAACAAGATGTTGCAGCGTATTTATGGTACCGCGTGGGCCGACAAAAAAGCCCTGAACGCGTACCTGCTGCGCCTGGAAGAGGCCGCGAAGCGTGACCACCGTAAAATCGGTAAGCAGCTTGACCTGTACCACATGCAGGAAGAAGCGCCGGGTATGGTGTTCTGGCATAACGATGGCTGGACCATTTTCCGTGAACTGGAAACCTTCGTACGCTCCAAGCTGAAAGAGTACCAGTATCAGGAAGTGAAAGGTCCGTTCATGATGGACCGTGTGCTGTGGGAAAAAACCGGCCACTGGGACAACTACAAGGATGCGATGTTCACCACCTCGTCTGAGAACCGTGAATACTGCATTAAGCCAATGAACTGCCCGGGCCACGTTCAGATCTTCAACCAGGGTCTGAAATCCTACCGCGACCTGCCGCTGCGTATGGCGGAGTTCGGTAGCTGCCACCGTAACGAACCATCAGGTGCTCTGCACGGTCTGATGCGCGTGCGTGGCTTTACTCAGGATGATGCGCATATCTTCTGTACTGAAGACCAGGTCCGTGATGAAGTTAACGCCTGTATTCGTATGGTCTACGATATGTACAGCACCTTTGGCTTCGAGAAGATCGTGGTCAAACTCTCAACGCGCCCGGAAAAACGTATCGGTAGCGATGAGACCTGGGATCGCGCAGAAGCGGATCTCGCCGTTGCACTGGAAGAGAACGGGATTCCGTTCGAATATCAGCTGGGCGAGGGCGCATTCTACGGTCCGAAAATTGAATTTACCCTGTATGACTGCCTCGATCGCGCATGGCAGTGCGGAACGGTACAGCTGGACTTCTCCCTGCCGCAGCGTTTAAGCGCCTCTTATGTTGGCGAAGACAACGAGCGTCAGGTACCGGTTATGATTCACCGTGCAATTCTCGGTTCACTGGAGCGCTTCATCGGCATCCTGACCGAAGAGTTTGCTGGCTTCTTCCCAACCTGGCTTGCGCCGGTGCAGGTCGTGGTGATGAACATTACCGATTCTCAGGCGGATTACGTTAAAGAATTGACGCAGAAACTACAAAATGCGGGCATTCGCGTAAAAGCAGACTTGAGAAATGAGAAGATTGGCTTTAAAATCCGCGAGCACACTTTACGTCGTGTCCCGTATATGTTGGTCTGTGGTGATAAAGAGGTGGAAGCAGGCAAAGTTGCCGTTCGCACCCGCCGTGGTAAAGACCTGGGCAGCCTGGACGTAAGTGAAGTGATTGAGAAGCTGCAACAAGAGATTCGCAGCCGCAGTCTTCAACAACTGGAGGAATAAGGTATTAAAGGCGGAAAACGAGTTCAAACGGCACGTCCGAATCGTATCAATGGCGAGATTCGCGCCCAGGAAGTTCGCTTAACAGGTCTGGAAGGCGAGCAGCTGGGGATTGTGAGTCTGAGAGAAGCAATCGAAAAGGCTGAAGAAGCTGGAGTAGATTTAGTTGAAATCAGCCCTAACGCCGAACCGCCAGTTTGTCGTATCATGGACTACGGCAAGTTCCTTTATGAAAAGAGTAAGTCTTCTAAGGAACAGAAGAAAAAGCAAAAAGTTATCCAGGTTAAGGAAATCAAATTCCGTCCTGGTACCGACGATGGCGATTATCAGGTAAAACTCCGCAGCCTGATTCGCTTTCTGGAAGATGGCGATAAGGCCAAGATCACACTGCGTTTCCGCGGTCGTGAGATGGCCCACCAACAGATCGGTATGGAAGTGCTTAACCGCGTCCGTGACGATCTGAGTGAACTGGCAGTAGTCGAATCCTTCCCTACGAAGATCGAAGGCCGCCAGATGATCATGGTGCTCGCTCCTAAGAAGAAACAGTAGGCCTTCAAGTAGCAATTCCTGTGGAGCCTTTGCGCTTCACAGGTTTTGTTCGCCTGGGTTTCGTTTATTTAACAATGCGAAGTGGAAGTTATTAAAATGCCAAAAATTAAGACCGTACGCGGTGCTGCTAAGCGCTTCAAAAAAACCGGTAAAGGTGGTTTTAAGCACAAGCACGCTAACCTGCGTCACATTCTGACTAAGAAAGCTACCAAGCGTAAACGTCACCTGCGTCCAAAAGCCATGGTTTCTAAAGGCGATCTGGGCCTGGTTATCGCGTGCCTGCCGTACGCATAAGTCGTTTCGTTTAACTTTTTTAACTTAGAATAGATACAGGAGAGCACACATGGCTCGCGTAAAACGTGGTGTAATTGCACGTGCACGTCACAAGAAAATTTTGAAACAAGCTAAAGGCTACTACGGTGCGCGTTCACGCGTATACCGCGTTGCCTTCCAGGCTGTTATCAAAGCAGGTCAGTACGCTTACCGTGACCGTCGTCAGCGTAAGCGTCAGTTCCGTCAACTGTGGATTGCGCGTATCAACGCAGCAGCACGTCAGAACGGTATTTCTTACAGCAAATTCATCAACGGCCTGAAAAAAGCCTCTGTTGAAATCGACCGTAAGATCCTGGCTGACATCGCAGTATTCGACAAAGTAGCGTTCACCGCTCTGGTCGAAAAAGCGAAAGCAGCACTGGCATAAGCCAGTTGAGAGAGGGGGCCTGGCTCCCTCTTTTCGTTTCAACAGCATCAAAACGTTGACAATTTTTGGGCTACCCTTTTCAATAAGGCGTTAGGTTCCTTACCACACAAGGTAACGCAAGCATGAATGCTGCTATTTTCCGCTTCTTCTTTTACTTTAGCACCTGAGATCAGGAGGCTAGCGCGTGAGAGACGAAACGGAAAACAGCGCCAGAAAGCCTCCTGATGGAGGCTTTTTTTGTATCTGCCGCTGGTAAATATCGCTACATAACGAGGAAAATCATGTCACATCTCGCAGAGCTGGTTGCCAGTGCAACAGCCGCCATTAATCAGGCCTCAGATGTTGCCGCGTTAGACAATGTCCGCGTCGAATATCTTGGTAAAAAAGGGCACCTGACCCTTCAGATGACAACCCTGCGTGAACTGCCGGCAGAAGAACGCCCGGCAGCAGGTGCGGTAATTAACGAAGCCAAAGAGCAGGTACAGCAGGCTCTGAACGCGCGTAAGGCTGAGCTGGAAAGCGCGGTGCTGAATGCGCGTCTGGCCGCAGAGACGATCGACGTTTCTCTGCCGGGTCGCCGAATTGAAAACGGTGGTCTGCATCCGGTTACCCGCACCATCGATCGTATTGAAAGTTTCTTCGGTGAGCTCGGCTTTACCGTGGCGACTGGCCCGGAAATTGAAGATGATTACCACAACTTCGATGCCCTGAACATTCCTGGCCATCATCCGGCACGTGCTGACCACGACACTTTCTGGTTTGACGCGACCCGTCTGCTGCGTACCCAGACCTCCGGCGTTCAGATCCGTACCATGAAGGAGCAGGAACCGCCAATCCGCATTATCGCGCCGGGCCGCGTCTATCGTAACGACTACGATCAGACTCACACCCCAATGTTCCACCAGATGGAAGGCCTGATTGTTGATAAAAACATCAGCTTCACCAACCTGAAGGGCACGCTGCATGATTTCCTCAACAACTTCTTTGAGGAAGATCTGCAGGTTCGTTTCCGTCCTTCCTATTTCCCGTTCACTGAACCGTCTGCGGAAGTGGACGTGATGGGTAAAAACGGTAAATGGCTGGAAGTGCTGGGCTGCGGTATGGTGCATCCAAACGTGCTGCGCAACGTGGGCATCGATCCGGAAGTTTACTCTGGCTTTGCGTTCGGTATGGGCATGGAACGTCTGACCATGCTGCGCTACGGCGTGACCGATTTACGTGCATTCTTCGAAAACGATCTGCGTTTCCTCAAACAGTTTAAATAAGGGCAGGACAGAACAATGAAATTCAGTGAACTGTGGTTACGCGAATGGGTGAACACCACGCTGGACAGCGACGCGCTTTCTAACCAGATCACCATGGCGGGTCTGGAAGTGGACGGCGTTGAGCCGGTTTCGGGCGCGTTCAATGGCGTGGTCGTGGGTGAAGTGGTGGAGTGCGGTCAGCACCCTAACGCGGACAAACTGCGCGTAACAAAAGTCAACGTGGGCGGTGACCGTCTGCTGGATATCGTCTGCGGCGCACCAAACTGCCGTCAGGGGCTGAAAGTGGCCGTGGCGACCGTCGGTGCTGTGCTGCCGGGTGATTTCAAAATCAAAGCTGCCAAACTGCGCGGTGAACCGTCCGAAGGTATGCTGTGCTCGTTCTCTGAGCTGGGGATTTCCGACGATCACAACGGCATCATCGAGCTGCCGCTGGATGCGCCGATCGGTACCGATATCCGCGAATACCTGAAGCTTGATGACAACACCATCGAAATCAGCGTCACGCCAAACCGTGCTGATTGCTTAGGGATTATCGGCGTTGCGCGCGACGTTGCCGTGCTGAACCAGACCGAACTGAACGCGCCGGAGATCGTCCCGGTTGAAGCGACCATCAGTGACGTTCTGCCTATTCAGGTTGATGCCGCGGATGCCTGCCCACGCTACCTCGGTCGTGTGGTGAAAGGCATCAATGTTAAAGCGCCAACCCCGCTGTGGATGAAAGAGAAACTGCGTCGCTGTGGTATTCGTTCTATCGATGCGGTGGTTGACGTGACCAACTACGTACTGCTGGAGCTGGGTCAGCCGATGCACGCGTTCGATAAAGATCGTATCGAAGGCGGTATTGTTGTACGCATGGCGAAAGAGGGTGAAACCCTGGTTCTGCTTGACGGCAGCGAAGCGAAACTGAACGCTGACACGCTGGTGATTGCTGACCACAGCAAAGCGCTGGCGATGGGCGGTATCTTCGGTGGCGAACACTCTGGCGTGAACGATGAGACGCAAAACGTGCTGCTGGAATGTGCATTCTTCAGCCCGCTCTCTATCACCGGTCGCGCACGCCGTCACGGTCTGCACACCGATGCCTCTCACCGTTACGAGCGCGGTGTTGACCCTGCGCTGCAGTACAAAGCGATGGAACGTGCCACCCGTCTGCTGATCGACATCTGCGGCGGTGAAGCGGGCCCGGTGATTGATGTCACCCACGAAGCCACGCTGCCGAAGCGCGCGACCATCACCCTGCGTCGCAGCAAGCTGGATCGCCTGATTGGTCACCACGTACCCGATGCGCAGGTGACCGATATCCTGAAGCGTCTGGGCTGTGAAGTGACCGAAGGCCAGGACGAGTGGCAAGCCGTTGCGCCATCCTGGCGTTTCGACATGGAAATTGAAGAAGATCTGGTGGAAGAAGTGGCCCGCGTGTACGGCTACAACAACATCCCTGACGAGCCTGTGCAGGCGGGTCTGGTGATGGGGTCCCACCGTGAAGCCGACCTGTCCCTGAAGCGTGTGAAAACCATGCTGAACGACAAAGGCTACCAGGAAGTGATCACCTACAGCTTTGTTGATCCAAAACTGCAGCAGCTGATCCACCCAGGTCAGGAAGCCCTGATCCTGCCAAGCCCAATCTCCAGCGAAATGTCGGCTATGCGTCTGTCTCTGTGGACCGGCCTGCTGGGCACTGTCGTTTATAACCAGAATCGCCAGCAAAACCGCGTGCGAATTTTCGAAAGCGGTTTGCGCTTTGTGCCGGATAATCAGGCAAATTTAGGCATCCGTCAGGATCTTATGCTGGCTGGTGCGATTAGCGGTAACCGCTATGAAGAGCACTGGGACCTGGCAAAAGGCACGGTTGATTTCTACGATATGAAGGGCGATCTGGAAGCGATTCTCGATCTGACCGGTAAATTATCTGAAATTGAATTCCGCGCAGAAGCCATTCCGGCCCTGCATCCGGGTCAGAGTGCAGCCATCTATTTAGACGGCAAACGTGTTGGTTTTATTGGCGTTGTTCACCCTGAGCTGGAACGTAAACTGGACCTGAACGGCCGTACCATCGTGTTTGAGCTGGAGTGGAACCTGGTGGCAGACCGCGTGATCCCTCAGGCTCAGGACGTCTCCCGCTTCCCGGCAAACCGCCGTGATATCGCGGTTGTGGTCGCCGAAAATGTGCCTGCAGCAGATATTTTGGCCGAATGTAAGAAAGTTGGCGTAAATCAGGTAGTTGGCGTAAACTTATTTGACGTGTACCGCGGCAAGGGCGTAGCAGAAGGTTTCAAGAGCCTCGCTATCAGCCTTATCCTTCAGGATACCAGCCGTACACTCGAAGAAGAGGAGATTGCCGCTACCGTCGCCAAATGTGTAGAGGCATTAAAAGAGCGATTCCAGGCATCATTGAGGGATTGAACCTATGGCGCTTACAAAAGCTGAAATGTCAGAATATCTGTTTGATAAGCTTGGGCTTAGCAAACGGGATGCCAAAGAGCTGGTAGAGCTGTTTTTCGAAGAGATCCGTCGTGCTCTGGAAAATGGTGAGCAGGTAAAACTCTCCGGCTTTGGCAATTTTGATTTGCGAGACAAAAACCAACGTCCGGGTCGTAACCCGAAGACGGGGGAAGATATTCCCATTACAGCCCGCCGCGTGGTGACCTTCAGACCCGGCCAGAAGTTAAAAAGCCGTGTCGAAAACGCAACGCCCAAAGCAGAGTAATATGAACTAACTAAAAAGGCCGCCCATGCGGCCTTTTTTCTTTGCGCTCCCTGGCAAACCCGCCGTAAAATCAATGATATCTCTCGCAAATAAAACCGACTCCATGCTTGATTACGCCCATCGCCAGCACCGTTCCGATCAACGTCGCCTGCTTTTACTGGTGCTGCTGCTCATTGTCGCCGCAGGGGTTAGCCTCTGTGCCGGTGACAGGTGGATAGGGCCTGAGAGCTGGTGGGGGCCAGACGGACAACTCTTTGTCTGGCAAATTCGTCTGCCGCGCACCGTCGCGGTGATGCTGGTGGGGGCCGCGCTGGCGCTGGGCGGCACCATTATGCAGGCGTTATTTGATAACCCGCTGGCGGAACCGGGGCTGCTCGGCGTCTCGAACGGGGCTGGCGTCGGGCTGATTGCCGCGGTGATGCTGGGTGGGGGAGAGCTCACCGGGTGGAGTATTAGCCTGAGCGCCATTCTCGGCGCATTACTGATCACGGTCATCCTGCTTCGCTTCGCCAGACGGCACTTATCGACCAGCCGTCTGCTGCTTGCCGGCGTGGCGCTCGGGATCATCTGCAGCGCGCTGATGACCTGGGCCGTCTACTTCTCAACCTCCTTTGACCTGAGACAGCTCATGTACTGGATGATGGGCGGCTTTGGCGGCGTTGACTGGCACCAGGGCTGGCTTATGGTGCTGCTGGTGCCGGTTATCGTGTGGGTTGCCCTGCAGGCGCAGCCGCTGAATATGCTCGCGCTGGGTGAAACCTCTGCCCGCCAGCTCGGTATGCCGATTGGGTTCTGGCGTAATGTGCTGGTCATTGCCATTGGCTGGCTGGTCGGCGTCAGCGTCGCCCTCGCGGGGGCGATTGGTTTTATTGGGCTGGTGATCCCGCACATGCTGCGCCTGTGTGGCCTCACTGACCATCGAACCTTGCTTCCGGCCTCGGCTGTTGCCGGAGCCGTCACGCTGCTGGTGGCCGATATCATCGCCCGGCTTGCCCTGACAGCCGCAGAGTTGCCCATTGGCGTGGTGACCGCCACGCTGGGCGCGCCGGTCTTTATCTGGCTACTATTAAAAGCTGGACGTTAAATCACGATACCCGTAAGACAACCTGAGGGAATGCCATGCAGTCAGATATCCTGAATACTGAAGTGACCACCATTGATGGCGATAACACCACGCTGGAAGGCTACAAAGGCAACGTGTTGCTTATCGTCAACGTGGCATCCAAATGTGGCCTGACGCCGCAGTACGAACAGCTGGAGAACATTCAGAAGGCCTGGGAGAAGGACGGTTTCACCGTGCTGGGGTTCCCGTGCAACCAGTTCCTGGGCCAGGAGCCGGGCAGCGAAGAGGAGATCAAGACGTTTTGTAGCACCACCTACGGCGTCACGTTCCCGCTGTTCAGCAAAATTGATGTCAACGGTGAGCATCGTCATCCGCTGTACGCGAAGCTGATCGCTGCCGCACCGAAAGCCGTTGCGCCGGAAGGAAGCGGTTTTTATGAACGTATGGCCAGCAAAGGCCGCGCGCCGCTCTACCCGGATGACATTCTGTGGAACTTCGAAAAATTCCTGATTGGTCGTGATGGCCAGGTGGTGCAACGTTTTTCACCGGATATGACGCCTGAGGATCCGATTGTGATGGAATCTATCAAGCTGGCGCTGGCGAAATAATGTCACTGCTGATGCAGCTCACGGACGTAGCCGAAAAGGGACGTCTGGCGCCGGTAACCGGTACCGTCAATGCGGGTGAAATTCTGCATCTTGTCGGGCCGAACGGCGCGGGCAAGAGCACGCTGCTGGCGCGGATGGCAGGCCTGGTTGGTGGTGAAGGGCAGGTAACGCTGCTGGGGCATCCCCTCACCGACTGGACGCCAGTCTCGCTGGCGCACCGGCGCAGTTACCTTGTGCAGCAGCAGACACCGCCCTTTGCGATGCCTGTCTGGCACTACCTGACGCTGCATTTGCATGATAAACACCATACGGCGCTGCTGACGGACGTGGCTGCAGCCCTGGGGCTGGAAGATAAACTGGCTCGTCAAGCCAGGCAGCTTTCGGGTGGAGAGTGGCAGCGGGTGCGTCTGGCGGCCGCAATCGTGCAGATCCACCCGGCCGGTAATCCTCACGGGCGGCTGCTGCTGCTTGATGAACCGATGAGCGGTCTGGATGTGGCGCAGCAGGCGGCACTGGATACGCAGCTAAGCACCCTGAGCCGAAAAGGCATCGCCGTGGTAATGAGCAGTCATGACCTCAACCATACCTTGCGTCATGCCCACCGGGTATGGTTGCTGTCGAAGGGAAACCTGATCGCCAGCGGGACGCGGGATCAGGTTCTCACGCCACCCAATCTTGCCCGCGCGTACAAAATGGCGTTCCGCAGGCTGGATATAGAGGGACATAAGATGCTGATTTCTACCGGGCAGGAGTAACCGTTTCTTGCCTGTCCACACACTTGCACGCTAAATTACGAAAAGAACAAAAAAGCAGAGGATTCGTCTGAAATGCGATTCTGGTTTCTCCTGATGGCTGCACTCTTTCTTGCGGGATGCAGTAGCCATCGTGCTCCGCCGCCTAACCCACGGCTTTCAGATTCGATCACCGTCATTGCCAGCCTTAACGATCAGCTGAGCAACTGGCGCGGCACGCCTTATCGCTACGGCGGCATGAGCCGTGGCGGGGTGGATTGTTCCGGCTTTGTGCTGATGACGTTTCGCGATAAGTTCGATTTACAGCTGCCGCGCGAAACGCGTAAACAGGCTGAAATCGGTACGGAAATTGATAAAGACGATCTTCTGCCCGGGGATCTGGTTTTCTTCAAAACCGGGTCGGGTGAAAGCGGTCTCCATGTGGGGATATATGATACAGACAATCAGTTTATTCACGCGTCGACCAGTCGCGGGGTGATGCGTTCTTCTCTGGATAATGTTTACTGGCGTAAAAGTTTTTGGCAGGCTCGACGTATTTAGTCGCCGATGGACGCCTCTTATGACGGCAGGGTAACTAATAATTCATGCCGTTTTTTTCTCAAATAAGATGATTAAAGTTAAATTTACCTAAAATTAGCTTAGCCCGCATGTGTCTGTTTTATCTAAAACTGGCTATTATTCTACAACCAGGATAAGATTATTTTAGATTCAGGGATAAATCTGAAAATTAATACGGAACTAATGAAATTAATCTTATTAAAATCAAGACAGTGGAATTGTGTCAGCAATTGCTCCAGGATGTCCTCTCTCATCTTTAATGCGGGGCGAGTGCAATGATTATTACGCTAGATAATGCTTACCAGTCTGAACTGTTGCTTCAGCCTGCCCGTAATAGCGCAGGTGAGCTGAAAGGTTTAGACATTGTGGTTAACTTTACTGGCGTCGGCAGCGAAGTGAGGATCCCTACTGAACTCGTTATCCCGCGGCTTTCCGAGGCGGAAGAGTTAGCGCTGTTTAACGAAAAACTGCAATTGCTTGATACCTGTAAACTGTTTTTTATTCAGCATCAGTTAATTGCATGGATCAATATTACACCTGTAATTGTTGAGTTTTTATTAAGTAATGGAAACGCTGTTTCAATTCTTGAGCGCTATCCGTTTCTGGAGTTTACTGTTAATGAGAATTATCCAGGTTTAAATAACGGAAAGGACGATCTGCAGCTGGCAAGAATGGCGATCCATTTCCCGTTGGTCCTGGCAAACTTTGGCGCAGGCGCAGCATCGCTCAAAGCGGTCTATGATGGATTATTCAAACGGGTCATTCTCGATAAAGGATTCATTCAGCAGCGTGCTCAGGAACTCTCCTTTGAGCCCTTTATGCGCGCAATCCTCTGGCAAATCACGCCGCACTGTCAGTCGGTGATCGTCTCGGGCATTGACGATCACGCCCTGTTGCAGCGCGTCCTGTCCTTCAATTTTGGTGCCATGCAGGGGGCGCTGTGGCCTGCCGTCTCTGCTGAACACGTCACCACGCTGGTTCAGCAGCGATAACCCTTGCTTTCGCCCGTGTTTAAGACCGGGTAAACCCTCTACACTAAAAGCAGGAGGACTTATGACCCTGTCTTTTACTGCTCACTGGCATGACGAGTTGCCTGGTTTTTACACCGCACTCAAACCGACACCGCTACAAAATTCCCGTCTCATCTGGCATAACGATCGGCTGGCAGACGAGCTGGCTATTCCACCCGCGCTGTTTCAGCGTTCAGACAGCGCTGGCGTCTGGGGCGGCGAAACGCTACTCCCCGGGATGCAACCCCTGGCTCAGGTCTACAGCGGGCATCAGTTTGGCGTCTGGGCGGGTCAATTGGGCGACGGCAGGGGGATCTTGCTCGGCGAACAACAGCTTCCCAACGGGGAGACGGTTGACTGGCACCTGAAAGGCGCAGGGCTGACTCCCTATTCACGCATGGGCGACGGGCGCGCGGTACTGCGTTCAACGATTCGTGAATGCCTGGCATCTGAAGCGATGCATGCACTGCGCATTCCAACGACCCGTGCGCTGTCGATTGTCACCAGCGATACGCCGGTCGCGCGCGAAACGATGGAAAAAGGGGCGATGCTGATGCGCATTGCGCAAAGCCATCTGCGCTTCGGTCATTTTGAGCACTTTTATTATCGCCGCGAGCCGGACAAGGTTCGCCAGCTTGCGGATTTTGCCATCCGTCACCACTGGCCGCATTTGCAGGACGAGGCGGATAAATACGTTCTCTGGTTCAGGGATGTGGTGGCCCGCACGGCCACGATGATCGCACGCTGGCAAACGGTGGGCTTTGCCCATGGCGTCATGAATACGGACAACATGTCGATCCTCGGGCTGACCTTCGATTACGGTCCGTTTGGTTTCCTCGATGATTATCAGCCGGGGTATATCTGCAACCACTCCGACTACCAGGGGCGCTACAGCTTTGACAATCAACCGGCGGTGGGACTGTGGAATCTTCAGCGTCTTGCGCAATCCCTGTCACCGTTTATCGACGTCGATGCCCTCAATGATGCGCTTGATGGCTATCAGGAGACGTTGCTGCGCGAATACGGCACGCTGATGCGCAACAAGCTGGGGCTGATGACCCAGGAGAAAGGCGATAACGATATCCTGAATGGCCTGTTTACCCTTATGGCACGTGAGGGCAGCGATTATACGCGTACCTTCCGCATGCTGGGCCAGACGGAGCAGCACAGTCCTGCCTCGCCGCTGCGTGATGAATTTATCGATCGACAGGCGTTTGACGACTGGTTTACTCAGTACCGCACGCGGCTTCAGTCGGAGCAGGTGGATGACGCTACCCGCCAGAGGCAGATGAACGCGGCGAACCCGGCGATGGTGTTGCGCAACTGGCTGGCGCAGCGGGCGATTGAGCAGGCAGAGCAGGGGGAATACGCTGAGTTACATCGTCTGCATGTGGCGTTGCGCACGCCGTTTGCCGACCGGGATGATGATTACGTCAGCCGCCCGCCTGACTGGGGCAAGCGGCTGGAGGTCAGCTGCTCAAGCTAGTCTTTTGCCGGGTGGCGCTACGCTACCCGGCCAGGACATCACTGAGCGACCCAGCCGCCATCCATATTCCATGCTGCGCCGCGAACGTTAACGGCGCTGTCGCTACATAAAAACAGCGTCAACTCGCCCAGCTGTTCCGGGGTAACAAACTCCCCGGAAGGCTGTTTTTCGCTCAGAAGCTGGTCCTGGGCCAGATCCGGCGCGACGCCCTGCGCAATACGTTTGTCGATCTGCTGTTGCACCAGCGGGGTCAGTACCCAACCGGGGCAGAGCGCATTCGCGGTAATCGCGGTGCGAGCGGTTTCCAGCGCCAGTGACTTCGTAAAACCCACCACCCCATGCTTGGCAGCAACGTAGGCTGACTTCTCTTTTGAGGCCACCAGGCCGTGAACGGAGGCGATATTAATGATGCGCCCCCAGTTTTTCTCCCGCATGGCAGGCAGCGCCAGCCGGCTGGTGTGGAACACTGCGGAAAGATTAATGGCGATAATGTCATTCCATTTTTCAACCGGAAACGCCTCAACCGGAGCCACATGCTGAATCCCGGCGTTATTGACCAGAATATCCACCCCGCCAAACTGCGTTTCGGCGTAGCGCATCATGGCTTCAATCTGCAGGACATCACGCAGGTCCGCATCGTGATAGCCCGGTTTTTTGCCCAGTTGCGCGATCTCTGCGCGCGCCGCTTCGCTGTCACCGAAACCGTTAAGAATTAATTGTGCCCCGGCTTTCGCCAGTACCCGGGCGATCCCCAGGCCAATGCCGCTGGTTGAGCCGGTCACCAGGGCGGTTTTACCGTTCAGATTCATCTTTTTCTCCTTACACAATGCCGGTCAGATAGAACACGGCAATGACAAAAAGCACTGCCAGACTTTTAATGATAGTGATAGCGAAAATGCCGCCGTAGGCCTGACGATGGCTCAGACCGGTGATTGCCAGCAAGGTGATCACCGCGCCGTTATGGGGAAGGGTATCCATCCCGCCGCTGGCCATGGAGGCCACGCGATGCAGCACCTCAAGGGGGATATTGGCTGCGTGGGCGGCGGCAACAAACGTGTCGGCCATGGCCGCGAGGGCAATGCTCATCCCGCCGGACGCCGAACCGGTGATCCCTGCAAGAACGGTCACGCTGATGGCTTCATTGAGTAACGGATTTGGAATGGCCGCCAGCGCGTGGGATAACACCAGAAAACCGGGCAGGGCGGCGATCACCGCGCCAAAACCGTATTCCGAGGCGGTATTCATCGCGGCCAGAATGGCCCCGCTGACCGCCGTGCGGCTGCCTTCCGCCAGACGTCCGCGGATATTGCGAAAGCCAAAAACCAGCACCAGCACGATACCGGCGATCAGCGCCGCTTCCACGGCCCAGATGGCGGTGATCTTGCTTACCTCGATCACAATCGGCTTTGCAAGTCCGGGAAGGGTCAGCTCGTGGCTGGTGCCGTACCAGCCGGGGATCCAGCGGGTAAGCAGCAGATTGAGGATCCCTACCAGCAGCAGAGGAGAGAGGGCAATCAGCGGGTGAGGGAGGTTAATGTCGTCCGGCGTTTCCGGTTCATTTTTCAGATCCGTGCCGTACCCCTCGTTGTTCTGGAGCGCTTTGCGGCGCTGGCGCTCCAGCCAGAGCAGACCAAAACAGATAATAAACAGCGAACCAATCAGCCCCAGCCACGGCGCGGCCCAGGCGTTTGTGCCAAAAAAGCTGGTGGGGATAATGTTCTGGATCTGTGGCGTGCCGGGCAGGGCATCCATGGTAAACGAGAATGCACCGAGCGCCACGGTGGCCGGGATCAGCCGTTTCGGGATGCCGCTCTGGCGGAACAATTCGGCGGCAAAGGGGTAAACCGCAAACGCCACCACAAACAGCGAAACGCCACCGTAGGTTAACAGCGAACACACCAGGACAATCACCGGGATGGCGTGACGCCGCCCGAGGATCCGAATCGCTGCGGCGACGATAGCGCGCGAGAAGCCGGAGAGTTCAATCAGCTTGCCAAACACGGCACCCAGCAGGAACACCGGGAAGTAGAGCTTGACGAAGCCGACCATTTTTTCCATAAACAGCCCGGTAAACGTCGGGCCGACGGCGCCAGGATCGGTCAGCAGCACGGCGCCGAGCGCCGCAATCGGGGCAAACAAAATCACGCTGTATCCGCGATAGGCCGCCAGCATCAGCAGTGCCAGCGCCGCCAGGGCAATTAACACACTCATTACGACTCCTCACTTTAATTATTATTCGGGTACCAACGAGAGGCTTAACGCTCGACAGTCAGGGCGATGCCTTGTCCGCCGCCAATGCACAGGGTGACGAGCCCTTTTTTAACGTCGCGGCGCTGCATTTCGTACAGCAGCGTCACGAGGATGCGGCAGCCGGAGGCGCCAATCGGATGACCAAGGGCAATCGCGCCGCCGTTTACATTCACCTTGCGCGCATCCCAGCCGAGCTGCTTGCCCACCGCCAGCGCCTGAGCGGCAAAGGCTTCATTGGCTTCAATGAGATCCACCTCATCGAGCGTCCAGCCCGCCCGCGCCAGCGCCGTCTGGCAGGCGCTCACCGGACCGATGCCCATCACCGACGGGTCAACCCCCGTTACGGCGTAACTCACAATGCGACCGAGGATCGGCAGTCCGCTCTGCCGCGCATTTTCTTCACTCATCAGCAGTACCGCAGCGGCACCGTCATTGAGCGTCGAAGCATTTCCCGCCGTGACCGTGCCTTCCTCGCGTAAAAATGCGGGGCGCAGTTGCGCAAGCTGCTCAGCGGTGGTCTCTGGTCGGGGCTGTTCATCACAACGAATAACCCGCGGTGGCTTTTTGCCCTCTTTCACCGTGACTGGCGCTATCTCGGCGTCAAACCGACCGGACGCAATGGCGGCCGCCGCTTTTTGCTGCGACCGGGCGGCGAAATCATCCTGCTGTTCGCGGGAAATACCGTACTGCCGGGCAACGTTTTCAGCGGTGATACCCATGTGGTAATCGTTGAATGCGTCCCACAAACCATCGGTAATCATGCTGTCCTGCAGACCCGTATGGCCAAACCGCAAACCAGACCGCGCCCCGTCCAGCAGATAGGGGGCGTTGCTCATGCTCTCCTGACCGCCTGCGATAACCACCCCGACGTCGCCGCTGCGGATCGCCTGCGCGGCGAGTTGTACCGCTTTCAGGCCCGCGCCGCACACCAGATTGACCGTTGTCGCTGGCGTGCTGACGGGTAATCCGGCGGCGATGGCCGTCTGACGCGCCGGGTTTTGTCCACATCCCGCCGTCAGCACCTGACCGAAAATCACGTCGTCAATCTTCTCTTTATCAAGACCGCTGCTCTCAAGCAGGTGACGTACCGCGACAGCCCCCAGCTCAACCGCAGAGAGGGAGGCGAGCGATCCGCGAAAACTGCCGACAGGGGTACGCGTTGCCCCGACAATCATGACCTGTTTCATCCGAAGCCCTCAGCTAAAGCGCATCTCGCGCACGTCGTCCGCCACAATGATTTTCCCGGCCGTTTTCGCCACGATCTCGTCAATACTGACGCCGGGGGCATACTCCCGCAGGATGAACGCGCCATCCTCAATTTCCAGCAGCGCGAGGTCGGTTAACACCCGACGGATGCAGCCCACGCCCGTGAGCGGCAGCGTGCAGCGCGGCAGCAGCTTTGACTCACCGCTTTTTGAGGCGTGGGTCATCACCACAATGATGTTCTGCGCCCCGGCAACGAGATCCATCGCGCCGCCCATCCCCTTCACCATTTTTCCGGGGATCATCCACGAGGCGATGCTGCCCTCAACGTCCACTTCAAAGGCACCCAGCACGGTCAGGTCGACATGACCGCCGCGGATCATGGCAAACGACTGCGCTGAGTCAAAAATGGCGGCCCCTGTCCGTGCGGTGACGGTCTGTTTACCGGCGTTGATCATGTCGGCGTCGAGGCTCTGCTCATCGGGGAAGGCGCCCATCCCCAGCAGACCGTTTTCCGACTGGAGCATCACGTCCATCCCTGCGGGAATGTAGTTCGCCACCAGCGTCGGAATGCCGATCCCCAGGTTGACGTAGTAACCGTCACGCAACTCGTGGGCCACGCGCATGGCCATCTGTTCACGGGTCAACATCGTCACACTCCTTGCGCGCGCAGCGTGCGCTGCTCAATGCGTTTTTCAAACTGGCCGACAATCAGCCTGTCGACGTAAATGCCCGGCGTATGAATAGCCGACGGAGGCAGTTCACCTGGCGGAACAATCTCTTCCACCTCCACCACCGTTATCCGGCCCGCGGTTGCCATCAGCGGATTAAAGTTTTGCGCGGTATGGCGATAGATAACGTTGCCGTACCAGTCCGCCTTCCAGCCTTTGATGAGCGCGAAATCCCCCGTAATGGCTTCTTCGAGGATGTAATGTTTACCCGCAAACTGGCGCACCTCTTTGCCTGCAGCCACGGGGGTGCCATAGCCGGTCGCGGTGTAAAACGCGGGGATCCCGGCGCCGCCTGCGCGCACCTTTTCGGCCAGCGTCCCCTGCGGCGTGAGTTCAACCTCCAGCTTGCCGCTCAGCACCTGCTGCTCGAACAGCGCGTTTTCGCCGACGTAAGAGGCCACTACCTTGCGAACCTGCCGCGTCTCAAGCAGGATCCCGAGACCGAAGCCATCCACGCCGCAGTTGTTTGAGACCACCGTCAGCCCCTGCACCTGCCGGCGTCTGACTTCGGCAATCAGGTTCTCCGGAATGCCGCACAGGCCGAAGCCGCCCGCCAGCAAGGTCATCCCGTCCGTCAGCCCATCCAGCGCCTGCGCATAGCTGCCGACGCGCTTATCCAGTCCTGCCATACTCATCCCTCCCGTTAACCGTGCCGGTATCATTAGGGGTGGCGACTCATTTGTTAATTTTGAATTTGTGACCCACTCATTTGGTTTTTTTATTAATTTCCTGTTAACTAAATTTTTTCAATTAGTTAACAGGATGAAAAATGAGAATGAGTGTCAAACAGTTACGCGCGTTTTTAGCGGTAGCTCACACTCTGAATTTCGCGCACGCCAGCGAACGGCTGAATCTCTCTCAGCCAGCCCTGAGCCTGACGATAAAAGGGCTGGAGGACGCGCTGGGCGGACCGCTTCTTCAGCGCAGTACGCGCAAGGTGGCCCTGACGCAGGAAGGGGAGACCTTTTTGCCGATGGCGCGGCAGCTGCTGGCGGACTGGGATAACGTCGAAGAGGCCATGCACCAGTGCTTTACCCTGCAGCGCGGTAAAATCTCGGTCGCGGCCATGCCGTCGTTTGCGGCGAATGTCTTACCCGAGGTGCTAAAAGCGTTTCGCGACCGCCACGCCGGGATCAACGTCACCGTGCATGATGTGATTAACGAGCAGGTGATAGAGATGGTCCGGGAAGGGCGCGTGGAGATGGGGATCGCATTCGAGCCTGCGCCAACGCACAACCTGCTGTTTACCCCGCTGGGCCTCGACCGGTTTATTGCCATTGTGCCGAAAGATTCTGCGCTTGCAGGCAAAAAGCGCCTGACATGGGACGCGCTGCTGACGCTGGATTTCATTACCCTGCAGCGTCCCTCTGCGGTGCGTCTGATGATGGAAGAGGAGCTGGCGCGAAGCGGCAGAAAACTGGAGGTCGCCCTGGAGAGCCATCAACTGGTGACGGTTGGGCGCATGGTCGCGAGCGGGCTGGGCGGCAGTGCCGTACCGGCGCTGTGTGAGACCCAGATGGCCTCATTAGGCGCGGTCTGTATTCCGCTGGACAGCCCGCCTATTGAAAAGTGTATCGGGGTGATCCATCCCGGGCACACGCAGCTTTCTAAAGCAGCGCATGCCCTGCTGGAAACCCTGAAAGATTTTTATCAGCCGGGTCAGGGGGCGAGAAATACCTGCGGCGCAGCGTGAGCCGGATGCCGGCCAACGTGGACCTGCGCGCCGTACCATTTTGCCAGCGCATCGGCCTGCAAAACGGTTTCCGGTTTCCCCTGGGACACGATTTTTCCGCCTTGCAGCAGCAGGATGCGATCCGCCCACAGCGCCGCCAGATTAAGGTCATGCAGCACCACGCACACGTGCAGATGTCCCCGACGGGTCAGGGATTTCAGCAGGCGCAGCAGATGCTGCTGGTGGTAGAGATCCAGCGCAGACGTGGGTTCATCCAGAAACAGCCAGCCGCGTGGCGCACCGTCGCACCAGAGCTGAGCCAGCGCGCGGGCGAGCTGGATGCGCTGCTGCTCGCCACCGGAAAGTGCGGCAAACTGCCTGCCCGCCAGCGGTAAACACCCGGTAACGACCATCACCGCTTCTACTACCGAGGCTTCAGGCGTGCGGGTCCAGGGCGCGCGGCCCATGCCGATTACTGCTTCAACCGGCCAGTCAAATCCAATCTGCGTGTTCTGACGCATCACCGCCCGGTAGCGGGAGAGCGTCTCCGGCTGCCAGGCGGCGATCGGCGTGCCCGCCAGGCTGCATTGTCCGCCCGCCGGTTTAAGATAGCCGGTAAGCAGCCGCAATAGCGTGGATTTCCCGGCGCCGTTGGGGCCAATCAACGCCACCATCTCGCCCTGAGATAAGGTCAGCGACACGTCGTTAATCAGCGTCCGTTGCCCGACGCGAAAAACAAGGTTTTCGCCACAATAGCGTTCAGCCATGCGAACCTCCACGACGAAAGATAAGCCACAGGAACCCCGGTGCGCCGAGAAGGCTGGTCAATAAGCCGACCGGCATTTCCGCCGGGGCGACCACGCTGCGCGCCAGCGTATCGGCAACCAGCAATAACAACGCTCCGGCCAGCACCGAACCAGGGAGTACGGCGCGGTGGTCGGCTCCCAGCCACATGCGCACCAGGTGCGGCACCACCAGGCCGACAAAGCCGATAATGCCGCTGACCGCAACGGCGGCAGCCACCAGAAGAGCACTGCACAGCAACAGGATCCTCTGCACGCTGGCGACGTCCACGCCGAGGTAGTGCGCCTCTTCGTCACCCAGTTGCAGCAAATTAAGGGCGCCTGCCAGACGCCAGATAACCAGCACGGTGGGTATCATCAGCGACGAGACGGCCAGCAGCGTTGACCACTGCGCCTGGCCGAGGCTGCCCATTCCCCAGAGCGAAAGCTGGCGAAGCTGGGCATCATTGCTGAGCCATGACAGCACGCCGACGGCCGCGCCGCACAGGGCGTTGATGGCAATGCCTACCAGCAGCAGGCGCGACAAAGAACCGTCACGTTGTCGGCTGAGGATAAAAATCACCAGGGTGGCGGCCAGCGCACCGAGAAACGCCGCCAGCATCGGGGCATACAGCATCACCAGGGCAGGCAGCGAGAGGGGAAGCACCACCCACAGCGCGACGGCAAGTGCCGCGCCGCTGCTGATGCCGAGCAGGCCTGGGTCTGCCAGCGGGTTGCGAAACAGCCCCTGCATCACGCAGCCCGCCACTGCCAGTGAACCGCCGATCGCCAGCGCCAGCAGCACGCGAGGCAGGCGGATCGTCAGCCAGATCTGACGCAGCGCTTCGTCTGTGCCGTTCCACAGCAGGCTGACTGGCAGGTGTAATGCCCCGACCCCGGTTGCCGCGAGGGTTATGATGGCCAGGATCGCGGTCAGCATCCATAACGATAAGGTGATCCGCCGGGACATCAGGGCAGCTGCTCCGCTTTGCTGCGCAGCTGCTGGATGGCCTCTGGCGTTCGCAGGCTGAAGCCCAGCAGCGCCATATCGTCAATCGCCAGCACCTGCTTGTTTCGTCCTGCCGGGGTTTGCGCCAGGCCGGGCAGCTTCCACAGGTTCGCTTCACCGCCCAGGGCGGTGATGCCGGCCGAGGAAATCACCACCAGATCGGGCCGGCTGGCGATGATGCCTTCCTGAGACAGCGGCTGATAGCGGCTGAACCCCTGCATCGCGTTAAGCAGTCCCGCCGCGCGGATAGCGGCATCGGCGGCGGTCTGTTGTCCGGCAGCCATGGCGGTCATCCCGCCGTGGTTGAGAATAAACAGCACCCGCTTGTTGAGCGGCGATGCGGGAAGTGTCGACAGCGCCTGACGGAGCCTGTTGCGCAGGGCTTGCCCCTCGGCCTCGCGGTGCGTTGCTTCCGCCACGATCCGCACCTTTTCATCAATGACGCTCAGGTCGTTACTGGCGGGAATTTCGATCACCCTGACGTGGCTTTGCTCAACCTGCTTTAGCGCCAGAGACGGCTGCGCCTGGGCGCTGGCCAGCACCAGCGTGGGGCGCAGGGATAAGATCCCCTCCGCGTTGAGCTGGCGTAGATAGCCCACGTCAGGCAGCGCATTCGCCGCCTGGGGCCACTGGCTGGTGCTGTCGCGCGCCACCAGCGAAGAAGCCGCACCGAGGGCGTAGACAATCTCGGTGACGTCGCCGCCGAGCGTGACGATTTTCTCCTGCGGGGCAGCAAATGCCAGCAGGGGCAGGGCGCCGATCAGGGCAAGCCACCGTTTCATGCGGCCAGCCCTTTCGCCGTTAAGGCGTCAATCTGGCTGCGCCACCGGCTCTGCTCCGGTTCGCCTTCGGTACGCTGGCCGTACAGCTGGGCGATTTGCGTCCCGTCGGCGGCAAACAGCTCCAGGCTGGTGACATGCCCGTCTGCCGTTGGTTTGCGCGTGACCCACGTTTCCGCAATGGATCCTTCAAGCAGATGCAGGGTAAAGGTTGGGTTAAAGATGTTCAGCCAGCCTTTCATCGGCACCAGCTTTTCCACCGCACCGGTGAAGATCTGCACGCAGCCGCGGTTGCCGACGAAGATCATGATGTCGTTCCCGTCCCGGCGCGCCGCTTCCAGTAGCTGCGCCAGCGCGGCGTTCTCTACCTTGCAGGCCAAATCGTCCCCCACCAGGCGAAACGCCTGCTGGCGGCTGAGGTTATGGCGCTTGAGCAGGCTGAAGAACTGATGCACATCGGTCATGGCGCGCCACTCGGCATCCACGAGCGCGGCTTCCGGCTGTTCAGCGTGGGCCGGGCGCTCGGCCACCTTCAACGCCAGCGGGGGATTCTCGGCAAAGATAAAGCGGGTCAGCACGTCTCCCCAGGCGGAAACGTCGGTGTTCTCCGTGGCGTAGACCTTCAGCAGGGCATCGCCCTGGTGGTCGAAAAACTGAATGCTCTGCCGCTCGCCGCGGGCGGTGGCTTCGCTGATGTGAAACGCGCTTGCCCACTGGTGGAGGAACAGGCGCAGATCCAGCGCGCGCGGGTTAAGCACCAGCCCGGCGTGTCCGGTCAGGTGCTGGTTGGTGAAGCTCCCTGTCTGTTCATGTACGGCATAGTCGTTACGGCAGATACATTTGGTTTCGCCCACCGCTTCCAGCGCGCCGAGGATCTCGCGGATTTCACCGCGCAGTCGCCAGGCGTCGTGACCCACGCGGGCAAAGGCCAGCTCTGCTTCGCTGATGTGCATTAAACTGGCGATGTCGCGCGCGTACTTTCCCGGATTATCTTCTTTGAGCTCAAGCCAGCGTGTGTAGTGATTCATTGTCTTTTCCTTCTGAAGAGTGGCCCCGACGGGAATTACCACTGATAGCTTACGAAAATCTTGCCGTTACGGCCGTCCTGCGGAATGCCCTGAGGGGACCAGTACGCTTTGTCAAAGGCGTTGCCGAGCACCAGCGTTGTGGTTACGCCTTTGAGCCGCTCCTGGCCTTTGTAACTCACGTAGAAATCGTTGACCGCATAGCCCGGCTGCTGGCTGTAGCTGCTGCTGATATGCGTTGACCGCTCGACAAAGGTGCCAATCCAGCCGACGGAGAAACCGCTTTGCGCCACCGGAATGTCCAGCTTGCTGGTCACGGTGTCCGGGTTGATGCTGGAGATATACTCGCCCGTATCGGTGTCTTTCCCGCGCGTGCGGTTATAGGCCAGGTCAAGGTTAAAGAGGTCGGCCGAGTACGTTGCCATCATGTCCCAGCCCCAGATTTTGGCGTTCGGGACGTTATAGGACATGGTGGTCGCCGCCGCAAAATCGACGGTGGTGGAGATGTAGTCTTTAGCTTTGGTGTCGAAATAGCTGGCTTTGAACTCCAGCGCATCGTTGGCAAGCATCAGATCGTCAAAGCGCAGGCCAAAACCAAACTCCTGCGTTTCGTTGGTTTCCGGGCGCAGGTTCGGGTTGGGCACCCAGTAGTTGGTATAGAAGCTGCCGATGGAGAAGTGTTTGGCGTCGTTGTACATCTCGCCCATGGTGGGCGCGCGGAACGCCTGCGCGTAAGAGCCAAACAGCATCAGCCAGTCAGTCGGGCTGATGGTTAACCCGGCGCGGGATGACCATTTATCGGCATCGACATCGTCGTAGCCATCGCTGCTGCCGCGGTAATTGTCATAGCGTGTGCCGCCAAGGAGGGTGACGGGAAGATCGCGAAGGGTAATTTCATCCTGCAACCAGCCAGAGCTGAAATCGATTTTCGCTTCCGGGAAACCGGTGGTGGCCCCGCCCGGGTGCTGCTCCTGACGGTAGTATTCCCCACCGTAGGTCAGCAGATGTGCCGCAAAGGTGTCGCTGAACAGGCGCGTGCGGTTTTCAACTTTGCCGCCTTTGGTGGTCTGCTGGCGAAACTCACCGCTGCTGTCGATATTCTGTGCGTTAATGCGCGCTTCGGACCAGTAAATTTTTGCGTCGGCGTTCAGCCAGTCGTTACCCGCCGGGGCAATGTTATAGCCCAGCTGCGCGTCACGCTGAATGGTGGAGCGATCGGTCATCGGGTTACTGCTGTCCGCCCCGGGAGTTTGCGGGTTTTTCGGCTCCCGGGCGGCGTTGTTGTAGTAGCGCAGGGAGCCGCTCAGGGTCTGGGCCGGATCGATTTTCCAGCTGCCTTTCGCCAGCATGTTATTGATGGATTCGTCGTTAGGCGCCGTTGCACCGTCGCTCTGGCGGATATCTCCGCGATCGCGGCTGGACCAGGACACCAGCCCGTCCAGCGTGTCTGTGCGTCCGTAGGCGCTGGCCCCCATGCCAAGGCTACGATCGCCCGTCGCGCCGGTACCAAACACGCGGTAACCGCTGCTTTTACCCGGCTCCAGCAGATCCTTCGCATCGACGGTGTCATACGAAATCACGCCGCCCAGCGCGCCGCTGCCGTACAGCAGGGCCGACGGACCGCGAACCACTTCGATACGTTTAATCAGCGCCGGGTCGAGGAAGGTGCTGTTCAGGTGTCCGGTATCGGTTCCCTGCCGCACGCCGTCCACCAGCACCAGCACGCCGCGACGGTCATAGCCGCGCAGGTTCACGTCCTGCCCGTTGGTGCGCCCGGTGCCGTCCAGCGTCAGACCGGGGATGTTACGCAGCAGGTCGGCCGCCGAGCTGGCGGTCTGTTTCTCCGGCGCGCTGGCGTCAATCACGCTCACCATCATGGGGGCTTCAAAGGCGCTGCGGGCGTTACCCGTGGCGATCACGGTCATTTCATCTGTGGCGGCAAAAGCGGTGCCCGGCAGAGCGCTGACGATCGCCAGCGCCAGAAGTGACGGACGTAAAGATGCGGAAGGCAGGTGTGGCATAGCAACTCTCCATAAGCATTGAAAAGCGCTGGCTGCCTTGGTTTCACCTGGGTGGCTGGCGTCGTTTTTTGTGTTGTTTATTTCGTGAGGATCAGTTTTCCGGCATGGGTCTGGCGCAGAAGGTAGCGCTGGCCGTCATGCTCGATAATGACCCGCCCCTCATCGCCGAGCAGGGTTTTGCTGTCAATCCTGCGCTCGGTAGGGGCTGGCGCTGTGTGTGTTTTTGCTGGCGTTGCCGCGCTGTTATCCGTACGTGACATAATGTTTATAAATAACAATCAATGTAACAATGATAATCATTATCAATAAACTGCAAATTCACAGCAAGCGTTTTTGTGAAAAAAGGGTGAGGGGATAAAATTGGGGGGAGGTGCGGCTTGATGCCCTCACCCCGACCCTCTCCCACGGGGCTGAGGGAGAAGGGCACGAATCGTAGGCCGGGTAAGCGCAGCGCCACCCGGCAGGATGTTAAAAGCGAGTGTCCAAGGCGGCAGCCAGCTTCTCCAGCAGCAGTTCACTGTCTTCCCAGCCCAGGCACGGGTCGGTGATGGACTGCCCGTAAACCATCTGCTGTCCGGCAACGATCTTCTGCGTCCCTTCCTTGATGAAACTTTCGGCCATAATGCCAGCGATAGCGGTTGAACCGCTGCGGATCTGCTTGCAGATCTCATCGCACACATCCAGCTGGCGGCGATGCTGTTTCTGGCAGTTGCCGTGGCTGAAATCTACCACCAGATGTTCCGGCAGGTCGAACTCGGCCAGCGACTCGCAGGCCGCCGCAATATCTTCTGCATGATAATTGGGCTTCTTGCCGCCGCGCATGATGATATGGCCGTACGGGTTACCGCTGGTCTGGTAAATTGTCATGTGGCCGCTCTTGTCCGGTGACAGGAACATATGGCTGGCACGGGCCGCGCGGATGGCATCCACCGCGATACGGGTGTTACCATCGGTACCGTTTTTAAAGCCCACCGGACAGGAGAGGGCAGAAGCCATCTCGCGGTGGATTTGGCTCTCGGTGGTGCGCGCGCCAATCGCGCCCCAGCTGATCAGGTCGGCGATAAACTGCCCGGTCACCATATCGAGAAACTCGGTTGCCGTCGGCACGCCCAGCTCGTTGACCTGTAACAGCAGCTTACGCGCCAGCTCAATACCGTGATTCACACGATAGCTGCCGTTCAGGTCAGGGTCGGAAATCAGGCCTTTCCAGCCCACCACGGTGCGCGGTTTTTCAAAGTAGGTTCGCATCACGATCTCAAGGCGATGCTGGTACTTATCACGCAGCCCCTGCAGCCGTTTGGCATAATCCATCGCCGCATCCAGATCGTGGATGGAGCACGGCCCAATCACCACCAGAAGACGCGGGTCTTCACCATTGAGGATTTTTTCAATGCGTCGCCGGGAGGCCGTCACATGTTCCGCAACGGTGGCGGAAACGGGATGCCGCTGTGCCAGTTCAGCCGGCGTAACCAGGCTGTCAATGCGCGCAGTGCGGAGTTCATCGGTTTTATTCATGGAATGTCTCAGAAAATTTTTGCTTCATCGGCAGACTACCGGGAAGTGATGGGCATCACCTTAAACCAATCCCTGCTGATTTCAAGTTCGGGGCGACACCGCCCCGTGGTTGCCGATGATGATACCTGAATCTGAGTTAATGTACTAGCATATTAGTACATGCGGCGGTTAAGCCCCATGATGTCGAGAATTTTGGTGGCGATCTCTTCTACCGAATAGTTGGTGCTGTTCAGCCACGGGATCTGGTTTTTACGGTACAGCGCTTCCACTTCGGAGACTTCCATTCGGCACTGGCGCATCGAGGCGTAGCGGCTATTTTCGCGGCGCTCTTCGCGGATGGCGGCGAGGCGTTCCGGGTTGATGGTCAGGCCAAACAGCTTGTGCTGCAGCGGCTTCAGGGCGGCGGGCAGCACCAGGTTATCCATGTCGTCAGCAATAAACGGGTAGTTGGCGGCGCGAATACCGAACTGCATCGCCAGATAGAGGCTGGTCGGGGTTTTGCCGCAGCGCGACACGCCCAGCAGGATCACCTGCGCCTGGTCGAGATTACGCAGAGAGATACCGTCATCGTGCGCCAGGGTGTAATCAATGGCGGCGATACGGGCATCGTACTTGGTCAGGTTACCGGGATTAAGCCCGTGGGTACGGTGGGCGATGGGCGTCGGGTCGAGCTTCAGTTCGCTTTGCAGCGGGGCCACCAGTGCCTGCACGATATCCTGACAAAAGCCTTCACTTTGCAGAATGATCGAGCGAATCTCGGGGATCACAATCGAGTAAAACACCAGCGGGCGGACGCCGGTCTGTTGATAGATGGCGTCAATCTGGTCTTTCACCGCTTTGGCGCGGCTCTCATTTTCGACAAACGGCAGCGTGATGCTGTTAATCGAAACGGGGAACTGCGACATCACCGCGTGGCCCAGCACCTCGGCGGTGATCGCCGTCCCATCAGAAATATAAAAAACGTGGCGATCGACAGCACTATCCATTTTACCCACCCTGAATATCATACGTAATTGTCTGAAAGCATAAATTAAAAAAGTAATTTATACAGCAAAGAACTTATCCTAATTATGAATGAAACGCTGTTTTTGATTTTCCTGAAAAGTGGATTTCATTTTTCATATAGCGACTTTATTTTTGGGGTTTCTGGCTGAATATAGAGGAATCATCGGCTTAATCGTTGATGGGAAAGTATCCGAAAAGTTGAAAATTTAAATTGCTTACACGATTCACCGTTTTTTTAGCGGAAATAAATATGCCACTATAAATACGTAGTCAGGCGTTACTTACTCCGATCAAATATCACAAAAGGATTGTTTCGATGTCCAACAATGGCTCGTCACCGCTGGTGCTTTGGTATAACCAACTCGGCATGAATGATGTAGACAGAGTTGGGGGCAAAAATGCCTCCCTGGGTGAAATGATTACAAATCTGTCAGGTATGGGTGTCTCCGTACCGAACGGGTTTGCCACCACCGCCGATGCCTTTAACCTGTTTTTAGACCAGAGCGGTGTTAACCAGCGCATTTACGACCTGCTGGATAAAACGGATATTGATGACGTTACCGAGCTTGCGAAAGCCGGGGCGCAGATCCGCCAGTGGATCATCGACACACCTTTCCAGCCGGAACTGGAAAAAGCCATTCACGACGCGTACAACCAGCTTTCTGCTGATGACGCGCAGGCCTCTTTTGCCGTGCGCTCTTCTGCCACCGCAGAAGATATGCCGGACGCCTCGTTTGCCGGGCAACAGGAAACCTTCCTGAACGTTCAGGGATATGACGCCGTGCTGGTGGCGGTGAAACATGTCTTTGCGTCCCTGTTTAACGACCGTGCCATCTCCTATCGCATGCATCAGGGCTATGACCACCGTGGCGTCGCGCTTTCCGCTGGCGTTCAGCGCATGGTGCGCTCGGATGTCGGTTCCTCCGGTGTCATGTTCTCCATCGATACCGAATCCGGCTTCGACCAGGTGGTGTTTATCACCTCTGCATGGGGTCTCGGTGAGATGGTGGTCCAGGGGGCGGTTAACCCTGACGAATTCTACGTTCACAAGCCGACGCTGGCCGCTGGCCGCCCGGCGGTGGTGCGCCGCACCATGGGCTCGAAAAAAATCCGCATGATCTATGCCCCGACGCAGGAGCATGGCAAGCAGGTGAAAATTGAAGATGTGCCGCAGGAGCAGCGCGATCGCTTCTCCCTGACCGACGCTGAAGTGCAGGAGCTGGCGAAGCAGGCGGTGCAGATCGAAAAACACTACGGTCGTCCGATGGACATCGAATGGGCGAAAGACGGTAACACCGGCAAGCTGTTTATCGTGCAGGCGCGCCCGGAAACCGTCCGTTCTCGCGGCCAGGTAATGGAGCGTTATACGCTGCACGCGCAGGGCAAAATCGTGGCGGAAGGCCGTGCGATTGGTCACCGTATCGGTGCCGGTCCGGTGAAAGTGATCCACGACATCAGCGAAATGAACCGTATTGAGCCTGGCGACGTGCTGGTAACCGACATGACCGACCCGGACTGGGAACCGATCATGAAGAAAGCCGCGGCTATCGTTACCAACCGCGGTGGCCGTACCTGTCACGCTGCCATCATCGCGCGTGAACTGGGTATTCCTGCGGTTGTCGGCTGCGGTGACGCTACCGAACGCATGAAAGACGGACAGAATGTGACCGTCTCCTGTGCCGAAGGCGATACCGGCTACGTGTATGCTGATATCCTCGACTTCAGCGTCAAGAGCTCCAGCGTGGATACCATGCCGGACCTGCCGCTGAAGATCATGATGAACGTCGGTAACCCTGACCGCGCGTTTGACTTCGCCTGCCTGCCGAACGAAGGCGTAGGTCTGGCGCGTCTGGAATTCATCATCAACCGTATGATCGGCGTCCACCCGCGTGCGCTGCTGGAGTTTGACGACCAGGATCCGAAACTGCAGAACGAAATCCGCGAGATGATGAAAGGCTACGACTCGCCGAAAGAGTTCTACGTCGGCCGTCTGACCGAAGGGATCGCCACGCTGGGCGCGGCGTTCTGGCCGAAACGCGTGATTGTGCGTCTGTCAGACTTTAAGTCTAACGAATACGCCAACCTGGTGGGCGGTGAGCGCTACGAGCCGGAAGAAGAGAACCCGATGCTGGGCTTCCGCGGAGCCGGACGCTACGTATCCGACAGCTTCCGCGACTGCTTCGCGCTGGAGTGTGAGGCGGTGAAACGCGTGCGCAACGACATGGGGCTGACCAACGTCGAGATCATGATCCCGTTTGTGCGTACCGTGGATCAGGCGAAAGCCGTGGTGGACGAGCTGGCTCGTCAGGGGCTGAAGCGCGGCGAGAACGGGCTGAAGATCATCATGATGTGTGAAATTCCGTCCAACGCCCTGCTGGCTGAGCAGTTCCTTGAGCACTTCGACGGCTTCTCTATCGGTTCGAACGACATGACGCAGCTGACGCTGGGTCTGGACCGCGACTCCGGCGTGGTCTCTGAGCTGTTCGATGAGCGTAACGAGGCGGTGAAAGCGCTGCTCTCTATGTCCATCCGCGCAGCGAAGAAGCAGGGTAAATACGTCGGGATTTGTGGTCAGGGCCCATCCGACCATGAAGACTTTGCCGCATGGCTGATGGAAGAGGGGATTGATAGCCTGTCCCTGAACCCGGATACCGTGGTGCAAACCTGGCTGAGCCTGGCGGAACTGAACAAGTAACCGCTAAAAAACGGATAAAGGCGAGGAGATATCTCCTCGCCTTTTTTATTTCCGCCCGAATATGCTCCCCATCACAAATAAAGTAAAAAACTAAATATCATAATTTGTCTGTTAATTTAGACAATTGTTAGCCCGCAAAGCGTTGCTAATACTTGAGCCTTACTGCGCATTTCCCTGGTGAAGATGCGCAACTGGTTGAAATACGTTTTAACCTGATAAAAAGGCAAATAACAATGATAATCTCCTCTGTATTGCGTACCAAAGATAAAATAGGTTATGGCTTAGGTGATATGGCCAGCGCGCTGGTCTGGCAAACGGCAACGCTATTTCTCGCTTATTTCTATACGGACGTTTTTGGTTTGCCCGCCGCGGTTATGGGCACCATGTTTTTAGTGGTGCGCGTGGTCGATGCGTTTGTCGACCCGTGCATTGGCGCGCTGGTGGATCGCACCCGGACGCGCCACGGTCGTTTCCGACCCTGGCTGCTGTGGTTTGCCATTCCGTTTGGCGTGAGCTGCCTGATTACGTTCTATGTCCCGGATGTTGGGCCAACGGCAAAAATCGTGTATGCCTGCGTGACCTACGCTATTTTAAGCCTGATTTACTCCGCGATTAACGTGCCTTACTGCGCCATGCCGGGCGCGCTGACGCTGGATCCGCGTGAGCGTCACTCCCTGCAATCCTGGCGCTTTGGCCTGTCATTTATCGGCGGGTTGATTGTGACGGTAATTGCCCTGCCGCTGGTCTCCTTGTTAGGCCAGGGCAACGTGCAGAAAGGCTATTTCTATGCCATGAGTCTGATGGGGCTGCTGGGGATTGTACTGTTCTTCTGCTGTTTCATGATGACCCGCGAGCGTTATTCTCCACGCAACGATACCTCCGGATCCATGTTTACCGATTTAAAACTGCTGGCCGGAAACAGCCAGTGGCGTATTGTGTTCCTGTTTAATATTTTACTGTTAACGGCGGTGGTGACGCGGGGTTCCGCCACGATGTATTACGTGAAATATGTGCTGTTGCGTCCGGAGCTGGTTTTTGCCTTTATTGTTTCCGGGATGGTGGCCTCATTAAGCGGCGCGTTATTATCCGAACGGCTGCTGGGGAAATTTGACCGCGTACGCGCCTATCAGTGGACCATTATTTCCTTCGTCATCTTCGGCGCGCTGATTTTCTTCCTGCCGCCTTCTCAGGTCTGGCTCATCTTTGGCCTCAATATCGTCTTCAGCTTTGTGCAAAACCTCACCACACCGCTGCAGTGGACCATGTTCTCCGATGTGGTGGACTACGAAGAGCATCGCAGCGGCCGCCGCCTGGACGGGCTGGTGTTCTCCACCGCGCTGTTTGCCATCAAATTTGGCCTGGCGCTGGGCGGGGCGGTCGTCGGCTGGGTGCTGGGCATGGTGGATTATGCACCCGGTGAGGCAGCCCAGGCACCGCACGTGCTCTCGACCATTAACGCACTGTTCACCCTTATCCCTTGCGCGCTGTTCCTCTGCATGGTCGCGCTGCTGGCCATCTACAAACTGAACAGCCGGCTGGTGGACTCCATCGCCCGGGAGCTGGCCAGCAAACGTGAGGTAAGACCCGAAGCAGGGCAGCTCAGCCCGGCAACACCTTCCGCACTACAGGAGTAAAACATGACAGCTATCTATAAGGACGCGGGACGTCCCGTGCACGAGCGCGTCGCCGATTTACTGTCACGCATGACCCCGGAAGAGAAGTTCGCTCAGATGCATGCGTACTGGCTGATCCTCGATGAAAACGGCAACCACCGCGAGCGCAGCGATCTGAGTGACGAATTTGCCGGTGTGAGCCAACAGGCTTCTCTCGGCGAACGGCTTAAGCTGGGCGTCGGGCAGATCACCCGTCCGCTGGGAACCCATATCGTTGATGCGAAAACCGGGGTACGCGCCGCTAACCGCCTGCAGCGGATGATGATTGAGGAGACGCGTCTCGGCATTCCGGCGCTGTTCCATGAGGAGTGCCTGGTGGGGCTGCTGTGTAAAGACGCCACGCTGTTCCCGTCGTCGCTGAACTACGGTTCAACCTGGGACCCTGAACTGGTGCAGCGAGCGGCACAACAGATTGGTAAAGAGGCGCGGTCTGTGGGCTGCCAGCAGGGGCTGGCGCCGGTGCTGGATGTCTCCCGCGACGTGCGCTGGGGGCGAACCGAAGAGACCTTTGGCGAAGATCCCTGGCTGGTGGGCGTCATGGCTACCGCCTATGTTAAGGGACTGCAGGGCGACAAACGTGACCTGCTGGCGACCCTCAAACATTATGTGGGTCACTCGTTCAGTGAAGGCGCGCGTAACCATGCTCCGGTACACCTGGGTTTTAGCGAGCTTAACGACACCTTCCTGCTGCCGTTTGAAATGGCGGTGAAGCTCGCCAACGCCGGTTCGGTAATGCCCGCCTATCACGATATTGATAACCAGCCGGGCCACAGCGACAGCTTCCTGCTGACCACCGTCCTTCGCGAACAGTGGGGCTTCGACGGGATCGTTGTGGCCGACTACGGCGGCGTCAGCCTGCTGCATCAGCATCATGGGGTTTCCCACGATGCGGCAGAATCTGCCGCGCTGGCCTTCAACGCCGGGCTGGATGTTGAGCTGCCGAAAGATGACTGCGCACGCCACCTGGCCGAAGCCGTCGATCGCGGGCTGATCGCCATGGCGAAAGTGGATGAGATTGTGGGCCGTGTGCTGACCGAAAAATTCCGTCTCGGTCTGTTTGAAGAGCCGTATGTCGATGAAAACGGTATCGATCTGCAAAATGAAGTGACCCGCCAGGTCGCGCGGGAGGTGGCGACAAAATCGGTCACGCTGCTGGAGAACAACGGCATCTTACCTCTTGGTGGCAAACCCCGCGTGGCGGTGGTAGGGCCGACGGCAGACGATCCGCTGGCGTTACTCAGCGGCTACAGTTTCCCCGTTCATCTGATCATCAGCGATATGGTCGAGGAGACCTCTCAGGTGACGACGCCGCGCGCGGCGCTGGAGCATTACCTCGGCGCGTCGCAGGTCCGCTACGCTAAAGGGTGTCACATCATCGAAAAACGGATGGCGGGTGCGCCGGTCTTCCCGGGGGACAGTGGAGGCAAACCGATGCAGCAGTCGCCGGTTTCGCAAAGCACCGCCTTGATCCCCGAGGCTGTGAATGCCGCGCAGGAGAGTGATGTTGTCGTGGCCTGCGTGGGCGATCTCGCCGGGCTGTTCCAGAGCGGTACCGTGGGGGAAGGTTCGGATACCGACTCCTTAAACCTGCCGGGCGTGCAGCAACAGTTGCTGGAGGCGCTGGTGGCGACGGGCAAACCGGTGATTGTCGTGATGACCGGAGGGCGTCCTTACCATCTTCAGGGCCTGGAGGACAAGGTGGCCGCGCTGATCGTGGCGTGGGCACCGGGGCAGGAAGGGGGCTGGGCCATTGCGGACGTGCTAACGGGGCGTGCGGAGCCGCAGGGGCGTCTGGTGGTGAGCGTGCCGAAAAGCGCCGGCGCGATGCCGTACTACTACAATCACAAGCTCAAAAGCGGCGGCACGCCGTTTGCGTTCCATTTCGGTGCACGTTACCCGTTTGGCTTCGGCCTCGGCTGGACGACATTTAGCTGGGGGAACGCGAGCGTGGCTTCATCTGAGGTGTCGGTCGACGGCGAGGTGGCACTGAGCGTGGAGATCACCAACACCGGGGAGCGCAGCGGCAGCGAGGTGGTGCAGGTTTACGTCAGGGATAAGGTCGCCACGCAGGTTCGGCCGCTCCAGGAGCTGAAGGCCTTCCAGCGCGTCACGCTCTCGCCGGGGGAAACCGCCACGCTCACCTTTACGCTGCCGGTGGAGATGTTCAACTTTACCCGTCGTGACGGGAAACGCATCGTTGAGCCGGGTGAGTTTGAGCTGCAGATGGGCGCATCGTCAGCGGATATCCGCGAGACGGTTACGGTTAATGTGACAGGGGAAACGCGGGTGCTGCCCGCTGAGTGGCGGATGCTCAGTACCTGTGAGGTTAAGCGCGCGTAGTCAGGATAAAAAAAAGCCCATCGTGGGAGATGGGCAAAGACTACACACAGCAATTCGTTGTTTCACTCAGGGGATTTCCATGCTTATAAATCAAGGTGTTGATTTATAACCGTGTGCTAATAGTAGGCATGTCCGCTTTTAGCGTCGATCGGATTCGTCTCAATAGTTAAAGAGACGTAAAGATTTCTTGCGGTTATGAGCAGATTGGGGGCAGGAATCGCGGGTCTGACCAGTGTGTAACGAATAAATACTTTAGCAGTGTTAAAGTATTGAGCGGGAGAATGTAGGCCGGGTAAGCGTCAGCGCCACCCGGCAACAAGACTTAATGGGTATTCTTTTCTTCCAACTCTTCCAGTTCGCTCAAAATCACGTCCGGGTCAGTTCCCGGCGGGGGAATTTCATGCACCCAGGCGGAGAACAGACGCCAGGTGACGGCGAGAAGCACCGGGCCGATAAACAGGCCAATCATGCCGAAGGCAATCAAGCCGCCAATCACCCCGGAGAGGATCAGGATCAGCGGCAGGTCAGCGCCCATGCGGATCAAAATCGGGCGAATGACGTTATCCATCGTGCCGACCACGCAGCTCCAGACCAGCAACACCGTTCCCCACGTGGTATCACCCGTCCAGTAGAGCCAGATGATGCTGGGTACCAGCACCAGCAGCGGCCCCAGTTGCGCAAGACAGGTCATCAGCATGACCACGGTGAAGACCGTGGCGTACGGTACGCCGGAAATCGCCAGACCAATACCACCCAGCACCGCCTGCACCAGCGCGGTCACCACCACGCCCAGCGCAACCGCGCGTACGGCCTGTGCCGCCAGCAGTACCGCAGCGTCGCCCCGTTTACCCGCCAGGCGGGTTGCAAAGTGACGAACGCCCAACGCCACCTGTTCACCGCGCCAGTAGAGCAGGGCGCTGAAGAGCAGCATCAGGGTACAGTGCATCATAAAGCGACCAATATGCGCCGCCTGACCCACAAACCAGGTGGTGGTGGTGCCAATATACGGGCGAACTTTTGCCATCAACGCGCTGCCCCCCATCTCCAGCAGGCTATGCCAGCCGCTGTAGAGCTTGGCCCCCACCAGCGGAATGCTGTTCAGCCAGGCGAGATCCGGCAGCGTCAGGTCGCCACTGGTAATGGCACGGATAACCGGGCCGCTGGAATCCACCAGACTGTTCACCAGCAAAGCAATGGGAATAATAAACAGCAGGAACAGCAGCAGCGTCATGACCAGCACGGCTAACCCACGGCGGCCGAACAGCAGCTTCTGCAAGCGCAGCAATAAAGGCCATGTGGCGACGACCACGGTCGCGGCCCAGGCGAAGCCGAGAATAAAGGGTTGAACAATCCACAGACACGCAATAATCATGAGGGCCAGGAACAGCACCGACAGCAAAATTTGCGCAACATCCCTGGGCTGGCGAACATTGACCATAAATGAAACTTTCCTTAATAAAACACCAGCGAGGCTGGCGGGAAGGGAAAACCGCGTCTCTCTAATCATTAATGATATCAGCGATTTTTGACAGGCGAATTCTGCCTGTAATTCAGCAGAGATTATAAGAAAAAAATGTGATAAAACTTTCCGGACACAACGCAAACGATTTCACATTACTCTAATTAGGGTCGACGGTCATGATCCCACAGATTTCTCAGGCACCTGGCGTCGTTCAGCTGGTGCTTAATTTTTTGCAGGCACTGGAGCAACAGGGTTTTACAGGTGATACCGCCACGAACTATGCCGACAGGCTGACGATGGCCACCGATAACAGTATTTACCAGCTTCTTCCCGATGCCGTCGTTTTTCCTCGTTCAACGGCCGATGTGGCGCTGATTGCCCGGCTCGCCACGCAGGAGCGCTTCGCCTCGCTGGTCTTTACGCCGCGCGGCGGCGGCACCGGAACCAACGGTCAGGCGCTGAACCAGGGCATCATTATTGATATGTCGCGCTATATGAACCGCATCATTGAGATCAATCCTGAAGAGGGATGGGTGCGGGTCGAAGCGGGCGTGATCAAAGATCAGCTTAACCAGTACCTCAAACCGTACGGCTACTTCTTCGCACCTGAACTCTCCACCAGTAACCGCGCCACCATTGGCGGGATGATCAACACGGATGCCTCCGGCCAGGGCTCGCTGGTCTACGGCAAAACCTCCGATCACGTACTGGGCGTGCGAGCGGTTCTGCTGGGAGGCGATATCCTCGATACCCAGCCGATGGCGGTGGAGCTGGCGGAAACGCTGGGCAAAGATAACACCGCCAGCGGGCGTATTTATCGTACCGTGCTGGAGCGCTGCCGCGACAACCGACAGCTGATCCTCGATAAATTCCCCAAACTGAACCGCTTCCTGACCGGGTACGACCTGCGCCACGTCTTTAACGATGACCTGACCCAGTTTGATTTAACCCGCGTGCTGACCGGCTCCGAAGGGACGCTGGCGTTTATCACCGAGGCGCGGCTGGATATCACCCGGTTGCCGAAGGTGCGTCGCCTGGTGAACGTCAAATATGACTCGTTCGATTCCGCGCTGCGCAATGCGCCGTTTATGGTGGAAGCCCAGGCGCTGTCAGTGGAAACCGTTGACTCTAAAGTGCTCAATCTGGCCCGGGAAGATATCGTCTGGCACTCCGTTAGCGAGCTGATTACCGACGTGCCGGGTAAAGAGATGCTGGGTCTTAATATCGTGGAATTTGCCGGCGATGACGCAGCGCTTATCGACAGCCAGGTGACCACGCTGTGTCAGCGACTGGACGAACTGATTGCCCATGGCGAAGGCGGCGTGATCGGCTGGCAGCTCTGTAACGATCTGGCCGGTATCGAGCGTATCTACGCGATGCGGAAAAAAGCCGTGGGGCTGCTCGGCAATGCCAAAGGGGCGGCGAAGCCGATTCCGTTTGCCGAAGATACCTGCGTTCCCCCTGAGCACCTGGCGGATTATATCGTTGAGTTTCGCGCCCTGCTGGACAGCCACGGCCTGAGCTACGGCATGTTCGGCCACGTGGATGCCGGGGTGCTGCATGTGCGTCCTGCGCTGGATATGTGCGACCCGCAGCAGGAGATCCTGATGAAGCAGATCTCCGATGAGGTGGTGGCCTTAACCGCCAAATACGGCGGTCTGCTGTGGGGCGAACATGGGAAAGGGTTCCGCGCGGAATACAGCCCGGCGTTCTTCGGTGAACAGCTCTATGCGGAGCTGCGTAAGGTGAAGGCGGCTTTCGACCCGCATAACCGCCTCAACCCGGGTAAAATCTGCCCGCCAGAAGGTGTCGATGCCCCGATGCTGCAGGTGGACGCCGTCAAGCGCGGCACCTACGACAGACAGATCCCGATTGCGGTGCGTTCCTCCTGGCGCGGCGCGATGGAGTGCAACGGCAACGGCCTGTGCTTTAACTTTGATGTCAAAAGCCCGATGTGTCCGTCGATGAAAATCACCAGCAACCGTATTCACTCGCCAAAAGGGCGGGCGACGCTGGTGCGCGAGTGGCTGCGCCTGCTCGCCGACCGCGGGGTTGATCCGCTCCGGCTCGAGCAGGAGTTACCGGAAAAACGCGCCAGCCTGCGCTCGCTTATCGAGCGCACCCGCAACAGCTGGCATGCCAGCAAGGGCGAGTATGATTTCTCCCACGAGGTGAAAGAGGCGATGTCCGGCTGTCTGGCCTGTAAAGCCTGCTCCACCCAATGTCCGATTAAAATCGACGTGCCGGAATTCCGCTCGCGTTTCCTGCAGCTTTACCACACGCGCTATCTGCGTCCGGTGCGCGACCATCTGGTGGCGACGGTAGAGAGCTACGCGCCGCTGATGGCGCGAGCGCCAAAGACCTTTAACTTCTTTATTAACCAGCCGCTGGTGCGCAAGCTTTCCGAAAAGCATATCGGGATGGTCGATCTGCCGCTGCTCTCGGTGCCCTCTCTTCAGCGCCAGCTCGTCGGGCATCGCTCGGCGAACATGACCCTGGAGCAGCTGGAGGCACTCACCCCTGAGCAAAAAGCGAAGACAGTACTGGTGGTGCAGGATCCGTTTACCAGCTACTACGATGCAGAGGTGGTGGCGGACTTCATCCGCCTGTCAGAAAAGCTGGGCTATCAGCCGGTGGTCCTGCCATTCTCGCCTAACGGCAAGGCGCAGCACATTAAGGGCTTCCTGACGCGCTTTGCGAAGACCGCGCAGAAAACGGCTGATTTCCTGAATCGCGTGGCGCAGCTGGGGATACCGATGGTCGGCGTCGATCCGGCGCTGGTGCTGTGCTATCGCGATGAATATAAGCAGACGCTGGGCGACAAGCGTGGCGATTTCAACGTGCTGCTGGTGCATGAGTGGCTGCCTGGGGTCCTGGCAGACAAAGCGGTTCAGGATGTCAGCGGTGAACCGTGGTACCTGTTCGGCCACTGCACCGAAGTCACCGCGCTGCCTGGCGCACCCGCCCAGTGGGCATCTGTCTTTGCCCGGTTCGGCGCGAAGCTTGAGAGCGTCAACGTGGGCTGCTGCGGAATGGCCGGCACCTACGGACATGAAGTGAAAAACCATGCCAACTCGCTCGGCATCTACGAGCTGTCCTGGCATCAGGCGATGCAGCGTTTGCCGCGAAACCGCTGCCTGGCGACGGGCTACTCCTGTCGAAGCCAGGTGAAACGGGTCGAAGGTAACGGGGTACGCCACCCATTGCAGGCTTTGCTGGAGATTATTGGATGATCTGGAAACGCGCTGTCACGCTACAGGCGTTAAACGCCATGGGCGAAGGGAATATGGTCGGGCTGCTGGATATCCAGTTTACCCGCATCGGCGAGAACGATCTGGAGGCGACCATGCCTGTCGATCACCGCACGCATCAGCCGTTTGGCCTGCTGCACGGCGGCGCCTCCGTGGTGCTGGCCGAAACGCTGGGCTCGGTGGCGGGGTATCTCTGCACCGAAGGGGAGCAGAAGGTTGTCGGGCTTGAGGTGAATGCTAACCACATTCGCTCGGTGCGCAGCGGGCGCGTGCGCGGTATTTGCCGTGCGCTGCACGCCGGTAGCCGTCATCAGGTGTGGCAGATCGATATTCTCGATGAGCAGGACCGTCTGTGCTGCTCTTCGAGGCTGACGACGGCGGTGGTATAAATTTTCCTGATGTTTTTGCAATCGGTCAAAAACTAGCCAGCAGGTTGTGGTATACTGGTCAGGTTTTGTACATAAGCGAGGACATCATGGATACTGAAATAACCCCAACACAGCTGGCAATTGAATATTTACGTCGCGATAAGAGCAACCTGTCTCCGGCGCAGTACCTGAAAAAGCTGAAACAGCTTGAGCTGGAATTTACAGATTTGCTGGCGCTCTCTTCGAATGAGCTGAAAGAAGAGATCTATTTTGCCTGGCGGTTGGGCGTTCACGTCCATTGAGAGCGTAAAAAGGCCGCAACCGCGGCCTTTTTTGTCTCCGGAATTCAATATTTAGCGGGCAGTTTATTGATTTTAATGAGCCGGCCCTCTTCCATTTCGATAAACCCCCCGGTTTTTAAATCCGCGAGGATCCGCATCACGCCGCTGCGGGAAAGCTGGGTCTTGTCGCGAATGTAGCGCTCAGCGGTAATCCCCTGGCGATAAGACTCATCTTCATTCATCAATAACATCAGCTGCTGGCGGATCATCTCATAGGCCGTTGGGGCGCCCTTCGGCATGACGGTGTTGTAGAGCCGGTTGTACATAAACATCAGATGGTTTGACAACAGCCCCCATAGCGCCTTCTCCTGAATGAGGACGTTGAGCTCCCGGGTAGGCAACAGGCCAATTTTGCAGGGGGTCACCGTTTTCAGGTAGTCGTCAAAAAAAATGTCATTCAGGTTGGCCACACCAAAAAACGCCGGGCTTTTCGCCGTCGACAGCATCAGATTGTCGTTGCGTCGGTAAATGGCCACGGTGCCTTCCAGGATCAAATAACTCATCCCCTGACCGTTGACCACCAGATCCAGTTGCTCCCCGCGACCGGTGTTACGAATCGCAGAGTAAGGTTGTAAGTGCGTAATCAGCTCTTGTGCATAAGGGGAGCCACGTCGTGGCTTTTCTGTGGTGGACATAACCTGAACCTGAAAGAATCATCTTTCTGATTATAGCGTTACTCGTTTTCGCCAGCACCACCTGGGTCAGTATTTCCTCGGTAAATGGTGTATATCAAGCAGCACGCCGCGCTCCATTGTAATGTACTGCCCGGTGCGAAGTTCGGCCAGGATCCGCATAATTCCGCTGCGCGACAGCCAGGTTCGACTCTGTATATACGCAGCCGCCGTGGTGTTCATCCGTATTGCTTCCGGCTCCTGCATCAACTCCACCAGTTGAAACCGGATGATGTCATAGGCCGACATCTGTGAGATCCGCGAGCAGTGTTCGTAGACCCGGGAGGCGGTATAGATCAGCAGATGCGAAAAGGGTTCCCACAAATTGTGTTGCGCAATCGTGCTGTTAAAACGTTCCAGCGAAACGGCCGCGAGTTCAGAGGTTTCCAGCGCCCGGACGTACAGATGTTCTGACGAGAACTGGCTGCTGACGCCGAGAATAAACGGCGAGGATTCAGAATTTAATACAATGCCATCTCCCCGACGGTGCAACGCCACGCTGCCCTGCAGAAGTAAAAAACACTGACGATCGTCGTGATGGTAATAGTGAACCACTTCCCCTCTGGACAGAATGCGTCTTTCTGTCAGGGGAAGAAGAGTATTAATTAATTTCTCGATGTGCTTATAGGGTTTTGCAGTCAGCACCGGGTTTTTTTCAATATCGACTTCGGGAGCCATTCGGGTGTTCATCAGAGACCTCACTTACGGATGCGATCATTTTTTGATCGGCATAAAGAATTATCTTAAAAAACAGCGAGTCGTGGAATGTTTACGGCAGGTCTAAAAATAGACCGCAAGATGTTGTAGTACTAATTATATGAATTTTAAGGTTGTCTTTTACGGGTCTAAAAGTAGACCCGTAATAATGGCATTGAGATAATTCTAAAGAGAATTGTTTTAATTTTGTTAAACCTGAGTCTACAGCTAGACCTCAAATAGATTGTGCGTCGAAAAAGAGTTGTATAAATTTTACTCGTCGGCAGGCATAACCCGGAATGTTTAAGCTGAGCTATGAAGCGACGTTATTTAATGGGCACCTGACAATATATAAATGACAAGGTGAGGTGGCGGTGAACAGCTTTAAACCGCTTTGTCTGGATTTCTGTAATAAATAAAGTGATACAGGATTTACTTATGAAAAATAAAATGATGATAGCAATGCTGGCAATCGGCTCCACTCTGGCAACGACGCACGCTTTTGCCGCAGCCGGTACCGTTAACTTTAACGGTAATATTCTGGATTCCGCCTGCGATGTGGATGTCGCGTCTCAGAATCAGGTCGTGGTATTAGGGGATTATTATAAAACGGAGTTCCCAACCACCGGCGCCAGAACGGCAGCAACGCAGTTTAATATTGTGTTGAAAAACTGTCCGGTGACGGTGACCAGCGCCAAAGTGCGTTTTGATGGTACGCCGGATGCCACCAATGCCAGCCTGCTGGCGATTGATTCGTCTGCGGCGGGTGCGGCGACCGGGGTAGCCATTAACCTGATGACGGCAGATAAGGCGGATCTCCCGCTTCATGGCAGCAACAGCTACAGCTATGTGCTGAGCAGCACGGCGGATAATACCCTGAGCTTCTATGCCCAGTATATTTCCACCGCAGCGGCAGTCACCGCCGGCCCGGCAAACTCTGTCGCTAACTTCTCAGTGATCTATAACTGATATTTTGCAGAATCATTAAGGGGCCAACCCGGCCCCTTTGTTGTATGAGGTTTATCATGCGTTTTATCACCACGACAGGACTGGCCCTGGCGCTGTCTGCGCTCACGCTGACCACAGCCAACGCTGGCGTTATTATTGGCGGCACCCGCCTCATCTTTGATGGGGCTAAAAAAGAAGCGTCAATAAGCATAAATAACCCTGACAGTACGCCCTATTTAATTCAGTCATGGATAGATATGCAGGAAGGGAATTCAGGTAAAGCGCCTTTTATTATTACACCGCCATTATATCGCCTGGATGGCGGACAAAAAAACATTGAGCGAATTGTAATGACGGGTGCATTGCCACAGGAACGGGAAAGTCTGTTCTGGCTGAATATTAAAGCGATTCCGTCGGCATCAAAACAGACGAACTCCCTGCAAATTGCAGTGAAAACCCGCATCAAACTGATTTACCGGCCTGAAGGTCTGCGGGCGTCAACACCAGAGGAACAGGCCAATAAATTAACCTGGCAACGAACAGGAAATAACCTTGAGGTCAAAAACCCCACGCAATACGTCATTAATTTTAATGAAATTACGCTGGCGGGGAAAAAACTGGATGACGTGACGTACGTTTTACCCGGCGCTTCAGCCCGGTTTGCATTACCGAATGAAGTAAGGGGAAATTCACTCACGTTTAAAATCATTAATGACTATGGCAGTCCCGGCGTTTTACACCAGGCCAGTTTGTAATGTGTTAGCAAACGGCAACGCCCGTATTTATCAGGTAATTCGTCATGACAGTAATAAACAGGATGCGGCCTGCACGCCTGGCGACGTTTATCGCCCTGGCGTTTGCCGGATCCTCTCCGACGCTCTGCGCCAGTGTGGCTTTTAACACGGATCTGATAGAGCTGGATAATCCCGGCATGGATAAAGCCGATCTGTCGGCTTTTGAATCAGGCTCTCAGGCGCCGGGGAACTACCATGTCGATATTATTGTTGACGACGCGTTAGTGGAGACGGGGGATATTCGCTTTACCGCAGGCAAAAACGAGAATGGCGATGAGTCATTGCAGCCGTGCCTGAGTATTGAGCAATTAAAGCGCTGGGGGGTTAAAACCGCATTATTTCCCGCACTCAGTGCGGAACCGGGCGAATGTGTCAATCTTCAGGCGATACCGCAGGCCAGTGCGGATTTCCAGTTTAGCGCCCAGCGCCTTGTGCTCAGCATCCCTCAGGCAGCCATCGACCTGCCGGCGAGAGGCTATGTACCGCCGCAGATGTGGGATGAGGGGATAACCGCAGCCATGCTCAATTACAGCCTGAGCGGGGCGACCAGCCGGGCGAAAACGGGCGCGGGGGCAAGCAGCAACAGCCAGTATGCGAACCTGCGTCCGGGGATCAATATCGGGCCGTGGCGTTTACGCAACTACACCACCTGGTCGCGGGATCCTTCCGGCAAGGATCAATGGGACACGGTCTACAGCTACCTGCAACGCGCCGTGATCCCGCTGAAAGCGCAGCTTACCGTCGGGGACAGTTCCGCCCCGGCGGATGTGTTTGACAGTATGCCGTTTCGCGGCGTCCAGCTGGCGTCGGACGATGACATGCTGCCGGATTCCCTGAAGGGCTATGCGCCTGTGGTACGCGGGATCGCACGCACCAATGCCCAGGTGGTGATCCGCCAGAATGGCTATCAGATCTACCAAAGCTATGTGGCGCCGGGCGCGTTTGAGATTAGCGATATGTACCCCACCGGCGGCGCGGGCGACTTAGACGTGACCATCAAAGAGGCGGATGGCAGCGAGCAGCATTTCACGCTGCCGTATGCCTCGGTACCGGTATTGCAGCGCGAGGGACGGCTGAAATATGCCCTCTCCGCGGGACAGTATCGCGCCTATAACAGCAGCGTGGAGAAAACCCCGTTTGGCCAGATCACCGCGATTTATGGCCTGCCGGATGGCATTACGCTCTATGGCGGCGTGCAGGGTTCCGGCAAGTACCAGTCCCTGGCGCTTGGGGTAGGTAAAAACATGGGCGATTTCGGTGCGCTTTCCGCGGATATCACCCAGGCCTGGTCATCACCGGCCGATACCGCAAAAACGCAGGGGCAGTCCTTGCGCGCGCGTTACAGCAAGAACCTCCTCAATACCGGCACAAATTTTTCCATTGCAGGATACCGCTATTCAACCCGTGGCTATTACGGGATGCAGGAAGTGCTGGATTCCTTCGGGGACAGCGGCGCACTTCAGGAGAGACGGCGCAATCGCGTGGAGCTGACGATGAGCCAGACGCTGGGTGGAAACCTGGGCGCGCTGACGCTGAGCGCCGCACGGGAGGACTACTGGAACGCCGATAAATCAATGGCGTCATGGAGCGTCGGTTACAACAATTACTGGCACAACATCAGCTATGGCGTGACCTGGACATTCAGTAAAAACGGCAGCCCGGCGTCATCCGGTAGCGGGGGTACGAAATCTTACGATCGCGACCAGCTTCTGGCGTTTACCGTCAGCGTGCCGCTGGACAAATTTCTGCCGCAGACGTGGGCCAACTATGGCCTGAACGCCAGTCAAAATAATGGCACAACACACAATCTCGGCATGAACGGGGTTGCTCTCGAAAACAGCGCCCTGAACTGGAATATCCAGCAGGGTTACGGCACCGATGGCGTGGGTTATACCGGCAATATGAACGGCGACTATAAAGGCACATACGGCGAGGTCTCGGCGGGCTATGGCTACGACACCAGTAGCGAGCGCCTGAATTATGGCTTACAGGGCGGCATCCTTGCGCATGCTGACGGCATTACGCTGTCGCAGCCGCTGGGGGAAACCAACGCGTTAATCAAAGCCCCTGGCGCGCACGGCGTCAATATACGCAATCAGGCTGGCGTGCGGACGGATTTCCGGGGCTACACGGTGGTGAATAACCTCTCCGTGTACCGAAAAAACGATCTCGCCCTCGATCCTGAAAATATGCCTGATGATTTGGAGCTTGAGATCAATACGCGCACGGTCACGCCGACACGCGGTGCGGTCGTGAAAGCCGATTACCTCTCTAAAGTGGGGCGCCGGGTGCTGATGACCTTAATGGACAATAACCGTTTTGTGCCGTTTGGCGCGGTGGTCACGCTGGAGGGTGATGCCAGCGCCAGTTTTATCGTCGGCGATCGCGGTCAGGTCTATTTAACCGGCCTGCGTGAACAGGGCACCGTTCTGGCGACATGGGGGACGCAATCCCACCAGCAGTGTCGGGCGGATTTTAATCTGCCGAAAGGATCTCAGTATGGTGGCATCGCTGACATAAGCGTCACGTGTCGCCAGGAGCATTAATATGAAGTTTATCAACGCTATGTTACTGCTGTGTTGTCTGTGCGGCTGGCAAGTGGCCAGGGCAGGGACCTGCACCACTATTACGCCGCAGCTGTCGACGCTGTCGGTGGGAACCATTAATGTTCAACGTGATACGCCTGTCGGCACGGTGATTTTTTCCGGCACGGGAAGCATGACAGGCAGCTATCTGACAGGGTGTACCAACCCGTTAATGCTGGGTTTTAGCATGCGCTATAACAATGCCACGCTGAGCAGCTACGGCAATCATGTGTATAACACCAACGTCAGCGGCATAGGCATTCGGTTTTCTTCAAATGCCTATTTCGAGAACCCAAGCAATACATTCTCTTACAGTGCGCAGACCTCTTATGTGGACTGGTATGGCGGCCGGGTCGAGCTGGTGGTGACCGGCCCGGTGTCATCCGGTGCCTTAACGCCGGGGGTCATCGGCGTGGTCACGCTCCAGGGCAGCGACGGGGTTTATCGTGACGGGCTGACCGAGCAACTTACCGGCGGAACCATCAACGCCCTGGCATGCACGATCAATACGCCACAGCTGACGTTCCCGCTTGGTGATATTCCGGCATCCGCCTTTGGCACCGTAGTGGGGACCACGCCGGGCGTGGCGCAGAATACACAAAATCTGGGATTAACCTGCAGCGCTGGCACCAATATTACGGTCTCGCTCAGCGGAATACAGAATCCAGACAGTGCAAATACCAGCGTGATGGCCTTAACGGGGCAGGGGAGTGCCGGTACGGCAAAAGGTGTCGGCGTGCAGCTTTTATATAACGGTACGCCGCTGGCATTAAATAGCCGTCTGTTATTAAAACAGTCTGCGGGGGGACAAGAGACGCTCCCGTTAACGGCGCGTTATTACCAGACCTTAACCTCCGTCGAGTCCGGCTCCGCGAATGCCTCCGCCACGCTTAATCTGACGTACCAGTAACAGGTGGAGTGATGAAATTACATTATCAGCGTGGGCTTATCCTTCTTTTATTCTGCGGGCACGCGTTCGCGGCTGACAGCGTGAATCTTGGCGTCACGGGAAATATCGTTGCCTCGCCCTGTATCTTTAACGGCGGGAGCACCAGTATGGATATTAATCTTGGGAATATACAGGCCACCAATATGGCGACGCCGGGGTCATCATCCGATCCCGTGCCTTTTAACCTGCTGTTTACCCAGTGTCCGGCGGGAACCCGTAGCGTCACGGTCTCGTTCACCGGAAGCCCCGATCCGCTCGCCGGGGCGGACTACTATCTGAACAGCGGCTCGGCGACAAACGTGGCGGTCGCCATGCGTGAGGCCGGAACAGGGACGCTAAAGGGAACAGGTTCCAGCATAACGCAAACTATTGCGGCAGACAGAACCGCCACGATGGCTATGCAGGCGTCGGTCAAATCGGTTAGCGGCGGCGCGACGCCGGGGAGTATCAGTGCAGTCGTTGTGATGACGATGCAATATAACTGAGATGTCAGCGTTGACGTTCCTCACTCATTAAGGACAGTGGTACTTGCTATGTTGAATATTCTTATTCAGGAAGCCGATCAATTTTTTCGCAGCGGACTACAGCGTTTTTTTATAGATTTCTTTTTGCGTAATTTTAAACAGCCGATCCACTTCGCGACGCAATTTAGCCATGAAAACGTCAGCACTGCCGATATTATCGTGCTCTCCCTCTGTAAAGGGGAGACGCTCACCTGTATTCCAGAATTACAGGCCCGCCAGAAAGGGATCGTGTTAGGACTGGTGGAGGATGCGCTGGGCGTTTCGGCATTTAACGCCTGTTTCCAGGATATTCTTTTTATTCCGCGTAATGTCTCGCTCGATAGCCTGAGCGAGATGCTTTTTCTCGCCTGGTATCGCACGCAGGCGCCCGGTTATATCTGGAAAAAAATAAGCTGCTGTGAGTGCCAGTATAAAATATTATCACCTCAGCAAATTCGCATTATGGTGAATTTTTACCGGGGGCTATCGGTAGTGCAGGTGGCCCGGGCGCTGGAGATGAATGATAAAACTGTCTTTACGCATAAATATATGATGATGCAGAAATTTAATCTGCGAACGGATTTTGAACTGATTGCGCTGATTCGCAAAATGGTAGAGAAAAAGAGTTACCCGAACCTGCTGCGTGACTATCTGGTCAATCATTACGGGGAATGTGTTCCCTTGATGCAGTGAATTACAAAACATAGTGCACGGTTATGCGCCTTTAGAATAGCGAGCGCGTCATGGTACTTTTTATGCTTTATAAAATGACGCCTTCGCTATGCATATTCATAAAACTATCAAGCCGCTTTTTTTTACTAAGTTTCAGTGCGTTGGGCCAGAGTGCTTAATGTCATGCTGTCGTGGCTGGACGATCAATATTGATAAGAAAACCCACCAGAAATATCTCCTCTCCTCACACCCGGGTATTGCCGCCATTGCCAAAGAGAATCTCATCCTGCAGCGCAAGGGCAAGAGCAGCTATTCCAGAATCAGGCTCAACGAAAACGGGGACTGTCCGTTTATCGATGAAAACAAGCTCTGCATGGTACACCGTGATTTAGGGGAAGAGGCGCTGTCGCCTACCTGCAGTATCTATCCCCGCAATTCAACCCGCTATCAGGATGAGACGCGACATACGATGACGCTCTCCTGTCCGGAAGTGGTGCGACGTGTGCTGTTTGACCCGGATGCCATGCTGCTTCAGGAGCAGGATGAGCTCGTGGCGCGCTATAAAACAAACCTGATTGGGCAGCGCCAGTCTGCTTCGCAGACGCAGCAGGTGATCCATCTCTTTGCCTGGAATATCATCCAGTCGCCATCCCGTAACATTGAAGAGAATTTAATGGCGCTGGCACAGTTTATTCTCTGTCTTCAGCACGTTAACTTTGATTTGCATAATAGATTTTCGGAAGTGGAACGTTTCTACGACGCGTTACTGACTGAACTACAAAGCGGAAAATCGCTGATGGATTCCGGTAATCTGGCCCGTTCAAACGCGATGAAATATCTTGCGCTGTCGGTAATGGGAACCAACGTGGCGAAAGATTCGGCCCGGGACGGTTTTATTCTGGAAGGGCATCAGCACATTGCCGCGTATCTGAATATTGCTGGTTCAGACGACCCGGCCGAACTGGAGGCAAAGTTCGACAAGATTAATCAGCAGTGGCATACACTGTGTGAGGATTCCTGTTTGTCAGAGCCTTATGTGTTACGCAATTATCTGCTGTATAAACTCTACAGCAGCTATTTCCCCGGCAAAAACACGGCAACCATCATGCGACAGTTTTATCGTATGGTGCTCGACTTTTTCTACGTCAAATGCATTCTCAGCGTAAAATCGATGCAGGGTGAAATCGACCAGCAGGTGGTGATGAAAACCATCGCCAGCCTGTCAGAAAAGACCATGCACAATACGACCATTGATGCGCGCATGGACTTTGCAATCGATAAAATCAACGGCGGTGATGATTTATCCTGCCTGCTGTTAATTGGATAAACACGCAATGTGTCAGAGGCCCACGCTGTGAGCCTCTTTTTACTTACACATTCACTGCGCTAATCAACCGGGTCTTCATCGTTTGATAGGCAGACGCCGCATAGTCCTCAGCCCAGCGCTGGTCCTCAATAGCCTCCAGTTGCACCGCGCAGTACTTCGTTTCCGGCGTTTTGGAGATGGGGTCGAGATTATCCTGGGTCAGCTCGTTGCAGGCGCCGATCCACCACTGATAGGTCATGTAGACGGCCCCGGCGTTGATGCGCTCGCTGATGCTGGCGCGGGTAATCACTTTGCCGCGACGCGAACGCACCCAGACCAGCTGCCCGTCAGTGATGCCCCGTTTGTCCGCATCGGCAGGGTTCAGTTGCACCCGACCGGGCTCGTCGGCCAGGCTTTGCAGCGCGGCGCAGTTACCGGTCATGGAGCGGCAGGAGTAGTGTCCTACTTCGCGCACCGTACAGAGCACCAGCGGGTAATCGTCATCAGGCGTTTCTGCCGGCGCGCGCCACGGCGCGGCAAACAGTTGCCCCTTACCGGTTGGTGTGTCGAACTGATTATCTTTGTACAGGTACGGTGTGCCGGGGTGATCCAGCGTCGGGCACGGCCACTGCACGTGGCCCATCTCGCCCATTTTTTCATAGGTTACCCCGTAGAAAAGCGGGCACAGCTCGCGCATCTCATCCCAGATCTGCTGGTTAGTGTCATAGTGCATGGGGTAACCCATCTCGGTGGCGAGCAGGCTGATAATCTCCCAGTCGCGCTTCACGTTGCCGCTGGCCTCGATGGCTTTGCCGAAACGCTGGAATCCCCGGTCGGCACAGGTAAAGACGCCGCCGTGTTCACCCCAGGAGGTTGCCGGGAGCAGAACGTCCGCCACTTCCGCTGTTTTGGTCATGAAGATGTCCTGAACCACGACAAAATCGAGCGCTTCAAAACCGCTGCGCACCAGCCCGAGATCGGCCTCCGTCTGCAGCGGATCTTCCCCCATGATGTAGTAGGCCTTGATCTTGCCTTCCAGCGCCAGGTGAGGTACTTCGGTGATGCGCGTCCCGACCCGATCGTCCATCGCCGCAACGTCAATCCCCCAGGCGTTGGCGAACTTCTGCCGAACGGCCGGATCGGTGACGTCCTGATAGCCGGGGAACATATTGGGCAGCACGCCCATATCACAGGCCCCCTGGACATTGTTTTGACCGCGCACCGGTCCGACGCCGACGGCAGGACGACCGAGATTACCGGTCAACAGCGCCAGGCTTGCGAGCCCTTTGACCACATCAACGGCCTGACCAAACTGGGTGACGCCCATCCCCCACATCACGGTAGCGGAAGGGGCCGCCGCGAAGGTACGCATCGCCTGACGCACCTCACGGGCGGGGAGGCCGGTGAGATGTTCCACACGCTCTGGCGCATAGTCTTTTACCGTCTGCCGGTAGGCCTCAAGCCCTTCTGTAAAGCGTGCAACGTAGTTTTTGTCGTACAGCTCCTCTTCAAGCAGAACATAGCCAAAGGCGTTCACCAGCGCCATGTTGCTGCCGTTTTTGAGCTGCAGATGCTGATCGGCAATTCGCGCCGTTTCAATGCGCCGCGGATCGCAGACGATAATTTTTGCGCCGTTTTCACGCGCTTTCAGCACGCGCCGGGCAACGATAGGGTGGGAGTCTGCGCAGTTATAGCCAAACACCAGCAGACATTTTGAGTTCTCAATATCGTTGATGGAATTACTCATCGCGCCATTGCCGAGCGTCTCCTGAAGCCCGGCAACGGATGGACCATGACAGACGCGCGCGCAGCAGTCCACGTTGTTGGTGTTTAGCACCGCACGGGCAAATTTCTGCATCACATAGTTTGTTTCATTGCCGGTTCCACGGGAGGAGCCGGTGGTCATAATTGACCGCGGTCCGTGCTGCGCTTTAATGCTGCTGAGCCGGTGAGCGGTGTAACGGATAGCCTCTTCCCAGGTAACGGGGGTGAATGGCTCGCCTTTGTGGTAGCGGATCATTGGCTGGGTCAGGCGTGGGGTGAGCAGACGGGTATCGTTGAGGAAGTCCCAACCGTAAAATCCTTTCAGACATAAGGTGCCCTGGTTTGTTACCCCCTCTGCCGCTTCGGCACGGATGATACGGTTATTTTCTACGACAAGGTTTAATTTACAGCCTGCACCGCAGTACGGGCAGACGCTGGCGATCTTTTTCATCAATAACAGACCTGTTAAGAAATGAAGCAAAGTTGACTGGACAACCCAGTCCCGTACGTGGCGTTAAGCAGGAAGCGTGCCAGATTGGCTTTGCTGGTATTACAGGGTGTTATGCGGGGCGTTACGTGTCATCGTCAGGCTGTTCGTCAGTTTTGACGATGACACGTCGGGGGCGTGGCAAGCAGGAATTCAGAGATCGTCCATCGTGTAACCCACCACGATTTCCAGCGTTTTACGAATGACGTCCGCCTGAACCACGTCGTTGGTGGCTTCCAGCGTCTGAATAAGCCATAAGATGATCGCTTTATTAGACAGGTGACCCTCGGAGGCCAGAACACAGCGTACTGCAGTAGAAAAAATAGCGGACTCTTCAGCAAAACGATCGCCTGCGTGACGGAAATATTCCGCCAGCGCACTGTCTAAAAAAGCAGAGTGGTATTCGGGTTGAAGCTGAATATTTTGTCTCATTTGTTCTCACCGTAGCTGTTAAATTGCAGTCAATGTATTTTTTTGGGGTCGGACGGTTTTCCACTTCCAAATAACGGCACTACATTGTCTCTTTTATCGTTGAGAGGTCCCTCTCTGTTCGTTCGTCCTTGTGCGGTTCTGCGACGTGTAAAGGCGAGATTATTTGTGCCGATGTCGGCAATCACCTTCGCAAGTGTCTCCCGCCGCCGGGGATCCTTTTCACAGGCTTTCATCGTCCGCAGACGCTGTAGCAATCCTTCGGTTGTCACAGGCCCCCGCTCTTTCAACAGAGAGAGAACGGCTTCACCGATAAGCTTGTCGATCAGACTGTCTGCGTCACTGCTGTTCATAACCTTACCGTTCGAAGAGCAGACCAAGCAGCATGTGGTAATGCTCTTCCTCTTCCGGCCCATCCGCGTTCTCGAGTCGGCTGAGCAGTTTGGTACAGAGCGATTTGCGATTGAGGTTTCGCCCGTCGCTGAGAATTTCTACTACCACCTGACCCAGCGTCTCCTGTTGGGTCGGAAGGGCGGCCTTTTCGAAGTACTGTGCGATCGCTGCTGCGGAATCTGTGGCGTAACCTTTCTGCTGCATGTTTCGCTCCTGTAAAATTTTGTAATCACTAACGTTACATTTAAGGTATACACAATTTCAAAATCTGTACACTTAAAATGTACAAATTTTTAATGTTTTTATGATATATTTAATAAATTACTTTATTATCATATAGTTATGATGGTGTCGCGAAGCGGTAACGTTACAGGATATATTGTACAAAAAGTTCTGGCGCTGGTAAGTTGTACAGCAGAGAAAAAAATCACATTAACTGCTGTAAATGATTGAGATGTAAATTATTTGTAGGGCAATTAATGTGCTATAAATGAAAATTACCCACGTCTTTCGTGGCCAAAACCCTAACCCCAGGAATAGCATGCTCACAACCATCATTTACCGCAGTCATATCTGCGAGGACGTTCCAGTGAAAGCGCTGGAAGCCATGGTCGCTGCTGCAAATCGTAAAAACCGGCAATCCAATGTCACGGGGATCCTGCTGTTTAACGGCACACATTTTTTTCAACTGCTTGAAGGGCCGGTGGAGCAGGTAACTTCCATCTATGAGCAGATCTGTAACGACCCGCGTCACCATAACGTAGTGGAGTTAATGCGCGATCACGGTCCAGTCCGGCGTTTTGGTAACGTGGGCATGGAGCTGTTTGATCTACGCCAGTTCGACAGAGATGAGGTGTTGCAGCAGGTGCTCAACAGGGGAACGACCCGTTACCAGCTGACCTACAACGACCGCCCTCTGCAGTTTTTCCGTACCTTTATCGAAGCGACTGAAAAATCGAACTACTTTGAACTGCCGCCTGCGGATTCATGGGATTTTGTCACCGAAGAAACACCTTTGTCCGCGCAACCTGAAGTGGTCGCGAAAGGGGCGGATTGCAGCTTCGCCTTCCAGCCGATAGTCGATCCGTTTATGCAGCAGGTCGTCTCCTGGGAGGCGCTTCTCCGTACCCCCGACGGCGGCGCACCTGGGGTCTATTTCGCCAACCGGCCGCGTGACGAAGTGTATGTCTCGGATTTGCAAAGCAAACAGGTCGCGCTTTCCATGGCCAGCGCGCTGGGGTTACAGGGCCAGACGTTATCTCTCAACCTGCTGCCCATGACGCTGGTTAACATTCCCAACGCCGTGGATTTCCTGCTTACCGCGATTGAAGCCAACGGGTTTGTGCCCGAGCAAATTGTGGTGGAGTTTACCGAAAGCGAAGCCATTTCCCGCTTTGATGAGTTTACGGATGCGGTCAGGCAGTTGAAAAGCGCGGGGATCAGCGTGACGATCGATCACTTTGGTGCCGGTTTTGCCGGGTTGCAGCTGCTGGCTCAGTTCCAGCCGGACAGAATTAAGATTAATCGCGATCTGGTTGCGAACGTGCACAAAAGTGGCCCCCGACAGGCCATTATTCAGGCGATCATTAAATGCTGTGCCTCGCTTGAGATTCAGTTCTGTGCGGTAGGCGTAGAGAAGGCGGAAGAGTGGATGTGGCTGGAGTCTGCAGGCATTTCCCAGTTCCAGGGGCACCTTTTTGCCAGCCCCCGGCATGGCGGGATACCGGCGATTGCGTGGCCGGAGAAGAGATTCGAAATCTGATAGGGTTGTACACATTTCGACGGACTTAACTGTACGACAGGCACATTTTATACAACAATGTATTAACAGGTGAAGGGCAACGTCGCCCGTTCACCTGAGCAAAATGTGGCCTTAATTATACAAATGGTTTGTACAATCTGATAAGGTTGGTGTAGTTAGGTATGGAAGTTCTGAGCGTGAGGGAGTTAATGGCCTATTACAGTATCGGCGAAGTGGCCGAACGATGCGGTATCAACCCCGTTACGCTGCGTGCCTGGCAGCGCCGTTATGGATTGTTGAAGCCGCAGCGCAGCGAAGGGGGTCATCGTCAGTTTGACGATGAAGATATCCTGCGTATTGAAGAGATCAAACGCCTGATGAAAAGCGGCGTTTCGGTCGGCAAAGTCAAAGCCTTGCTGGAAAACAAGGAAGTGTTGACGCAGGGCAACTGGCTCGCCTTCCAGGAAGAGATGATGACCGTACTGCGTTACGCCAGCCCGGCAAAACTGCGCGCCAAAGTCGGTGAGTTTCGTCGCGATCACCCGATGGATGCGCTGATTGACAATATTCTCTCTCCCGTCCGTCAGCGGATGAACCAGGATCAAAACACCGTGCGCCACATGGCGAGCCTGTTTGATGGCGTACTGATTGAATTCGCGATTGCAAGCCTGGCGGAGTCCCGCAAGAAAGCCGGTAAAGACGCGCTCCTGATTGGCTGGGAATGCGATGATCGCACCCATTTGTGGCTTGAAGCCGCGCGCCTATCGCAGAAGGGCTGGCACATTGACGTTCTGGCGGAACCGATTGATTCACCGCGTCCTGAACTGTTTCCCGGGCAAAAAATCTTCGTCTGGACGGGGAAATCCCCAACCCCTCGCCAGCAGGAGCAGCTCGATCACTGGCGTGAGCAGGGATTTGCGGTTTCATTTCATCAGTCATAGTCAGAGGCCTTAAGGGCCTTTTTCTGAATAAACCTCATTACCCCCCCGAACCGTATAAGTCAACTTGTACGACGCTCATTCCATGCATCTGAAAACTGAATATTACCATCAAGAATTCTCCAGGTGATTTTTTCATATTGAATGCTGACACTTTCAATGTGATTCATTGTATCGTTCCCCGCCAGCTTAAAATTCTAGAAAACAGCACTTTTAATCCCGCGTAGAATAAATGGTTAATATAATAATTCTATTCTTACTTACTTAAAGGAACTAAGAATGAGTTGGAATAAAGAAGCTGCAGTTTCGTATCTCCGTTCACTCGCTCTGGGGCGATCTCATAGTGAATGT
>NZ_POVL01000199.1 GCF_002939185.1 Enterobacter sichuanensis | reverse complement strand
CTTCTCAGGTGAATTCGCAATATAATCTAGTTTTTCAAGATATTTCTTTGAAAAATGATTTCTTGGGTGAAGGTGATCAATATGAAACACCTCGGTTGGATTCATTTCAGGGAACAGAAGATGCAATAGTGCGCGGCAACGACCTTCGCCATATCTGATATTGAGAAGGCTTTCGATGTATTCGTCGTCAAATCTGAGGTCTTTATTCGAA
>NZ_POVL01000198.1 GCF_002939185.1 Enterobacter sichuanensis | reverse complement strand
CTTATGACGAAACAACAGAAAACAGCGCTGAACATGGCTAAATTCATCCAGAATCAGTCTCTGCTCCTGCTGGAGAAGCTTAACGAGCTTGATCTCGATGCTGAGGCCGACCTTTGTGAGAAACTCCACGATGATGCGGAGCATCTTTTCCGTACACTGTCCTCGAGACTGGATGCATTACAGGATGGTAACTGATGGCCAGAGTGTCTATTAGTGA
>NZ_POVL01000197.1 GCF_002939185.1 Enterobacter sichuanensis | reverse complement strand
CACTTCTCCTTCCCGTTTCTCTCTGTTTCAATTTTACTGTATTCAACAATTCAGGCATTTCGCCTGGTTGATGTGGTGATATCACCGATTTATCCGTGTCTTAGAGGGACAATCGATGTCTAAAGAAAAGTTTGAACGTACAAAACCGCACGTTAACGTCGGTACTATCGGCCACGTTGACCATGGTAAAACAACGCTGACCGCTGCAATCACTACCGTTCTGGCA
>NZ_POVL01000196.1 GCF_002939185.1 Enterobacter sichuanensis | reverse complement strand
CCCAATCGGATCCTGCACAATAAACCGCCCGACCTGCGGGTCGTAGTAGCGGAACAGGTTATAATGCAGCCCCGTTTCACCGTCAGCGTACTGCCCGGCATAGCGAAGCGGCTGGTGTGCCATCGCCGAGCGATTCACAAGCCGTGAGAACCCTTCGCTCTGGTGGCGTACCTCGCCAAAGCTGCCGTACTGGCCGCTCCAGCGCACCGCGCCACGCTCGTCGGTCAC
>NZ_POVL01000195.1 GCF_002939185.1 Enterobacter sichuanensis | reverse complement strand
CTAACTGCGCCTGAACGTCATACAGCGTTCCACCATGGGAAACGATGAGCGCCGCAACCGAATGGCGGCAGGTATGAATACACACTTCTTTGTCGAAAATTCCCGCCCGTCGCACGATACGCTGAAAGGCTTTGACCGGATTGTTCAGCGGCATTCCTTGTTTTTTACCGATAAACAACCACGGATTTCCACGCTGTGTTGGCAGCGTTCTGATTACGTCCATCGCCAGTGAGTTAAGA
>NZ_POVL01000194.1 GCF_002939185.1 Enterobacter sichuanensis | reverse complement strand
CCGGATTTAAAAGTACCTATGTCCGCTCCGATAAAATTCGCAGCCACTGGCGGAAATACAAACTCAGTAAAGTGGATAAGAAAAGTAGTGAGGCCAGCTTCATTAAATATGAAAATAAAGAAGTCATAAGTATTGATGCGGACGGTAATGAAACCAAAAAAACAGTCAGGTCAGGGAAAATAGATACCAAAGAGCTCTGGAAACAATTAAAAGAAGCCTCGGTCAGTCTTAAGTTTGAAG
>NZ_POVL01000193.1 GCF_002939185.1 Enterobacter sichuanensis | reverse complement strand
GCACTGGTGTTGCCCGCCCTGTCGGTGGCCGTCACGTGGAAGCGGTGCTCGCCTTCCGGCAGTTTCGCCACCGGCGAGAAGCTCCAGGTGCCGTCGGCTTTCGCCGTCACTTCGCCCAGCAGGCCGTTCTGATCGTAGATCTTCACGGTGCTGCCCGCTTCCGCCTTGCCGCTCAGGGTCGGGGTCGGATCGTCGGTGCTGCTGCCGTTAGACAGTGCGCCCTGCACGCTGCCCACGTCGTCCAGCGCCGC
>NZ_POVL01000192.1 GCF_002939185.1 Enterobacter sichuanensis | reverse complement strand
GCTTTCAGGCATACCTGCTTTCGTCATTTTGTTCAGCGCTCGTACCAGGGCCATAGCCTCCGCAACCTGACCATCGTAGTCACGCAGCGTCAGTGAACCCCCGAACAGCTGTTTTACCCGGTACATCGCCGTTTCCGCTATCGAGCGACGGTTATAATCTGTTGTCCATTTCCACCGCGCATTACTCCCGGTCATTCGCTGATTAGCCACTGCACGGTTACGGTCTGCATATTCACCGGGCCAGTAACCCGCACCTTTTCGGGG
>NZ_POVL01000191.1 GCF_002939185.1 Enterobacter sichuanensis | reverse complement strand
CCTCACACACCGTGAGAAAGAGATCCTGAACAAATTACGCATTGGTGCTTCAAATATTGAAATCGCCCGTTCGTTATTTATCAGCGAAAATACAGTAAAGACGCACCTTTATAATCTTTTCAAGAAGATAGCTGTTAAAAACCGAACTCAGGCTGTTTCGTGGGCAAACGATAACCTCAGGCGTTAATCACATGAAACGCACCGTGAGTTGGATTGCCGCAGCGGGCTTTCTCCTCGCTGCAGGGAACCTACAGGCCGTCGAGGTCGAAGTTCCCGGATTGTTAA
>NZ_POVL01000190.1 GCF_002939185.1 Enterobacter sichuanensis | reverse complement strand
TATCGCTACACCGCACGCGGTGAGCTTTCCGGCGTCAGCGACACCCTGCGCGGTGAGGTGGACTACGGCTACGACGCCGAAGGACGCTTGCTGAAGCACTACGAGGCCCGCCAGGGACACAGCCGAGCGCAGTTCAGCTACGACGCAGCGGATAACCTCGCCGCCAATGACGATCCGGTACCGGTCACGGATAACCGCCTGCAGCACTGGCAGGCGCTGTTTATGAAATACGACCACTGGGGCAACCTGGTCAGCCGCCGCAACGGGCTGTATGAACAGCATTATGC